>CBDCVX010000028.1:0-830714 GCA_965223195.1 Longimicrobiales bacterium
TCACGGAGAACGTGTCCGTGGGCTGGAACGGATCGAGTCCTTCCGGAGCGGTGAACGAGAGCCCCGCTCGGGACAGGCCAATGGCGGGCCGTTCGACCACGGTGACGGTCACTTGCACCGACTGAGGCGAGTTGGCAGCCGCGGGGTCGGATACGGTCACGGTGCCCACGTGACTGCCCACCGCCAGGGTGGCGCTCCGGGCCGTGACGTCGAGGGTGGCGGACTGCGACGGTGGGAGCGAACCCACCGCCGGGCTCACGGTCAGCCATTCACGATCCCCTTCTGCCGCCCAGCTCGAGGGGCCGCTCCCCGCGTTGGTCAACGTCACCGACCGCGTGGTGGGATTCGGATCCAGCCCCTCCAGCGCGGTGAACGACAGTGAATCCTCGGAAAGACGGATGATGGGCTGCACCAGAATCGCGTCGACCGAAAACACCGCCGGCGAGACGCCCTCGACCCGCGCTTCGAACGTGTGCCGCCCGGGCGAGGAACCCAGCGTCGCCGTGGCGGAGACCAAACCGTCGCCGTCCGAGATCGCCGCCGTCGGCGCTACGCTGCCGCCACCGGAGGTCGCGGCAAAGCTCGTGGGCACTCCCGCAACCGGTTGCTGATCGGAGCCGAGGACCTGCGCGACCAATCCCACCTCGCCACCGGTCGGGGCGGTCACGGAGTCTCCCACGATCGCGACGACTGCGGCTGGAGGCGGCTGCACGGTCACCGTGGCGCTCGCCCCCGCTCCGTTCGGAGCGACGGCCTCGACGTTGACGGTCCCGCGGGCGTCCCCGGCGGTCACCGTGCCGGCCGCGTCGACCGCCGTGCCCGTATCGTCCGTGCTCCAGATAACGAAGAACGGATCGACCGGCGCCTCGAGGGCGTCGTACGCCTCGACCCGCATGGCGAGCGAGGCGCCGTACGTCAGCACGGTGTCGTCCGGAGCCAGGGTCAGGAAGGCGATGTCGCTCCCGGGCCCGACGTACGTGAACTCGATCTCCAGGTCGATGGACGCGGTCTCAGGCCCGACCGCGGCGGTGTCGGCGCCGGCGAACAAGCGCGTCGACCCCGACCAGAACTCCACGTCGACCCCGAAGTCTTCGGTTCCCGCCTCCAGAGGCAGGCGTAGCGGGAACTCGACCTCGGATTGGTCCGGCGTAATCGCACGGGAGACACGCTCGACGGTGTCGGCCGGCAAACCGTACACCGTGGCCGTAGCCCGATCGATCACCAGGCCCGTCGCGGCGAGGTCGACCGCGGCGGCCCAGCCGGCGCGGACCCGCAACTGCACGTCGACCGGGCCGGTCGGGCTCCCCGCACGGTCGTAACAGGCCAGGCATGCCAGTGCACATAGCCCGGCCCAAAGACACCACCCGCTCCTATAGTCCAAGGATCTCGCTCCTGTGTTGGAGCGACGTGCCGCATCGGTGAAATCCGGATGCACCGGAACGTCCGGTCGCGCCGCATCGCGTGATGATTCACTGGGTTGGGACTGGGCCCCGTGGTCGCGCCGGGCCCGACCGGCAATGTAGGTCTCGCGCGAGTCGGGAACCAGACGCACCGAACGGCGCCGTCCTTTATATTGATGCCCCATGCAGCCTGAGTGGTGGGACCCGAATTCCAGGTACCGCATTCTCCGCGAGCTCGGCCGGGGAGGATGGGGCGTGGTGTACCTGGCCCACGACGAAGACCTGAGCCGCCTGGTCGCGATCCGTCGCCTCCCGCCCGATCCCGAGGAAGAGGCGTCGGCGCTCGCGGCGGTCCTGACCCGGGCCAAAGCCGTCGCCTCCCTGGATCACCCGAATATCTCCCAGATCTATGACGTGACGAGGGCCAAGGACGGCCGGCCCGTCATGATCTTCGCGTATCACCCGGGTGAGACCCTGGCTCGTCGGCTCGAGCGCGGACCCGTCGACGCGGACGAGGCGGTCCGGATCGTGTCGGCCGCGGCGCGGGGACTTGCCGCCGCCCACCGGCGCGGGATTGCCCACGGCGACGTGAGGCCCGGGAACGTGCTCCTGACGCAAGATGGCGTGAAGCTGCTGGACTTCGCGCTTTTCGGTGAGGAGGCCGCACGCTCGCCTCGCTCCGACGTGGAGGCTCTCGGTGCGCTTCTACGGTCCGTCCTGGCGGGAGACGGTCCCGAGTCGTCGCCGTATTTGGGCGATCGCTTCAGTCCCGCGTTCCGGACCGGGGCGGAGGGTGTGTTGATCCGGGCGCTGGACGAGACCGACACGGAAGCCTACCTGAATGCCTCCCAGCTCGCTGCCGACCTGGAGGCGCTCGGACCCAGCGCCGAGGTGTCCCGACCCGATGACGGCGACTCGGCGCCGAAGCCTTCGTCGAAATCTTCGTCGAAGGCGGAACGCTACCTCGCGGCCATCATGTTCGCAGACCTGGTGGGATACTCCGCGCTCATGCAGGGCGACGAGGAGCTGGCCTACCAGGTCCGCAGCCGGTACCGCGAAGCGCTGGAGCAGGTGGTCGAGCTTCACAGTGGCGAGATCGTCCAGCACTACGGAGACGGTTCGGTCACGGTATTCCGTAGCGCTGTCGACGGAGTGCGGGCCGCCGTCGCGCTGCAACGCAAGATGCGGGAGCAACCGGCGATCCCGCTCCGCACGGGCTTACACGTCGGCGACGTCATTCGGGACTGGGACGGCGTGTACGGGGACGGCGTCAACGTTGCAGCCCGGGTGGAGGCGGCATCGCCGCCCGGAGGCGTGCTCGTGACCGGCCGCGTGGTGCGGGAGCTTCGGAACCAGCGTGATCTCCCGACGCTCCGCATCGGGCGGGCGGAGCTCAAGAACATCGAGGAGCCCGTGGAGCTGTTCGCCATCTCGGCGGACGGGATACACGTGCCGTCGACCGGTGAGGTGCGGAAGCGTCTGGAAGACGCCGCCTTGTTGGCCTCGCGACTGAGGGACGGCACCGACGCGGACGCGGTCCCTCTGCGCCAAAGGCCCACACCGGCCGCTCCTCCACCCGACACTCCCGCCCGGGCGCCTGTGTCGGACGTGGGCAGCTCCGGGCCCGCTTCGTGGCGGAGGGTAGCGCTGTGGGCGGCGCCGGCGGCGCTCGTAGCGGCGGCCGTCGTATGGGCCACCCGTCCCGGTGATGGTTCCGTGGAGGTAACCGGTGAGCCGGAGCGTTCCGTGGCCGTGCTGCCGCTCGGTGCCATCGGAACGGAGATCGACTCGCTCTTCACCGACGGGCTGCACGAGAGCATCCTGACACAGCTTTCGCAGATTCCCGAGCTGGCAGTCATCTCGCGCACCTCGGTCCTCCAATACCGCACTTCACCCAAAACCGTCCCCGAGATTGCCCGGGAGCTCGGTGTCGGAGCGGTACTCGAGGGAAGCGTCCAGCGCATCGGCGACCAGATCCGAGTCCACATGCAGCTCATCGACGCGGCGCGTGACGCCCACGTCTGGTCGGACGAGTACGACCGCGCGTACAGCGTGGACGCCATCTTCGACATTCAGTCGGACATTGCCCGCAACGTGGCGCGAGAGCTCCGGGCCGAGCTCCTGCCCGAAGGGCGCGCCAACGTGTCTACCCAACGTACCGACGACGTGCAGGCCCTGGAGCACTACTTTCGCGGCAACATCCTTTTTTCCAACCGGTATGACCGCCAAAAAAACGACGAGGCCATCGGAGAATACGAACGGGCTGTAGCCCTGGACCCCGACTACGCGCAGGCCCACGCGGCGCTCGCCCGAGCCCGGATCTGGAAGTACTGGCAGTTCGGGGGCTCGGTAACCGAGAAGGAGAGCGCACGGGCGGCCCTGGACCGGGCCTTGGGCCTGGCACCCGACGACGTGGAGACCCGACTGGCCCAAGGCCAGTATCAGTATCGGGGAGAACGGGACTATCAGGCGGCCCTCGATCACTTCCAAGCCGTCGAGCGGGCGCTGCCCAACGACGCGGTCTCCAGCCTTTCGCTGGGTGCCATCTATCGACGGCTGGGACAGTGGGAAGAAGCCGCGGAGCGGTTCGAGCGAGCCGCCCGGCTCGCGCCCAATGATCCCGTGGGCATCTACACTGCCGCGACGACCTATACGCTCATGGGACGATTCGAGGAGGCCCGTCGGCACGCGGAGCGCCTTGCGCGCTTTCTCCCGCCGGAGGCGCCCAATGGACCGCTGGTCGCGCGGTGGGAGCTGGCCGTCGCCTCGGGAGACACCGCCGAGATGGCCGGCATCGTTGCGGCGCTGCCCGACCGAAACAGCCCACTCAGCCGACGGTTTCAAGCCGGACTCGCCTTTCTACGTCGTGACTATCCGGCCGTGTGGCAGGCTTCCGCCGCCGCGTATCTGATCCCCTTCCAGGAGCAAGGAACCCCGGTGGTAAGCCGCCTGATGGCAGCCCACACCGCCGGCGACGCCGCCCGCACCGCGCCGCTCGCGGACTCGGCCCGAGCCGCCGTTGAACGCCAGCTCCAATCCTATGCCGGGGGAGAAGACGCCACCTTGGCTTCACTCCACGGCGAGCTGGCGATCGTGTACGCGATCCTCGGACAGCCGGTGTTGGCTCGCCAGCATGCGGAGTCGGGCGTGCGGGTGCTCTCGATGGACCGCGACGCGTATACCGGCCGGTTCAGCGCCATCCGCCAGATGTTCGTGTACCTCCTGGCCGGCGACCACGATGCCACGCTGGAAGAGCTGCGCCGGCTCGCCTCCGTGCCGTCGGACATCACGCCCGGAGTGCTCCGGCTGGATCCCCGCTTCGACCCGCTCCGCGGGGACCCCCGGTTCGACGCGTTACTTTCCGAGCGATGAGAGATCGCGCCGAGCTCCGGTCCCCCGAGGTGCGGGTATTCGTGACCGGGGGCACCTTCGACAAAGAGTACGACGAGATTCGGGGAGAGCTCTTCTTTCGGGAAACGCATCTCCGGGAGATGCTGGAGCGGGGGCGTTGCCGCCTGACGGTCGAGGTGGAGACCCTCATGATGATCGACTCGTTGGAGATGACCGATGAGGACCGCGCGCGGATCGTCGGCGCGGTAGCCGATTGCCCCGAGCGTCACGTCGTGGTCACGCACGGAACCGACACGATGGTGGTGACCGCCGAGGCCCTGCAGCGCGGGACCGACGGCAAGACGATCGTCCTCACCGGCGCCATGATCCCGTGGGCGTTCGGCTCGTCGGACGGACTCTTCAACCTGGGCTCGGCCCTCTCCTTCGCCCAGGTGCTCCCGCCCGGCGTCTACGTGGCCATGAACGGCAGGTGGTTCCCCTGGAACCGCGTTCGCAAGAACCGGGAGACGGGCGTGTTCGAAGAGGCTCCCTAGGGTCCTGTTTGAGACGTCGGGTGGCTCAGCCTCCTTCGAGGCGCCGTTGGATGGCTCCGCTCTCCGGGAACTGACGGGCCAGCTCGCCGAGTCGTGCCTCCGCCGCATCCGGGTTCCCGTTGGCCCGTAGCGCATCCACCATCAACAGGCCATGGCGGATGACCGAGCGTGCATCATCCGCGGGCGGATCCAGCTCGAACAGCTTGGCGAGCGCAGCGGGCGCGTTCCTTCGGTCCAACAGAAGGGATTCTGCCGCGAGAATCTGGACCTCCAGATCTTCGGGATGGCGAAGGGAGAGCTCGTCGATGAGCCGTGCCGCCTCGGCGGTTCGGCCGGCTTCGCGATCCTGCATGGCCTGATGGTAGAGCCCTGCGGTGAGCAGCCGATTCACGGCTTCGGGATCGTCGGTCCGGGTTCCCACCCCGCCGGCGTAGTCGTATACCAGCTCTCCTCCGTGCTCCCCGGTCTCGTAGATGAAAAAGAGCCCGGCCAGACCGGCGACTGCGGAACCGATGAGCAAATAGCGATTGTATCGGGTCTTGGCCAGCGCCAAGCCCGCGATCTCCAGCGCTGCGACGAACAGGAAGAGGTTTCGGGTGCGCTCTCCCCACTCCTCGTGCTCGTGCATGATGGCCCGGACGCCCGGAATGCGCTCGACCGGCCCGTGAGCATCGTCGCCGGACTTGACCGCCAGCACGCTCGTAAGCGCGCCGATCACCAGCAGTGTGGTGGCAGCCGGGCCAACGAACTTGGGCTTCCCGATGAACGCGACCAGTCGCATGAGGACGCCCACGACGAGCAGGGCGATGACGAAGTGCACCACGATGGGATGGAGGGCACCGGTATCAGGCATCGAGGTTCATCTCACGGCTGAAGAACTTCCGAGATCACTGTAGGCAAGTCGGTACCCCCGGTTGCCACCTCGTGCTCCGACCTTCGACTCGGCGCTGGCCCGGATCACAGCACGCCCCTAGCCTAGTGTGCCATCCAACGCACCCCGCATCGACCATCCAGCCTACGGAGGCCGTACATGCAGCGAGGCCCGGCACCGGAGCCCGCAGCCGCCACCGCCGAGGAAAGCTTCTTCGGACACCCCGGCGGTCTATCGACGCTGTTCTTCACCGAGATGTGGGAGCGTTTCTCCTATTACGGCATGCGGGCGCTGTTGGTGCTGTACCTGACGGCTGCGCTGATCGATGGGGGGATGGGGATGACCGACACCAAGGCGGCGGCGATCTACGGCCTGTACGTGGGAGGGGTCTACCTCTCGGCGTTGCCGGGCGGATGGATCGCGGACCGCCTGCTCGGCTTACAGAACGCGGTGTTCTGGGGCGGCGTGATCATCGCCCTGGGTCACTTCAGCATGGCGATTCCCAGCACGCCCACGTTCTTCCTGGGACTCCTGCTGGTCGTGATCGGAACGGGCCTGCTCAAGCCCAATGTCAGCGCGATCGTCGGAAGCCTCTACCCGGAGGGAGGCGCCCGTCGCGACGCCGGGTTCTCCATCTTCTACATGGGCATCAATCTGGGCGCGTTCCTGGGCCCGATCGTGTGCTCGTTTCTCGGCGAGAAGTTCGACTGGCACCTGGGGTTCGGAGCCGCGGGCGTGGGGATGGTGCTCGGGCTCATCCAGTACCAACTGGGCCGCGGCCGCCTGGGCGACGCCGGAACGTCGGTGTCGAGCCCGGATGGCGTCCGCGCGGGAGTCAATCGGCTGCTGACCGGGATCGCGCTGGTCGTCGCGCTCGTCGTGGCCATGACCGCCCTGCACAGATCGGGTGCGCTGACGATGAGCTTCGAGCGGGCGGCCGTCGCCGCCGCCTGGGTGATCGTGTCCGTCGCCGTGATCTACTTCGTTTGGCTCATGCTCGCCGGCGGGCTGGACGGACCGGAGCGCAAGCGGGTCGTCTATATCTTCGTGTTGTTCGCGGGATCGGTGCTGTTCTGGGCCGGGTTCGAGCAGGCCGGCTCGTCCATGAACCTCTTCGCGTCGAGGCTGACGGACCGCGGTGTCCTCGGGTGGGAGATCCCCGCCGGCTGGCTCCAGTCGGTCAACTCCACGTTCATCATCCTGCTGGCGCCCGTGTTCGGCGTTCTTTGGATTCGACTCGCCCGACGCGACCGTGAGCCGTCCCTGCCGGTGAAGTTCGGGCTGGGGCTGATCTTGCTGGGCATCGGCTTCTTCGTCCTCGCGTGGGGATCCAGCTTCGCCAGCGAGACGACGCTGGTCAGCCCCATGTGGCTCGTCGTCACGTACTTCTTCCACACCTGCGGCGAGCTCTGCCTGAGCCCGGTCGGACTTTCGAGCGTCACGAAGCTCTCTCCGACACGACTGGTGGGCCAGATGATGGGCATCTGGTTCATGGGCACTTCGCTGGGCAACCTCTTGGCGGGCTTGGCGGCCGGGCAGTTCGACTCCATGCCCCTCGTGCGGCTGTTCGGCACCGTGGCCGCGGTTGTGGTGGGTGCGGGCCTGGTGTTCCTGGTGTTCAATCGACCCATCGACGCACTTGCGCCTGGGGTCGTGAAGGGGACTTCAGCGGAGGTGGAGGGCGAAAAAGGGTAGCACCCTGAGAAGCAGACGGTTGCCGATCCGACCGGTGTGGTCGCCCGCGTAGACCTCGAACTGGTGGTCGACGCCGGCCTCCTCCAGGGCCTCGGAAAACCTCTGCGCCCACGGCACGCTGCTCTCGAAGCCGTCGCGGTCGCCCACATCGAGGGCAATGCCTTCGAGCCTCAGGAGGTTGTCCCGACACGCGTGGATGAGCTTGGACGGCACCTGGCTGGCGGGACCCGAGCCGGCGCAGGTGGACCCGTCCCCGGACATGCCCAGGACGCCGCCCAGGATCTCCCCGATGGCACCCAACCCCTCCACCTCGTCACCGAAGTCCAGGCAGCACGGGCTGAGCGCGTACACCGACCCGAACACGTCCGCGCGCGTCATGGCCAGCTTGAGCGCTGCGTACCCTCCGGCAGAGTGGCCGGCCACTCCCCGCGATTCCGGCCGGGCCAGCGTGCGGTACTTTCCGTCGACGTGCCGGACCAGCTCGTCCGCGAGAAACTCCTCCCAACGTCCGGTGAGCGTGGAGTTGAGATACGAGCTTCCGAAAACGCCCTGGCCGGCGTCGGGCATGACCACGATCGCGGGCGACATCTCGCCCCATGCGATCAGGCTGTCCAGGACCTCATCGATGCGAAACCCCTGGTAGAGACCGTTCGACCAATCCTCCGCTCGCCCGTCGTAGCGGTGCAGGAGATAGAGGCTGGGATAGGAACCGGACGCCCGGTCGTAGCCCGGCGGCAGATAGACGATCAGCTCCCTGGCGGCCGACTGTCCCAGGAGGTTGCCTGCGAGGGCCTCGGAGTGGACGGTATCGCGGACCAGGGTTCCGGGCTCGACGCTGGGTTGCAGCGGCGCCGGAGCCGCCACCGGAGCGACCTGGCGGTCCATCTGCGCCCGGGGCGGCGCTTCCACGACCGGACCGCCGCACGCGGCGAGAAGGCTCAGGTGAACCACCAGCAGGGCACGGCCCGGGTCCGTCGCGATCATAGGGATACTACCTGCGAAGCGACGAGCCGGGTTCCGTTGGACGGGGCGTAGGCGTAAAGAAAGACCCCGAGCCGGCATCCGCCGGCTCGGGGTCGGTGCGCTCCAGCGCCCGTCCAGGAGGAATCAGAACGAGTTGCTGATCCCCACAGTCATCCCGAGCGAGAGCACGGGGTAGTACTGGTAGTCCGCCAGCTCCGCCTCCAGATCCAGTCGCTCGGCTTCCAGGTTGGTCCGGAACGTGGGATCGTCCGAGAACGGTCCGGTGGCGTCCAGCGCGACCTGCGGCGAACCGTAGAACGCTATGCCCACGTCCAGGGTGAACCCGATGATCCCGCTCCGGGCGGCGTTCCCCCAGCCCAGCCCCAGGTACGGAGCCGTTCTGCGTCCGGACACCAAGCCGGAGAGCTGTCCGATCTCGGACGGGTCGTAAACCGTGCCGTTGAAGTCCACGGGCTGCGTCAGGTCGGCCGTGAGCTGGAATCCCTCGTTGAAGCGCACCAACCCGCCGGTCACGCGAATCCCCCCTCCGGTCGGGAACACGTCCACCAACGCGGCGAACGTAGGCGAGTCGAGCCCGACGGTGAGATCCACCTGATTGTCCCACGTCGCGGTGGGATCGTACGGCTGAAACGATACTCGGCCCCTGGCGCCCAGGAACTTCCCGAACGAGAGCGCCAGATCGCCGCCGACGCCCATGGTGCTCACGTGCGCGGCAACGCCGACGTTGACCGTGGACGACTCGGACTGCGCCGCCAGTGGCGAAGTCGTGAATAGGAGCCCCAGCGCGAGTGGAGCAACGAAGAACAATGAAGCGGCGCGGCGCATGCGGGCCTCCTGACAGGACGGTAACTATGGCTGAAACGCCACGGACTCCCGGGCGCAACAACCGCGCCAGGTCAGCCGCCGCGCAGCTCCGTCAGCCGCCGATGGGCGAGGCCGTGCTCAGGATCGATCTCCAGGATCCGCTCGAAGGCTTGAATGGCCTGATCGACGTCACCGGAGGCACGGTGCAGGTCGCCGATCGCGGCGTACGTCTGCGTGGAGTTCGGATGGTATCCCAGATTCAGCTCCAGTAACGCGAGCGCCGCTGCCTGGTCGTCATCGCCGGCCAGCGCCTGCGCGGTGAAGATGAGAGATCGCTCGCTGAAGTCGTACGCGCGGGAACCGTAGTATCCCAGCCGCAATTCCTCGTATCGGTAGATGGCCGCTTCGATGCCGTCGCTGGCCACATCGGCAATGATCAGGTCCTGAATGGGCATGGGACGCCGGACCCCCCCATGACACGTGGCGCACGTCACTCTGACGTTGGGCTCGCTGCGGGCCGGCAGCGCAGCCAAGTGCTCCCCGTTGATGGCCCCAACCATTCGCATCATCTCGCGGGCCTTCTTCTTTGCGTCCCGTTCATCGGAGGCGAAGTCGTACTCCGACAGGGGCTGTCCCTCTTCGCCCAGGTGGCAGCCCGAACAGCGCAGTCCGGTAGCCAGCGAGAAGTTTCGCATTACGCCCACCAGAGCGCGGCGAGACATGTCTTGAGGCAGCACCTGGAGGTTGGTGAACTCCTCCGGCAGTTGGGCTGCCACGGGCGCCGCAAACATCGTCGCGACGAGGAGGCTCAATCCTACTGCACCGCACGTGGCTCTCATCTGGGGCTTTCCTCTCTTGGTCCAACGAGGTGGCTGACGCCGGGTCGCGAGGCTCGGGGTCTTCGCGTTGGCCGGCGGACGTGGTGGCAACGTATTGTTCGCCACCGTACCGTACGGCGGGCCAGTGAACCGTATTTCGGGAGGCCTCCATCCGCTACCGCAGACGGAAGTCGCTGCAAGAATACGACGCGATCGTCGTGGGGTCCGGAGCCGGCGGCGCCATGGCCGCCTACGTCATGACCATGGAGGGCATGCGGGTCCTTCTGCTCGAGGCGGGCCGCTGGTACGACCCCGTCTTGGAAACCCCGATGTTCAACCTTCCGCGGGACGCGCCGCTCCGAGGAGGAGGGACACCCGATAAGCCGTTCGGGTTCTACGACGCAACCGTGGACGGCGGGTGGCGCGTCCCGGGTGAGCCCTACGCCAGCGCCGACGGTGTGGATTTCATGTGGTGGCGCGCACGGATGCTGGGCGGACGTACGAATCACTGGGGTCGAATATCGCTCCGCATGGGCCCCTACGATTTCAAACCGCGCAGTCGGGACGGGCTCGGATGGGACTGGCCGCTTTCGTACGAGGACCTGGCGCCGTTCTACGACAAGACCGAGGCGCTGGCCGGGGTCTACGGCTCCACCGAGGGGCTGGAAAACACCCCGGACTCTTCTCCGGGCATCCTGCAGCCTCCCCCGGCTCCCCGCGCCTATGAGCTGCTGACCCACAGAGCCTGCCAGGGGCTGGGCATCCCGGTCGTTCCGGCACACCTGGCCATCCTGACCCAGAGGCAGGACGCCGAGCGGCTCTCGCGTTTCTTGTGGCCGAACAACGCAACCGCGCGTCGGGTGACGCGCGAGTCCATGGAGTCCCGGGCAGCTTGCTTCTGGGCCACGCCCTGCGGCCGGGGATGCTCGATCAAAGCCAACTTCCAGAGCACAACCGTGCTCCTCCCACCGGCCTTGGCCACCGGGAACCTCGACATCGTGACGGGTGCCATGGTGAGAGAAGTAACGGTGGACGCGCGAGGCCGGGCTACCGGCGTGCACTACGTCGACAAGTCGACGCGCCTGGACGAACACGCGGAAGCCGAGATCGTGGTGCTGGCTGCGAGCGCATGCGAGTCCGCCCGCATCCTGCTCAACTCCACCTCCTCCCTCTTCCCCGACGGGCTGGCCAACGGAAGCGGCACGGTCGGCAAGTACGTCATGGATACGGTCGGAGCCGGCGTCTACGGACAGGTTCCGGCGTTGGAGAACCTGCCCCGTCACAACGAGGAGGGGGCGTCGGCCATGCACATGTACATGCCCTGGTGGCTCTACGGGGAGCAGCTCGGCGGACGACTCGACTTTGCGCGCGGGTACCACATCGAGTTCGGTGGCGGCCAACGCATGCCGGGCGCGGGCGCCTTCAGCGGGATCGAGCCGCTCACGGGTGGCTCGTACGGACAGCAGTTCAAGGAGGACTGCCGTCGGTACTACGGGTCGTTCATCGGATTCGACGGCCGCGGAGAGATGATCCCCAACGAGGACTGCTACCTGGAGATCGACCCCGACGGGGTGGACCAGTGGGGAGTCCCAACGGTTCGCTTCCATTGGCGGTGGTCGGACCACGAGCTGAACCAGGCGGCCCACATGCACCGCACGTTTGCGGGCATCATCGAGGCGCTCGGGGGCAACGTGCTGTCCCGGGTGCACGGCGAGGACGGGGCGCGCGCCATCCTCAAGCCGGGCCAGATCATCCACGAAGTGGGAGGTGTGCGCATGGGCGCCGACCCGGACACTTCGGTCCTGAACCAGTTCTGTCAGTCCTGGGAGGTGCCGAATTTGTTTTGCATGGACGGCGGACCGTTCGTTTCCAACGCAGACAAGAACCCGACCCTGTCGATCATGGCGCTGGCGTGGCGCTCGTCCGAGTACCTCGTAGACGCGCACCGCAAGGGAGAGCTGACGTGACCGGCAAACGGGGGAAGGCGCTCCACGAGTGGGCGCCGCATTCGCCGGACACCGACCGGCACGTCACCAAACCGGAAGCGGCCGGGCCGGCCACCACCGTGTCCCGCCGGGTGGCGCTCAAGGTCTTGGCCACGACCGCAGCGGTGCCATTGGTGGCGTGTGAAGTGGAGGCTCCGCCGCAGCCGGAGACCAACCCCTTGGCCCTCGGAACCGCAACCGATCCGGATCTGCTCAGGCCCGTGGTGCCCTGGCCGCTCCAGCTCTCACCCCCGGAGTTGGACACCGTGCGGGCCCTGGCCGACCTGATCCTGCCCGCCGACGGGCGTTCCCCGAGCGCGTCCCAAACCGGTGCCCACCACTACGTCAACGAGCACGTGAGCGCCCCATACGAAGCCCATGCACGGGATCTGGTCCTGGTGCGAGGCGGGCTCGTGTGGCTGGATAGCGAGTCGCTCCGTCGCCACCAACGACGGTTTCACGAGTTGAGCGCGGAAGAGCAACGGAGCATTTGCGATCAGATTCGCTACCTCCCCGACGCCCGTCCCGAACACCGCGCACACGCCCGCTTTTTCGACAAGGTACGGGACCTGGTGGCCACGGCGTTCTGGACCACGGAGGAGGGCATGGCCGATCTGGGGTTCGTCGGGAACGTGGCCCGAACGGACTTCCCCGGCCCTCCGTCCGAGGTACTCTCTCGACTCGGGCTGGACTGACTGTCCTTTTTTTAGGACAAAAACGATACGCTCGCGACTCCCACCGAGACGCTCTAAGACGTTTCAACAAAGCGTTTTAGGGCTGTCCATCGTGACACGGCACGGCCGGTGCGCAATACAGGCGACCAACGGAGGCGGGAACCGGGTCTGTAAGCCGACCCGAGCAGCCCGACCCTCCCGAGCGATAGGAGGTCGCCATGAAAGCGTTAGTCGTGAGTCTATTGAGTGGAGCGCTGCTGCTCCCGTCGACCGCGACCTCCCTCTCCGGCCAGATCCGCGTCGAGGTGGACGGCTGGTGGAGGTCGGGTGGTCATGAAACCGAGTACGCCTACCACCCCTACCAGCCCGATGCCCGCGGAGCGAGATCCGACGTGTACGTCGAGTACGAGGAGGGGTATCGCTCCCGGGGCGGTCGGGTGAGGGTCGATCACGGCCGTGAGGGACGCAGAGGCCGGGCGAGAAGCCGGCGAGTGGATCACCGTACGCGGGTGAATTGGACTGCGGTGGACTGGCGCAACGTGCGCTTCCGAGACGGTCGGGGCCGCCGCCATCGCGGTGCGGCCGTTCGGTCCGCCTACGTGCCGGACCTCTACCGCCTGGTGGGGAAGAGGACCTATCGGCGGCTGGAACGCCACGCGGACCGCATCGGCGCCTACGGGGCGCTGAACGCGCGCTGGGTCCGGCTCGACCGCGGGGCCCGCGTGCTGCAGGTTCGGGCCGGCCGCGTGCCGCTCGCCGAACTGGTCGATCTGGATCGGGATCCCCGGGTGGAGAGGGTGTGGCTCAACACACCCTATCGGCGGTGGTAACGCTTACCCTTCCCGGGTAACTCTCTTCGGGGCGGCCCCGCTCGGGGCCGCCCCGTCTTTTTCTGTGTTCACCCGAGGTTGTCCACGTTCGCCGACGCTCGGACGTTCCCTGATGTAGGCCGGGAGTCGGCCACCGCCCAGCGTCCGGAACCGAGGAGCCAACTGCAAACGCGATCAGAACTAAGATTCGGTTGCAATTGTCCCCGAGTTTCCTAACTTTTTATTGGAGCGGATCCACGACCGCCACCGATCCTTCGTCGGGTCGGCGGCGATTGCGTGCCCGCTCTCTTTTGGGGCGGAGGGCAATCTGTCCTCCCGGGTGGTGGGCTCTCACGGCCTCAAGTGAAGTTCTTTCTTCCATTTACATCGGAGGCAGCATGAACCTTCAACGTTCGCTGCTGGCATCCGTTACGGTGCTCTCGTCTCTCTTCCTATTTACCGGGCTCGCCTCGGCGCAGGAGAGAGGCACGCTTACCGGCACCGTTACCGATGCCTCCTCGGGCATGTCCCTCGTGGGCGTGCAGGTCGTCGTCGATGGAACGACCATCGGCGGCCTTACGAACAACGCCGGCCGGTATCTCATTCAAAACGTTCCGGCCGGGCCACAGCAGGTCCGAGCCGTGCTGCTCGGATACGGTCCGATGACTCAGGCCGTGACCGTTGCGGCAGGCGAGACCGCGGTGCTGGACTTCCAGCTCTCACTCTCCGCCATCGCGCTGGACGAGGTGGTGGTCACCGCGACCGGTGAACAGCGCAAGCGGGAGATCGGCCACGCCATCGGCTCTATCGAAGCCGAAGAACTGGTCGAGACCGCGCCGATCAACAACATCTCGGACCTCATCCAGGGACGCGCTCCCGGCGTGCAGGTCTCCAGCTCGACCGGAACGGTCGGAATGGGGAGCCGGATCCGCATCCGCGGCTCGTCGTCCATCTCTCTCAACAACTCGCCGCTGCTCTACGTGGACGGCGTGCGCGTGGAGAGCAGCTCCAGCTTGGGCGGCAACTTCACGGCAGTCGGCGGGCAGGAGCCCTCGCGCTTCGATGACTTCAATCCCGAGGACATCGAGTCGATCGAGATCATCAAGGGACCGGCGGCCGCCACGCTGTACGGAACCGAGGCCGCCAACGGGGTGATCCGCATCACGACCAAGGCCGGCCGGGCCGGGCAGACCCGTTGGAATGCCTGGGTGGAGACCGGCCTGGTGCAGGAGAAGAACCGGTACCCGCTCAACTACGCCGGACTGGACGCCGACGGCGGCAGCCTTTCCGAGCTGTGCCTGCTCCAGTTCGAGCTCGACGGGAACTGTCTCCAGGACGGGATCACCTCCTACCAGGTGCTGGACGACCCCAACCTCTCGCCCATCGATGACGGTTTCCGCCAGCAGTACGGGCTCTCCGTCACCGGTGGATCCGAGACGGTCAACTTCTACGCGTCGGTAGAGTACGAGGGCGAAGACGGCCCCTACACCCTGCCCGACGCTGATCGGGAGACGCTGCTGTCTCGCGGAATCGAGATTACGAACACCATGGAGCGGCCGATGCAGTTGGATCGGCTCAACCTCCGGGCGAACCTGAACGCGCAGCTCGCCGAAAACACGACGATCGCGCTGCGAACCGGATACCTGACGAGCAACCTCTCCTACATGGGGAACGACAACAACTCGTTCGGATTCCTGCCGAGTGCGTACTTCGGCGGCGCCTTCCCGGGCCGCGACGACGCTTGGGGATTCCAGTCACCGTCCGAGCTGTTCGGCCGCGACCTGTTCCAGGATGTCGAGCGGTTCACGGGGAGCCTCACCACCACCGTTCAGCCCATGACTTGGCTCGCCGCACGCGGAACGTTCGGGCTGGACTTCACCAGCCGTCAGGACATCAGCTTCTTCCCCCGCGACATCGGCGTGCCGGGGGACCGCGACCTGGGCTGGAAGGACCGGCACTACCGGAGCATCTTCCAGTACACGGTCGACCTGGGCGCTTCCGCCACGTTCGATCTGAACAACAACGTCGGATCGCGCACGTCCGTCGGCGCGCAGTACTTCCGCGACGTGTTCTCGGGGACCGATTCCTGGGGATTCGACATCGTCAACGGCGCCAAGTCCATCAACCAGGCCGCCCAGTCGTTCTCGGACGAAGCCACGGCCGAGAACAAGACCCTGGGCGTGTTCGTCGAGCAGCAGTTCAGCATCAACGACCGGCTGTTCCTCACCGGGGCCATCCGGGCGGACGACAACAGCGCGTTCGGGCGCGACTTCGACCTGGTGTACTATCCCAAGGCGGCCATTTCCTGGCTCGCCTCCGAGGAGGACTTCTTCCCGGAAATCGGATTCCTGGACCAGCTCCGTCTGCGGGCGGCCTGGGGTAAGTCGGGCCTTCAGCCCGGCTCGGACGACGCCCTGCGGACGCTGAACGGCGCCGCGGTGGTCGACCCGACCGACGCGACCGTTTCGGGCGCTCAGATCGGTGAGGTCGGCAACGCCCTGCTCGAGCCCGAGAAGTCCCAGGAGATCGAGTTGGGATTCGACGCCGACATGTTCGGCGGTCGGTTGGGCCTGGAGCTGACGTACTACGACAAGGAAACCGAAGCCGCGTTGGTGCAGGCGCCGCTGCCGCCGTCCCAAGGATCGGTGGACGACCGCTGGGTCAACGTGGGATTGGTGACCAACAAGGGCTGGGAAGCCTCTCTGTCCGCGTTGGTGCTGAACCTGGACAACTACCAATGGGACCTGACGGTTTCCGGTTCGACCAACGAAAACCTGCTGGTCGACCTCGGTGACCAGGAGCCCATCGGCACGCAGACCCGCTTTGTGGAGGACTATCCGCTGGGCGGTAAGTGGGACCTGCCTTTGGAGAGCTGGAACGACGCCAACGGCAACGGGATCATCGAGCCCGACGAGATCGTCGTGGGTTCGGAGCTGACGTTCGCCGGCAACGGACTGCCGGAGGACATGCTCGCGATCTCCTCCAGCCTCACGCTGTTCGATCGCATTCGTCTCTACGGACTGCTCGACTACCGCGGCGACTACGTGTCCTACAACAACACCGAGCGCTTCCGCTGCCGGTTCCTGCTGTGCCGCGCTTTGATCGACCGCACGACCGAGTTGGATGACCAGGCGCGCGCCGTGGCTTCGCTGTACCACCCGAGCCAATCGGTGTGGGGCTACTTCGAGGACGGCAGCTTCTGGAAGCTGCGCGAGGTTTCGGCCACGCTCATGATTCCCGACGAGTGGGCGCAGCGGTTCCGCGCGACGCGGATGAACTTCACGGTCACAGGCCGCAACCTGAAGACCTGGACCGACTACACCGGTGTCGATCCCGAAGTGAACTGGAACGGCTCCGGAGACAACTTCGGCACGGATGACTTCCTCACGCAGCCGGCGCTCCGCTACTGGACGTTCCGGCTCAACCTCACCTTCTAAGGGAGCGACTACCATGAAAAGGAAAGGTTCGCCCCTCCGATTGGGGCTTGCGTTGGTCGCCGTCTGTGGCATGGCCGTAGCGGGCTGTGACACCGATTCGATCCTGGAGGTGAAGGATCCGGATCTGGTGCTGCCAGAGAACGTGCAGGGAGAAAAAGGAGCGGAGTTGTTCTGGGCGGGCGCGCTTGGCCAGTTCGCCAACGCCTACAGCTCCAACGGCGGTGGGCAGGTCATGTACGTCGGCATGTTCACGGACGAATTCCACCTGTCGGGTACGTTCCCGACACGCAACGAGGTGGACCGTCGAGAGATCGACGAGCAAAACACCACCATGGAAGGCCAGTACCTGAGGCTACACCAAGCCCGTGTGGGTGCCGAGAACGCCGTCGTGCTCATGGAGGAGTTTCTGGCCGGAGACTCCCGAATCGCCGAGCTCTACAGCTTGGCCGGATTCACGTACCTGATGTTCGGCGAGAACTACTGCTCCGGTGTGCCTTATGGCAGCACGCCGGGCTCCGGCGATCCCATCGACGGCACGCAGAGCACCACCGACGAGACATGGGGGATTGCGGCCGCGAGGTTCTCGAGCGCCGCGACAGCCGCGGGAGCGGATGCCAACCAGGCCAATCTGGCGGCCATTGGACAAGGCCGAACGCTCTTGAACCAGGGCATGTATGCGGCCGCGGCCGCGGCCGTCGCCGGCGTGCCGACCGACTGGGTGTACCTGATCCGCAGTGCCGACGGTGGTGCCGCGAGTCTCAGGAACGCCATCTACAACCTGAACCAGTCGCAGCGGCGCTGGTCGGTGTCGGACGTCGAGGGCGGAAACGGCATCGCGTTCCGCTCGGCAGAGGATGTCCGCATGCCGTTGACGCCGTACGTGGATGCGGTCGGATTCGACGAGGCGACGCCGCTCTATGAGCAGCTCAAGTACCCCTCGCACGAAGACGACACGCCGTTGGCCAACGGAGTCGAGGCCCGGCTGATCCAGGCCGAAGCCGAGTTCCATGCGGCGAACTACCCGGCCATGTACGCGTTCCTGAATGATCTCAGGGGCGACGTCAGCCTCCCGGACCTCGTGGATCCCGGGAATGACGATGCGCGCATCGACGACCTGTTCGAAGAGCGTGCGCGTTGGCTGTTCGCGACCTCCCACAGGCTGGGAGACATGCGGCGACTCATTCGCCAGTATGGGCGGGATTCGGAGACCGTGTTCCCCACGGGCGCCTACTTCAAGGGCGGGAACTACGGACCGGACGTGAACTTCATCATTCCGTTCACGGAGTACGAGAACTCGAACATCGATCGTGCTCAGCCGCTCTGCTTGAACCGGGGCGCGTAGCGTCTTCGGTCAAGCGAACCGAAAAGGGCACGTCGCTTCGGCGGCGTGCCCTTTTTTGGTTCCGTGTTTGGAGGTGCGTTGCCGTTCGCTGGTTCGTGGACCTGGTGGACGGTAACTGCTGGTTACGGTCAGCTAGGGCTGCTCGGCCCCTCCGTCGGACACCTTGGTGAAGATCAGAATCACCCCGTCTCCGGCGTTGGTTCCGTAGTAGGTGGTCCCGTCCAGTCCGCTCAGCACCTGGATCCTGTCGATCGAACGGGCCGACCACTGCTGCAGCATCTCAAGGTCGTGAATCCGCACGTGATCCACGAAGATCGCGGTCTTGTCAGAGAGCAGGATGGACGAAGCCCCCCGCCGCTGAATCCGCACCGGGGTGCGGTATCCGTCCTCGGCGAACCTGGAGTGCTTGACGTTGAGCTGCAGCGCGTCCCACATGGTGGAGGCCCCGGACTGCGCGATACGCTCCGAGGTGATGATCTGACCCGCGGTGGGGTCGGGTCCGGCCGGACGGGGCTTGACGGAGCAGGCGGCGAGAACGACGACAGCCAGGACGGAAGGGGTGGAGAAGCGCATGAGACCCTCCAGTAAAGCCGATGGAGATACCTATTGATGGATATACCTGAGCGCTATCCCCTGGCAAGGACTGTGGCCGGTTTGGCGGCCGCACTGACACTGCTCCCGAACCTGGCCTGTCAACCCGATGCGGCGCCCCGGGCCGATGCCGGGCAAGCCGGTGAGGCCGCCGCCGTCGCCCTCGTCGGAGGCCGAATCGTGGACGGCACCGGCGGCCCGGTGCGCGAAAACGGAGTGGTGCTCATCCGTGACGGGCGCATCGTAGACGTGTCCCAATCCGCATCCGAGCTGCCGGCGGGCACCCGCACCGTGGACGTCGGCGGCTCGACCATCGTGCCCGGGCTGATCAACGCACATGGCCACGTCGGGGGCACGCGCGGGCTGGAAGCCGGACACTACACCCGCGACAACCTGGAACGTCAGCTCCGTCTCTATGCCGACTACGGCGTCACGACGGTGCTGAGCTTGGGCGGGGACGGCCGTGAGGGAGTCTCGTTGCGCGACGCCCAGAACGTTTCCGGCCTCGGGCGCGCCAGGCTCTACGTGGCAGGCGCCGTGGTCACGGGTGAGACCCCCGAACAGGCCGTCGAGATGGTGAACGACAACACGGCGCTGGGTGTCGATTTCATGAAGATCCGGGTGGACGACAATCTCGGCACCACGAGGAAGATGACGCCCGACGTGTTCGGCGCCGTCATCGACCGGACCCATGAGGCCGGCCTGCCGCTCGCGGCGCATCTGTTCTACCGCGAAGACGCCAAAGCGCTCCTACGGGCCGGCGCGGACCTGATCGCCCACTCCGTTCGGGATCAGCGGGTGGATCAGGAGCTGATCGACCTCTTCGTGGAAACCGGCGTGTGCTACGTGCCCACGCTGACGCGAGAAGTCTCGACGTTCGTCTATGCGGACGAGCCCGACTTTTTCGCCGATCCGTTCTTCCTGCGACACGCCGATCGTGAGGTCCTGGGGCAACTCCTGGATCCCGAGCGACAGGCATCCGTCCGGGACAACCCCGCCTCCGCCCGCTACCGCGAGGCATTGGCCATGGCGCAGGAGAACCTGGGAGTTCTGCACGGAGCGGGCGTCACGGTGGCGATGGGCACCGACACCGGTCCTCCCGCTCGATTCCAGGGATACTTCGAGCACATGGAGCTCCAGCTCATGGTGGAGTCCGGAATGTCTCCGGAAGCGGTATTACGCGCGGCCACCGCCGACGCGGCCCGGTGCATCGGCCTCGATGACGTGGGCACCATCGAACCCGGCAAGTGGGCGGACCTGCTCGTCGTGGACGGCGATCCGTTGACGGACGTCTCCGCGCTCCGCCGCATCGAGTCGGTGTGGATCGGTGGCGAGCAGGTGGTCCGTCCATGAGCACCGTGTACGGATGCGTGCGCCGCCTCGAGAGCCGCGCCGCTCTGACCGTCCTCTCTGCTGCCGCGGTTGCGTTGAGCGCATGCGCCACGGCGACACGGAGTCAGGAGCCGGCGGCGCCCATCCGGGACACCTTGGGTCACGTCGACTACCGGATCACCTTCGACAACGCCGCGCACCACGAGGCCCGTGTGACGGTCACGTTTCACGACGTTCCCGACGGCGCGCTCGAGATCCGCATGAGCCGCACCTCCCCAGGGCGATACGCGCTGCACGAGTTCGCCAAGAACGTCTACGACGTCGAGGTGACGGACGGAGTCGGCCGCACGCTCGCGGTGGAGCGGCCCAACCTCCATCAATGGAATGTGCCCGGTCACGACGGCACGGTGCGGATCTCGTATACGCTGTACGGCGACCGCTGGGACGGCACGTATGCGGCCATCGACCGAACCGGGGCGCTGCTCAACATGCCGGCGTCGTTCATGTGGGCGAGGGGTCTGGAGGAGCGGCCCGTTCGCATACGGTTCGCGGTGCCCGCCGGCCACGACTGGGACGTCGCCACTCAACTGGCCCCCACCGACGACCCCGCCGTCTTTACGGCTCCCGATCGGGACTACTTCCTGGATAGCCCGACCTTGCTGGCCGACCTGCGTTGGTACCGGTGGACGCGAACGTCCGGGGGCCGCGACTACGAGATCCGCTTCGCGCTCCACTCGGACAGCCGCGACTCCGACGTCGAGGCCTATATGGAGATGGTGGAGAAGGTTTTCGACGAAGAGATCGCCATCTACGGTGAGCTGCCCCGGTTCGATTACGGCACCTACACGTTCCTGGGCGCCTATCTGCCGTGGGCCTCGGGTGACGGCATGGAGCACCGCAACTCGACCGTGCTGACGCGCGCCGCCCGGCTGCCCGAAAACGCGCTTCGGGTGTTGGGCACCGTGGCCCACGAGTTCTTCCACGCGTGGAACGTCGAGCGGATCCGCCCCGCTACCCTGGAGCCGTTCGACTTCGAGGCCGCCAACGTGTCGCGGGAGTTGTGGTTCGCGGAGGGCTTCACGAGCTACTACGACGACCTGGCCATTCGACGCGCGGGCATCATCGGCGATCGGGACTTCGGCGCCCGCATGGGATCGCTCGTGAACCAGGTGGCCGGGTCACCCGGGCGACAACACTTCTCGCCCGTCGGGATGAGCAGGCAGGCGCCGTTCGTGGACGCCGCGGTTTCCGTGGATCCCACCAACCGCCGAAACACGTTCATCTCCTACTACACGTGGGGGGCCGCGGTGGCGCTGGCCCTGGACCTCTCGCTCCGCGCCGACGGCTCAGCAACGCTGGACGAATTCATGCGCCGCGTGTGGGAAGCCCACGGCCGCACGTTCGACCCCTACGATGTCCAGGACCTCGAGCGCATCTTGGGATCGGTCTGGCAGGATCCCGCGCGTGCGCGGGAGTTCTTCGATCGTTACGTGCGCGGATCCGAGGTGCCGGACTATCAGCGGCTCTTCGCGCAAGCGGGTTTCCGGGTGGTTCGGACCAATCCCGGCCGGGCCTCACTGGGCGACCTGGCCCTACGAGCGTCCGACGGCCAGCTCCGACTTGTGGCCGGCACCCTCGAGGGCAGTCCGGCCTATCGTGCGGGACTGGACCGGGGTGACCGACTCCTCGCCCTCGATGGCCGGCCGGTGTCTACCGCGGCGGACGTGCGTGAGGCGTTGTCCGCCATCCGGCCCGGGGACGTGGTCGAGATCACCTTCGAGTCCAGAGACGGCCGCCACGTCGTCCGGGTAGAGGCCGAAGAAGACGGAACCCGGAACGTGGTGCCGATCGAGCAGCTCGGCGAGGAGCCGTCCGCGACGCAGCGGGCGTTTCGGCAACGCTGGCTGAGCTCCCTGGCCGGCGCGGGACCTTGAGCGTGGACATCCCACACCGGGGGCAGATGACAAAGCGGCCGTGGTCGAGTGACCACGGCCGCTTTTCGCTGAGGCTACGCCGATCGGCTACGGCCGCCAGCCCAGTTCGATGACCTCGAAGTCGCCGAGGTTGATCGAGTGGAACGCGGGGTTCCACACGTCGTTGTTCCAGCGCTCGTCCATCGTTGCCGTGATGTATCCGGGGCCGCCATTGTCCGCTACGATCAGCCCGTAGCGTTTCAGAGCCCGGAAGACCTTTTGTACTTCCGGCGGATAGCCGGACTCGTCGAAGTCGGGCCTCATGCGCAAGCGGGTGCCGTTGGGAAACTGCTTGGGATCCCAGCCCGCCTTGTGATTCGCCGGCCACACGTAGTAGTCGGCCGTGCGGATGAACGTGACGCGGAAGGCGTGTTCGATCTCGCCGGAGCCGAACACTTCGTCGGCGCGCAGCAGACCCGGGAAGATGGCCATCCCGGCCGCGTCGGCCGAGGTCCATCCCTCGGGACGCCGATTGTTGGCGTTCAGGTCGAACACCGCGCCGGAGCCGGCCGTCCAGCCCACGCCGTCTTCCCACATGGCATGCCACAGCTCATACAGGATCCAGTTGTCGCGGTCGATGATCATGAGGTGATAGTCCTGATCGTTTCCGCCGCCGGGCGTGCCGTGCTGGATCCAACCCCACTCGTCCCGCACCTCATCGGGGATCGGGAACCCGCCGGGACGGCCCTCCCACTCATGGTCGGATTCGTCGGGATATCCCGCGGGCGAATCGCTGCGGGTCTTGTAGTGGATCTTGCGGAGCGGCTGGTCCCCCGAGACCACCACGTACGGGAGTCCGTACGGATCTCGGACGCTGCCGTCCGCGTTGAGCTTGACCCCCGATCCCATGTCGGGATGGAAGCGGTCGAACTGCTCGCCCCACGACTTGGAGTCTTCCCGGACGTACGCAATCAGCTCGTCCGAGCGCGGGTCCACCGGAGCGTTCGAGATGTCCAGGTTCCACCAGTTGTCGGTGGGGAACACCTGCCGACTGGTGAGGTCTTCGTTCCGGACGACGGGACCTGCTTCACCGCCGCCATCCGGGGTGCCGCCCGGGTCGCCGGTGCCGTCGGTGCCGTCGTCCTTCTTGCCGCTCCCGCCACCGGGGTTTTCCGGCTTGCCGGGATTTTCGGGTTTCTTCTCGACCGTGACGAGCTCGTCGTCCGGGGTGAGTGTGGTGCGGGCGCAGCCGGCAGTCGACACTGCAATCGTGCAGACCACCGGCAGCACCCACGACCTAAGATGGCCTATACGAGGGGAATACATAGATAGCTCTCCAAAGGTGTTGATGCGACGCACCGATGGATTAGCAACCGTCGGGCCAAACGATGTTGCAAAAACGCAACGATCATAGGTGTTTTCGGGATTTTTCCCTGTAGCGACAACAACTTCTGGATGTGCCTTTTTCTGCTTTTCGGCGTCTATACGCGCCGACTGTCGCGCATAAGCTACAGGTACTGGCCCTCCGTCTCCCGGGCGGAGGCACCGCTCGGCCCGAGTGGGTGTCGATGACGCGTCGGGAACGGGATGGGAGGACGCGATCAGCCACGGGAGCAGGAGCGCCAGGAACGGCCAGGGACGGGTAGACGAGCGCAACATGATCGGGACCGTTAGTTGAAGCGGGATCAGGTCGGGAGCCACCTTCCGACTCCTCCTTTGACACCGAGGTCCCGAGTGGAGTTCACCTCCGTACCGACCGAGCTCACGACCGCAGCGACCGACGCCTTGCTGTCCGCCATGGCCATCGGGCTCGTGCTCTGGATCGGCAGATGCTGCGAGCACGGCACGCGACGACGAATCTGGAACGCGCTGTTGATACTGCTTGCCGCGGGAGCGGCACTTGGTGCGGTGGTCCATGGTCTGGAGTGGAGCGCCGGCGCTCGTAGCCGTCTCTGGGACGGGATCTTCCTGACGCTCTCGGGCGCGGCGGCTCTCTTCCCCCTTGCCGCAGTCCACGACTTGGCAGGACCGACGGCCGCGCGGCGCTGGGCCCCCGGCCTACTCGTCGCCGCCGGATCGGCGTTCGTCGCGAGTCGCGTTTCCGCCAACGGGTTGACGGTGTTGCTCGTGGTGGCCGGCGTGGCGGCCGTGGCCTCCCTGACGGCGTACCTGGTCCTCTGGACCCGTACACGGGAGGTCGGCTTCCTCGCAATCGCGGGTGGACTGGCGGCCAACCTGATCGCATCCGCGGTGCAGGCGTCGGGAACCGCCCGCATGACGATCGTCTGGCCGTTCGATCACAACGGCATCTGCCATCTGATCCAGGCCGTCGGCCTCGGCATCCTCGGTTGGGGAGTCGTGCGCTCCTGCCGGGGGCCGCGACCTCCGGCATAGAACGCGAGTCGGCCTCACCGGAGAAGCGTACCGAAAACGCATGATTCGGTTGCAGTCCCATGGAGTTGCCGGAATGGATGGCGGCAGGCTACCGTCATCGCTTCCCCAAGAGGAGGCGCCCCATGCGCACGATCCAGCCGCGAGCCCTCTGGGCGTCGGCCGGGACCATCGCCGTCCTGGCCGGCCTGGTGGCAACCTGCGGTCCCCCCCCAGCGGATCTGGTCATCATCAACGGACAGGTCGTGACGGTCGACGAGGCCAACCCGGAGGCCGAGGCCATCGCGGTCCGCGGCGACCGCCTGGCGGTGGTCGGCTCGGCAGACGCCGTCGAGCGGCTGATCGGTCCGGAGACCGAGGTCATCGACGCGGAAGGCCGCCTCGTCATTCCCGGCTTCATCGAAGGCCACGGGCACTTCATGGGCGTGGGAGACGCCCAGCTCCAGCTTCGCCTGGCCGATGCCGCGACGTGGGAGGACATCGTCTCGATGGTGGCCGAGGCCGTCGCTCAAGCCGGAAGCGGAGAGCTCATTCGAGGGCGGGGCTGGCACCAGGCCAAGTGGGAGACCACGCCCGACCCGGTCGTGCAAGGCCTGCCCACGCACGCTTCGCTTTCGGCCGTGTCGCCGGACAATCCGGTGATCTTGACCCACGCCAGTGGCCACGCCTCGTTCGCCAACGCGCAGGCCATGGAGATGGCGGGAATCGACCGGGACACGCCCGACCCCGCCGGAGGGGAGATCGTGCGGGACGCCGGCGGAGAGCCCATCGGGATGTTCCGTGAGACCGCCCAGAGGCTGTTGGCCCCTGCGCGCGAGGGAGCGGCGTCTCCCGACGCCAAGCGCACCGCACGGCTTGCCGATGAGGAAGTTCTCTCGAAGGGGATCACGTCGTTCCAGGATGCCGGCTCGTCGTTCGGGACGGTCGACGTGTTCCGTGAGATGGCCGAGGCCGGTGAGCTCGGGACCCGCCTGTACGTGATGGTGAGCGGCTCCAATGAAGACCTGGCCGCGAACCTGGCCGACTACCGCATGATCGGCGTCGGGAACGACCACCTCACCGTTCGCGCCATCAAGCGATCGATCGACGGCGCGCTCGGACCGCACGGAGCGTGGTTGCTCGAGCCCTACACGGATCTTCCGACGAGCGTCGGATTCAACACGGCCACCGTCGAGGACGTGACGGAAACTGCACGGCTCGCGGCGGAGCACGGCTATCAGCTCTGCGTCCACGCCATCGGCGACCGCGCCAACCGCGAGGTGTTGGACATCTACGAGCGAACCTTCGCAGACAACGAGGGGATGGACGATCCGCGGTGGCGGATCGAGCACGCCCAGCACCTGAGCGCGGCGGACATTCCCAGGTTTTCCGAGCTGGGCGTGATCGCGGCCATGCAGGGCGTACACGCGACCTCGGACGCCCCCTTCGTTCCCGTGCGACTGGGCGATCAGCGCTCAGAAGAGGGTGCGTACGTCTGGCAGAAGCTGATGGCCCACGGGGTGCCGATCGTCAACGGAACCGATGCGCCCGTGGAGGACGTCGATCCCCTCGCCAGCTACTACAGCACCGTGTCGCGGCGGACGCGCGACGGCAGCGTGTTCTATCCGGACCAGCGCATGTCCCGTCTGGAGGCGCTCCAGTCCTACACCATCAACGCGGCGATCGGCGCCTTCGAAGAAGACGTGAAGGGCTCGCTCATGGCCGGGAAGCTGGCCGACATCGTGATCCTTTCCGAGAACATCATGACCGCGCCGGAGGATGAGATCCCCAACGCACGCGTGGATATGACCATCGTGGGCGGCGAGGTGAAGTACACGCGCTGATCGAGCTCCACCGGGACGCCGTTACGGCGTCGGACACCGTCCACCGGTGGACGGTCAGATGCCCTCGTCAGATGCCCTCGCCGGTCTCCTGGATCCAGCCCGTCACGTTCACGCGGAGGTTGTGGTTGATCCGGAGGCCCCAAACTCCGTCCGTGTCGAGTTGGTCTGACGGGATTGCCGCGACCTCCTCACCGTTGACGAGGAAGTGCACCCGGTCTCCGGCCACGGTGACCACAAGGGCGTTGGTCACGTCGCCGTCGCCGGTGGAGACGGCCACGGCGTCGGACGCGATCCAGCCGTCCGAGACGTTGGACGTACCCTCGCCGTGGCGTCGCTTGATCAGGTAGTGGCCGTCGGCCCGCACCAGGAAGTATGAGTAGGCGTGGGCATCACCTTCCAGGTCCGTGCCTCCGAAAAACAGACCCATCCCCTCGCGATGATCGGCCGGAGCTTCGATCTCTGTGAACGTGGCGCCGATCGTGAACTCGCTCGAGGCCCGCTGATCTACGCGGTAGTAGATCCCTGCAGGTCCGGTCTGGAACTCGAACGCGCCATCGCTGCCGGAGACCTGGAAGTCGCTGACGTCCGGGTCACCGCTGTCCAGCCGCACCGAGTACCCGGCGGGCACGCCACCGGCCTCGGGCACCGGAGTCGGGTCCGCGTCGGCGGTGACGGCCGCCTCCGCGCCGGATCCCGCGTCGGGGGCACAGCCCGCCAACGGCAAGAGCGTCAGAAGCAGCAAGGGACACACGTATCGATTCATGGAGATCTCTCCGGAAGACTCGTCCGAGATGGCTGTGAGGGGCTACGAGCGGCCGCGGCCGTGTAGAATACGAACGGCGGCCGAAAACATGTCCACCTCCGTCCAGTCCGCCAACCGTCGAGCCCCGAACGGTGTACGTGCGCTCATGACCAGAATACGCAGATCGATCTGTAGTTCCGTCCCGTTTTGGATGCTCCTGACGGTAGGATGCGGAGAGTCTCCGACGCCACCGACCCCGCCTCCCGGTGCCAACACCGCGCCCGTCGCCCGGTTCAGCTTGAGCGCCGATTCGGGCTCGGTGCCCTACTTCGTGCAGTTCGACGCGTCGGGCTCGACGGACGACGGAAGCATCGCCGCGTACACGTGGGACTTCGGCGACGGCAGCACGGGAGCGGGCGTCACGCCCACCCACCGGTTCGAGGATGTCGGATGGTTCAGGGTCAGCCTCACGGTAACGGACGATCGCGGCGCCACCGACGAATTCTCGGACTCCGTCGTCGTGGATCCCGCGCCCGGCACCGGCGCCAACGACCTGCTGGGCTCCGTATGGTGGGACCGAGACGGAGACGGCATTCGAGCCGTCGACGAGACGGGTGTTCCCGGCTATATGGTGTATCTGGACCAAAACGCGAACGGCGTGCGGGACCCGGGTGAGGTGGCCGACGTGACCGACGCGCAGGGTGCCTACGCCTTCCGGGGCCTTCATGACACCGTCACGTACCGGGTCACCCAACGAATGACCGTTGGATGGAGCAACACGTTCGCGGGTGACGGCACCTCGGTCCCGTCGGTCTCCGCCCTCAACCGGGTGGTGGGTGGAAGCGACGCGAGCGCGGGAGAGTTCCCCTTCCAGGTGGCGCTCCTGGCCGCTTCGATCGCGGACAACGAGAGCGCGCAGTTCTGCGGCGGTTCGCTCATCCAGAGCGCCTGGGTGTTGACCGCAGCCCACTGCGTCGAAGGTGAAGCTCCGGACGACGTGGAGGTGCTCGTCGGCACACACGACCTGGGATCCGGGGGCACGCGAGTCTCGGTACGGCGCATCCGCATATTCCCGGAATTCGGGATCGCGGGCACGATCGACAACGATATCGCGCTGTTGGAGTTGGATCAGGCGTTTCTACTTTCGCGGGTATGGCCCCAAGATGCAGACCATCCGGGATTTTCGGCGCCCGGCACGACGGCCACGGTGGTGGGATGGGGACGCACGCACTCCACCGGAGATGGCGCGCAAATCCTGCAGAAGGCACAGATTCCCATCATCTCCAACGTCGACTGCAACGCGGTGTACGGGACGATCACCGACGCCATGATTTGCGGTGGTCCCCAGCTCAACACCGACGCGTGCAACGGAGACTCGGGTGGTCCGCTGGCCGTGCAAAACGGCTCAGCATGGATCCAGATCGGAATCGTGAGCTTCGGGTTCCGCTGTGCCGCGCAGCCCGGGGTCTACGCCCGGGTGTCATCGCTCGAGCCCTACATTCAGCAGGTCGTGCCCCCCGAGCCGTCCGCCACGGTGCTGGTGGACTGGGCCCGGGGGGCACCGGCCGTCATCGACTTCGGCAACTTCCGCTGACAGACCAACGGGCCAGTGGGCTGTACGGCGTCAGCCCCGCGTGGCTTCGAAGTGCGCACCGACGATCGAGGAGGCGAACGCCTCGATCTCCTCGCGATGCTCCGGGTGCTCGTCCAGATACCGACTCACCTGCGGGTCCGAGAGGATGAAGTCGGCGGGGTACGACTTCTCCTCCGTGATTCTCACGTTGTCGAACCCGGCTTCGCGAAACTCCGCGAGATAGCGCTCCCTCGGCGTCGGCAGGCAACCCGCTACGGCGTCCAGGGAACCGCCCACCACCGCAGGCACCTCGCGATCAGACACCAGATCCGAGACCACGACGCGGCCACCGGGCCGGAGCACACGAAACGCTTCTCCCAGCACCCGGCCCTTTTCCGGGCTGAGGTTCAGCACGCAGTTGGAGATGATCACGTCCACCGACGCATCCGCCACCGGCAACGCTTCGATCTCTCCCAGGCGGAACTCCACGTTGTCATATCCGCCCTGGTTGGCGTTGGCGCGCGCTCGATCGATCATCTGCGGCGTCATGTCGACACCGATGACCTTCCCTTCCGGCCCAACCCGTTCGGACGCGAGGAAGCAGTCGATCCCGGCCCCCGACCCCAGGTCCAGGACGGTCTGCCCGGGCTGTAGCGAGGCGACGGCCGTGGGGTTGCCGCACCCGAGGCCCAGGTTGGCGTCCTCGGGAAGTTGGTCGAGCTGCGCTTGGCTGTATCCGATGGCTTCACTGACGTCGCGTGCCGATCCGTCGTCGCCGCAACATGAAGGTCCGCAGCATCCGGTGCTCTCGTCCGCGACGCGTGCATAGCGGTCGCGGACCGCCTGTCTGACTTCTTGTTTGGTGTGTCCCATCTATCCGTGCTCCTGTGTTTGTCGAACGGGTTCGACCGGGGTTTTGATGACGCAACACGTTCCTCCCGACGCGTCTACCCGAGCGCCGAAGGCCGTTGCCAGGCGGCCGATCAGCTCCACGGCCCCGGAGCGGACCTCCGCGGGAAAGTCCGCCATGAGCTCCCCGTACTCCTGTACCAGCTCGGCGCGAATGGACCGGTGAAGCGCGGCGCCCTCGGGCGTGGCCTGCAGGCGCACCGTCCGGCCGTCCGCGGGGTCCCGCGTGCGCGCCACGAGCCCGCGATCCACCAGTCCCTTGCACACTCTGCTGGCGGTGCTCTTGTCCAGGTAGAGCGCCGCGGCCACGTCGTTGACCGTCGCGTCGCTTCCCTCGACCACGGCCTCGAGGGCGTAGCACTGACTTACGGAAATGCCGTAGCAGCACGCGCGATCGCGGTCCCGGAACTGGACCACGCGAACGAGCTCCGCGAGCTGAGCGGTGAGCGATGCGGCGTCGGAAGAAATAGTTGTCATATGCAACTATCTTACGTCATGCCGGCTCGGAGGTCAACACTCACTTGAGCTCAGACGCAGTTGAGAAGCCACATGGCGCCGGCAACGGCCAGCGGCACAGTGACGTTGTCGTCGACCACGAAGCGCGGGAGCGCCTCGACCGCGGTGACCATCAGCGCCGCCGCCAACGCAAGGCCGAAGGGGCAAAACCAGACGAGGACGCCGAACGTGACCAGGAAGAACGCGCTGCTCCCCACCACCGTGCCGCCCCCCAGCCGCCGCTTCCCGAAGCGCCTGCCGGCATAGGAGGCCGACGGGTCGGCCAGGGCGAGCACCAGAACGGCGGGCACCCACGTGCCCACCGGGAAAAACGCGACCAGGAGCAGAACTCCGACCAGATACCAGGTCGATGACGCGATGCGAGCATGCTCGCGAGGCGAGGCGAACCAGCGAAACACACGAAAGAAGAGGAGGTTCAGCCGAGGGATGGTGAGCCGCAGGACGTCCGCGATCAGGAGCAGGGCGACCAGCACGCCGAACACACGGAGCGCCAGGCCCGGGTACGGGCCCAGCCAATTGAGGACGGCGGCGAGGACGATCCCGTTCAAGGCGTGGAACACGCGGCGCCCGAGTTGGAGGCCCTCGGTTCGGGACACGGCCCGCTCGAGCCGGACGTCTACGGAATCCTGATCGCCGTCCACGGAATCCTGATGAGGGTCGGGATGCATATTCACTCGGATGTACGCCTGGTCGAGAGGCTGCGGTCCAGGAGGCGCACCGCGTGGTGGGCTTCCCTCCCGCCGAGATCGCGAATTTGATGCCGGCAACTGGTGCCGTTGGCCACGATGACGGTAGCCGGGTCGGCACCTCTGAGCGCCGGCAGCAGATCCAACTCCGCCATGGCCTCCGAGATCTCGAAGTGCTCGCGCTCGAACCCGAACGACCCCGCCATCCCGCAGCACCCGCCGCCGATGGGCTCGACGTCGAGTCCGGGAACTCGCGCGAGCGCCCGAAACACGGAACCATCGGCGCCGAACGCCTTCTCGTGGCAATGACCGTGCACGAGCACCCGCGGCCCGCCCGGCAGGGGAGCGTATGCGGCCGGCCCGTGGCTCCCCTCCTCGGCGAGCAATTCGGTCAGCGTCACGCTGGCCTCGGCCACCCGGCCCAGATCTCGTTCGGGCACGAGCGCCTGGGCCTCGTCCCGGAGCGTCAGCAGGCAGGACGGCTCGAGCCCTACCACCTTGGCGCCGCGCGCTACCGCGGGCTCCAGCGCCCGTACCAGGCGTCGAACTTCGGCTGAGGCTTCGCTCACCCAGCCGCCACTCAGATACGTGCGGCCGCAGCAGAGGGGGCGGCGCCCGTGCGTTTGCCGGACCACGGACACGTGGTAGCCTGCGGCACGGAGCACACGCACGGCCGCGCGGGCGTTCTCGGGCTCGAACCAGCGGGTGAACGTGTCCACGAACAGCGCGGCTTCGGGGCGGTCGACGGGCGCGACGTCATCCACCTCATCGTCCCGAAACGGGCGAGCGCTCGGCTGGGGAAGCGACCGCTTGGGCGCAATGCCCAGAAGACGATCGCCGAGGTCTCCCAGCGAAGCCGGCCCTCTCGCGGCGAGCGGAAACAGCGGACCGAACGCCGAGGCGATACGCGGCAGATGGGCGAACAGCCGCTCCCGGACGCCCGGCCGGGATCCGGAGCGCCTGCGTTGGTACAGTGCCTCGATCTTGAGCCGGGACATGTCGATTTCCATGGGGCACTCTCGCCGGCAGGCTTTGCAGCCCACGCAGAGGTCGAGCGCCTCGTGCAGCCGCTCGTCCGCAAGGCCGGCGGGGCCCAAGCGTCCGGTGAGGGCCAGGCGCAGCGCGTTGGCCCGTCCGCGCGTTGCGTGGCGCTCATCCGACGTGACGCGATAGGACGGGCACATGACCCCCGGCGATACCTTTCGGCAAGTGCCGTTTTGGTTGCACGCGCTGGCCACACCCAAGAGGCCCCGCTCCCCCCAGTCCAACGCCGTGGCGACCGGAAGCGGCGACTCGACGCGGGCGGCGTGCAACAGCGCCGGATCGTCCATTGCCGGTGCGTCGACGATCCGGCCGGGATTGAATCGCCCGTGCGGATCGAAAACCCGCTTGATCTCCCGGAAGGACTCCGTGAGCCGGGCGCCCAGCATGCTCTCGATGGCCTCGGCCCGAACGATCCCGTCCCCGTGCTCGCCGGAAAACGACCCGCCCAGGTCCCGCACGATCTCCGCGGCCTCCGCCGAGATCGCTCGCAGACGGCCACGGTCCAGACGGTTGGCGAGGTCCAGCCCCGGACGAATGTGGAGCAGGCCCACCGAGGCGTGGGCGTAGAACACGCTGTCGACCCCATGGCGGTGGAACACGTCCTCCATGCGCACGTGGAAGTCGGCCAGGCGGCCCACGGGCACGACGCAGTCTTCGATGAACGCAATCCGAACGCGGGACCCGCCGGTGCGCATCGACAGGTTGAGCCCGGTCTTGCGTACCGTCCACACGTCGTCCTGGAGCGCGGCCTCGACGACCGGCACGAGGGATCCCCGCTCGGGCAGGGTGCCGATCAGCTCACCGAGAGCCCCCAGCTCGCTACGCGCAGCCGCTTCATCCGCGGATTCGAATTCCACCACCAACAGCGCTCCGGGACGCCCGGGCGCGAACCGGGACACCCGCTCCCGCAGCTCGGGAACCTCACTGGCGTTCTCCAGGATCACGCGATCGATCAGCTCGACCGCCGACGGCGCCATACGAACGATGCCTGGCACGGCCTTCAGCGCGTCGTGGACGCTGCCGAAGGCGCACACGCCCAGCACACGCACCGCCGGAAGCGGCCGGAGCGGAAGATCCAACTCGGTGAAGAATCCGAGCGTGCCCTCCGAGCCGATCAGCAGCTGTCCCGGATTGTCTCCCGTTACCGAGAACCTGTGCAGCCCGTATCCGGCGACGTGACGGGGAACCGAAGGGATCCGCGCGACCAGCTCGGCAGCCTCGCGTAGCCTAATACGCACCAGCTCTTTGCGAATGCGATCCACGGACGCTGCGCCGTCGACGATCGCCGGGGTACCGCGGGCGTCCAGCCATCCCTCGGTCCCATCCGCGAGCAGCGCCCTGATGCGATTCACGTTGTCGGCGGTGGTTCCGTACTTGATCGAGCGCGCCCCGGCCGAGTCGTTCCCCACCATCCCGCCCAACGTGGCTCGGGAGGACGTGGCTACGTCGACCGGATAGAACAGCCCCAGCGGCCGGAGGCGTCGGTTGAGCTCATCGAGGACCACGCCCGGCTCCACCCGCACACGTCGCCCTTGTACGTCTACGTCGATGATTCCCCGTAGGTGCACACTGGTGTCGAGCACGAGCGCGCGGTTCACGGTCTGGCCGGCCTGGGACGTCCCGGCCCCGCGCGGGAGCACGGGCAACCCCGCGTCTTCCGCAATCTCCAGCGTACGACGCACGTCCTCCACGTTCCGCGGCACGACTACGGCGAGCGGCTCGACCTCGTAGATGGACGCGTCGCGGGCGTAGATGCCCCGCCAGAGCGCGTCGGTGTGAACATCGCCCTCGAGGGCCTTGTGCAGGCGGGCCCGGACGGGCGCGGGAATGGTCGACTCGGCCACGGCGCTAAGATGCCGGGAGCCGCGCCTCCGCGCACCTCGGGAAAATCCGGCTGGACGGAACGCCGGACGAGACCGTACTCTCGTCGGTCACCCGTGTGACACCAGCCTTCGTATCCCCAGTCCAGCCCTCCCAAGCAGAGCCCGGCCGCCCGTGACCCGTCGCCCCGGCAGACACTTTCTCCAGCTACCCGGCCCCAGCAACGTGCCCGAGCGCGTGCTGCGGGCCATGCACCGGCCCACGATCGATCATCGGGGGCCCGATTTCGCCGGGCTCGCGAGCGACGTGCTGGAGGGAATGCGCCGGGTCTTCCGCACCTCGGGTCACGTGTTCGTCTACCCCTCGTCGGCCACCGGCGGATGGGAGGCGGCCATGAGCAACACGCTGGCGCCAGGAGACCAGGCCCTGTTCTTCGATCACGGCTTCTTTGCCCGAAAGTGGGCCGCGGTGGGAAAGCGCCTGGGTCTCGACGCCCGGATGATCGAAGGCGATTGGCGGGAAGGAGTTCGGCCCGAGCGGCTCGCCGACGCACTACGTCGGGATCCCGAGCGTCGCATCAAGGCGGTCATGATCGTTCACAACGAGACGTCCACCGGCGTTACGACCGCTATTCCGCCCCTGCGGGAGGCGTTGGACACGGTGGATCATCCGGCGCTTTTGATGGTGGACACCGTGTCATCGTTGGGCGCAACCGACTACCAGCACGACGCATGGGGTGTGGATGTCGCGGTTGCCGGTTCGCAAAAGGCCCTGATGCTCCCCCCGGGGCTGGGATTCGTAGCAGCAAGCCCCAAGGCCCTTGCCGCCGCGAGCAACTCCGGGCTCCCCCACTCGTACTGGAACTGGGAGGACATGGTTCGGTTCAACGACCGAGGCTTTTTCCCGTACACGCCGGCCACCACGCTGCTGTATGGACTGCAGGAGGCCCTGAGGCTGTTGTGGGAAGAAGGGTTGGAGCAGGTTTTCGCGCGGCATCGCCGGCACGCTGAAGCCACCCGTGCCGCCGTGCGAACCTGGGGCCTCGAGAACCAAGCGATCCGGCCCGAGGAGCAGTCGAATGCGGCAACGACCGTCCGCGTCGATGACGCCGATGCCGTGCGCCGCGTCATCCTCGAGCGGTTCGACATGTCGCTCGGCAAGGGACTGGGCGAGCTGGAAGGTGTGGCGTTTCGCATCGGCCACTTGGGAGACTTCAACGATTTGATGCTCGCGGGAACGCTGAGTGGGGTCGAGATGGGACTACAACTCGCAGGAGTGCCCCATCAAAAGGGCGGCGTGGACGCGGCGCTCGAACACCTGCTGCGCACGGCCGGCGCCGCGTCGGCGCCGACAACGAACGGAGATGCGGGATGACCAAGGGAAACGAGCCGTCCAGAAGGGACTTCATGCGACGCAGTGGAGCCCTGGCCACGGGCACCTGGCTGACGCTCAATCTGGCCGCGTGCGAGCGGATGGGCCAAGAAGCACGCGAGGCGGCGGCACGCGGGGATGCGTTTCAGACGCTCACCGACGATGAGGCCGGCACGCTCGAGGCACTCGCCGGAGTGATCATTCCGTCGGACGATGGCCCGGGTGCGATCGAGGCGGGCGCGGTGCACTTCATGGACATGGCGCTCAGCGGCCCCGAGTCGTGGGCGGTCTCCCTCGTCCGTGAGGGCCTGGTCGCCCTGAACCAACAGGAGGGCGGCCGCTTCGTAGATCTGGACGCCGCCGCCCGAGCGGCCGCGGTGGAGCGCCTGGCGGTCGATAACCCGGGGCTTTTCAACTATGTCCGCTACCTGACCATCTGTGGCACGTTCTCCCATCCCGACCACGGCGGGAACCGAAACCAAATCGGGTGGCAACTGGCGGGAATGGACGTGCTTCCCTCTTATCAGCCGCCCTTCGGCCACTATGATGCGTCAGAGGGAGGCGAGGCATGAGCGCGCTCCAGGATGGACCCCGTTTCCCCACCCGTGAGCCGGTGGACTTCGTGGTGGTGGGCTCCGGAGCCGCAGGCGGCATTATGGCCAAGGAACTATCCGAGGCAGGCTTCGATGTCGTGGTGCTGGAGCAGGGTCCCCATCGGAAGGCCGAGGACTTTCGACACGACGAGTACGGCACCTGGATGCAGGGCGAGCTGTCGGCCACCACCGCGGACTTCGCGACCAGCTTCCGCGCCAGCCCGGACGAAGAGGCTCAGCCCGTAACAGGCGGGATGCCGGCGGTGGTCTACTCGCGCGGCGTGGGCGGGTCCTCGGTCCACTTCACGGGCAACTTCTGGCGCTTTCGTCCGATCGACTTCAACGAACGCAGCGTCATCGGCCCCATCAGCGGGACCGGCTTGGCGGACTGGCCCATCACGTACGAAGAGTTGGAGCCCTACTACACGCGAGTCGAGTGGGACATCGGCGTGTCGGGTGCGCCCGGACCCAACGATCCTCCCCGTTCGAGACCGTTCCCGGTGCCCCCGCTGCCGGTGAAGTCGTCCGGAGTGCTGCTGGAGAAAGGCGCGCGCGCCATGGGCTGGACGCCCCAGCCCGCCTCCATGGCCATACTCTCCCAGTCCCACAACGGGAGGAACGGCTGCATCCACTGCGGATGGTGCATCGGCTACGGGTGCGAATCGGGGGCCAAGTCGTCCACGCTCGCGGCCATGATTCCGCTGGCGGAGGCCACCGGCCGGTGCGAGATCCGGCCGCTGAGCACCGTCTACCGGCTGGAAACCGACGACGCGGGCCGCGTGTCCGAGGTGCTCTACTACGACGGGGACGGAAATCCGCAGGGGCAGCGCGCGCGCGCGGTCGTGGTGTGCGCCAACGGGGCGGAGACCGCGCGGCTCCTGTTGATGTCGGAGTCCTCACGGTTCCCGAACGGTCTGGCCAACTCCAGCGGCCTGGTCGGGAAGTACCTCATGTTCAACGGCAACGCAGCGGTCAGCGGACTCTTTGAAGAGCAGCTCAACGAGTACAAGAGCGTGCAGGTCACTCGCCTGGTGATGGACTTTTACGACTCCGACCCGGCCCGCGGGTTTTACGGCGGCGGCGCCCTGGACGGCCGCACGGGCATCGGCCCCATGGGCTTCGCGTTATTCGGGTTGCCGCGGGACGTGCCCCAGTGGGGACCCGAGTTCAAGCGAGCGGTGGCGGAGTACTTCACACGCTCCATGGACGTGTTCTGCCACGGCACTTCCCTGCCGCTCGAGTCCAACTCGATCTCGCTCGACCCGCAGCTCAAGGACTCCTACGATCGGCCGGCCATTCGGCTCACGTACAAAGATCATCCGGATGACCTCGCGTTCATCCGCTGGCTGCAGGAGCGCGCCGAAGAGCTGCTCGACGCCGCCGGAGCGCGGCGCACGTGGTATCAGCCTGCACAGGCCCAGACCGTGGGATTCCACCTGCTGGGCACGGCCCGTATGGGCGATGATCCCGCGGCATCGGTGGTGGACCGGTACCACCGCGCCCACGATGTTCCGAATCTTTTCGTGTGTGACGGAAGCAGCCTGGTGACCGCCGGCCGAGGACAGCCTACCATGACCATCCAGGCCCTCGCGTTCCGAGCCGCCGAGCACATCGCCCGGTTCGCAACTCAAAACGAGATCTAGCGCATGAACAGGGACTAGCGGATGTACGGGAAACTCTGTTTGATCGGGCTCGCGCTCTGCGGGCTGGCAGGCTGCTCGGGCGACGCGCCCGCGCCGAGTCCAGATGGACCGCTGACGCTCAAGTTCGGGCACGTCGGCGCGCCCGGATCGCTGTACGATCTCGTGGCCACCGAGTATGCGCGTCGCATCGAGGAGCGCACGGAGGGCATGGTGACCGTCGAGGTGTTCGGCTCCAGCCAGCTCGGCGGCGACGAGGTGCTGCTCCAGAAGCTCAAGCTCGGCACCGTGGACCTGTCGCTCCCATCCACGGTCATGTCGTCCACCGTCGACGCGTTCGGCCTGTTCGAGATGCCCTACCTTGTCGACGACCGGGAGCACATGAAGCGGATCGAGGAGGACCTCTTCTGGTCCGAGCTGGCTCCGCTGGCCCGCGAAGACGGATACCACGTGCTCGCCGTCTGGGAGAACGGATTTCGACACGTGACCAGCAACGCGAGGCCCGTCGTCGGGCCGAACGACCTCTCGGATATCAAGCTCAGGGTTCCGCGGGGACGGTGGCGCTTGCGGCTCTTCCAGGCCTATGGCGCCAACCCGTCTCCAATGCCCTTTTCGGAAGTGTTCGTTGCGCTCCAGACCGGGGTCATGGACGGGCAGGAGAACCCGCTAGCCCAGATCTACTCCTCCAAGTTGCACGAGGTGCAGGAATACCTGTCGCTGACCGCGCACGTCTACACCCCGGCGTACGTCACCGTGGGCCTGGACCGCTGGCGACGGCTGCCGGTCGACGTGCAGCGCGCGCTCGAAGAAACCGCGCGGGAGATGCAACCGTTCGTGCACGCGGAGGCGGAACGGCTGGACACCGAGATCCTGGCGGCTCTCCGTGAGGCGGGCATTGCCGTCAACGATGCGGACCACGACGCGTTTCGGACCGCGAGCCGTGCGGTCTATGACGAGTTTGTTTCGCTCGTCCCGACCGGCGATGCGCTGATCCGGCGAGCGCAAGCTGCAGGAGAGGGCTAACCTGCGCAGGACGGCCATAGGCGTCCTCCGGCGCACACTGGAGGGGGCCGTGCTGGGGCTCATGGCCGCGCTCGCCATCGTTGTCGTGGTGGGCGTCGGATTCCGGAAGTTCGGAGAGGCCCTGGTCTGGTACGACGAAGTGGCCTCGGTGCTGCTCGCGTGGCTCACGTACTATGGCTCCGCCTTGGCGGCACTACACCGGACCCACATCGGCGTCCCCACGTTGGTCAACCGCCTCTCGGGGGGTGCACGGCGTGCCGTGGTCCTGTTGGCCGAGCTGTGCGTGGTGGCGTTCTTCGCCGTGGTCGCGTGGTCGGGCCTTCGCGTTCTCCAGGTGCTCAGCGGCTCGTCGCTGATCTCGCTTCCCTGGGTGCCGACGGCGTTCACCCAGTCGGTCATTCCGATCGGCGCGGCGCTCTTCATCCTGGCTCGCCTGCTCAGCCTGCCTGAAGCCCTCGTCTCGACGGAGCCGGAGGGGGAGACGCAGACGGAGGGGGACCACCCGTGAGCCTGGGTCTCCTGTTCCTGGGCTTGGTGCTCTTGGTCCTCATCAACGTGCCCATCGCGGTCGCCCTGGGAATCGTCGCGGTCGGCGCCATCCTGGCGACGCAGGGATCGCTGGGGCTGCCCAACGTGGGCCTCGTCCTCTTCAACGGCGCCACCTCGTTCCCGCTGATCGCCATCCCGCTGTTCATCCTCGCGGGCGCGATCATGAACTCGTCGGGGATATCCAGGCGGCTGATCGCCTTCGCCTCGGCCGTGTTCGGCTTCGTTCGCGGCGGACTCTCGATGGTATCGATCGCGGCCTCGCTGTTCTTTGCCGAGATCTCCGGATCCGCCGTCGCGGACGTAGCGGCACTGGGCTCGATTCTCATCCCCGCCATGGAGAAGCGCGGCTACTCCAAGGCGTTCGCCGCAGCGGTTACGTCCTCGTCGGCAACGCTGGCAGTCATCATCCCGCCCTCCATCCCGATGATTCTCTATGGGGTCATGTCCGAAAGCTCGATCGTCGAGCTGTTCGTGGCGGGCATCATCCCCGGGGTCCTGGGCGGACTGCTCATGATGTTCGTCGCCTACGTGCTCGCTCTACGGTATGACTTCCCGATCGAGCAGCAGTTCCGGCTCCGAGAAGTGGTGCGCACGTTCCGGGAAGCCGGGTGGGCCCTGTTGCTGCCGGTCGTGATCCTGGGCGGGATCTTCTCGGGCTGGGTCACAGCCACGGAGGGTGCCGGCTTGGCCGTGGTCGCCGCCGTGGTCATCGGAGGCCTGGTGTATCGGGAGCTCGATTGGGCCCACCTTCGCAAGGCTATGATCGAGGGTGGGCAGCAGACGGCAGTCGTGATGCTTCTGGTCGCTGCCTCTGCGCTGTTGGGCGACTATCTGACCGAGGTCCGGGTGCCGCAGCAGGTAGCCCAAGGCATCGTAGGCCTGACCGATTCTCGGGTTGCGATCCTCGCGCTCCTGAACGTGTTCTTCCTGGTCGTGGGCCTGTTCCTCCACTCGGCGGCGGCCATCATCCTCGTAGTTCCGATCGTGATGCCATTGGTGCAACAGGCGGGAATCGACCCCATCCACTTCGGGTTGATCGTGACGCTCAACCTGGGCATCGGGCAGCAGACGCCTCCCGTGGCAAGCGTGCTGGTAACGGCATGTTCGGTGGCAAAGGCGGACATCTGGGAGGTGAGCAAGGTCAACGTCTGGTTCGTCGCCGTGCTCTTCACCATGCTGATGCTGGTGACGTACGTTGCGGCCATCCCCCTGGTGCTGGTGGAGTGGCTGTATCGTTAGTGGACTAGCTGTCCGCTAGCGATTCATCCCGTTGCAGATACGGTCGAGTTGACGGCGGTGCGCCAAGTCGTGTCCGGCGTAGAGCCGGATCATGTGGCGAACCGACTCCTCCCCGCGCTCGGCGTGCACGCCCACCCTGGACAGGTCCTCGTCGGAGGCGCCCTCCAGTAGCCCCAGATTCGACCTCCGCAGTGCGGCGAACTGCTCCAACGCGGCCTCCCGACTCTGCTCGGAGTACCGGAGACGCTCGCTCCACCGGTCCTGATCGTACCCCGTGAGCGTAGGACGGTCTTCGGCCAAGACCAACCGGAGACGGTATCCCCATACCAACTCCGAGTCCGCCAGGTGCTGCAGCACCTGAACCGGGGACCACTTCCCGGGACGCTCGGGCGCTCTCAGCTCTTCGCCCGAGAGGGTGGAAGTTCGTTCGGCGCACCATGCGGCGGTGGTTTCCAGGATCTCGAGCGGTTCCCGGTCGCCGAGCAGCTCCAGCACGGCTGCGATGTAGCGGTCGGCGTCGTCTGCGGCGCCGGAAGCGGGATTGGTGAAAACGGACATCGGGGTCGTTCCGGGCTGGTGCGGGCGCATACTCACCTCCGGCTCAATCCGGGGTCAGTTGGCTGCTCTCCATGAGCTGCATCGTCCATTGGGCCACCGTGTTCAGCGCGGTAAGCTCGGCCCACAGCTTGTCCATGCGTTCCGGAGGCAGGTCGTAGGCGGCCTGAAGGAGCCCGTAGGCCTCCATCCACTGATGCTCGGTCTCCAACGCGTCGGATACCCGGGTGTGGGGCCCGATTTCCAGTGCGCCGAGGCCACGACCGTCCTCACTGCCGTCCGTGACCGCGGCCCGACCGATTACATCGACGAGGATGTCCTGTGGACCCTTGATGCCGATTCCGTTCGTGACATCGACGACAGAATCGGCCGTGACCCGCAACGTGCCCGTATAGAGGCTGGCCGGATCTCCGAAGTGGCGCCACGCGTAGGTGATCAAGTACGTGTCGGGCTGCGCTGCCCGTCTCCCCAGCGCACCGACCCGCAGACCGTACCCGTCTTCCACGTATGCATCGCCGTTCTCGACCCATCGGCGAGCTGCTTCGAGCGCCCAGCCCGGAGCCGCCGTTTCCGCAGCCTCCGGCGTCGGCTCCTCGGGTAGTACGAAGTAGGCCGGATCGAGCAGCTCCCCCACGTGGTCGTCGACGGGCACCGTCCACCGTTGTTCGCCGTCGGCGTAGGTCCCGACTTGATAGGGTGGGAACAGAAATGTGATCGTGCGGCTGGACGTGAACCAAAGATCCCAGTTCTCGAGATCGGGCTCCAAACCGGATGGGTCGAAGCTGTTCGGCAAGGCCGCTCGGAAGTGATCGACCGCTAGACCGGATAGCCGTTCGAGCGCTTCCGAAGACGTCAGCAGGTCTGACACGGTGAGCGGACGGTGATCAGACCGCGCGTACGAAAACGTCCGGAGGAGCGGCAGCGGATGCGCCCCACCCGTGTCCGTGATGCCGCGCAGGATGAACGTGTAGACGTGGTCGGAGACGGCCGTCTCCCAGTCGGTCGTCAGCCGGTACGTGTGGGTCGCGAAATACCCGGGCTCCGGCTCGTCCAGCGTCGTGGCGATCAGCCCCTGTGCAAGTTCCTCTGCGTAGTCCAGCATGGCCGCGGCTGCGATGTGGTTGGCCGTGAGCGGCAGCCGGAGATCGATTCGGTAGCGTTCGGTCTGCACATGAAAACGACCGGAGCCATCGAGCTGCACCAGGCGCGCTTCGGAATCCGAATCCTGCTCGGGTGACCGGTCCGCCGGCTCGCACGCGGTGAGCGCCAATACGGCCATGAGGACGGGAAACGCGATTCGGCGGGGCGTAAACTGCACTTGCGCTCTCCGTTTGGAAGCCAAGACCCGGCCGCTCGGCCGGCTGTAGACGACCCTAACAAGGTTCGCCCGGGCGCGGAGCGCCCTATTCTTACCGGGCGCCACCCTCTGGGTCACACCACATCCAGCCCTGCTCGATATGATCAGACAGACGCTTGCCGCCGCGACCGTCCTGGCCCTCTTGTCCGCCGGGTGCACACAGAGCCCCGCGCCCGACCCGGCCGCCGAAGAAGCCTCGCTCCGTGCTGCGGCCACCGCCTACCAGGCCGCCGCGTCGGCAAAGGACGCGCGGGCGGTCGTGGAGTTCTACGACGACGAAGCCATGATGGTCCCCCCGGGAGCGGACCGGGTCGAAGGCATCGAAGCCGTGCGTACCTACCGATTCGGCTTCATCGAGACTCCGGGCGTCGAGCTGGTGTTCACCCTCGATCGGGTGGAAGTCTCGGAGCGCGGCGACATGGGTTGGACGCTGGCCACCGGCGACATCACGATCAACCGTCCGGACGGCCCGCCGGGTCGTGACCGGGTGCGCGACTTCCACACGTGGCGCCGTCAGGCGGATGGGTCCTGGAAGATCGTCGTCGATATGTGGAACTCGGGCGTGCCTTCGGGCTGAGCCGGCTAGCGCACGACCTCGACGATCTTCAGTCCGCCGAGGCCGGCCGCAACAATCAGGTAATCGTTCTTGAACGCGATGTGATTCACCGACTGCAGCGCACCCAACTCCAAACGACCGAGAACCTGCACGTCCTGCGGATCTTCGCTCCCGGAGACGGAGAAGTCTTCCGCGCCCTCAGCCACGTAGACTCCGGCCTCGCCGTTCGAGATAAAGATGAGGTCGGCGTCCACCCCAACCGAGTTGGTCACGACAACGGAGGGATCGAGCCCCAATGACGCCGGATCGGGAATCGGGACCGATCCCAGCACGGACCCCGTCTCGACGCTGAGGATCTGCACGCCGCCCGGTCCCGCACCGATGAAGGCCTTCCCTCCCAGCAGCGTCACCGTGGTCTTGGACTCGGGAACGTCCGCGCCGGCGAACGGATAGGTGCCCAGTGGTCCGAGCGTGACCTCGTCGAACACTACGAGCCGGCCGGGCATGCCCTGGGCGACCGCGACCCGACCTCCGCCTACTGCGACCGACCGAGCCTCCGTCAGGGCGACCGACTCCACCTCCGCCCACGTGGTCGGATCGAACACACTGAGCCGACCGGTATTCCCCGATGTCGAGTACACTCTGTCCAGAGTACTCGCGACGCTGGTGGTGACGAATGATCCGGTCTCCGCCCGCACGTTTTGGTCGAGCACGAGCTTGTGGCCCGAAAGGTGGAGCACCTCGAATGCCGACGGATTCGTGAAGGTCACGTCGCTCGTCGATTCCGCCAGAAAGACTCGTCCGTCGAAGTAGGAGACGTCGAAGACGTCGGAATCGGAGAAGATGGCCTGGGATTCGAGCCTGGGGCGCCTACGGTTCCCGATGTTGAGGACCTCGACGCCACCCAGGTAGTCGGGTCCCGCCATGCCGTATCCCACGATCGCGAAGCCACCTCGAATCGTCACACTGGTAGCTTGCAGCCTGCGCCCGTCGACGGTCGGCGGCAGCACCTCCGCAACGAGCGTGAGCTCGAAGGGCGTTTCCTTGGGGGCCCTGAGGGCTTCGCCGTCATGCTCGTCCGAGGTCACGGGGATGTCGAGTTCCCCGTAGGTCACTCGGTTCCCCAGCGTGCCAGCGTTGTTCTCGATGCTGATCCGCTCGTTCGACTGGTTCTCCGGGACACCGGAGTTGCCGACGCCGGTCGTGTCGTCTCCGCAAGCGAGCAGGGTCGCTGACACGGCTATCGTCAAACAGGCACGAGATCTTCGGGCGTTCATAGATGGGTAGCGTCTCAGGTGTGCGAACAAACTGCAGTTCCCGAGAGCAGAAAGCGTTCCGGCCCTGGGCCACCGTCGTCACCCTCCATGTCCGATGACGTTACCGCATGGCGAGGCCGCCCCGGCGAGAAGCGACGAAAGCCCGCCAACCGCTCACCGTAGGGTGTTGTACCGCCGCCGGTTGCAATCTCAAAACTGGAGGCTCACATGGCGATACCCACCCCGAAGAAGAGGATAACGAGCGACATCCCGTCCTCTTCCATGGCCGACATCGCGTTTCTCTTGCTCGTCTTCTTCCTGGTTACGACCGTGTTTCCGCGGGACCGAGGGCTACAGTTGGTCCTTCCCGAGGACACGCCTCAGGAGGTTCCGGCCGACAACGTGCTTCATTTCCTCATCGATCCGAGCGGTGTGGTCGAGGTACGCCACGGTGACAGCCCCCGCAGCCAGCGCGTCGCAACCGAGATGGTCGGAGACGTGTGGCTGAGTGCCGTCCGGGACAGGCCCGGCCTCATCGCGGCGGTGAAGACCCACGACGATGCCGCGTATCGCCATACGATCAACGTGCTCGACGAGCTGAAGAAGGTCGGAGCGACCCGCATCTCGCTGCAAGCGCTGTCGAATCAGCCCTAGTGGACTGTACCAGCTATTCGTTTGGCATTCGACGGGCGTGGCATCCCGCAAGGACTTCGTTGGAACTCCTTGCCGTAGCTACGGCTACGCCGCGTCGTCCCGCCTCACCTCGCGGGCGCCACCCCGGTCTCGGTACTCAACGAATAGCTGGTACAGTCCACTAGTGTCCTGTTAGAGAGGTAGTCGCCTTGTCGGTTGCGCGATCCGGCCGTTGGTGGTCCGATACGGTATGCGCCGACTCTCCACTTACCTGCTGACGTTCAACAGCGAGAAGTACCTGGAGGCCATCCTGACCATGGTCGCGCCGGTGACGGACGACCTGGTGGTCGTTGACAGTGGCAGCACGGACGCGACTATCGAGATCGCGCGGCGCTTCCACGCCCGTGTGTTCCGGAGGGAGCTGGACGACTTCGCCTCCCAGCGGCGCTTCGCGTTGGATCGGTGCGAACACGATCTGGTGTTGGCGTTGGACGCGGACGAGGTGCCGGACCGAACGTTCGTCGACGCGCTCGCTCGGCTGAAGAAGCAGGCGGACATCGCAGACGGATATCGCGTGCGCATGCTGTTCACCGTGCTGGGCAAGCGCGTTCGCTCATTGTTCACGGTGCCGCGGAACCCCGCCTATCCCGTTCGCGTGTTCCGGAAGTCCCGCGTGAGCTTTCGTGAGGGACGGCTCGTCCACGAGACCCCCCGCGTCGATGGCGAGGTGCAGGTCCTGGACGGGCAGTTGAACCACCACACGTTCGAGACGCGGGAGGAGCTGGAGCGCAAGCTCACCCTCTACTCGGACCTCGCGGCCGAGCAGCGTCGGCGGGCGGGTCGACGGGCACATTGGTGGGACAGGGTGTTCAATCCGGTCGCCGCGTTCATCAAGTGGTACGGCCTCAAAGGCGGCTGGCGGGACGGTCGGGTGGGCTTGACCTTGGGGCTGTATGCGGCGCGGTACACCTTTCGGAAGTATCGCTAGCGCGATCGGGATATCGGAATGGACCCCACCTCGCTCCTCGGCCTCGCCCTCGGGACTTCGTTCGCGGCGGGCCTCAATCTTTACGCGACGGTACTCACGGCCGGCCTCTTGGGTCGCTACGGCGTGGTGGACCTGCCCACGTCGCTGGACGTGCTGCAGAATCCGGTCGTGCTCGGCGTTGCGGCCCTTCTTTTCGCGGTGGAGTTCGTGGCCGACAAGGTGCCGTGGGTGGACAGCCTTTGGGACGCCATTCACACGGTCGTACGTCCACTGGCGGCGGCGGTGTTGGGGGTTGCCGGGTTCGCGGATTTGGGTCAAGCCTGGCAAGTCGCGGCGGCGTTGTTGGCCGGCGGGGTCGCGCTGACCTCACACAGCGCCAAGGCATCGACGCGCGCGGCGGTGAACGCCAGCCCCGAGCCGTTCACCAACTGGACGCTCAGCCTCGTCGAGGATGGACTGGCCGTCGGGCTGACCTGGTTGGCCGTGACCCATCCGCTGATCACGGCCGGGCTGGTGACCGTCCTGCTGATCGCCGCCTGGCTCGTCATTCGGTCGCTGTTCCGGTTCGTGCGGCAGCGGTTCAGGCGAAAGGCGGAAGCGTAGCGGCCATCAGATCGTCCACTCGTCATGGATCACGGCCACGAGATACCACCGCGAATCCCATTGCTCGAAGACCAGACGCAGGCTCCGCCAGTCCATCCCACCGAAATCCGGGTCGAACCCCGGAAAGTGGTACTCCACCACCGTCCCGTCGGGATAGACCTCCGCCGCGTTGTCGATCGAGTTCCCCCGGCCGATCCGGTCGCCGCCGTACCCCACCTGCTCGACCGCTGCGAAGTCGGCGTCGTACACGAACCGATCGAAGTATTCGGCCGCGGTCAGCATGATGGGACCGCCGGTCCCGTCGAACGTCCCCCACCGGTAGGCCGCGGTGTCCTGGCCCGCGGCGCGGATGGCGGCCGGGAGCAGGGACCGGTCCGCGTCCGGCTGGACGTAGGCATACGGCGTGAAGCGGACGCCTTTTTCGGGATGTGCGCGGTCGGCGAGGGCGTCGAAATCCCGGTCGCGGATGGCGGCGACCGCCGACGTCGCCGCCGCCTCGATGGTCTCGGACGCCGGATCGGGGACATCGTGGTCCCCACGCTGTTCGCCGGCGTCGTCGCAGGCGGTGCCGAGCAGGACGAGCAGGACGGTCGTCGCTCGAAATGCCGGACATCGCGTCGGGCGACGGACGGTCGAATTCGAATCAGTCTGCGCTGTTGCCATCGATGCCCTCACTCGCACCGCAACGCTTCCATCGGGTCTACGGCCGAAGCCCGTCGCGCCGGCACCAGCGTGGCGACCACGATCACGGCCGAGAACGCGAGCGCGACTGCGGCCAGAGCCACCGGATCGCCTGGACCGACTCGGACCAACAAGCTCCGGAGGAGCGGAGTCGCAACCGCGATCAACAATAACCCCAACAATAGCCCGGGAAGGCTCAACCACACCGCCCACCCGAGCACACGCAGCCGCAGATCCCGAGCGCGGGCTCCGAGAGCCTTGCGGATGCCGATCTCCCGAGTTCGTTGGGCTACGGAGAGCGCGATGATCCCGTAGATCCCGAGACCGGTCAAGAGCAGAGCGATCAGGCCGAAGCCGGAGGTGGCGGATGCGGCCAAGCGCTGAGGCAGTGTGCCCACGCCGGTGTACTCGGCCACGGATACCACCCTCGTCGTGGCAATGGACGCGTCGACCCTCCGCACGGCCTCGAGCAGCTGCGGGCGGGCCGACGCCGGATCACCCGGCAACGCTGCCGTGAGTATCACGGCGGACGTGGGCCGCTGGGCCAGCGGCGTATACACGAAGGGCTTGGGCGCATCGGTGATGGTGGCGTTCTTCACGTCCTCGACCACGCCCACGACGGTTCTCGCGTCGCGGCGTCCTGAAAGCAGCACGACCGATCGTCCGATGGGATCCTGCCCCGGCCAGGCCCGGTCGGCGAACGTTCGGCTCACTATGGCCACGGCTTGCGCGCCGGGGCGGTCTGCGCGGGTAAACGAACGCCCCGTGAGCACCGGAATTCCGAGAATCCGGAAGTACTCTTCGGTTACTCGATTGACGTCCACGGCGATGCGGTTGCCGCGGTCGTCCGGGTCCAGTCCGTCCACGACGGCCGCGGTTCCGCTCGAAGCGAGATCGAGGGGCAGGTCTACGGAAAAGGCGACTCCCTCTGCGCCGGGAATGGCCCGCACACGGTCCGCCAGTCGCTCGAGGAATGCCCATTGCTGATCCGGATTCTCGTATCCCTCTCGTGAGAGATCGAAGCCGGTCATGTACACGCCCTCGGGATCGAAGCCGCTCGCGATGCTGTCCACCTCTTGGAGCGAACGTAAGAAGAGCGCCGCGGCGGCGAGCAGCAGGAGCGACAGCGCGATCTGTCCGCTTACGAATGCACGCCGAAGACGGAGGCTTCGGCCGCCCGCCGTGATTCCGGCGCCCTTCAGCACATGGACTAGATCGGGCCTCGTGACGCCGAGGGACGGGAGGGTTCCGAACACGACTCCGGTCAACAGAGTCACGGCCAACGCCATCCGGAGCACGGCCCCGTCGGGCGACAGATCGACGTTCAGGCGCACGGGAAGCGGCAAAGAGGAAAGATCGATTCGGCCGAGCCCCCAGTAGGCCGACGCCACACCCACGGTGCCGCCCACCACAAAGAGAATGAGCGCTTCTACGCCGAGGTAGCGGACGAGGCTGAAACGGCTGGCTCCCAACGCCGCCCGGATCGCGATCTCCTTCCCTCGAGTAGCGGAACGCGCCAGCATCATCCCCGCCACGTTGGCGCACGTGACCAACAAGACCAATCCTACCAAGCCCATCAAGGCCAGTGAGAACGTCCGTACGGGCGCCCTTCCCGCTCCGGGAATGGGCCCGAGCGGGAGTACGCGCGCGCTTCGATTCGCGTGGCTCTCCGGATAGATCTCCGCGATTCCCCGGAACACTTCGCGGACGGTGGCATCCGCTCGGGCGCGTGACGTACCCGGCGCCAGTCGGGCCAGGCCGAAGGCCCAGGTCGACGTGTAGCTTTCGCGTCCGTCCATCTCCGGCGACTGCGTGAGAGGAATCCAAACCTCCGGATTCAGTCCGAGGACGTGGGTCCGGAACGTCTCCGACGCGACTCCCACGATTCGATGGGGTTGGCGGTTCAGCCGCAGCGTCTTTCCCACCACATCCGGATCGGACCCGAGCGCCCTACGCCAAAACGCGTGGCTCACGACGGCCACGGGGTGGGCACCCACACCTCGGTCCTCCGCGGAAACGAAGAACCGTCCCTGAGCGGGCGCCGCACCCAGAACGGCGAAGTAGTTTGCCGACACCCAGAACGCCAACAGCGGCTCGCCGCCGCTCTCGTCCGAGGCCCGGCTCACCTCTCCCATGGTCCACGCGGCCACCTGCGCAAAGGTAGACCGCCGCTCTTGAAGCTCGACGATCTCGGGGTAGGCGAACGTGTCGAACCCCTCTCCGTTTCTGGTCGAGCCCAGCTCCACTACGCGTTCCGGCGAGTCCATGCCGCCCAGGGGCCGCAGGAACATCCGGTTCACGACCGAAAAGATGGCCGTGTTGCCTCCGATGCCGATTGCGAGCGAAAGCGTGGCCAGGAGGGTAAAGAGCGGACGGCGACTCAGATTCCGGACGGCCAGCCTGCAGTCTTGAAGCGCCTGGCTCCCGACCTGCCGACCCGTCGGTCCCGACACGAGGGGACGGAGCCGAGACCACAGCCCTTCAATTACCAGCTCGCCGGTCAGGGTCAGGGCAGCGATCCAGAGCCAGAGGCCGGCCCGCCAGCGCCCGCGCGTTACGCGAACGTGCCACTCCTCGCGGAGATCGCCCTCCATGGATCGACCGCGCGCGTCCTTCGGAGCGGCCAAACGCAGGATGGCCAGAGGCAACCTGGGCGGTCGGTCCACACCGCTCATGACGTCTCACCCTCGAACACCGTGTCCAGCCCGGCCCAGAGTTGCTCGAGCACAGATCGGCACGTGCGGAGCGCGGCGATGCCGGCCGGCGTCACCGCGAACCGGCGCCGGGGAATCCCTCCTCGCTCGGGGCCCGCCTCCTCCAGTTGCCACTCGACGTAGCCTTTTGCTTCAAGGCGATCGAGCGTGCGGTAGAGCGCACCTCGAGTGCCGGTTCTCCCGGCAGCACGGGCCAGCTCTGCACGGATGGCCGAAGCGTGGGCCTCGGACCCCAGCCGCACGACCGCGAGCAGAATCAGGTGCTCGAATTCCCCGAGGATGAAGCTTTTGGGCATGGTTTCGGTTCTGGTGGCCAGCAGATTTACGTCGGTGTATACAAAGGCGACATCGTTCCGTACGGTACCGGCTCGGTGGGAGTTTCGCCAGGCTTGCAGGCTTCCCGACGAGGGACCGGAGGGGGACTAGTGGACTGTAACAGATATTCGTTTGGCATTCGACGGGCGTGGCATCCCGCGAGGACTTCGTTGGAACTCCTTGCCGTAGCTACGGCTACGCCGCGTCGTCCCGCCTCACCTCGCGGGCGCCAACCCCGTCTCGGTACTCAACGAATATCTGTTACAGTCCACTAGTGTCCCTCCCGCACGATCCGCTCGACCGCGTCGTTCAGCCCGTGCAGGTACGGGCCCAGGTCGGCCTCGTGGATGGGATGCCCGTGGATGGGGGCGACCCAGCGTACGGGGTTTTCCGCAAAGAGCCGTGTGAAGACCTCGGACATCCGTACGGGATCAGCGTACTTGAGCCAAACCACGGTGTCACGATGAAAGGCGTAGATCGTTTCCGCGTCGATGCCGCCGGGAAGGTCTCGGGACGTGTGATGGGCGGTGTCGGCGCCGTGGTAGCTGCCAAACCCGTCGGCCACGAACATGACCCGGTCCGTTTCGTCGTAGATCCACGAGGTATGCGACCGATCGGCCAGGGGCGGATCCAGGAATCGAAAGCGCCTGCCCGCCAGCGTGAGCGATCCGCCCAACGGCACTTTGGTCGCGTAGGGCAGTCCCTGGATCTGGGCGTTTCCGCAGGAAGCCACAATCTCGAAATCGCCCCACTGTCTGCGAAACTCGGAGATGTTGCCCGAATGGGGATAATCCGAGTGCGACAGCACCAGTGCGCGTACACCTTCGCCGGCCACCGTGGCCGTCAGACGGCGGGCCAGGCGCTCTCGGTGGTAAAACGAGCCCGAGTCGATCAGGATCCACCCCTCCGGAGAGCGGATCAGGTAGACCGACACGTGCATAGCGTTGCCCCCGGGCAGCGGAAACGACTCCGCCACCCAAGAGACGTCATCGGTAAGAGGGACGGGCGCGGCGAGCGTATGGGTCATGCCACCCCCGTCCTTCCGGTCTCACGGATGCGACGCACCACCTCGGGCATGATCCGAAAGACCTCGGCCACGTCTTGTCGCACCACCGGGCCGTGCGAGGGCGCCAGCATCCTGGGCTCGTGTCGCTCCCAGAGCGCGTGGATGGCGGCCGTGACGCGATCCACGTCGCAGTACTGATACCAGAACAACACCCGCGCGTGGAACTCGTAGTAGCGATCGGCGCTCAGATCCGGAATCTCGTCCGCGAACTTGACGGCCTCCCCGGCCCGGATGGGCGCGCCCAGCCAGTCGACCGGGAACAGCGTGCCCGTGTTCGCCTCGCTCATCCAAATGGACAACGCCGCGTCGAGGAACGTCGCCTCGTGAAACCGCGCGACGAACCCACCCAGATCCAGCTCGTCGCCCTCTCCCACCTTGATGGAGTCCTCCAGGTGATAAAGGGGGTGGGTATCCCCGTACACCGGCGCCACCAACCGCGCGTCGGGATGGGCCCTCAGGACGGCATGGGTGTTTCCCGCATGCGGCACGTCGGGGTGCGACACGACCAGATAGTCCAGCGTGCGGCCGTTCAGTATCGCCGCGAGCTCTCGTAGAATCAGCTCGGTAGACATGGGTGAAAGCGTGTCGAACAGGAGCGTCCGCTCGCCCACGAGCAGGTAGGCGTTCTGTGGCAGGTGGAGCGGATCGCCCGGCGTGTACCACGCATCTCCCCGGTCACCGATAGTGCGGGCCAGACCGGGCCGGGCGGGACCCAGCTCCTGAATCCACCAGACGCCCGGTGTCACTTCTCGTCGCATGCGGCGCTCAATCCGTGAGGGCGGCCAACACCAGCCGTATGAACTCGTCCACGTGCCGGCTGCCGTCCACCCACCTGGTGACCGTCACGATGTCATTGTCGGGATCGATCCAGATCACGCTGGTCGAGGCGGCTCCGAGCGCGAAGAAGCTGGACTCCGGCGCACTCGGGAACTGTGCCTGGTCGGTGTTCAGCCACCACATGAAACCGTAGTTGGGCTGGATGCCCGTGGGAGTGATCGCCTGTTCGACCCAGGACGCGGGAAGGATCTCCCGTTCGCCCCAGTCACCGCGGCGCTGGAACAGGAGCCCGAAGCGGGCGTGATCCCGCGAGCTGATGAAGAGCCCTCCGCCCCAGTGTCCCCCTCCGCTCACGGACTGCACGCGTCGGCCGTCGATCTCCGTCCAGGACGTGTCGTAGCCGTTCCACTGCCAGCCGTCGGACGCGCCGATCGGAGTCATGACACGCTCTGCGAGCACCTCGGGCAGCGGACGCTCGTAGAGCAAGAGCAACGCATACGCGAGGAGGTTCACTCGAACATCGTTGTACTCCCAGAAGGTGCCCGGCGGGTTGAGCGTGCGGTCGATGCCCTCCCGCCGATCGGCCACGTCGGGCTTTCCCCACAGCTCGCCTTCCCACTCGCTGGTCTGCTGCAGGAGATGACGCCACGTGATGTCCCGGTTCTGTCCGTCGGCGAACGCGGGATCGTCGAGCGTGGCCGAGACCGGTTGGTCGAGGCCGGGAATCAAGCCGTCCGCCAACGCCAAACCGGCCACGGTCGACAGATAGGACTTGGTGACCGAAAACGTCATGTCCGCGCGGCGCGTGTCACCGAACTCCGCGACGATGTACCCGCTCCGGATGACGAGCCCGTTGGGCTCTCCCCGTTCCTTGGTCGGCCCCACGATGTCCTGGTGAGGCAGTCCTTCGAACCGGTCCCGCAGGTACTGGCCCGGATCCTCGGGCATGGAGGTTTCGTGGGCGAGCGCGTACCGGACCGCTTCGTCCAGCTTGGCGGGGTCGAATCCGAGCGCCTCGGGCGGGCGGCGCTCCCATTCCCCCGGGGCGGGCACGAAGGCGGCGGTCCGGCCGAGCGCCTGGTCCGCCGGCTCGGCGTCGGCACATGCGGCTCCGACCAGCACGGCGGCCAGCGGCCACAAGCAACGGTTCACGGCGGAGGCTCCTCTCGATTTCGGGGAGCCGGAAGATCGAACGTCGAGCGATCGTCCGGCAAGCGCCTCAGCCGTACCGTCCCTCAATATAGTCCGCAGTCTCCTCGTGCTGCGGGGTGAGGAACATCTCCTCCGTGGCACCGTGCTCGACGACTTTCCCGAGCAGCATGAACACGCACTCTTCGGAGGCCCTACGCGCCTGTGCCATGTTGTGGGTCACGATGAGGATCGTGTAGTCGCCGCGGAGCTCCCAGATGAGCTCCTCCACCGCGGCGGTGCCCTTCGGATCCAAGGCCGAGCAGGGCTCGTCCATGAGCAGCACGGCAGGCTTTACCGGGAGCAGCCGCGCAATACAGAGCTTCTGCTGTGCCTCGAGCGAGAGGGTCGTGGCCTGCGCATCGAGCCGATCCTTCACTTCGTCCCAAAGCGCCACTTCCCGGAGCGCCTTTTCCATGATCTCATCCATGTCGGCATCGGTCGCGCCACGCTCGCGCTCGTGGATCCGGTATCCGAACAGCACGTTGTCGCGGATCGAGATGGGCAACGGATTGGGCCGTTGGAACACCATCCCCACCTGCTTGCGCACCTGCAGCAGCTCGACGTCGGGAGCGAAGATGTCGTGCCCGAGCACTTCGATCTGGCCGGTAGTCCGTACGTAGCCCAGCCGCTCGACGATACGGTTGCACGCCCGAAGCAAGGTCGACTTCCCGCAACCGGACGGCCCGATCATCGAGGTGATGATGCCCCGCTTGATCTGGAGGTTGACGTCGTAGAGCGCCTGGAAGTCTCCGTACCAGAGGTTGAGCCCACGGGTCTCGATGGCGTACGCCGGCTCAGCCAAAGCGTCCCTCCACGTAGTGGCGGGTCCGCTCGTCTTGGGTCTCACCCGTGAAAAACGACTCGGTCTCGCCCACCTCGACCAGCTCGCCGGTGAGGAAAAACGCGGTGCGATCGGCGAGCCGTCGGGCCTGCTGGACCAGGTTGGTGACCAACACGATCGTCAGCTCGTGCCGCAGATCCTTGAGCGCGTCCTCGATCCGCATCGTGGTGACGGGGTCCACCGCGATCGAGAACTCGTCCAACAGCAAGACGTCGGGGTCCTGGGAGAGGGCACGCGCAATGGTGAGCCGCTGCTGCTGTCCGCCCGAGAGCAAGCTCCCCAGCGCGTCGAGGCGGTCCTTGACCTCGTCCCAGAGCGCCGCCCGTCGCAGCGATCGCTCCACGATTTCGTCGAGGCGAGCCCTGTCTCGTATGCCGGACAGCCGAGGAGCCAGGGCCACGTTGTCGTAGATGGACAGGGGCAGGCCCACGGGCAGCGGAAACACGACGCCGATCCGACGGCGCAACGCATAGACGTTCCGCCACTCCTTCACATCCGTGCCGTCGAAGCGGATGGTCCCTTCCACGTGCATGGAGCGATCGAACTCGTTCATCCGGTTGAGCGCGCGAAGGAACGACGTCTTGCCGGATCCCGCCGGACCGATGATGCCGAAGATCTCGTGCTCACGGACCTGCAGGGAGACGTCCCGGAGAATGGCCTGGGACCCGTAGCGGATGGTGAGGTTCTGGACGTCGAGCTTTACAGGCACGTCCGCGTCGGCCGGCGTCACCATTTTTTCTTGCCGCGGAGATAGATGCGAAACGCGATCGACACCGCGTTCATGGCCAGCACCAGGCCGATGAGGGTCAGGGCCACCCCGAACGGAAGGTTGTCCGGCACGTCCGGCACCTGGGTGGAGATCACGAACAGGTGGAGCGAGAGTGCCATGGTCTGCTCGTACACGGACGTCGGCAGGAAGGCCAGATACGCCGCCGCGCCCGTGAACATGATGGGCACGGTTTCGCCGGCGGTGCGGGAGACCTCCAGGATCACGCCGGTGAGGATCCCGGAAACCGCATTGGGCAGGACCACCTTGCGAATGGTCTGCCACCGAGTGGCGCCCATGTTCCAACAGGCTTCACGGAATGCCAACGGCACGGCCTGCAAGGACTCACGGGTCGATACAATCACCACCGGAAGCGTCATGATGGCGAGCGTCAGGCTGGCCGCGAGGATGCTGGTGCCGAACTGGAAGAACAACACGAAGGCACCCACACCGAAGAGCGCGTGCACGACCGACGGCACGCCGGCCAGGTTGATGATGGCGAGGTTGATGGCGCGCGTCAGGGCATTGTCCGGCGCGTACTCGCTGAGGTAGAGAGCCGCCGCCACCCCGAGCGGCACGGACACCACCAGCGCTAGGCTCACCAGCCAGATCGTGCCGATCAGGGCCGGGAAGATTCCGCCCCGAGTCATCCCGTCGGTGGGCGCCGAGAAAAAGAACTCCCAGGAGAGGGCCGAGCCGCCCCGCACGACGAGGATGCCCAAGATCAGCAGCACCGGCAGGATCAGCACGACCGCCATGAGCAGGAACAGGATCCGCACCAGGCGTTGCGTGCGGTGATCGGATTGGTTCAGTGCGGTTGCGTCGAACATGGTGCCTGCGCCTACGCCCCCGACCTGCGCCGTTTGCCGCCACGACCCCGCACCATGATGTCTGCCATCAGGTTGATCAGGAACGTCACGAGAAACAGGAAGATCCCCAACGTGAAGAGTGCCCGGTAGTGCTCCGAGCCGTACGACGTCTCGCCCAGCTCCGCCGCGATCGTGGCCGTGAGGGCCCGCACCGAATCGAACGGGCTGGTGGGAATGTTGATCGCGTGTCCGCTCGCCATGAGCACGGCCATGGTCTCACCGAACCCCCGACCCACCCCCAGTAGCACAGCGGCCGCCAGCCCATTCTTGGCTGCGGGAAGCACCACCCGCCTGATTACTTGCCAGTGCGTGGCACCCAGCGCCTCCGCCGCCTCGCGGTAGCCGTCGGGCACGGCCTTGAGCGCGTCCTCGGCGATGGTCGTCATGATGGGCGCCGCCATGAGGCCGAGGATGATCCCTGCGTTCAGGACGTTCAGTCCGACCGGCACGTTGAACCAGCGGATGATGAGCTGGTTCATGATCTCCAGCCCGATGAAACCCCAGACCACCGATGGAATCGCGGCCAACAGCTCCACGAGGATCTTGAGCCCCTCGCGGGTCTTTCCCTTGGCGAACTCCCCGATGTAGATGGCCGCACCGAGCGACAACGGGACCGACACCAGCATGGCCAAGCCGGTCACGCTCGCCGTGCCGACGATCAGCGCGAGGGCGCCGTACGTGGGATTGGACGAAGTCGGGCGCCAGCGAATGTCGGTGAAGAACTCCGCCAGGGAGAAGCGCCCCATGACGAACGGCAGCCCCTCCTTCGCGATGAACACGAAGATCGCGATGATGAACACAATCGCGGAGATGCCGCCCACGAAGACGAGCCCCTGGACGAGCTTGTCCGTGTACCAATCGGCCCCGCGCGCATCGGCGGAGCGGAGATCGGGTGTCGGAGACGTGGCGTCGACGCTCACGCTGCGTACCGAATCAACGATCCGCCTCCAAGCCCAGCTCCTCGAGTAGCCCCGTCACCTCGTCTGCGACGGCGCGATGCAGGATCGCGTACCGCTCGCGTCCCTCCACCGCCGCGGCCCGGCCCACGGCATCGGCAATGTCCCAGCGCAGCACCACGGTGCGGAACGGCACGTGCTCGATGTAGACCGCGGGATCCAAGTCGATTCCGGCAACCACGTGATAGTGTCGCTGCGCCCCGTCGATCCGCTCCTCCAGCGCCATGGGCGCACCATCCACCTCCACGCCGCGACTCTCGACAAACTCGTGCAAGCCGGGATCGTAGGCTTCTGCCGGCTCGGTCGCTGCGCTCTCGAAAAGGCCTTCGGTCGGGAACACCTGCTCGGCGAACAGCTCCGCCAGCTTGCCCAGATTGCCGGTCCGGTCCACGAACAGCAGTCGGTAGCTCTTCGCTTCCTTGGTCGCTCCCGTGACCGCGAACTGGGTTTGCTCACAGAGATTCTCTGCTTGGTCGGACGCCCGTTTCAGCACCCGCACGGAAATGAGTAGCGAGAAGAGGTCGCCCACGGGGAGGGCCTGCTGCTCTCCCAAGTCGCGTAGCGTACGGACGACCTTCCGGTAGGTGCTTTCCACCTGCCGAGCCATGCCGAGGCCTGCGGCAGCCGCCTCCACGTCGCCGTCGACAAAGGCGCCTATGCCACTCCGCACCGTGTTGGCCACCTGTGAGCCCAGGGTGTCCAGGTCCGCGGCCAGGGCCTCCGGCGGAGCGGCATGCAGCCTGAGTGTCTCCCGGCAAACCGTCACGGCATAGTCGCCGATGCGCTCCATGGCCACGGTGGCCCGCAGCACGGACGACACGAACCGCAGGTGACCCGCGCTGGGAAGGTGGCGGACCACGAACACGTGGCACTCGTGGTCCAGGTCTTCGGTGGCCCGGTTGACCGCACGGTCTTTCAGGATGGTGTGGTTGGCCCGCGTGCGGTCGAACCGGGTCAGCGAGAGAACGGCGTCCCACAGGTTGTCCTGAACCCAGGAGCCTACCTGTGAGACGCCGTCCTTGATGCTGTTGAGGTCGTTTTCCAGCCGCTCTTCGTAGTGTGTCACGCGTTCCGGCGCTCCGTTGGCCATAGGGTCACGTCCCGGTCCGACTGCGCTACCCGGCGAATCCATAGCCGGCGGCCGGCGAACGCGAAACCCCGTGGCGTGGCGGGCGTCAGGTGCACGTCACGTCTCGAACCGGAGCGTATCCTTTTTCGAGGATGACGCACTGCCCCTCATCGCTGAGGATGTAATCCATGTACGCCTTGATCTGACCCTGCGGCTCGCCGACGGTGTACATGAACAACGGACGTGCAATCGGATAGCTGCCGTCGCTCGCGGTCGCCACCGTGGGGATCACGCAGCCGCCGTCATCGGTGGTCAGACAAGGCATCTTGACCTCTTCCGTCGCGTAAGCCAGGCCGCTGTAGCCGATCGCGCACGGGGTGCTGGCAACCAGCTCCACCACGTCCTTCGATCCGTGCAGGTCGCGGGACCCGAGCTTGAAGTCCTTGTCTTCCCCGAGAACCGCCTCCCGGAAGTACGCGTAGGTGCCGCTGTTGTTCTGACGGCTCACCCGCACGATCTCGTCGCTGGAACAGCCGGGAACGGTGAGGCCCAGGTTGCTCCACGACTCTGCGGTGCCGCCATCCCCGTAGACGCTTGCCAGCTCCTCCATGGACACCCGCTCCCAGGGGTTGTCGTGATGGAGGAACACCGCCAGCGCGTCGTAGCCCACGATGAATTCCTTTGGCTCCTGGCCTCGGGCCCGAGCGGCCTCGATCTCGTCCGGCTTCATTTGCCGGCTGGCATTGGCGATGTCGACGGTCCCGTTGATGAGGGCCGAGATGCCGGTTCCCGAGCCTCCGCCCGTCACGGCGATGGCCATGTCGGGATGCACGGCGCCGTAGGCCTCGGCCCAGGCCTGGGCGACGTTGAGCAAGGTGTCCGAGCCCTTGTTCTGGATGCCTTCTTGCTGCCCGGGCTCTTCGGCGCCCGAGCGGGGCGGTGCGCAGGCCGCCGCCAGGACGGCAAAGAGAATGACGAGCTTCTTCATTGGTTTCCGGTATGGAATGATGGAACGAGTGGCCACGCTCGGGACCACGTAAAAGGTGGTGCCCCAAATCTCCCAGGGCCCTAGCCCCACGCAAGCCGTACGGCGGCGGTCGTTACCCACCTCGGTGGAGGGTTGTTACACAACGGTGACGAAGGTCCTCCGACGGCGCCCGCCGAACTCAGGGGAGCTTGATTCCGTACGGGGGTGTAGTAGCGGTCTCACCCTTTGGAGCATGAGTTGATGGATCGCATAGAAATCCCCAATCAGGCCACGTATTCCCCGATCGCGCTGAGCGATCTCCTGCTGGCAGCCCCGCTCGCGGCCCGGCTGCTCTTTCGCACGTCCTTCCCCGGCATGGTCATCCAGGCGGCCACGTTCGGGGCCTACGCCGGGAGCGCCCTCCGCGACTGGGCGGCTCGCAAAGACATGCGCCGCGTGGACTTCGAGGCCGAATTCGGAGGCGACGTGTTCAACCTGCGCTCGACTCCGTCCGAGGTCCGGGAGGCGGAGGTGGAACGTCTGGTACACCGCCTCAACGAAGGATACGTCGAGCCCACCCGCAGTCTGGACGAGCTCGCGCCCGAGGTGAACGCTCACCTGACGGGCTTCATCGCAGGCCTGACCGGGCAGGTGGTCGAAACCAGCTCCGAGGTGCGGCGATTTTCGTTGGCCGGACTCCTCATGCCCATGGCCTACGGGGCGTGCGACATCATCTCGGGTGACATCGCCATCTTCAAGGAGTTGGGCCTGTTGCAGGCTCACGTGGTGACCCACGAGATGGTCCACCGCAAGGGCTACTTGAAGGAGCTGCACGCTCAGGCCCTTTCGTATTTCGCGTTGGTTTCGTCCGGCGAGCCCGAGCTCGTGCAGTCGGCGCTGGCCGAGCGCCTCCACCGTCAACTGCAGACGCTGTGTGACGACGACGGGGAGCGGTTCCACGAGCGCGTGGACGGTCTAGGTCTCCGGCCCGAGTTGGAGGAGGCCTTTCACAAGCTTCAGCCACGGCTGCCGACTCCGCAGGCCGGTCTCGCGAAGGCTATGCGCACCCTGTACGACGAACGCATGAAGATCACCGGGCAAAACGGACTGTCCGACTACTGGACCGGGTTCACCGACCTGCTGTACACGTTCGCGGAGAGCCCCGTGGCACGGCAGGACCGCGGCCTGGCGGCGGTCTGACCGGCCGGAGTCAGATCCGCCCGACCCACGCGTCCACCGGGATCCCGCCATTCTTGAACCGGAGCGTGCGGCTCAACTCCAGGCCGGTCTGGCCGGCCAGGGCCGGGTCGGAGGTGAGGAAGGCCACCCGCCATCCCGGAAAGCGATCCCTCAGGACGCTACCGAACCGGGCGTAGAGCGCGCGCAGGTCCGTTCCGCGGCTCAGGCGCCGCCCGTACGGCGGGTTGGTGACCACGGCTCCGGGCGGGCCGTCGACGGGGGAGAGCTCCGAGATCGTCTGGCGCGCGAACTCCACGTCGGCCGCTACGCCCGCGCGCTGCGCGTTGGCTGCGGCGGCCGACACGGCACCGTGATTCCGGTCGAACCCCCATACGGGTGACGGAGCCGTGGATCGCGCCCGCTGGCGGGCCTTGTCCAGCTCGGCCTCCCAGGCGGACCCGTCGGATACCGGCCACAGACGCGCGGAGAAGTGCCGGTCGCCACCGGGTGGAAGCTTTCGCGCCCAGCGAGCGGCTTCGATGGGAATCGTGCCGGAGCCGCAGAAGGGGTCGACCAGAGGGGTGTCGGGATCCCACCCGCTTTCCGACAACAGCGCCGCCGCCAGCGTTTCCCGCAGCGGTGCGGCGGTAGATTCCTCCCGGTATCCGCGACGGTGGAGGTGCTCACCCGACGCGTCCACGCTGACCGTGCACCGGTCGCGCACGATCCGCACGACGAACCGCTGCTCGGGATCTGCGTCCCGCGCTTCCGACCCGACCCGCGCCGCAATCGACGCAACCCGCTCCAGTCGCTCGGCCACGGCGCCGCTGTGGTGCAGCTTGGACTTCCGGCACGTGACGTCGAAGCGGACGGACCCGGTGTCCGGCGTGAGGTAGTCGGTCCACGGCAACCCGGCCGCCTTGCGCTCCAGCTCTGCAAATCCCCGCACCGTAAACCGTCCCAGACGCACCAGCACCCTGCTGGCCACCCGAAGCCGCAGATTGGCCCGGTGCACGCCGGCCAAATCGGTCCGGAACGGAACCCCACCGGCCACGGCGGGCCCCACCGAATCCGAATAGCCGAGGTCCTTCAGCTCGGCCTCCACGCACGTTTCCAGACCCGGTGGGGCCACGGCCAGGCACTCGTATCCGGTCGATGTCATCGTTGCAGAATCTCCAGAGTGCCGGTACGAGCGTCGTGACGCCAATCGGTGGAGCGGACCTTTATGGCGACCCTCCAGGGTACGTGATACACACCGCACCATGCGCCCACCGAAGGAGATCGATCATGGCGAACGATGTCGAGCTGGCCACCCTGGGCGGCGGGTGCTTTTGGTGCCTCGAGGCGGTGTACGAACAGCTCAGGGGCGTGTCTTCGGTCCGGTCCGGATACTCCGGCGGACACGTGGACCATCCGTCCTATCAAGCCGTCTGCACGGGCGTCACCGGACATGCCGAGGTGGTGCAGATCGGATTCGATCCGGAGGTGGTGTCTTTTCGCCAGCTGCTCGAAGTCTTTTTCGTGATCCACGACCCCACCCAGCTCAACCGTCAGGGGAACGACGTAGGGACGCAGTACCGCTCCGTCGTGTTCCACCATTCCGAAGCACAGCGGGACACGGCGACCGCGCTGATCGCCGAGATGACGGAAGCCCGCACGTTCGACCGGCCCATCGTCACCCAGGTGGTGCCGCTCGAACGCTTCTACGCTGCTGAGCCCTACCACGCAGAGTACTACCGGAAGAACCCCGGCCAGCCGTATTGCCAGGTGGTCGTGGGCCCCAAGGTGGCCAAGTTCAGGGCGACGTTCCGGGATCTCCTCGATCCCGAATATGCGTCGTCATAACCGGGTCGACCTCGACGAGTCTGCCGTTCGCGACCACGACGTGCACGCGGTCGAGCGCCCTGAGGCTCGCCAGCGGATTGCCCGACACCACGAGGATGTCTGCCGCCTTTCCGGGCTCCAACGTGCCCGTCTCGTCACCCAGCCCCAGAATCTCGGCGTTGGTCTTCGTGGCGGCGGATATGGCTTGGATCGGCGTCATTCCGCTCTCCACCAACGCCTCCATCTCCCGCCACATCGCCTCGGTGTGGAAGTTGAGCGGGCTGGCGGCGTCGGTGCCTACGCCCACGACCGCGCCGGCATCGATGAACTGGCGCGCCGATACTCGACTGTTCCTGATTTGGCGGGGAGTGGACCGGAAGTATTCGAGGCGCCGGAAGTCCTCGAAGGAACGCTGCAGCTCGGCGTAGATGTCGGGCGGCAGGTCACGGCGTAGCCGTTCGTCCTGAAGGCGCTCGGGAAACTCCACCGTGGCCGGATACACCCAGATGCGGTGGGCCATCGTCTGCACGATCGGTATCCCCCGATGGGCGATCTCGTCCACCAACTCCCGATCATACGGAGGGTTGCCGCCCGAGCCCACGTGCTGAAGCACGTCCACTCCGGCGCGAATCGCCGCCCGTACGTTCTCGGGCCGGTACAGGTGGGAGTGGACGGGCACGCCTCGGCGGTGGGCCTCCTCGACGACGGCCGCGAGGTCCGCCTCTTCGAGGATCCAGGTCTTGATCACGTCGGCACCGGACTCGATGAGTCGAGCCGCGACGCGGGCCGCCTGTTCGGGTGTTTCGACCACGTTCTGATACTCGTCGGGCACGCCGCCGAGCTTTACCCGGGTGATCCAGGGGCCACTCAACAGTAGACGCGGCCCCGGGAGCTCCCCGTCTTGGATGCGGTCCCGCACCGATGAGACTTCCAGAGGCGCGCCCAGGTCCACGGCGGTGGTGACCCCCGCCCTGACCATCTGCAGGGCAGAGAGCTCCGCCACCTCCACCAACCGATCCGTGCCTCCGATGAACGCGTACCAATCCTCGTAGCTTCCGTGGCCGAGAAGGTCGACGTGGACGTGAAGGTCGATCAGCCCGGGAAGGATGGTCTTCCCCCGGGTGTCGACGACGCGGGCCCCGTCGGGCACCTCTACGTCCACTGCCCGGCCTACCCACTGGATGCGCCCGTCTCGAATGACGACTGCACCGTGGTGGAGCGGCGGCGCCTCGTACCCGTCCAGCACCATCCCGCCCATGAGGACGATGGTGGACTCCTGACCCTCGACCGGAGAGACCGCCGCCGCCAAACACGCCACGCACAGCGCGGTCGCCCGCCTCACCGCGATCTGCCCATGCGGACGTGAAGCCCCTTGTGTCGTCTGACCTTCTGGATACGCCAGATGCCCGCGACCACGATCAACCCCGCGATCGCGAAGAAGGACTCCCTGGAGTTGGCCAGGAGGAAACGGACTACGAAGAGCACCTGGCGCTCGAAGACCCACCCCAGGCCCGTGACGAGCGTCGCCCAGAGGAACAGGGCGCCCAGGTCCACGGGGAAAAAGCGCTTGGCCCGCATTTCAGCCAGACCCGCGGCGGGCGCAATGAGATTGGCCGCGCCAATCGTGAACTTTGCCAGGAAGATGTGGCGAGGCCCCCGCGCCTGGAGGCTTTTCTGCACCTTGATCACGCAGGCGAACGGGTTGGAGGTGAGCCCGCACGCCGCGTCCACCATCCACTTCGCCTTGGATCGACCGGCCCAGAACCAGATGGCATCGGCGAGGGCCGCTCCCGCTGTAACCGCGAGCGGGACGGTCAGGAAGAACATGCCCTCGGAAGCGGCCAGCGCACCCGCCATGAACATGAACGGAATGCTGGCCACCGGGACGCCGATGAACTCGGCGAAACCCAATGTGAACAGGACCAGATAGCCCCACTCGCCAAAGAAGTCCTGGAGATAGAGCACGAGGTCAGCGCCCGGGAAAGCTCTGCACAGGTGGTGTACCTGCCATCAATACCGGGACGACCGGAGCCAGTGATCCGCGTCGGCCCACGAACGGGCCAACTCCTGACGAGCCAGGGCCGCCGAGCCGGACTCTCCCAGGGCATCGAGCGCCTCGGCCAGCCCGAACAGCGACCACCCGTTGTGGGGGTGATCGTCCAGCTCTTCGCGGTAACGGGCCGCGGCGTCCGCGTGTCGTCCGACCTCGATGAGCAGAGCGCCCAGATGGTGTCGGATCGGATTGAGCAGCGGCTCGGGCTCATCGTAGCGGAGCCCGTCCTCCATGGGCAGGGCGGCTTCCAGGATCTCGATGGCCCGGTCCAACTGTCCGGAGGACGCCGCGATCTCTCCGGCCAGAATCGCGCGGTTGATCCCGATGAGATCGCTGAGACGGTGACCGCGGAACTGGTCCGAGTCCCCGACTTCGACGAGGATCTCGTCCAGATCGGCCAGGCGTTCGTTCGCGAGGGCGGCGTTTCCGTAGCGAAGCTGGGCCATTCCGCGCGCAAACGTCCACATTCCGCGGTCCAACGTCGATTCGGGCTCGTCCAGCTCCAGAATGCTCTGCCAGCGCCCGAACCGGACGGCTGTGAGGGGCACGTAGAACCAGGCGCCGCCCCGCGTTTGGGCCAGGTCTCGCGCGGCCTGCATGGCCGCCGCCCCCTGCCCGCCGAAGGACGCGGCGAACAGGAGCATGTGCAGGTTGTGAGTGGGATAGATGCCCGGCGGACCGCCGTAGGCGGCTCTCTGGTCGGTGTGCCAGGCCTGCTGATTCGCCCGCACGGCGTCCGCCCATCGTCCAATCCGGTTGAACGTGTGGGAAGGCATGTGGTTGATGTGGCTGGCGCCCGGAATGGCGTTTCCGAGGTGCTCGGCGCACGCCTCGGCGCGGCCGGGCTCGGTTCCGGATTCGGTGGCGTGAATGTAGAGGTGACAGGCGCCGGGGTGGCGGATGTCCCGGGCCAACACGCTCTCCAACACCCGGTAGATCTCCTGGACCGAGGGATCGTCCTTGTTCCACGTTCCGCGGCGGGGGCGAAGCAGCATCAACGCCTCCGCCCAGAGCGTGGCGGCGTCCAGGTCCTCGGGGTGCCGCTGCACGACGTCGCCCATGGCCTCGGCGTAGGCCGAGTCCCGCGCCAGCCGTCCCTCTTCACCGGGTGAATCCGAGTAGCGAACGAGCATCGCGTCGGTCAGCGCACGCTCCACGGGCATGCCGTTCGAGGCCAGGTCCCTGGCGCGCCTCGCGGCCCGGTGCGCCTCGCGCTCACGTTCGGGCGGCACCCGGGAGTCGTTCAGGTATGGGCCCAAAGCCCAGGCCTCGCCCCAATAGCACAAGGCGCAGCGAGCGTCGTGCTCCTGTGCCTCTCGGAACGAGCGCGCGGCCGATCCGACGCCGAACGCGTACATGAACTGAACGCCCTCGTGGAAGTAGGCCTCGGCGGTCTCGGACGTGGTGGTCAGCGGCCGCTGGTGCGGCCCGAGGTTTCCGTACAGAGGCCATTCGCCGGACGCGTCGCCGCTCGGACCCGGGGGAGGAGCGGTTCCGGCCGCCGTGCATGCTGAAACGAGCACTGCCGCCGCCCAAACGAGAAGCTCACCCGCCTGCCTCATCGGGTGGCGAAGGTGTTTCCGGCCGCGGCTCGCTGATTCCCTCATCCAACTCCCTCTCGCGTCTCGAGGCTGTCGTTCCCGGCTGGAAGCTGCCGCGCTCCGGCTCGGGTCGGTCGCACCAAATGGATGACATGGTAACCCATCTGGCCAGTGCGGGGGACTGTCCGTTACCGTGGCGCCGTCGTCCAACCACCCCCGTGTGCCCGGAACCCACGAGGACTCCGAATGCGCCTCCCGCCCACCCCCCTCCTCTTCATCTTGGTCGTCTCGCCCCTGCGGACCGCGGCACCGGCGGCCGCGCAGGAGCCCGCGCCGGTGACCGAGGCCCAGCTCACCGCGCTCCGCTACCGGCACATCGGGCCGGTGGGGAACCGGGTCAGCGCCGTGACCGGCGTTCCGGGAGAGCCCAACACGTACTACTTCGGCGCCGCATCCGGCGGGGTGTGGAAGAGCAGTGACGGAGGCGTGCACTGGGACCCCGTCTTCGACGATCAGCCGGCCCAGTCGATCGGTGCCATGGCCGTCGCACCATCAGATCCGAACGTGATTTGGGTCGGCACGGGGGAAGCCCATATTCGTTCGAACGTGTCGATCGGAAACGGGGTCTATCGCTCCACCGATGCAGGAAGGAGCTGGGTCCACACCGGCCTCAAGCGAACCGGACGAGTCGGACGCATCGTGGTGGACCCCCGGGACCCGGACGTGGCCTACGTGGCCGCGTTGGGGCACCTCTACGATCCGCAGGAGGAACGTGGCGTGTTCCGAACGCGGGACGGCGGCCTCACCTGGGATCGCGTGCTGTTCGCCGATGATTCCACGGGCGCCGTGGACCTGGTCATAGATCCCAACAACCCCCGCATTCTGTTCGCCGCCACCTGGCAGATGTGGATCCGTACCTGGGGACGCTGGAGCGGCGGTCCAGGCAGCGCCATCTGGCGCACCGACGACGGCGGAGACACGTGGGAGCGCCTGGAGGGTCGGGGCCTTCCCAACAGCCCTCTGGGCAAGATCGGACTCGCGATGTCGGCCTCCAGCTCCGAGCGCATCTATGCGCTCATCGAGACCAGCGCGAACCGGGAGTTCGCGCCTGTGGACGATCGACACGGCGTGCTTTGGCGGTCGGACGACGGCGGTGCCTCGTGGACCATCGCGAGCCGCGACCACGGCCTCATGCAACGGCCGCTTTACTACACGCGAGTGGTGGCCGCGCCGGACGATCCCGACGAGGTCCATTTCCTCTCGACCCGCTTCACCACCTCCAAGGACGGCGGACGCACTGTCGAGGTGGGAAATCCCGGCGGGGATCACCACGACATGTGGATCGATCCCGTCGATCCCGACCGGATGATCGTCGGGCACGACCAGGGCCTGAGCATTTCCACCAATCGAGGGCGCACGTGGATGCGGCCAAGGCTTCCGATCGCGCAGATGTACCACGTGAGCACGGACTCCCGGATCCCGTATCGCGTCTACGGGAACCGTCAGGACGGGGCGTCCCAGAGCGGACCGTCCAACACGCTCACCGGAGGGAGCATCCCGATCGGCGCATGGCATCCGGTAGGGGGATGCGAAACGGGCTTCGCCGTTCCGGACCCGGTCGATCCCAACGTGGTCTGGTCCGGCTGCTACGACGGGATCCTAGGGCGTTACGACTTCCGGACGGGCCGCGCGCGCACGGTGAGCGTCTGGCCCGACAACCCGGAGGGGTGGCCGGCCGGTGACCTTCGGTACCGGTTCCAGTGGACATTCCCGATCACCATATCGCCTCATGACCACAACCGCGTATACGTGGGCAGCCAGTACGTCCACGTCACAACGAACGGCGGGCAGAGCTGGGACGTGATCTCGCCCGACCTGTCGTCCGGCGATCCCACGCTGCTCCGGAAGACGGGCGGGCTGACGCCGGACGACTCCAGCCCCACCTACGCCGGAGCGGTGTTCGCGCTGGCGGAGTCTCCGCTCGAGGCGGGACTCCTTTGGGCCGGCACCAACGACGGACGACTCCACGTTTCCAGGGACGGGGGCGGAGCGTGGACCGACGTAACCGCCGGTCTGGCCGACCTGCCGCCCTTGGGCACGATGTCCAACATCGAGCCCTCCACCCACGAGGCCGGCACCGCATACGTCAGCGTGGATCGACACCAGCTCGGAGATACGAGGCCGTACATCTACCGTACGACCGACTACGGACGGAGCTGGACCGCCATCGGCGGCGGAATTCCCGAGAGCGTGTTCAGCTACGTACACGTGGTGCGGGAGGACCCGGTCCGGCACGGGCTTCTCTACGCGGGGACGGAGAACGGGCTCTACGTGTCCTTCGACGACGGCGGCACGTGGCTGCCGCTCCAGTCCAACCTTCCGCACGCGCCCGTGCACTGGTTGGAGATCCAGCCGCACTTCAACGATCTGGTCGTGGCCACCTATGGCCGTGGATTCTGGATCATGGACGACATCACCCCGCTCCAGCAGATGGACACGGCTCTCGCGGCCGGGCCCCTCCACCTGTTTGCTCCCCGACCGGCCTACCGCTTCCTCATGCGGCAGGCTCCCCAGAGCCAGCCCGAGGACCCCGGCGCCGGCCGAAACCCGGCGTACGGGGCGTCGATTCACCTTTGGCTGGAGACCGCGCCCGACGCGCCCGTCTCGCTACGTATTCTGGACGACCGCGGCGAGCTGATCCGTGACCTGGGCGCTCGACGTGGCCTCCGAGCCGGGCTGAACCGCTTCCGGTGGGATCTCCGGGAGCGGGCATCGAATACGCCCAGGCTCCGCACCCAGCCGTTGGAGCACGCCCATGTCGAATTCAACGAAGACGGCTGGCGCCCGCTCGGTGAGGGAGGACGCGTGCGCCCATTGGCAGCGCCGGGGCGCTACACGGTCGAGGTGTCGATGGGAGGCACCGTTCTGACGCAGCCCTTGGACGTGCTGTCCGATCCCACGTCGGAGGGATCGACGACCGACATTCGCGATCAGCTCGCCTTTCTGCGGCAGGTCCGCACGGCCACAGACTCGGTGGTGTCGCTAATCGACGAGATGGAGTGGCTCCGGGCTTCGCTGGCATCCTTGGGCGCACGACTGGACGCGGGGGTGCCGGGCCTGGACGCGGAGGCGACCCTGAGCATACGGGAGCAGGTGGCGACGACCGCCGCGCTGCTCGCGGAAGCCGAGATGCGGCTGTTCGATCTTCGGCTGACCGGCGGGAACGCCCGCCAGGATACGCTGCGGTGGCCGCGGCGGCTCTACGCCAAGCTCACCAGCCTGGGCGGATGGATGTCGGGAACGGACCATCCCCCCACCGATCAGGCACTGGAGGTGTTCGAAGAGTACCGGCGGGAGCTGACCAACGTGACGCGCGCCCTACTTGACGTGAAGAGCGGATCGCTGGCCCGGCTCAACCGGACACTGGCTGCCGCGGGCGTGGGGCCGGTGACCGAGTAGCACCGGCTCCCGCGGGCGAGGCCCCGTAGAGCGTGCCCGCCGGAGCCGGTCATCGGGTTGCGGCTACTTCCTGCCGACGAACCAGCGGTATACGGAAAGGATCAAGATGGCCCCGATCACGGACGCGATCAGATTCATGGCCAGGCTCGCGGTGCTGATGTTCAACGTCCCCGCCAGCGTGGTTCCAACGATGGCGCCACCGATCCCGAGCAGCATGGTGACGATGATCCCGCCGGGGTCCTTGCCCGGCATGATGAACTTGGCCAACGCACCCACGACGAGTCCCATGACCGCAGCCCATAGCAAATTCATTTCCTGTCCTCCTGAATGGTGCCGACGCGGACGACCTCGGGCCGTGCCGCTCTGCATCCGCAGCCGAAGTCGATCTCGGAGCGGGGGGATGAGTCTATCCTCTCCGTGACCATACGGCCATCGCCCACATCGGGTTTGGATCCCGGACGTATGCCGACGCGCGCCCCATGTGACTTTCGGGTGCCACGGGCAGTCTCTTTCCGTGCAGGCAGGCAGGTCGCCTGCAGACGTTGAGGGAGCGGGTGCGGCGGCAGCCGGAGCAACGGTTGGTGTGTTCGCTCGTAGGCTGGTTGCCCCGTGCCCGTGCAGGAGAGTTCGTGGCTTGAGGCCCCCCGACAGCCGCGCGCTTTTGGAGCGGCCGGATTTCCGGCCGCTCTCTTTTTTCGGGTGCATCTCGGGGATGCCGCGCGGCCGGGATGTGACTTCCGCCGGCCTACCCGGGTCTATTGGGCTGAGCAAGGATGATCCCGCTGTATCGGAGACACCCGACGATGCTTCTGCAAGCGCTTACGTTCGCAATCGGCTACTCGGTGATTCGGTACTTTTCTCGTAGGGGTATCGTGGTCTGACGAGGCTCGCGATCCCGCCCGCTCCCTCTGTCCAGGGCGCGGCAACCGGCCGGGGAGCTGCACCCCCGGTCGGTTTTTTTTGTTGCGGCGAGCCGGGTCGGTAGCGCAGCTTACTCCTGCCTCCCGCCGTTCTCCCTCCGAGACGGCGGCTCGGGTCCACCTCCCCACCGCACGGACAACCCATGAAACCGATCCGATACGTGTCGATCGTCCTGGTCGGGCTGCTCGCCGGCCCCACGAGCCTGTTCGGACAGCGAGACTGGGACGCCGTTACCATCGAGGCCCTCGAAGTACGCGACGGGATCTACATGCTGACGGGGAGCGGCGGCAACATCGGACTATCCGTTGGGGAGGACGGGGCGTTTCTCATCGACGACCAGTTCGCGCCGCTCACCGAGAAGATCTTGGCTGCCGTCGCGGAGGTGACCGATCAACCCGTCCGCTTCGTGTTGAACACTCACTGGCACGGCGACCACATGGGCGGAAACGAGAACATGGGTGAGGCCGGCGCCCTGATCGTCGCGCACGACAACGTGCGCGAACGGCTTTCTACCACTTGGACGCGGATGCGAAACGGGCAGGAAACCACGATCGAGCCACAGCCCGACGGAGCGTTGCCGGTCGTGACGTTCTCCGAGACAGCCACATTCCACTGGAACGGCCACACGCTCAAGGCGGTGCACTCTCCCCATGCGCACACCGACGGAGACGCGATCATCTACTTCGAGGACGCCAACGTCGTGCACATGGGAGACGTCTATTTTGCCGGTGGGTACCCGTTCATCGACACGTCCAGTGGCGGATCGATCGACGGCGTCATTCACGCAATGTCCCAGGTGCTGGAATGGGCCGACGGCGAAACCCGCATCATCCCCGGCCACGGAGCGTTGGCGGATCGCGCCAAGCTACAGGCCACGCGGGACATGCTGTTGAGCATTCGTGACCGAGTCCGTGCGGCCATGCGCGACGGACGATCGCTGTCCGAGATCCAAGCGCTCGGCGTCACCTCGGAGTGGGACGCGGAGTTCGGGAACGGCTTCATCGACGCGGAAGGCATCGTGGCCGCGATCTACGAATCCCTCTCGGAAGGGTAGCGGCTCCGGATGGTCTCGCTCGTCGGCGTCGGGGTGCTGATCGTCCTCGTGGCGTGCATGCTGACGATCCCGTTCGGCCTGCCGGGGCTCTGGATCATGGTCGGAGTCACGGCGCTCGCCGCCCTCGGCGGACTGTTCGGATGGGGAACGGTCGCGATCGCGCTGACGGCCACGGTGATCGCGGAGGCAATGGAGTTCGTGCTCCTCCGCCGCATCTCGGATCGTTTCGGCGGATCACGGCGTGCGTTCTGGGGCGCGATCGCAGGCGGTCTGGCCGGTCTGTTCGTGGGCCTGCCCATTCCCATCGGCGGTCCGATCATCACGGCCTTTCTCGGCACCTTCGTGGGCGCCGCCGTGGTCACCCTGCTCGAGACTCGGTCGGTTAGGTCGGCGGGAATGGTGGGGACCGGCACGGTCCTGGCCAGGGCCCTCGCCGCCGGCGCCAAGATCGCGACCGGCGTGTTCATTGTGATCGTAACCGGGCTGCGACTGGCCGCGCTCTGACGAATCGGGCCCGGACGGGCCTCAGGCTTCCGAGCCCTCCAAGACCGCTTCGGGCGCCGCTTCCGCGGAGGACGAGCTCCGCTCCCATCCGGTCACCTCCAGGAGGTTTTGCGCCTCCCGGTTGGGATCGACGACCATGAGGAACGTCACCTCGTCTCCCGCGCGCACCTCGGTCTCATGGTCGATGGGCTCGGTCCGCCCACCACGCCGGACGGTGAGCGGCAGGAGGCGCGTCGCGGTGCTGACCTTGGCCTGGATGCCCTGTTCGCCCTCTTCGTCCAATCCCTCGTAGCGCCAGCGCTCACACGTCGTATCGCCCTGATGGATCTGGTGGTTCCACTGGCCCATCTCGATAGCGGTTCCGAACAAAACCGCGTGGCCATCGCGCTTCACACGACGGGCTCTGGCTCCCGCACGGCCGCGCGCCAGCGTGACGTAGGTATCCAACTGACGAGACACCTCTTTGGCGTGGCGGGCGATGAGGAGGTTGGCATCGGGGTTGGGAGTCACTGCCAGGAATCCGCGTCTCCCCTCGATGTCGGCGCGCTGTAGAATGCGGTCATCGTTCGCGCTGCCGTAGATGACCGTGAACCCCTCCTCTTCCGCCGCTCGGGCGGCCCGGGCGTTGGAATCGACGAGGATCAGCTCGTGTCCGCCGTCCTTGAGCGCCTTGGCCAACGCCCTTCCGACCGGACTGGCGCCCACGACCACGTAGCCGTTGTTGACGGGACGGCGCACGCCGAGCATCGACGCCACCCAACCGCCGGTGAGGCCCTGAACCACGACGGTGACGGCAATGACCAAGAACACCAGCGCGCGCAGCTCGATGCCACCGGCCATGCCGTGCTCCGTCAGCCGCTGGGCAAAGAGCGAAGCGACGGCCGCCGCCACGATCCCGCGGGGAGACAACCAGCCAATGAACAGGCGCTCGCGTGTGGTGAGGCTGGACCCGGCGGTCGACACCGCCACGTCGATGGGCCGTACGATGAGCATCAACACGACGATCGTCGCCACGGCCGCCCAGCCGAGATCTCGCACGTCTGCCAGACGTACGTCGGCGGCGAGCAGCACGAACAGGAGCCCGACCAACATGATCGTGAGCTGCTCCTTGAACTCCCGCAGCTCCCTGTCCAGCCGGGTGCGCATGTTCCCCACCACCAGGCCGGCCACGGCCGCCGTCATGATGCCGCTTTCGGGTAGGATGGCGTTACTCAGCTCGAACAGAGCCAGCACCAGGGCGAGCGTGAACACGTTCTCGATGCCCTCGGGAACCAGGCGGTCGTAGCGGAGCAGCAGCGCGATGATCAATCCGCCGACCACCCCGGTGACCGCACCCACCAAAAGCCGCGAGGGAATGCCCAGGAGATCGACTGCGGCATCCCCGGTGCCGCCGCCGCCCAACACCACCTCGAGCGCCACGACCGCGATGATGGCCCCGACCGGGTCGATCAGCACGCCCTCGGCCTCCAGGATCGTCGAAAGATTCCGATTGACGCGTATGCGTCGCATGAGCGGCGTGATCACGGTGGGCCCGGTCACGATCACAAGCGTCCCGAACAGGATCGAGACCTGCCAGTCCCAGCCCATGAGGTAGTGGACCGCTACCGCTCCACCCGCCGCTGTGATGATCGCGCCGATGGTTATGAGACGGCGAATGGTCTTGGCTTCTCGGCGAAGCCGGTGGACGTTGAGGTTCAACCCCCCCTCGAAGAGGATGACCGCGACGGCCAGGCCGACCAGCATCTCCAACCCATGCCCGAGTGTCTGCGGCTGGACGATTCCCAGGAGGTCCGGCCCCAACAGCACGCCCACGAGCAGGAAAACCACGATCCCGGGAACCCGCATGTGGTGCGCAACCGCCTGAGCCACGACACCGGCCGCCAGCGCGATCGCGAAGGTCAGCGCAGGATCTTGGAACGCGGCTTGGGGCATTACGGCGTCCTCGGATCGTCACGGGGAAGTAGGGCCGTGCGGCCCCCGAGGTAGCGGTCGCGCCGCCGACGCAGGGCACATCGCGACCGAAGGTGTAGGTCTAGTTTGGCTTGGACCGTCATTTCCGGGCAAGTGGAGAACGGAAACAAATGGATATCTCTCAGCCTTCACAGCGGGAAATCGATGCGCTCGCCGCCCGGGATCCTCTGCTGGGCGCCGCGATCTCCCGTGTACCCCCCTTCCCCGGCATCCCTTCCACCTACCGCCGAATGAGCCGCTTCCAGGCGCTCGCGAGGACGATCGTGTACCAGCAGCTCGCCGGCACGGCGGCCTCTGCCATCTGGCGACGGGTGCTGGCCGCGGCCGGAGGCCGCCTGACCTCGGCGGGAGTGTTGGCCCTGCCGCCGGAGACGCTGGCAGGCGCCGGCCTCTCCAAATCCAAGCTACGGGCCATACGGGAGTTGGCCACGCACGTCGAGTCCGGACGGCTGCGGTTGCGTAGCCTGAGCGGACTGCCCGACGATGAGGTGATCGAAGAGCTGACCCGCGTGTGGGGGATCGGGAACTGGAGCGCGCAGGTGTTCCTGATGTTCAAGCTGGGTCGGCCGGACGTCATTCCGGCCGGAGATTTGGGAATCCGAGAGGGGCTTCGGCGCCTCGATGGCCTGGACGCCCGACCGACGCCGCGAGAAGTGGAGGAGCGGGCGGAGCGCTGGCGACCACTCCGGTCCGTCGCGAGCTGGGTGCTATGGAGGCTTTCGGATGACTGAGCGTGAGACGACCGCCGAGCGGGAAAGCACCTCGGTGGAGGTTTCAATCGTAGACGACCATCGCGTCGCCAAGCTGCGGGCCCTTGCCCGGGTCATGGACTCCGCCATCCGCATCCCCGGCACCCAGTTCCGCATCGGAATGGACGCGCTGGTGGGGATGATTCCCGGACTCGGCGACGTCATCGGGGCGCTCGTCTCGGGCTACATCGTCGTGGAGTCGGCACGGATCGGCGCGTCACGCGGGACGCTGATGCGGATGCTGGCGAATATCGGGATCGAAGCGCTGGTGGGAGCTGTGCCCGCGCTGGGCGACCTGTTCGACGCGGCGTATCGCGCCAACGACCGGAACGTCCGGCTGCTGGAGGAGCACGTCGAGGAGCCGGGGGCGCTGACCCGACGCAGTCGCATGATGATCGTCGGCATCGGGGTCGGCGTGTTCGCCGTTGGAGCCGCCCTGGTCGCCTTCTCCGTTTGGGCGTTGATCACGGGTCTCCGGATCCTGGGAGGAGGCTGATCCCGGGCCGCGATCCCCGACGTCACCGCGACGGTCATGGCGCGACTCGACCACCGTAGGATACTGTGCGGAGCGGTCGCCACGCCTCCGTCGGACCGCGCACACCTCGGAACTTCACCTTACCGCATTCGGACGCATTCCCATGTCGCTACCCCGCCGAACGATCCTCCCGATCGTGCTACTCGCGTACGTGACCGGCTGCACGCCTCCCGACGAATCCCTTCCGGAGACGCCGTCCGAGCCGACGCCGGCCCGCATGGGCTACTCCGTCACGGAAGCGGCCGCCGCGGCGGACCGTATCTCTCCGGCAAGCTTGGCATCGGCGATCGAAACCCTGTCGTCCGACGAGTTCGGCGGACGTGGGCCTTCCTCGCCGGGTGAGGACCGCACGGTCGAGTATTTGACCAGCCAGTTCCAGGCCCTGGACCTCCGACCGGGGAACGGGACCGACTGGACGCAGGACGTGCCGCTGGTCGCGATTACCACGGACGGCGCCGACCTGACGTTCGCCGCGGACGGCTCCGCACGCAGCTTGGCCTGGGCCGCAGGCTGGGTCGGATGGACGAAGCGGGTGGTCGAGAGTGTGGCCGTCGACGGGTCCGAGCTCGTTTTCGTCGGCTACGGCATCGTGGCCCCCGAGTACGGGTGGGACGACTACGCCGGCGTCGACATGGCGGGAAAGACGGCCGTGATCCTGGTGAACGACCCCGGCTATGCGACGGGTGACGCCGAGCGCTTCCGGGGCAATGCGATGACGTACTACGGACGCTGGACCTACAAGTTCGAGGAGGCGGCGCGGCAGGGGGCGGAGGCCGCGTTGATCGTTCACGAAACCGGCGCCGCGGGATACCCGTGGGAGGTCGTGGCATCGAGCTGGACGGGCCCGCAGTTCGACCTGGTACGGGAGGACGCCAATGCGTCGCGCGTGGCCATCGAAGGTTGGATCTCCCGGGCGGAGGCGGAGGCCTTGTTCGCCCAAACGGAAACGTCGTTGGAAGCCTCGGCCGAGGCGGCCACCCAACCCGGGTTCACACCGCGGCCATTGGGTGTGACGATGTCGGCGGGATTGAGCAACCGGATCGAGCGCTCGCGTTCCCGGAACGTGTTGGCGCGCGTGGAGGGTCGCAGTCGACCCGAAGAGGTGGTCATCTACATGGCCCACTGGGATCACTTCGGAACCAGCGACACGGACACGGGCGACCGCATCTACAACGGCGCCTTCGACAACGCGACCGGCACCGCGGGCCTGTTGGAGCTGGCCCGGGCCTTCACCGCCCTGCCCACACCGCCCGAGCGGTCGGTCGTGTTCCTCGCGGTCACGGCGGAGGAGCAGGGTCTGCTGGGATCGGCCCACTACGCAAGCCAACCCGTGTACCCGACGTATAACACCGTTGCGGCGATCAACATGGACGGATTGAACGTGGACGGCCCCATGCGGGACCTGACGGTGGTGGGCTTCGGCGCGTCGCAGCTCGACGATGTGCTCGGCGGGCACGTGGAATCGGCCGGACGAAGGCTGCGCCCCGACCCCGAGCCCGAGAAAGGATTCTACTACCGATCCGACCACTTTTCCTTCGCGAAGGTCGGCGTGCCGGCTTTGTATACGGATTCCGGAATCGATCACGTCGAGCACGGAGAAGCATGGACCATGGAACGACGGCGCCAATACACCGCGGAGCGATACCACAAGCCCTCGGACGAGTACGAGCCCGGCTGGGACTTGTCCGGCGCCGTCGAGGATCTACGGCTCCTGTTCATGGTGGGGTTGGACCTGTCCGACTCGGGAGGATGGCCGAACTGGCGGGAAGGAAACGAGTTCAAGGCTGCCCGAGACGCCGACCGTCGGGGCCGGTGATGCTACGGATCACCTGCATGGGCGTCGTGCTGTGCACATGTTCAGCCGGCCTCGCCTCGGCTCAGGCCGGCGTCCCCGGAGGTCGCGGGCAGAGCTCATCCGGCGTCCAAGCCGAGTATTTCGCGGACGTCATCCAGCACGCGAACCAACTGATGACCGACTGGCGACGGGCGTGGCGGGAGGACGACCTCGATGCGCTCGCGGAGTTCTACACGGAAAACGCCACGCTGGGCCTTCCGGGAGTCGAAGTGCTCCATGGCCGAGAAGCGATCACCCAGCACCTGTCCGGTCTTCTCCCGGAGTCCGGCGAGGTTCAGACCTCGTTGTTGGATTTCGATGCCTCGGGACGCATCGGGTACCTCTACGGCAACTTTTCGATGACCGCGACGCAGTCGGACAACGGGTCGGCAGTCCAAGGAACCGTCGTCACCATCATCTATCGTAAAGGCCGGGACTGGTTGATCCGGTCGCAGCACTTCCGGGTGGCAGCCCCGCCAGGGTAGTGCGTCCGTACCTCTACTCGAACAGGCCCAACTGCCCGGGACGCCGAAAGCTCGTGGTGGACAACGCCGGCGCCTCGGCGGCGAGCCCCACCTTGCGCCGCGCGACGTCGAACAGGTCCCTGACCTGATCGGCCCATGGGCCGGTGCCGGTGAGCCGGCTTCCGTAGCTCGGGTCGTTCAACCGCCCCTCTCTCAGGCTCCGGATCCGGGAGAGGACCTTTTCCGCCTGGTTCGGCCGCTTCTTCAACAGCCAGTCGCGGAACAGGTCCTTTACTCCGAACGGAAGTCTCAACATCACGTAGCCGGCGGTCCGAGCTCCAGCCTCTTCCACTGCCTTCAGGATGGAGGGGATCTCGTGGTCCGTGAGACCCGGAATGACCGGCGCCACCATGGCCCCGACCGGTATCCCCGCCCCGGCGAGCGAGCGGATGGCCTCCAGCCGACGGAGAGGCGTGGCGGCGCGCGGCTCCAGGTCCCGCTGGAGATCCCGGTCCAGCGTGGTGACCGACACGAGCACCAGTGCCGCACCGTGGCCGGCCAACAGGGCCAAGAGGTCCAGGTCGCGGGTGATGCCTGCTCCCTTGGTGATGATGGCCACGGGATTGAGGAACTCGCAGAGGACCTCCAAGCACCTTCTCGTGATGCCCAGCCTTCGCTCCACGGGCTGGTATGGGTCGGTCGCGCCGCTCATGAGGATGGTCTGCGGCGTCCACGACCGATGCGCGAGCGTCACTCGGAGTAAATCCGGCGCTCGGTGCTTCACGACAATCTTCGACTCGAAGTCGAGCCCACCGGAAAACCCCAGGTACTCGTGAGTGGGACGGGCGAAGCAGTACACACACCCATGCTCGCACCCGCGGTACGGGTTGAGCGTCACCCGCGCCCGTACGTCGGGACTGGTGTTGCGGGTGAGCACCGCGCGGGTGGTGTCCGTCAGGAACTCGGTACGGGGGGAAGGATCGTCCTCCTCCACCCACTCGTCGCGCACGACCTCGAGGCGCACGAACCGACTGTGCGGGTTGGTCTGGGCGCCACGCCCAGGTCGGGACGGTCCGTCGGGTCGATGCTGCATGACGCCTCGTTACCCGAGGGTCGAAGATTAGTTCGGTGTTTATTCGGTTTCACGTGTGTCCGTCCTCGCTGGAGGACACTGGATTGTCCTGCCCCTTGGTCAAGCGCTATCTGTATTTCCGCCAGGAACTTGGGTTTCGGATCGGGAACGGTCTTTGCTCAATGCGCGGCCAAGAGAGAGATGAGCCACACCGAGGGGGACTGGTCATGGCAAACCGACGGTCGACCGTACGTTGGACCTCGCACGCAAGCTTGTTGCTCACTGTGACGCTGGCCGTCCCCCTCTCCCTCGCCGCCCAGGATCCGGACGACCTGAGCGTCGTCCTTCGAGGCAAGGTGCTCGACGGGCTCACCGATGCCCCGGTGCACGGAGCCTTCGTGGCCCCGACCGGATCGGATCAGGGATACCTGACCCAAGAGGACGGCAGCTTCACGCTCACGGTCCCCCGGTCGGACTTCGGGTATGCGGTCACGGTCGAAAACCTCGGATACGAGACCGCGGACTTCACGTTGGCGTCCGAAGACGCCGCCCATGGGATCGTGCTCCGGGTGCGACCCAACCCGGTGGTGTTGGAGGGACTGCGGGTCATGAGCGACCGTTTCGGTCGGCGGCGTAAAGGCACTCCGGTGTCCAGCCGGGCCTTCGGCCGCGAGGATCTCCTCACCGCTGGGGCCATGGACGCGGTGTCCTACCTCCGCTTCCGCACGGGGCTTACGATCACCGCCTGCCGCGACGGCACCATGTGCATCCTGTATCGCGGAAGGAGAGTGATCCCTCAGGTCTTCATCGACGAGGCTCAGGTGTTCGGTGGCCTCGAGCAGCTCGAGACCTACCAACCGCAGGATTTCTACCTCATCGAGGTGTACTCTCGGGGCCGTATGGTCCGAGTCTACACCCAGCCATTCATGGACCGGCTGGCCAAGCGCGGCCGGTTGCTCCAGCCGCTGCCGCTGTTCTACTTCAACTAGTCCCGGCCGCGTAGTGCCCCGGGGACTGTCCTCGAAACCCGACGTCTGGCCGACCTAGCCGACCTGGTGCAGGTGAAGGTCCCGCTGCGGGAACGGGATCGAAAGCCCGGCGGCCTCCAGGCCTTCCTTGAGCTCGCGGTGCAGGTCGAAGTTGACGGTCCAATAGTCTTCGTGACGGCACCAGGGGCGCACGACGAAGTTCACGGAGGAATCGGCCAGCTCGCACACCTCGATCTGGGGCGCGGGCTCGGCGAGCACCTTGGGATGGTTCGATACGATTCGGACCATCGTGTCGCGAGTCAACTGTAGGTCGTCGCCGTACGCCACACCGAACACCATGTCGACTCGGCGATTCTCGTTGGCCGACAGGTTGGCGATCTTGTCACCGAACACGTTCGAGTTGGGCAGGATGACCCGGACGTTGTCGAGCGTGTCCAACGCGGTCGAGAACACCCCGATCTGCCTCACGGTGCCGAGCGAGCCTCCGGCCTCGATCAGGTCCCCGACCTTGAAGGGCCGGAAGATCAGCAGCATCACACCGGCCGCGAAGTTCCCCAGCGACCCTTGGAGAGCCAGGCCCACCGCCAGGCCGGCCGCGCCGAGGACCGCCACGAAGGATGCGGTGGGCACACCGAAGATCCCGAGCACGGCGATGACCGTGAACGCCAGAACGGAAAAGTACGCCAGGCCCGCCAAGAACGGCACCAACGTGGCGTCCACCGAAGCACGTTTCAGCGCCCCGACCGTGGCCCGGCGCACGGCACCGGCGGCGATTCTGCCGAGAATCAGTACGGCAATCGCTCCGATCACGTCGAGACCCTTGGTCGCGATCAGCTCGGAAGCGGTGCTGAGCAAAGCCGGCAGTTGCTCTTCAAGCCAGCCCATTAGTGGCCTCCACCTTTTGTTGGGGTAGCACAAGAAACACGTGCAAAATCGGGGAGCTCAAGGTACCTGACACGGCGGCTCGGCGGAGGGTCACATTCACCACGTGACGGTGTCTCCGCTGGCGGTGAAGTAGAGAATCCGCTCCTTGACGGACTGCGCCGTAAGCTGGCTCCAGTGGGCGGCGTACAGGTCCACCTGCCTCCTGTAGGCAGCTACACGCTCGGGAAAGTCGGGGTCGTCGCCCAGGTCGGTCTTGTAGTCCGCGATCACCCATTCGCCGGCCTCCAGGAAGGCCAGGTCGATGACGCCCTCGACAATGGCATCCGGCTCGCCGTCGGCACCTTCGATGCGGCGGGCGAAGGGCGCCTCGACCATGACCCGCTCCGCAGCGCCGGCGCGGTGCCAGAGCGGCGAGCCGCGGACGTGGCCGATCAGATCCACGAGCTCGTCCAGCTCCCGGGGAGTGCCGTCTTCGAGTAGCGGGCGCTCGAACTCTCGCAGTAGCGAGGCGGCCAGCGCACGAATCGCGCGGGCGTTCGACATCCGGGCAGTGGACGCCAACGCCGCGTGCACCACCGATCCCCACTCGTAGCCTCGCGAGACCACGGCCGGATCCGCGGGGCCGGCCGGCACGGGCACTTCTTCCCAGGACAGTTGGTCGACGCGGTGCTTGGAAAGGTCTGACACGCTGCTGAATACCACACGGGGCCGGGCGGCCGAGGCGCGGGCGACATGCGCGCTCCGCACCGCATGGGTGAGCCCCTCGAGCGTGGCCGTCGCCAGTTGCGGACCTCCGACGAGCTCGATGGGAGCCACAACGGGCGTGGCGTGCCCGGCCAACCACGATTCCAGTTTCCCCCAAGGAGACGCGTCGGGTTTTTCGGGAGCGCTGGCCACGAGCAACTCGTCTTCGGCGCGCGTCGCCGCCACGTACAGCAGACGGTGGGTCTCGGCCTCGTCGAAACGCCCCTCCTCCGCCTGCAACTCCCGCCACTGAAGGGGACGAGCCAACGGCAGACCCTGCCGCCCCTCTCGGCGCTGGATCTCCAGGTAGCCCAGCGACTCCCCCCTGGCCGTGCGCGCCACGTGGAACGTTGCGGGCGGCCGATACACCCGGGCCGGTTCGGCCAGCACGACCACGGGTGCCTGAAGGCCCTTCGCCTTGTGTAGGTTCATGACCCGCACCGCGTCCCGGCGGCCGGGGTCGAGCGGAGCCTCGGCCTCCTCCCACGTGAGCGCTGTGCGAATCGCCTCGACCGCTCCGAGCAGCGAAGTGTCGCCGGCCGCGCTGGTGGCCCGCAGCACGTCTTGCACGTATTCGAGCGCTCCGGCACGGAGGCCGCCCAGCGGCCCGGCCGCCGCGTAGGGGAACAGTCCAACCTCCTCGATCAGACGGCCGACGAACACGTCCGCCGGCTCCCGCACGCTCCACGATCGCCAGCGCGCCAGTCTGGTCAGCGCCGAGTGAATCGGATCCGGTGCCGCCGGATCAGCAACGGCCGGAACCGCCTCCGGGTCGCGTGGAAGTCGAAACGCGCCGTCGCTCAGGCGGTGGCGAACGAGCTGATCGGCGTCGATCCCGAAGAACAACCCGGAGAGCGCCGCTACGATGCGGGTGCCATCGTCCGGGTCGATCAATGCATCCAGGAGCACGAGCAGCTCCTGCAGCTCCTGCTCGAATCCCACTCCGGCACCCGATACGTCGACCGGCAGCCGGCGATCTTCCAGCGCCCGAGCATACCGGGCCAGGTGCTTCTTCCTTCCGACCAGGACGAGGAAGTCTCCCGGGGATCGCTCACCCTGGGCAACCCGCCTTGCGATCCACGATGCCACGCGGCCGGCGTCCTGCTCGGCCTGGGCCTCACCCCACGCCCGCTTGTATCGGTGGACGTAGGTCAGCACGCCCGGGGACCCACCCGAGTCTCGGCGTTGCGGCCGGAGCGGGGCGAACGGAGCCTGGTACGCGCTCCCCATCTCGGGGAACAGGTGCGGGAATACATCGTTCACCAGGTCGGCGATCGGTGGCAGCGAGCGGAAGTTGGCTTCCAGTCCCACCAACGCGTCGAGGGTTTGCATCCTCGTCCGTACTTGATTGTAGACGGCGATATCGGCTCGCCGGAACCGGTAGATGCTCTGCTTGGGATCGCCCACCAGGAATAGGGCCCCCGGCCGTATCACGACGCCGCTCCAGTCGACCGGCTCATCCCCGGAGTCGGAGGGCATGGGCTCGGACGCCAGTAGGAACAGGATCTCAGCCTGAAGCGGATCCGTGTCCTGGAATTCGTCCACCAGCAGCCACCGATACCGGCGCCCGAGATCCCGGCGGGCCCGCGCATCCCGCCGTAGCAGGTCGGCGGTGACGGTCAGCAGATCCTGGAACGTCAGGCGCCCCCGGCGTCTTCGCTCGTCCCGAAAGGCCTCGGCGGCGTTGAGCGCGAAGCGAAGCGCCGCCGGATACCGATGAGCCAACCAGCGCTCGACCAATTCCAACGCCTCATCATCGGCGTGCAGCTTCCGTACGGCCTCTCTGTAGGCCTTCACCTCGGGCGTGACCGGCTCCGCCCAGCGGCGCAACGTGAACTCGTGCGACGCGACGCGGAACTGATAGAGCGACGAGAAGAACACCGACCGGTCGTCCCACCCGTAGTGCCTGCGCGTGTAAAGCGCGGAGCGCACCCTTCTCTGTGTGGTCCCCCATCCGGATGCCGGCTCTCGCGGCGGGAGCAGAGCGGCACCGGCGTCGATCAGGGCTTCGAGCTTGCGACGGACGGGAGCAATCTCCTCGAGGGTGGGAAGCGACTCCTCCGCCGTAGGGAAGGTCACGTCGAGGTTTTCGTTGAGCACGTGAAACGTGCCTTCCAGATCGGCCGCTTGGATGCCGATTTCAGAGAGGGCCAGCAGCGTCGGGTCTCCGTCCGCCGCCATGCGTTCCAGGTACCCCTGCCAGAACCGGCGGGCATCCTGGAACGCCTCCGCCTCGAGCACTTCCTCGAAGGCGGGATCCAGCCCCGCTTCGATAGGCCGCTCCCGGAGTATCCGAGCCGCGAACGCGTGGATGGTGCCCAGGAACGCGTGGTCGATGCGGTCGATGGCCGCCGCGAGCGGAGCGCGGGCCGGGTCAGCGGGATCCGCATTCCGTAGATCGCGCTCCAGCGCGGCCTGAAACCGCTCTCGCAACTCGGCTGCCGCCTTGCGCGTGAACGTCACCGCCGCAATCTGATCCGGCGTGGCCTTGCCCGCCCGAACCAGCGCGATCATCCGGTTGACGAGCTGCGTGGTCTTGCCCGCACCCGCGCCGGCCTCGACCAGGAGACTCGTATCGAGATCCTCGATGATCCGCCGGCGGGCCGCGGCGTCCGGTGGGCTCGGCCGATCGTCACTCACGGCATGCCGTCCACGCGGGCCAACTGACCGAACCCTTCACCCTCGTCCTCCACCCGGCGTGCGCGATTGACGGAGGTGAACGCGTCCAGGGTTTCCCGGTGCGCTCGGGACCACGCGGCAAAAGGCGACTCCACCGTCCACTCCGTGACCCTGACCCGACAGATCGGCCGGTAATCGCAAAACCTGCAGTCGTCCGCATCGTCGGTGGGCACGAAACGCCCGTCCCGAACGGAATCGAGGAGGTGTCCCACGATCTCGGGGCCCAATCGCAGGCTGCGCTCCGGAAAGGGCACCACTTGGTTCTCGGATCGCCGCGTCGGGAAATGATACTCCATGCCCGACACGGAGCGGCTGTAGAGCCGCCCCATGGCCGCCACGTACACGAGGTGCTGGAGCCGCCGGCCATTCGCGAAGACTCCGCGTTTGGCGCCGTACGCGAACGTGCTCCCGGTCTTGTAGTCCACAATCACCAGGCTCCCCTCCCGCTCGTCGACTCGGTCGACGATGCCCCGCAGCGCGAGATCTCCTCCGGGCACCGGCATAGAAACGGCGTCACCCGTCGCCAACCCGAACCGAACCTCGGTAGCCAGCCACGGGGCCCCTCGCTCACGAACCATCAGCACGAACGAGCGCACGTCTTCTTCCAACTGACGGATCTGGCGGGTCTGCACGGCATCGCCGGGCGACGGATACGCGGCCCGGGCCGTCGCGATGCACTCCTCCAGCACCGCGAGCGCAGTCTTCTCGAACGCCGGGTCTTCGAAGGAAATGTCGCGCTCGCGCGCCTCGCGCAGGGTACGGTCGTAGACCTCGTGAAGCAGGGATCCCCTGGCCATGGGATCCAACCACTGGTCCGGATCGGCCCGGAGGTCGTCGGGAGGACGCAGGTTGAGGACGCTTTCGAACATGTACCGCCGAGGACATCGACCCAGCGCTTCGAGACGACTTGCGGACATGGGTCGTGCCGCGTCGTTGCGCGGGTCCAGCTCGGGCCGCGGAGTGAGGACCCCCAGGAAGGGTGACGCGTCCGCCCCGTCCAGCGCACCCAGTCCGTCCATCCCGCGCGCCAGGCGGGGGAAGGCCCTCCGCACCAGATGCGTGCCCTGGATCAGACGACGATCACGAGACAGCGCGCGTATCCAGACGTCGTGTCCATCGAGAACGGCATCCGCGGGAATCAGTCCGCGGGTCGGCCCGAGCGCGGTGCGAAGGTCTTCGTAGGTGAGGGTGGGATCCCGGTGGGCGAACCGGAAGAGGTCCAGCACCGACGCCGAGGGAGGCTGCGCCCGCGCTTCTGCGGGGTCCCACTCCGCGTAGCTGACCGTGAGTCGTCCTCTGATCCGGGCACACAACCCGGCAAACTGGAACCGGCGCTCGTAGAGACGAGCCGCCGTGTTCGGCAGAGCCTCGCCGCCCAGGCGGACCCGGTCGCCATCCACCAAGAGGGGGTCTTCCACTCCGCCTCCCGGAAAGCGGGCGGCATCCATCCCGACGACGAACGTGACCGGGCGGCCGCTCACGCCGCCGTGCTCCACGTCGGTCAGAAACAAGTGTCCGCCCTCGGACCCCCACGGCGCCCGCCCCTCCGCCTCCGGAGCCGGCACTCGGAGATCGAGGTGGTGCCGAAGGGCGGCGGCCGCCCACGCGTACTCGGTCGGCCGATCGAGTGTGGCGGCCACCCTGACCAGGATCCTGTCGAGTCGTTCGGCGGCCGTCGCATCGACGGGATGGTCGACGGGCACGAAGCGAAGAAAAGTACGCAGGCCCTTCGCCAGTGCCGCGGGCGAAACCGGCGGTGAGGTGGCCCCCGTGACCGGGCGGGGGACGGGCGGGACCGACCGCAGCACAGGAGCGAGGATGGCGCGGAGGGCCCGCAGCTCTCTCGCGGCAATCTCTCGCCTACGCCGGTGGGCGGACTCGCTCTCGTAGCGGCCCGGAGGCAACGAGTCCGCGGTGTCCAGGGCTTCGGACAGCAGCCGTCCGTAACGTTCTCTGCCCCAGCCGATTCGGAGTGACCGAAGCCGGCGCGCCAGAGCCATGGCGCTTACACCGGCGTGGCGCGCCGGCGGACGGACGTCTCCGGCCTCGAGCAAACGCCGGAAGTCGGCCTCGGCAAATCCGCCTTCGATCCAGCGGAAGTACTCGGTAACGGCGCGTCCCGGACGGGTGCGCGCCAACGGGAGGCCGGTGCCGAACGTAACGGGAATATCCAGTTGCTCGGCCAACGCGTGCAGGGCAGATCCGTACACTCGCGGATCCGTGCAGACGATCTCCACCTCGTCCCAGCCTACACCGAGCGCGACCACCCGCCGAAGCACCTCTCTGAGCTCCTGCGTCACGCTGGCCGCCGCGAAAAAGGCGAGGTCGGGAGTGGTGAGGTCGGATCCGGTCGGGCCGCGTCCGACGGCGTCACGGCCCTCAGCGACGTCGTGCAGGTAGGAGAGCCCGCTCCGGACGGCACCGGCGGACCAGGTCCGGCCGGCGGGCGGAGACATTCCACAGACCGGGTCGGCCTCGAGTGCCACCGCACCCCGCGCTTGCAGAGCGGAGAGCAGCCGGCCCTCGAGGCCGCGTCGCATCAGTCCCGGCACGAGGTAGATCTTCGTGTGTTCGTCGGGAAACTCGCCGCCGCCTGCCTCCAAGACGGTGCACGCGCGCTCGATCACCCCCGCTCCGTCCACGCCCGAGCACTGCCGCAACGCGCGAAGATAGTGATCCAACACTGCTGCCAGCGCATCGCGTTTGGCACGGTCGCGCAGGTTCGAGGCCCGCACTCGCTCGGGTCCGATCCCGGCTGCGCGGAGGGCGTGGACGGCCGCGTGCAGGCGATCCCGCAGCCCGACCCGGTCCGCCAATTCACTCAGTCGACCGTAGCGTGGCGCGTCCACCAACACCGAGTCCGCGGCCTGGTCGATCAGCGCCCTCAGGTCGAACTCGTCCAGCACGCGGAGCCCGTCCTTCGCCAACGCGCTCCCGGCGATCTCCAACGCCAGGGGACGGGGCGTAGTGGCCTCGAATCCGATCCATCCCGGCGAGCCCCGCGCGGCTTGCCGCAGGAGCTCACGCACCGCTCCGCGACTGGCTCCCACCACGACCTTGCGGTGTAGCGGACGGACGGCGGACTCGCGCATCAACGCCTCCACCAACGCCGAAGGCGCAGAGGGCGTAGCGATCCTGGTGGGCCGATCCTCCGAATCCGTCCGCTCGAACTCGAACCCGAGCTGTTCCGTCATACGTGCGAGCACCCCGAAGGCACCCGCCGAGTTCACGAAAGGGTTTGCGCCGCCGGATCGAGAAAACGTCGGGCGAGGCAGGGGTCACGCTTGTGGATCCGGAATGCGGCCACCCTGGCGGAGCCGGGCGTCATGCCCAGAAACTCCAGCGCAGCGGGGCAGGCGCTCTGGATTGTGGCCCCGTCACGGCTGATCAGGAAGTTGGGATTCCAGAGCAGCAGGATGGTGACGTCGTCCTCCAGGATCCTACGCGCGAGGAACCGACCGGGCTCGTCGAAGACCGAGGGTCCTACGTTGGGCTCGGCCGGAGTTGCGTTTACACCCACCCGGCCCGTGTACAGCCAGATCGCCGCAGAAAGCGGCGTGAGGATGCGGTCCTCCGGCCGCGTGTTCCTCGCCACCCAGCGGCTGGCCTCGAGAATGAACCGGCTGTTGTCCGGGAGAAACTGCGCAGGGTGGAAGTAGAACTCCTCGCGGGAGCGTTCCTGCACCGCAAGACCTCGGATCTGGGCCTGGCGCCACCCCACGATCCCGACCCAGAGCACCAGCACCCCCAACGCCACGGCCTTCCCGACCGGCTTCCCGACGGAGGGCGGGCGGGTCCACCGTGCCACGATACGCTCCCAACCCGCACCGGCCAGCAACCCGAGGAACGGCAGCAGGGCCAACACGAAACGGTCCTGTGAATAAGGCCAAAGAGTGATCACCGCCGCGGCCGTGAGGACGGTGGCGACCAGCGCCCATTGGCCTCGCCACCGCGAAGCGACGCCCACCAGCACCAGCGCAAGAACAGCGACGCAGAGCCCCACGCCGACCGGCCGCCACGATGCGACGTTGGGTGGCAGCACGGTCCAGTAGCGGAGCGCCTGCGACGTCAGGATGTCCGACAGGAACCGGACCACCGCGCCGACCGATCCGTCGGGCGTCCAACTGAGGTAGGTGGCCTCGTCCGGCTGAGACGTAAGGGGGCCGGCCGCAGCGCGCATCCCGTGCCACAGGCGCCAGGCCCCTACAGGGACGACCGCGGTGAGGCCGAGGGTCGCGCAGCGTTTGAGTCCGGCGCCCGACATGAAGGCGGCGGCGATCAGAGCCGGGATGAACACCACCGCCTGGGTGCGGAAGAGTGTGGTCCCGGCCATCAGCAGTCCGAGCGCGACCGACCACGACAGCGCTCCCCGAATCATCCGTCCGAACAGAACCAGGCAGCCCGCCCAGCCCAACATGAACCAGGGCTCACTGATGGGAAGGTTGAAGTATTGGACCGCCCCCTCCAGAAGGAACGGGCCCATCACGAACACCAGCGCGGTCGACGGATGGAGGGAGAGCTTCGCGCGCGCGAGCCACCAGAGCAGGCCGGCCGCGAATGCGCTGGCCAGGAGGCTCAGGACCGTGGCCGCGCCGTGGACCGTCGCGAGGTCGGGCTTGATCCACCACAGCAGCGCGTAGAGCGCAGGCAGGGCGGGCGGGTACTTCATGTGCACGGGCTGACCCGCCGCGTAGAGGGAGCGGTACCCCTCGCCGTCGGCCAGCGCCTTTCCCAACGCCAGGTAGACGCCATCGTCGGAAAAGGCTCCCGCGGCCAACGCCGGGGCGGTCCGCAACACCAGGTACGCAACAGCGATCCCGACTGCGGCCAGCAACGCTTCCTTGATCAGACGCTTGTCTTGGATGTCGGCCATCGAGTCCCGCTCCTTGCCGGGCTTGAACGGGAAGCAGGTTCCGGACCGGTCAACGCATCCGGCCGTGTCGCCGGCGTCTGCTAAAGACCGAGCAAGCTGGCGAGCAGGCGGTGCATCCCGTCGCCGTCCAGTTGCGCCAAACGCTGATTGGAGAACTCCACGACCTCGGTGAGCTCGGCCGCGACCTCGACGCCGCTCGGGAACGGGGGCCGGGGCTCATCCGGCCGGGACATCTCGAGCTCGGCCACCAACAAGCCCTCGTGACGTCCCTCGAAGACGTCGATCTCCCAACGCCCGACAACGTAACGCGTCTTTTCGATGATCCGTCCCTCGGCCATCTGGAACAGTTGGTCGGCTACGTCGGGATCGATGGCAAACTCCACCTCTCGGCGCTCCAGGGTGCCGCCGGACTTGATCGTCATCACGTCGCGATCGTCGATGCGTCGCACGCGAATGGCCGGCGGCGTGGTGGTCAGGTAGCCCTGGCGAATCCGGTGGACTCGGTCGGCTGACGCCAACGTCTTCGGGGCCACCCGCTTCAGCAGGAACTGCCGCTCGATCTCGACTCCCGGCTCGGTCACGTCAGCGGGCGCCGGGCCGGTAGCGCTCGATCAGCGCCGCCTCGATCTGGGCTTCGGTGAACGCCACCGGCTTGGTGGCATTGGCGGCGAAGAGCGCGGCCTGGTCGGCAAAATGGGGTGACTCGGGACGGCTGCTCTGTCCGTAGGCCAGGACCGAATAGGCGCGGGGCACGTCGGCGAACTCGACGGCGAACATCCAGCCGTCGCCTCGGTTGGCCACCAGCGCCCCATCCTCCGCCCGCTCGAAGGAGAGTACCCGGAAACAGCCCAGATCTCCCGGACATCCGCCCACGGGGACATCCACCGCTCCAGCTCGCACGCGGTGCACTTCGCCCCAGCTCACGTCCCAGGCTCCGTGGCGACGGGCCGTCTCCCTCACCGCCCAGGCGAATGCCTGCACGCCGGTCCGGAGCTCACCCAATCCACGGGGAGTCGAGACCGGCCGCTCGGGCGTCCATGCTTCCCGGAACAGACCGGCGGTATCGGCCATGGTCCGATACCGCCGCCACCAAATCTCGAAAAGCACTCCGCCCCTGCTGTCCCGCGCGGCCGTCCGGTCCCACCCGTCCAGCAGATCGGCTGCGGCACGGACGTCCGGGTCGCTGTCCGCCACCCGCACCGCGTTGACGAGGTCGGCGACCAGCCGTTCGGCCAGGAGCATCCGCATGCTGTGCTTGGTCTCGACGACATCCTCGAGCGCAAACCGTCGCTCGTTGTGGAGCAGATCCAAGCTGTGTTGGCTCCGCAGGCGTAACCGAACCTCCGGGAGGTTGGCCGGCAGCTCGGCCGGGTCCAGCGGTTGATTCAGATTGGTGAAGTACGGCGGATCGTTCTCGTTCCTCAGGTATCCGCCGGAGGGATTGAGGAGCTGGGGGAGCGCGTCGAACGGCACCAGCGACCGCCACACCTCACCGGAGCGCCGTACGGGAACGGGCTCCAGACGCTTGGGGTCGTGAGGCAAAGCGGGCAGCTTGGCGTTCCACACGTAGAAGATGTTGCCGGCTCGGTCGGCGTAGGTGTAGTTGGACGAAGAAATGGCCTGCATCCGCATGGCCGCCTTCCACGCCTCCAGGCTCTCGGCCCGCATCATCGCGAACAGTTGCTCCGCTCGGCGCCACTCCCCGTCGTCGCTGGAACGCATGACGTAGATTCGGTCCGCGGTGCGGTGGATCACGGGGCCCAGCTCCGTGAGCTCGAAACGGGCCGAGACGGGCGTGAGCACAGGCTGTGGTCCACCCGCTTCCGCCTCGGCGGCCGCCACCGAGTCCGCCACTTCGATCGTCACGGTGCGACCCGAGATGGGGCGAGCCCGGCCGTCCAACCGGAATTGGTCCCGCTGTCCGGGCACCAACTCCAGCTCGTAGATCTCGTCCAGATCGGGCGCGTTGTTCGTGGTGGTCCAACCCAGGTAACGGTTGAATCCGCAGATGATTCCGAACAGGCCGCCGATGCGAAAATCGCCGTAGAAATCCAACCGGCCGGGAACGGTCAGGTGCGCCTCGTAGTACCCCGCGTCCCACGCGAGATGCGGGTTGCGCATGAGTATCGCGTGTCCGCTTCGGGTCCGCTCCGGAGCCAGCGCCCAAGCGTTGGAGCCGTCGTCCGGATGATCGAACGGCTCGGACCGGACCGTGTCCCTCGGCACTTCGCCGGTACGCTCGACCACCTCCTGGAAGCGACGTTGTAGACGGCGGTTGTGGGTCCCGATGTGGAGCGCGTGCACGTCCACGCCGGTGAACCGCCACGGCCTGCCGCCGGGGTTCTCACCGGGATGGATCCGCAGATAGTAGTTGATCCCCTCCGCGAAGCCCTCCATGAAGTCCCGCAAATCGGGAGACAGACGAGGATAGGTGTCTTCGGCCTCCTCATGGGTAATCCGGCGAACCGGGTCCGACCGTACGGATTCTTCGCTGGGCTTGACGGTCGAAAGCACTCCCCGCGCGCGGAGTAGCCCCTCGAACACTCGATCCCCGTGGTCTTCGGCCTCCGCGAACGCCAAGCCGAACCCCGCGCCGCGGAAGTGCGGAGCCAGGATGTGCGGCACCCCGTATTCCGTCCGCCGGATCTCCACCTGTGCCGCCAACGCATCCGCGCTTTGCGCGGCCAGCGACACGGGCGCCAGTGAACAAGCGGCGGCCGTCATCAGGAACCCGAGTCGGTGGGGTCGCGTTGCCGCCCGTGCGCTCACCTGCGCTGCCTCCCCGAAAACCGTGTATCATGCTTGGATGAGGTATTACTTCTACCACCTCGGCGCTCGCACGAACAGGCGTGTGCCATGACCGACGACCTGCGCGGGGAAACCCGCATCCCGGACCGCGACCTGGCCGTCGTGCTGCGAAGGGCGGCCCAGCTTCAGGAGCTCCGCGGCGAGGCGTTCCACGGGCAGGGGCTCACGCTGGAAGAGGTGCAGCAGGTCGCGGAGGAGGTGGGCATCGATCCGGCGCTGATCGAGCAAGCCGCCAGCCAGCTCCCGCTTCCGTTGCCGACCCCGGAAGCTCGGATTTTGGGCGCTCCTCTCCGGTCCGTGGCGGAGCAGGTCATCCCCGCCGTTCTCACGGAGGACCAGATGGGAGAGCTGGTCGCCGTCGCCCGCCGTGAGTACCGGGAGTTCGGCCGGGTGTCACACCCGTTCGGCGGGGTCGCCTGGTTCACCAAGGCCGGCGTAGGAGAGACCACGGTCAACCTCGTGCCCGGCGACGGGGAAACGCTGGTGCAGGTGCTGAGCAATCTGGATACCGACGAAGGAGCCGCCGTGGGCGTCATGACGCCCGCTGTCGGACTGGCGGTGGGGTTCGCGCTCGCCGGCGCGGTCAGCGTGGGCGCACCCGTGGCGTTGGCGCTGGGCGGCACCGCGATGGTGGCCACGGCCGAGGCCACCCGGCGCTGGCTCAAGCGCCGGGCCAAAACCTACCACGAGCAGGCGGAACGGTTGGCGGCGCGGCTCCGCGAGGCGGGCGTCCGCATGACCGGGGCTCGAGACGAATGAGCGGGCTGCCGCCGGTTCGGTACTCCGACGCGGAGCTGGCGCTGCTGCTCAGGAAGGCGGCCGAGCTGGAGCGCCGCTCGAAGGCACCCCGCGACCGCGGTGGATTCACGCTCGACGACCTGCGGCAAATCGGCGCGGAAGTGGGCATTTCGCCCGCCGTCATGGACGAGGCCACCAGCCAGCTCGCCATGGAGAAGCGCGGCTGGTGGGAGCGCGTCATCCGCCGTCCCACCCGGTTCTTCGACGAGCGTACGGTGCCCGAGGAGCTCAGCTCGGAACAGGTTGCCCGCATCGTCGGGCGGGTGCGAAGGATTACGCGGCAGCAGGGCTCGGTCGAACGCGTGTTGGGAGCGGTCGAGTGGAAGTCCGACTCCGGATTCGCCCCGCTCCACATCCGCATTCACTCCGGCGCCGGCCGCACTCGCATCGAAGCGCTGGAAGATCTCAGAAGCCAGTCACAGGTTGTGGTCGGGCTCCTCGGCCCTGCTATCGGGCTGGGTGGCGGAACCATCGCCTCGGTGCTGCTCTCGCTCGGACAGTCGCTGCCGACCCTCGGGTTGATCGTGGGCGCCACGTCGATCTCGACGCTGTCGGCATGGACGGCATGGAAGCGGTGGGCGGAACGGGTGCGCGAACGCCGAGAGCGACTGATGACTCATCTGGGTGCCGAAGCGCACAGACTGGTTCGTACGAAGGACGAGGAGGACAGGTGAACAAGGTGTTGTGGATGGCGACGGTCGCGCTGGCCGTGGCGTCGCCGCGGGCCCTGGCTCAGGACCTGACGGTTTCCGAGATCGACCGTCGAGCGCAAGCCGGAGCGCTCGCCAGCGTCGACTTGTTTCGAGAGTATCTCAGCCTGCCCAACGACGCCCATCACGCGGACGACATCCGGCGCCTGACGGATTGGCTGGACGACGCCTTTCAGGACCGCGGGTTTCACGTCGAGCGTTTGGAGACCGAGGGCCATCCGCTGCTCCTGGCCGAGCGGCGCTCGGGCGCTCCGGACGCAACCATACTCGTCTACCTGCAAGCGGACGGGCAGCCGGTAGACCCCACCGCCTGGATCCACGCCGGCCCGTACGAGCCCACGCTGGTCGAGGCGGAGCCGGGGGGAGAGTCCCGTGTCCGGCCCTGGTCGGAACTGGCCGCCGACCCGTCGGGCTGGAATCCCGATTGGCGCATCTACGCACGGTCGGCTTCCGATTCGAAGGGGCCGAACCTCCAGTTCCTCCGTGCCATGGACCTGATCGGGGAACGAGATCTCGGATACGACCTCAAGGTGATCATCGATACCGAGGAAGAGATGGGGTCGCCCCATCTGGCGGAGGCGGTCGAGCGGTATCGTGACCGCCTGGCCGCGGACGCCCTGGTCATCTTCGACGGACCTCCCCACGCGTCCGGCCGGCCGTCCCTGAAGTTCGGCGCGCGCGGCATCGCCACGTTCACGCTGACGACCTACGGGCCGCGAGTGCCGCAACACAGCGGTCACTACGGGAACTACGCACCCAACCCCGCGCTCCGCCTTGCGCAGTTGCTGGCATCGATGAAGGACCCCGAGGGGCGCGTGACCATTCCCGGATGGTACGAGGGTGTGGACCTGGACCGGGCCACCCGCGACATCCTCGCCGCCGTGCCCGACGACGAGGACGAGATTCACTCCCGACTCGGCATCGCGCGACCCGACGGCGTGGCAGGCTCCCTCCAGGAGGCGGTCCAGTATCCGTCCCTCAACATCCGCGGCGTCTCCTCCGGATGGGTGGGTGACCAGGCCCGCACGATCGTGCCGGCCACTGCGACCGCGGAGGTCGACGTGCGGCTGGTGCTCGAGAGCGATCCGGACCGGCTCCTGGCCCTGGTGCGACGGTTCATCGAGTCGCAGGGCTACCTGGTGCTGGACAGGGAGCCCACCGACCGGGAGCGCCTGGCCCATCCCCGTATCGCGACGTTTACGTCCCGGATCTCCTACCGTGCCTTCCGGACGGACTTCGGCTCTATGCCGGGCCGGTGGCTCATCTCGGGCATGGAACGGCTGTCTGGAGAGACCCCGGTGCTGATCCGCACCAGCGGAGGCTCGATTCCCATCTCGCCGTTCGTGGAGACGCTGGGTGTCCCCGCGGTCTCCGTTCCCACGGTCAACCCGGACAACAACCAGCACTCCCCCAACGAAAACATCCGTCTGGGAAGCTTCCTGGAAGGCATCCGCATCATGGCCGCGGTGCTCTCCAACCCCATTGCGCCTCACGTGGTCGAACCGAAATAGCGCACTGTGCTTGCCGCGTGGACCCGGTCCGGTGAGGTTCGGGTGGCCATCTCGCCGATCCATCAGCAAAACCCGGAGTTAGAACCGCATGCCTCAGGACCCCGCTGACCTGCCAGTCGACGGTCAGCCCGAAGACGACTCCCAGCCGGGTCTGGACCGGCGTTCTTTCCTCACCGCCGGCGCGCAGGCCGGGCTGGCGGTCACCCTGGTCGGGGGTGCGGGGGCGTGCGCCAGCTCCGGTGCGGCGGAGCCCGCAACCCGTCCGGCCGCGCCGGCCATCACGTCGGGACTTCCGGACGTGGTGGTGGTGGGCGCCGGATCGTTCGGCGTGTGGTCCGCGCTCAACCTGCAGGAGATGGGCGCCCGGGTGACGCTGGTCGACAAATACGGGCCGGGCAACTCGAAATCCACGTCCGGAGGAGAAACCCGCGGCGTCCGCACCTCCTACGGCGACCGGCCTCACGGGCTCCAGTGGGGACGCTGGGCCGCCGAAGCGATCCGACGCTGGAAACGCTACGACGAGGAGTGGGGAGCCGACCTCCTCCCTCGTCTCTTCTATACGACCGGCGACGTGATCATGCGTGAGGAGCGGATGGACTTCCTTACGCAGACGGCGGCCAACTGGGACGCCATGGACTGGCCATACGAGTGGCTCACGCCGGAAGAGGTGCGCTATCGTTGGCCGGTCATCGGCCTGCCCGAGATCGGGACCATCCTGTACGAGCCGGAGGCGGGAGTCGTGCGGGCCCGCCGCACCTGCGAGGCCGTGGCGCGCGTGTTCGAGCGCGCCGGCGGGACCATTCAGATTGCCAACGTCCGCCTCGGCAGTCGCCAAGACGGGCTGCTGCACGAAGTGCAACTCGAGCCGGGCACGCCACTCAAAGCGGACACGTTCGTGTTCGCGCTCGGTCCCTGGATGCCGCTCTTCTTCCCCGAGATCCTCGGAAAGAAGATGCGCATCCCGATGGGCCACGTGTTCTACTATGGAACGCCCTCCGGAGACACGAGCTACAATTGGCCCAACCTGCCCAGCTACAACGTGTCGGGTGTGACGGGTTGGCCGGCCATTCCGCCCGACTATCGCGGATTCCGGGTGCGCACGGGCGGGCAGCAGCATGAAGATCCGGACACTAGTCCCCGCTGGATCGACGCCCAGTATCACGAGCGCCCGCGCACGGTGCTCGAGCAGTACTTTCCGCGCCTCGCGGACGCGCCGATTCTGGAAACCCGCGCCTGTCACTACGACATTTCCATCGGTCGAAACTTCATGGTCGACCACCATCCCGATCTCGGCAACGTCTGGCTGGCGGGAGCGGGATCGGCCGAGTCGTTCAAGTTCGGCCCGGTGATCGGCGAGTATGTGGCCAACCGCGTGTTGGAGCGGGATACCGACCCGGAGCTGGACGCGAGCTTCAAGATTCCCGAGGCCGAATATGAAGAACGACAGCCCAACCGCCGACCCCCCGGCCCCTGAGGCCGCGCGCGTCCTGTTCGTCTGCGTGGAGAACTCGAACCGAAGCCAGATGGCGGAGGCGTTCGCGCGCATGCATGGCGTGGGCGTCGTCGAGCCTTACAGCGCGGGATCTGCGGCCTCCGGCAAGGTGAACCCCCGGGCGGTGCGGGCCATGGCCGAGCTGGGGTACGACCTCGGGGACCATCGGTCCAAGACGCTCGAAGACGTACCCGACCGGGGCTACGCCTACGTCATCACCATGGGCTGCGGGGACGTCTGCCCGTACGTGCCGGCCGTCGCAAACCGGGACTGGGACCTGCCCGATCCTCGCGACATGGACCGCGAGCGGTTCAATGAAGTGAGAGACGAAATCGAGCGGCGCGTATTGTCGCTCCTGGAAGAGATTCGGGCCGCCTGAGCGGACTTTACGCCTGCCGAAACCGGAGATAAGATTTTTGCGCCGCCGCAGAGCGGGAGGGCATCGTCCCGGTCTCTGCGGACGCCGTGTCGGAGCTCTCCGGCACGGCTGATTCATTTGGTCAAACTGTCTGCCGGAGACTAACGTATGCTGGCGGTAGAGGGCGTATCCAAGCGCTTTGCCGACCTCGTGGCCGTCGACGACGTGAGCTTCGAGGTCAGCCGCGGAGAAGTGGTGGGGTTCCTGGGTCCGAACGGCGCGGGTAAAACGACCACCATGCGGATGATCACCGGCACCCTCGAGCCCGACACGGGCTCGGTCCGGTTCGAGGGTACGCCCATCGGCGCCGATCTGGTCGCCGCCAAGAGGCGCGTGGGGTACCTGCCGGAGGCCAACCCGCTCTATGACGAGATGCTCGTGGCCGACTATCTCGGCTACGCGGGGCAGCTCCACGGTCTGGAGGGCCAGACGCTTCGGTCCGCGGTCGGCGACGCTGCCGATCAGACGGCGCTGGACGACGTCTTCTATCGTCCCATCGGCCAGCTCTCCAAGGGATATCGACAGCGGGTCGGCCTTGCCGCGGCGATCCTGCATCGCCCGGAGCTGCTGATCCTGGACGAGCCGACGGAAGGCCTGGACCCCAACCAGCGGGTGGAAATCCGGAAGCTCGTCGCCGCCCTGGGCAGTGAGCGCACCGTGCTCCTGAGCACCCACGTCATGCAGGAGGTGGAAGCCACCTGCCAACGCCTGCTCATCATCACCCGCGGCAAATTGGTGGCTGACGGTCGGGTGCACGACCTGATGGCGGGCCGAGAGGGTGCGGCGACCTACGTGGTCGAGGGTGTGGGCACCGATTTGGCCGACGTCCTGAGAGGACTGCCCGGCGTGCGTGACATGACGGTGACCCCGGTGGAAGACCGCACCCGCGTGCGCATCGCCCACACCGGGGACGACCTGAGGCCTACGATCTTCCGCGCAGCCAAGGAACGGGACTGGACGCTTTGGGAGCTCAAGCTGGAGCAGGCCAGCCTGGAGGACATCTTCCGCGAGCTGACGGCGGCAAGCGACGAGGAGGCCGGATGACCAACCTGCTCACCGTAGCCCGCCAGGAGATCCGCGGATTCTTCGACCATCCCACGGCGTACATCCTGACCGTGGCGTTCCTGGCGCTGGGATTCTTCCTGTCGTTTCGGTCGCTCTACGCGAGCAGCGTCGCGACGCTGCGCCCGTTCTTCGATCTGTTGCCGCTCCTCTTCGCCGTGTTCGTGCCTGCGCTCACGATGCGTTCCCTGGCCGAGGAGCGGAGGTCCCGGACCCTCGAGTGGCTACTGGCCCACCCCCTGGACGAGGCCAAGGTCGTGCTCGGCAAGTTCCTGGGGAACTGGACGTTCGTGCTCGTGGCTCTGGCCTGCACGCTGCCGATGGCGATCGGCGTGATCATGGCCTCCGAGGCCGACGCGGGAACGGTGCTGGCCCAGTACGTCGGCGCCGGCCTGCTCGCCGCGCTGACGGTAGCGATCGGGCTGTGGGCGTCGAGCATGACACAGAACCAGATCACGGCGTTCATTCTGGGCACGGCGGTCACGATCACCCTGTTCCTGATCGGGCTTCCGGTAGTTCGCATCGGCCTGCCGCCGTACCTGTCGCAGGTGGCGGGACAACTGTCGTTGGTGTCCCACTTCGAGAACGTGGCCCGCGGCGTCATCGATCTACGGGACGTGCTCTACTTCGTGTCCGGCGCAGCGCTCTTCCTCGTGTTGGCCACGGGAGCTGTTGCGAAGAGCCGACTGAGCCCGGCCGGGCCCGCGGCCAAGCGGCTGCGCCTGGGCATGGTCGTCACCGCCGCCCTGGTGTTGGCGCTGAACCTCCTCGGCGGATTCATCCACGGCCGCATCGACCTCACCAGCGACCGGCTCTACACGCTCGCAGAGGGAAGCGAGCGCATCTTGGAGGACCTGGACGACCTCGTGACCGTGAAGCTGTTCATCTCCCGCCAACTCCCGCCCGAGGTGCAGTTCACCGCCCGAGACGTACGCGATCTCCTGGCGGACATGCGGAGGGCCGGGGGCGGAAACCTGGTCGTCGAGGAGTACGACCCCGACCGGGACGACGCGGCCGCGGAAGAGGCGCAGTCGTTGGGAATCTCTCCGATCGAGTTCAACGTGCTCCGCGACCAGGAATTCCAAGTTCGACGCGGCTGGTTCGGACTGGCGGCCCTGTACGCGGGCGAACGGGAGGTGATTCCGGTCATCGATCGCACCGACGACCTCGAGTTTCGCCTGGCCTCCGCGCTCTCCGGCATGGTACGCGAAACCACGCCCCGGGTCGGCTGGATCACGGGGTTCGGAGCCCGCACCTCGTTCGAGTTCTCGGCGTTCCAATCGGTCCTCTCCGACCGCTATGACGTGCAGCCCGTGGCGGTGGAAGGCGACTCCGTGGCGGACGACGTGCTGGATCCGTTGGACGTGGTCGTCTTGGCTGCCCCGTCACAGCCGGTGGACTCGGCCACCGCGGCCCGCCTGGATGCGTTCGTCGAGGACGGCGGCGCTGCCCTGCTGCTCCTCGAGTCGGTTCAGATCTCTCCACAGGCGCCCACCACCATGCCGGTCATCACCGGCCTCGACCCGTTTTTGACCGACCACGGCCTCCGCCTGCGCGCGGGACCGGTGTACGATCTCCGGTCGAGCGAGCGCATTTCCATGGGCCAGCGCGGGTTCATGCAGCTCGTCCAGGCCTATCCGTACTGGCCGGTCGCCTTTCCCGTCGGCGCGCACCCCACCACCCGCGACCTGAACAGCCTGACCCTGGGGTGGGCCAGCGGGATCGACGTCATCGACTCCACCCGGGTGACTCCGCTCTGGACCACCACGGAGGCCGGCGGGGTGTCTCCGCCGGGCGGCTCGGTGGCTCCCGATTTCCCGCTGGAGCCCGACCCATCCACCCTGGGCCCCGTCGTGGTTGCGGCTGCGGTGACGCCGACCGAGGCCGAGTCCGGCGCCGGCCGCGTGATCGTTGTCGGAGACGCGAACCTGCTCGAAGACCAGTTCCTGGGAGCCAACCCGCAGAACGCCCTCTTCGCCGCCAACGCGGTGGACTGGCTCGCCCAGGACGAGTCGCTGATCGCCATCCGCGCCAAGAACCGCACGCCGCCGCCACTCGTGTTCTCCAGCGATTCTGCGCGCACGCTGTTCAAGTGGGGATGTCTGATCGGAATTCCGCTTCTGCTGGCGGGCCTGGGCGTGATGCGCGTGAGCGGCCGGCGGCGACGGGCCGAGCGCCGGTGGGGCGAATTGGCAACGCAACAGCTTCCCTGAGGACCGATGAGCGAACGCAACCTGAAACGACTCGTGATGGTCCTGGTGGCCGTCGTCGTTCTCTACGGCGCGCTGTACGCGTGGAGCCGCACGGCGAGCGACGGCCGCGGCGGGGACGAACGCGTGGCCGCCGCCCTGGGTGAGATCGATCCGGACTGGGTAGACCGAATCGAGGTGACGGGCCCGGCCGACACCGTCACGCTGGACGTGAGCGGAGCGCCGTGGACCGCCAACGGGTACCGCGCCGACTCGGCGGCCGTCTCCCGGATCTGGACCGCCCTCGCGGAATCCGAGGTGGACGGCCTGGCCGGATCCAATCCCGCCAACCACGAGCGCTTCGGCGTGGCCGGCCCGGACGCATGGAGCGTGCGCTTCGCCGGAGACGACGGCGCCGAGACCAACCTGATTCTGGGGAACCGGGGCACCCGGTTTTCCTCATCGTACGTGCGGCTCCCCGACGAGGACGCGGTGGTCAATCTGTTGGGAGACCTGCGCGGCGCGGTGGCGCGAACAATGGATCAGTGGCGGGACCGATCCATCGCGTCGGTGGACACCGCTGCCGTGACCACCCTCGACCTCGAGCGCGACGGCGAGGGCCTCCGGATGGTGCGAGCCGACTCCTCCTGGACCTCCGACCGCGGATCGGTCGTCCCGGAGACCGTACGGGGAATGTTGGAGGAGCTCACCTCCCTGTCGGCTTCCGGGTTCGCCGACGACTCGGTCTCGGTCACAGATGCAGACGTCCGCGTCCTGATCGCGCTGAGCGCAAGCGGAGACACCTTGGCGCACCTCCGGGGCACCGCCTCGGACAGGGCACTCTACGTGATCCGGGACGGTGATCCCGTGGTCTACGAGGTCGCCACCTGGCGGGCAGACCGACTGTTCCCGGAGGTGGATGGGCTGGTGGGAGGCGGCTAGGGGGGAGGTTCGCACGCCCCACCCCGCTCTGCACGATCTCGTTCTCTTCCCCTATCTTCCATGTGGTGGGATGGTCTCCTGGCAGGCGGGGTGGCGGATGTCGGAAAATCCGGGCATGACCGTGCTGTTCTGCGATCTCGTCGGCTCCACGGCGCTGTCTCTTCGGCTGGATCCCGAGGAGTTTCGGGATGTGATCGCGGACTACCACAGCGTGGCCGAGCGGGTCGTGAAAGACCGTCGCGGTCGAGTCGCGCAGTTTATGGGCGACGGGGTCGCGGCGTACTTCGAGTCCGACTTCGAGCACACCTCCGGGCCCGCTGCCGAAGCCGCTGCTCTTCACGCCATCCTCGCGGGGCTCGACCTGATCGACCGAGTGTCTGACCTGAAGCAACCCGCGGGAGGAGATCGTCGTCCGCTGGCAGTGCGAGTCGGTGTTCACACGGGCCCGGCGGTGATCGGCTCCTTGGGGAACGATCGCGCCGGTCACACCGCGTTGGGAGTGGCGCCACAGCTGGCGGCCCGCATCCAACAGCTCGCGGAACCGGGATCGGTGGCGGTCAGCCAACGAACGCGGGACTTGGCGTCCGCCCATTTCGAGTTCACCGAGCACTCGGTGCTGGACGTGGGAAGCGCCCGCGCGCCGATCAAGGTCTTTGCCGTCACACGACCCCGCGGCTCATGAGGTGCGGGGGCTGCTCGTTCAAGAACCCGCCCGGCATGCGGTTCTGCGGGAAGTGCGGACTTCCGCTCGCGGCACAGGCCCCCGCCCGCTCGCCGGCATCGGCGGAGCGACGTCACCTGTCGGTGCTCTTCTGCGACCTGGCAGTGTTGTCGGACGTGGACTACGGGATGGACCCGGACGCGCTACGGCAGCTGGTGGACCGACTCCACGAGGTGTGCGCAGATCCCGTCGCCAGGTACGAGGGGCGAATAGCCAAGCATCTGGATACGGGCGTTCTGGCCCACTTCGGATACCCGGTGGCGCACGAAGACGATGCCGAGCGAGCGGTCCGCGCAGCCTGGGAGATCGTGGCGACGCTGACGGAGGGAGCCATGGCCCGGGACGGGAAGGACGATCCCGGGGCGTCGGTTCGCGCCGGCATTCATACGGGGCTCGAAGTGGTCGGCGACGTGGCCTCCCAGGACCGATGGCGCCAGTTGGCCGTGGGGCCAACCCACAACCTCGCGGCCCGACTGAAAGATGCGGCGGAGCCGGGAACGGTCCTGGTCAGCGAGGAAACGTTCCGGCTGATCGAAGGCTCCGTGCGGTGCGACGCCCTGGGCCCGATCGCCGTGCGCGGGCTCGACGACCCGATTCCGGTCTTCCGGGTGACCGAGATCGTCGATGCGGGCACACGGTTTCGTCGGCGCGCCGCCACCCGTCTCACTCCGATCGTGGGCCGGGGCCGTGAGCTGCGCGCCCTGGAGGACGGATGGGATGAGGCGCGCTCGGGCCGTACACGCTGCCTCGCGGTGGTGGCTGATGCAGGGATCGGAAAGTCCCGCTTGATCGAAGCTTTTCACGAACGGATCGCCGACGCGGATCCGCTGACGGTCGAGATGCAGTGCTCGCCGTACTACCGGAATACGGCGTTGCACCCGGTGGCCGAGATGCTCGAACGCCGCTTCGGACTCGATCGCTCCCAACCGCTCCAAGGCCGCAGCGAACAACTGCGCAACCACATCAGCCAAACAGGCCTCGACCAGGACCGGGCGCCGGCCCTGCTCGCGTCGTTGCTCTCCCTGCCGTTGCCTCAAGGCGTAACCCCGCTGGAGCTGTCTCCCGAGCACCGGCGTAAGGCTCTCGACGATCTGTTGATCGACTGGATGGCCGATCTCGCCGGCCAAGGTCCGGTGGTGTGTGTGGTCGAAGACCTGCACTGGGCGGATCCTTCCACTCTGACGCTCCTGGAACGATGGATCGCCGCGCCGCGCTCGCTGCCGGTGTTGACCGTGCTGACGTACCGGCCTCGTGAGGTGGATTGGGTCGCGCCCCCCCAGGTGAGGGAAATCCCGCTCGGTCGACTGGTTCGCGACGAGGTGCGGACGATGCTGGCGCACCTCGCGGGGGCCAAGGCGCTGACGCCCGAAGCCGTTTCGGAGCTCACCGAGAAGAGCGACGGGGTGCCGTTGTTCATCGAGGAGCTGGCTCGAACCGTGGTCGAGGGCCCACCGACGCCGAGCGACGACACGGCCCGTCGTGGAGCATCGGCGATTCCCGAACGGCTCTACGATTCGCTGTTGGCCCGATTGGACCGCTTGGGCACCGCCAAGGAAGTTGCGCAACTGGCATCGGTCATGGGCCGCACGTTCGACCTGGAGTCGTTGGTGGACGTGAGCTATCTCGACCGCAGCGTGATCACCCACGACCTGGATCAGCTCGTCGAAGCCGGCGTGATCTTCGAGTCGCTCCCGGGAGAGCAAAGGTTCACGTTCCAGCACGCGCTCCTGCAGGAAGCCGCCTACGAGTCGCTACTGAAGAAGCAACGGCGCACGATCCACCGCCAGTTCGCGCAGTCCATCGAGGCCCGGCTGCCGGAAGTGGCCACGACGCGCCCCGAGCTCCTCGCACAGCACTACACCGAGGCGGACCTACCTCACCGTGCCGTGCCGTATTGGCAGCGAGCCGGGCACGCGGCCTTGGGCTCCCACGCGATGGTGGAAGGCATCCGGCACCTTTCGGCCGGGCTCTCCACGCTCGAATCCCTCGAGTCGTCGCCCCAGCGGGACGTAACGGAGCTCGGGCTCCTGGCGGCGTTGGGTCCCGCGGTCATGGCGACCGAGGGCTTCGGAGGCCCCGAGGTGTCGCGAGTCTATCGCCGCGCGGAGCGGGTGACGTCTCGAATGGAACACACCATCGAGATCTTCCCCGCCCTGTTCGGCATCCATCGGTACCACGCCATGTGCGGGCATCGTGAAGATGCGCTGCGGCTTGCGCTCCAGGTGCTCGACCTGGCGGAGCGGCGAGGAACCCGCGCGCAAACGCTGGCGGCCCGTCAGGCCCTGGCCGTCACGCACTTCCACATGGGCTCGTTCGCCGCGGCACGGGAGCAACTGGAGCTGGGTCTGGAGCTGGCGGGCGGCGAGTTCGAGCTGCCCAAGGCCTATCTGTATGGCCTGCACCCGGTGGTCGGCTGCCATTCGTATCTGGGCTATACGTTGGCCTTCCAAGGCTTACCCGATCGAGCCATCTCATCCGTCGAGCGCGCCCGGGAGATCACGCGTGCCCTGGACGACCCGCTCCTGGAGGGGTTCGTCCTCAACGCGTTGGGGTTCGTGCACCAACTACGCAAGGAGCCGGAGCGGGTGCTGAGCTATTCGGAAGAGGCCTTGGCCATCGGCACGGCCCGGTCATTCCCCACGGTCGTGCTCTGGGCCAAGGTCCTCAAGGGTTGGGCGTTGGACGCCTTGGGAGACGACCGGGGCGTGGCCCTGCTGGAGCAGGGCCTTTCGGATTGGACCGCCAGCGGCGTGCGCGCGACGTTGACCCACATCCTGGCCACGCTCGCCGAGATCTATGTGGCCCGCGGCCGGTTGGTGGACGCCGACCGGCTGCTGGACCGCGCGGAGGCGCTGATGACGGAGACCGGAGAGCGGTTTTACGAGCCGGGACTTCTGCGGATTCGCGGCGACCGTATCCGCCGCGACCCGACCGGCGAGCTGGATCGAGCCTCGTTGATGTACTCCGAAGCGGTACGCATCGCCCGAGAACGGGACTCGAGCTTGCTGGAGCGTCAGGCCACCGAGGCCTACGCGCTCATCCAAGGTTGACCCCGATCAGCTCGGACTCCCGTCTTTCAGACGGAAAACGACGGGGTGGGCCAAGGGAGTCAGCGTGTCGCCCACCGGCACCGGGACGACCGTCGTGGTCACCGTCGGCGGATCGTCCCCGACGACCGAGCTCGCCGTCGCGAACAGGATGCAGGTCCCCGTCATGTTCCTGACCTCGAAGCTGTAGGCGCCCTCGCGCCGATCCTGCACCTGCGAGCAGGCGCTGAACGAGCCGTCGTGCGCGAACTGCCACATCTGGAGCTTGGCACGCAGGGGATTCCATCCCAGCACCCCCATGTTGATGCCCAGCAATTTCCCCTCGGACGTGAACAGCTTGACCTCCGACTGCAAGAACGTCCGGCTGGGTGTCCAATCGATGGTTTCCTCGATCCGGATCTTCCGGCCTCCCCTCTCTACCTCCGCCACCCAAGTCTTACCCGCCAGTTTGTCCAGGAGCTGAGCGATCGGAGTGGGGAACACCGGCACCATCGGGGTGACATCCGCGGCGATGCTGAGGGGTGTGATACCGAGCATGACGTTGACCTTGCGCCGGGGGGAAATTCGAGCTCAGACGGAGCCGACCGTCGAGCGCCAAATGGGATCAATGCACGCGCCGCGTAGGCACACGCAAGCGTCGGGATAGTCGTTGACTGGAGCGGGAAGACGCTCCGCCACCGCAACCCGTTCCAGCGCCTCCCGGAAGCCCGCGCCCCTCGCATCCGCTTCGTAGAGTCCCCGACCGGCAGCTTCCGCGCGTACGTCCTCCGACGTGCATCCCCAGATCTCTCGGGCCGCTTGCCAAAGATCGTCCACCCTGACGCGACTTCCTTCGGACCAGTCCAGAAAGTACTCGTGAACCTCCGCGACGGCGCGGCTTGCGGCTCGGGCGGGCGCCAGGGCGGCCGTGTACGCAAACGCCCGGACGAGCTCCCAGAGGGGCAGGTCGGTGCCGACCACCAACTGTAGCAGCACCCTTTCCGGGGTGGACCGGGGCAACCCCAGTCGCTCGCTCACGAGTGCCAGCGCGTTCGCATCCGAAGCGCACTCGGCCAGCACGGCGTCGTAGGTCGCGCAGGCCTCGGCCTCCCGCCACACCTCGGGCTCGGGCATGGGCGGGTGGGTGTCCGGCCCGGCGGAGCTCAGGATCCGAGCCCACTCGCGGATCGCCTCGGAGGTCGGCCGTCGCCCGGCGTCGTCCGCGAGCGAGTTGATCAGCCAGCGACGTTGCACGGCCCGTACGAAGCTCGAAGCCTCGGGATGGAGCACCTGAGCGCACTGGAACGCCTCCAGAAGCGTGGTCGAGGCTCCCGGTGGGCGAACGTGTAGAGCCAGGTCGGTAGCCAGGTAGCCGTCCAGACGGCGACGCGGCGGCGTGGGACGGGGGCATGCCGGGCTCGGCGATGATGTCGCGCGGGCCAGCGCGAGGTCCGCGTCCCGTGCCTTCACGCCACGCCGGGCCATCCGATCCAGCACCTCGTTGGCACCCGCCTCGCCGATCTCCGCCCGCAGGTGCTCGGTGACCGTCGACGTCGACCGCGCTTGGAAGGGCAGGCCTTTAATGTGCGCGACCACACGGGCGGCGGCAGCGGGATTCACTCCCGTCCGCCTCACCACGTGGTCCACGGCCTCGCGGAGCTCCACCAGGGCGATCGTGGTGGCCGCGTATTCGAGCTCGGCCGGGCCGTGAAGAACCGCCACTTCGTCGTCGCCGTCCAAGCTGCCGGTTCGGAACCACTCGAAAACCTGGCCGACCCCCTCCATCCCGTGCCGGTGGAGCTCCGCCGCGCGGAGCGCCCCCAGGCTCGCTGCGCCCACGACCCGCACGTCTGCGTCGATCGCATACATCAGCTCTTTGTGGGTCACGGCGGCCACTTGATAGTAGTAGCCGTCGATGAGCACCACCGTGTGCGGGCGTTCCACCAAGACGGCCAGCACGTCACCCCGCCGAGCCGGCGGACGCCAGGCCACGTCCGGATAGGCGCCACGCAGCCGATGGCTCACCGAAGGACCGGCGAAGACGATCACATCAGGCATGGTCGGCATCCCGCAGGCCTTGGACATGGCAGATGACCACGGGCAACCCGATCTCGTCCCTCGTGAGATCGACGTACCAGGCGGAGTGCCCGTGCACACGGAGACGCGTCGCCACTTCGTCCAGGTCGGCGCGCACGTCCATGGACGCAACGTCTCGGATCTCCTCGAATCGGCGGCTGGGCTCCGGCGTCACGAAGGTGTCGTGCACTTCGAAGGGGCGCCGAGGGTCGTACGTCACCACGTCGTCCCGTGCGCCGGAGATGTAGGTCAGGCGAGACTGGGCCGCCTCGGTGATCGCCCTCGACGCGGCCACGTCCGGACTCGGATGACAACCCCAACCGCGAAACCGGATGGGCAAGTCGGCTCCGACGATGTCGGCGGCCATCACCGGAATCCCCACGTCCCAGGTCGCGTCGTAGAGCGCGAATCGAAGTCCGCGATCTCCAATCCGTGCGATCAGATCCTGCACGTAGGGGGCGGCGCCCGCCGTGTCGAGCGGCGTCACCGCGTGCGCTCCGCTCGCCACCAGCGCCATGGCGTGACGCTCGACGGCCTCGCAAAGGCCGTGTAGGACGGCCTCCTCGCGGCAGTTCCCGGACGCCACTCCGGTGGAGCTGGCCCGAAAGATCTTCGGAGAGAAGCCCTCGGGAACGCGAAAATCCAGACTCAGCATCTGGCGGGGAAGCCAGCCCCGACGTCCGTCGCCCACGGGATGGGCCCGATGCCAATGGAGCGGATGGGAGGTTACCGCCGGGCTCCAGGGATTACGCGGGAGCCGTGCGACGTCGATCGCGTTGGAGAGCTCCATCTCGAGCAGCGTCATCACCACCGACGGATAGTCCTCGAGGCGCTCCGCGTGCCAGACCTCCAGGCTCTCCATCAGCGCGCCGACGCGGGCCGACGCGGGGGTAGGGCCCTTCCCCTGCGAGACGGAAAGGGCCCTACCTTCCGGGCGAACCGCTTGGTATACGGGAATACCGAGCGTGTCGAGTCCCGTCACGTCGGCGACTCGGGTCACACCGACCCGAGCCCGGAGGCCGGCAATCCGGTCCCACGTTGCCTCCGGACTCCGGATCCGGTGAGCGCCCCGAAAGTGCCGCTTGCGGGTCTCCGAGTCCCGCAATGGCCACCCCGCCTCTACTTGGCCATCACGGCCAACCGCCAGCCGTTTTCTCCCTTGACCAGGATGGCACCCGAGTTCCACGCCGCCTCGCCGCCGTCCTTCAGCTCCTCTTCGACCCGGTAGGTCGCCACGGCCTTGCTCTGGCTCAAGTAGGTGATGTTGAGGTCGTGTACCTCGACCTTGCGTGGACTGTGGAGGGTGGGCGCAATCCCCTTGGTGTAGTGGTCCAGGTTCAGGTAGTTGTGCATGCGCTCGGCGTCGGTGAACGCCATGAACTCGCCGACGCCCACGAAGGGATTGGTCGTGTGCTCGTGGTGCTTCCCGGGCGCATCTTCAGGGTGCATCGTCTCCCACCCCACGATGGCCCCCTTGATGGCCTGATCGTCTTCGGGCCCGATCGCTTGCGACATGGGCGGCGCCGCCGTGTCCACCTCGGGCCCCTTGTCCATCTTGGCGAGCAGCAGAAATCCGACGGTTCGACTCTGCATGCGCAGCTCCGACCGACGCTCGGGTGTGAGGCCCAGATCCGAAGCCATCTCGTTGAATGCGACTCGACGGTCCCCTGCGGTCCCTGCTGAATCCGACATCCTCGACCTCCTTAGCCAAATGCACGCTGCGAGTTCGTGAGGTGGCGCGGCCGCCGCTCCGGCGGGAGGGCGATGAGGTTTGAGGACGGATGGTGACTACGCGCGCCGGCAGTGACCAAGCGTACGGCGGAACTGCGGCCGGGGCAACGGTCTGCGCCCCGTGTCAGGACTCCTTCGCTGCCAAGGCCAGCTCCTGGGCTTGTCCGACCCAATTCCCGGCCCGGATGCGGCGGGCGGGCGCTTTCAGCGCCTCCGCGACCCGTTGGATCGCGGCATCGTCCCATTCTGCGATCTGGTCGAATCGCCAGTATCCGAGCGCGTTGAGCCTTGCCGCGTAGCCGAATCCGATGCCGTTGATACGAGTCAGGTCGTCGTTGTCGCCCAACGGACCCTCTTCTCCCAGCGCCTGCGCGGTGGCCTGGGGTGCGGATTCCTCCAGCGGCTCGTCCCTCGACCGAGGCATCGGATGGGAGTCGGGTGTGAGCACCTCTACCTCCTCGACGTCCTCGATCGCCGCGCTCGGCGCCTCGAACGCGGGCTCGGCCTCCGCCTCGGATTCGGGTGGGGGAGGCAACATGCCCAACTCGGGCGGCGGCTTCAGTGTGTCTTCCGTGCCGACACTCCGGATTCGCACGGTGAGTGCCGGCTTCCCCGACGGCTCTACCACCGAGCCGGGATCGACTCCGACCTCACGAAGGCGAACTTCGAGCGCGTCGTTGCGCGACAGCGCCTGGGCCAGGCGGTCGTCCACGAGCTGAAGCTTTGCCCTCATCCGGTCTCGGTCCTCCTCCGCATTCCACAACCGCTCCGCCCAGGATTCGTCCGCAGTCTTGAGCCGGGCCATCGTCACCTGGTCACGGCGAGCGAGCACGCGGGAGGTCCAAAGTCGCAACACCGCCCACACCACCACCCCCCCGATCACGGCAGCGGCCGCGAGGGCCAACCAGATCTCCAGGATCAGTCTCTGCACCGTCTACCGCTCCTGTACCACGAGGAACTCCCGCTCGGACCCGTCGGTCGCGGAGGTATCCGGAACCGCGGAAATCCGATCGGACCGTACGCCCCGCCGTACGAGGTAGTCCTTGACCCGCTGGGAGCGATCTCGTTGCACGCTTCCCCCGTTCATGGCCACCCGCAGGTGAGCGGTCGGGAACTGTACCAACACCCTCGCCAAGTCGTTCAGCATGGTTCGGGTCTCTTCGGTCAGCTCGGTCCCCGAAGCATCGAAGGCGATCCGGCGGCCCGCAATTACCTCGTCGATGGCGTCCTGGACTTCTGAGGGACCGCGGACGACGGTCAGGTCGTCCGTGATGTCGAGCGTCGGAAATACCGCCCGCAACGTGCCGAGAAAGCCCTGCCGGGCCTCCGCGCTCGGCACCGTCCCCCGCACCGTCAACGCACCCTGTTCGAGGCGGATTACCCCGGTCCCCGCCTGGGTCAACGCCGCCATGGCCTGGCCGGCGTGCGACAGCCATGCCGGCCGCGCGACGCCCGGCTCGACGATCAGACGTTCCGTCGTGCGCCGGGTGCCGGCGGCCCGGCGGCCGGCGCTGTCGAGCTGCATGCGGACTTCGTGGCTCGGAATCCGACCTTCGAGGCGCAACTCCGCATCGGTGACCTCGATACGGAGCGACGCGGTCAGCGCCGGAACTTCATCCCGGGAAACTCCACCCACGCCGGCGACGGACGCCAGCACGACCTCGGCTTCCCCGAACACGTCGGGGGCCGCCAGGGGACCCGAGAGATGGGCGTCCCGGCCATCGAACGTGACTCCCTCGAGTGGCAAGTTGGCTTCCTCCAACGCGGCCCGGGCGTCCGACGCCAGGACCGACGGAAACTCGCGGACCATGCGAGCGGCGGTGATGCGGGCCAGGAAGACGAAGGCAAGGATGCCCACGATCACTGCCGCCGACGCAATGACCCGTCCCAGCCCGACGCGGTGCTCGGGGGTGCCTGCCATGGCCTGGCCGCTCACCGTAGCTTTGTCCATCGATCTCGCATCATCGTATGATCGCCGCGCCGGGCGCGGTTGACTACCTTGCAGCTTTCCCCCCACCGCATCGACATCGTGGAGTCCCAAAGCTACAAGCGTTTCCCTCCGGGCCGGGGACACCTCCACATCCCCGCCAAGCACCGCGACAGCGCGCTCGCCGGACTTAGCCTGTATGCACCATGCAGGCCAAGGGGCATCGCGCTTCGCAATGCGTTCTGGCGGCTGACCAGCCTGTTGGGTCCGAGGGCCTTGCCGGGAGGCGCTGCACCTCTCGCGCCACCGGTGGCGCCCTCGGTGTGGTCAGCGCTGCTCGACGGCTGGCGTGCGAGCTTCGGCGCTTTCGACGATCTCGCGCTCTATTCCCGCACCCAGTCGGAGCGGAGTGGATTCGTTACCCTCCTGCTCTCACAGGGTCGGCCCACGGCTTTTCTCAAGGTTCGGCCAGCGGATACTCCTAACCGGGAGTTCGAGCGCAAGGTGGTCTCAGCCGTTCGGTCTGCCGGCCCCAAGGCCTTCACAACACCTGACGTTCTGGGGGACTGCAGCGTGGCGGACTGGTACGCGGTCGGGTTCGAGCCGCTCCCGCCGGCGCCGCACGGTCCTCCGTCCCAGCCCCCTTTGCCGAAAATCCTCGCAGAGATTCAAGCCGGTCTCTCCGGCCTGGATCGTCCACCGGACGTACCCGAACACTGGACGCCGTTTCACGGCGACCTGACCCCGTGGAACCTCCGTCGATTCCCCGACGGGCGGCTGGCGTTGATCGATTGGGAAGATGCCGGGTGGGCGCCCCGGGGCGCGGACGAGGTGCTCTATCGCGCCACGGCACACGCGGTCCTGGGCGAGCCGGCTCCCCGCTTCAGCGAGTTCCACGCGGAAGCAGTCCGATTCTGGTCCGAGCGTACGGCCGGAAAGGAAGGGAATCGTCGTGACGAGCGCCTCCGAAAAACCTTGCGAGCGGCACTCCAGGTACCCTGATTTCCTGGGCTCTCCACCCGCTCCATCTCCCTGTGGATCAGCACGTTGTGTCTGGGAGCGGGCCCCGCTACTCTCCAGGGGTCGGGATCTGTGACCCGGCGTTGCGCGAGGTCCACACCTCGTGGCCGCCGAGCCACGGGAACAGGGGTCGGGACCCGACAGTGGAAAACCCTACAACGAGCTTTAACGCAATAGTTTACAAGAACACTGTAGGGCTGGCACCGGCGTTGCCGAGAGGGTAGCGACACCCGCTCGTAACTCGGCTTCTATCCCGAATGGCGTGCGGGCCCCCGCCGTGGAGGCGGCAGTCGCCACCGCTGGTCAAGACCCAGCATCGCCTCGGAGGACCGTTGTATTTGGTTGACCCTCGCGAAGAGGGAGCCCACCGATTCGGGCCCACGAGCGTCGCGAACTCTCCCGCCGACGCGCAGGTTTTCCACGGATCCCCGTATCCGCCGCCGGGCGCAGGAGTGCGTGAGCTGCTCCAGGCGCTGCTGCGACGTAGGCGTGGGATTCTGCTCTGGACCTTGGCCGTCGTCAGCTCGGCGGTGCTCTATACGTTCATGACTCCACGCACCTGGGAGTCGGACGCATCCATTCTCCTCGAAGGCGACCCGACGGCGTCGGGCACGCCGGTGATCGACGCGCTGGGCTGGTTCGCCCGATCCGGGAAGATCGACACCGAGATGGAGCTGATCCGGTCGCGGCGGGTGATCGAGCCCACCGTTGAGCGGCTGGGGCTGCACGCTTCCATTTCCGGCGACGGGGTCTCCGGAGCCGCTTCGGAGATCCTCCCGTCGTTGAACGTGCTGGCGGATGCAGAGCCCGGCACCTATCGGCTGCTACGCGACGGGCCGCTTTGGCGACTCTCACGCACCGAGTCCACGGACGTGCTGGGCGGGGCCATGCCGGGTGACATGATCTCTGCTCCGGGCATCGAGTTCACCGCACCCGAAGCCCCGGCCGAGGCGGACTTCACCTTGGATGTGGTGCCGTTCGCCGAGGCGGTGGAAGCCGCACAGAGCCGGGTGCACGTAAGCCGTCGGGCGCGGGAAGGGGACCTGATCGGGCTTCGCTGTGAGGGTGGGTCGCCGGAAGCCGCGTTCAACCTCTGCCGCGAGGTGTCCGAGGGATACGTGCGTCTGCGCACCGACCTGCAGCGTGCCGAGGCGTCGGCAACCGCGGTGTTCCTCTCCAGCCAGTCCGAAACCCTGCGAGAACGGCTTCGGGCCGCGGAGGATTCGCTTCAGGTCTACAGCACGACCAACCGGGTCGTGGCTCTGGACGATCGCGCCTCCGAGGAGACCCGTCAGTTGGCGGGCTTGATGGCGCAACGCAGTGAGATCGAAGCCGAGCGATCGGCCCTCGCGGGACTGATCGAGGACATTGAAGCGGGAGCCACGAACGGTGCGCAGTATCGGCAGTTGGCCAGCTTTCCCGCCTTCCTGCAGAACCAAGCGGTAACCCAGCTCGTGACCACGCTGATCGACTTGGAGAACCAGAGGGCAGAGCTCGCCCTGCGGCGGACGGAGTCCAATCCCGACCTGGTTTCACTCACCGTCCGTATCGGCGAAGTCGAAGAGCAGCTTCGCCAGTTCGCGGCCTCGTACGAGACCGGGCTGGCGGCGCAGGTGGCGTCGTACGATCAGGCGCTCGCCAGCGCCGGTCGCCGGCTGTCCACCATCCCCGGCAGACAGGTCGAGATGGCCAGGCTCGAGCGGGAGACCGCGTTGCTCGGCGATCTCTACAACCTCATTGAAACCCGTCGCCGGGAGGCCGAGCTCGCCCAGGCCGTCGAGCTTCCCGAGGTGCGCATCTTGGACGCTGCGTCCATGCCGATCGTGCCTTCGGCCCCGAGTCTGCCTCGAAACGTCGCGATGGGACTGATGTTGGGTCTCGCGCTCGGCTTGGGCTGGGCACTCCTGCGCGACCTGGCGGACCGCAGCATTCAGAGCACCAAGGAAACCGAGCGTGAAACCGGCCTCCCGGTCATCAGCTCCATTCCCGCCGTGCCCGTGGCCGGACCGCTGTTCATCGGGCTCGCAACCAACGGAACCAGGGAGGCCATCGAGAACGAGCTGGCCCGGGAGGCCTTCCGCAGCCTCACCTCGGACCTGCAGTTCCTGGCTCGCCGCATGGGCGAGGGCCGCTTGAAGACCCTCGTCGTGACCAGCGCTCGCTCGAACGAAGGCAAGAGCTTTGTGGCGGCCAACCTCGCGTTGGCCCGCTCGAGCATGGGCGCTCAGACGGCGTTGATCGATGCCGACCTGAGAACCGGAGGCATTTCCAGGATGCTGGGATTCCACGCGGCGCCCGGCCTCCGCGAGGTTCTCTCCGGCGAGGAACGGCTGCCCGACGTGCTCCGTTACGTGAAACCCGGCGCCGCCGGGTCCGACCTCGCTCGGTCCATGGGCTTCCTTCCGGCCGGACAGGCGACGCTGGACTCCAACGGACTCCTGCAACGCCCGCTGTTCCCGGATCTACTCCAGGCCATCCGCAACCGGTTCGAGACGTTGATCATCGACACGCCCCCGAGCGCCCTGCTGTCCGACGCCATCTCGGTCGGCGCATGGGCCGACGGAATCGTGGTGGTGGCACGTCAGGGTGTGACCGACCGCGAGGCGTTGGCGTCTACGTTGGAGAGGCTTCGTCGCAGCGGAGCCAACGTGGTCGGGATGATCCTCAATGACACTCCCCCGTCGAGGCGCCAGGCCGCGTATCTGGAAGGACACGCGTTGCGCGCCGCTGAGATCGTATCATGAGTACAACCAAGCGCCTGTATAGATGGGTCGGCCTGTTCGGTCTGGCGACCCTGATCGCGGCCCCCGCCAGTGGGCAGGAGCTCCTGCGCTCCTATCCCGGACCGGTCGTCCTTCAACCCGGCGACGTCGTGCAGTTGACCTTTTGGCGGGAAGCCGATCTCGGCGGTGACTTCACGATCGACGAGAACGGCAGCGTCGTGCTGCCGATTCTGGGGCGATGGAACGTCACGGGAGTCCCCACGGACGAGCTCAAGCGCCACCTGACCGAAGCCTACGCGGGCCAGCTCCGCAATCAGGACGTCCACATCCTGTTTCTCCACCGTGTGAGCATTCTCGGCGCGGTCGAGAACCCGGGGCTCTACCATGTCGACGCGACGATGACCCTCCGTGAAGCCATTGCGCTGGCGGGTGGGGTGAGCGACGACGGGCGGACGGAAGAGTTCAAGGTACGGCACGCCCAGGACGAAGAGTTCGCCGAAATCGATCCTGGTGCCGCCGTGGGCGCCACCGTCTGGTCCGGTGACGAGATCGTCGTTCCGCAAAGGAGCTGGTTCAGCCGCAACAGCGTCACGCTGGTCGGTGGGGTGCTGTCGGCCGCCGCCATCATCTTGTCGCGGGCCTGGTTCTAGATGCGCAACGAGCCCCGTCTGATCAACGCAGCCCGCGTCCTCGCGGATCTGACGGCCGTGGTGGCCGCCTTTGCGGCGGCCTTCGCGTTCTACCGTTGGTTGATCGTGAACGGAGTTCTTCCGGGCCGCTCGATGCCGGACGTGGTGACGTACGCTCCTCTGTGTGCAGCTTACGCGCTTGCCTTCGTCTTCTGCTCTTGGCGCATCGGGCTCTACCCGCCCATCGCCAGCGTGTTGAACCTCTGGGAGACCCGGGCGGTCTTTCGGGCGGTCGCCATCTCCGTGTCGTTCTTCCTGGCCGCGATCTTCCTGCTCAAGCTCGAAGGAAGCTCACGGATCGTGATCTTGGTGGCCCTCACCCTCGTGGCTCCGCTGGTGCTGATCGAGCGACGGGTGTTCGCAGCCTACCTGCGCTACCGACGCGGAAGCGGGAGCATGGGCGAACAGGTGGTGATCGTGGGATGTGGCGAAACCGGAAGGCTCCTGATGAAGAAGGTGCTGGACGCCCCGCACCTGGGTTATGCGCTCGTGGGCTTCCTGGATCCGGACCTGCCCATCGGCACTCCCGTTACCTGCACCACCAATCAAGCGACCCTGTCCACCGCCACTCGCAAGGTGCTGGGACGTCCGGACGACCTCGAAGCGATCTCCGGAAACCAACGGGTCGACCAGATCCTGGTCGACGAGTCCCGCCTGTCCACGGAGCAGTCGCGGCGTGTGCTGGACGAGGCCGCACGCCTGGGAATTCGCGTGGGTGTGGTTCCCAATTTCATGCAGCGGCACGCGGACGAGTTCTACTTGGAAGACCTGAGCGCCATTCCGGTGCTCCGGCCCCACAACCGACACCGGGGCAATCGGTTTCGGCGCACCAAGCGGGCCATGGACGTGGCGGGCGCGGCCGTGCTGTTGTTCGTGACGGCTCCCGTGTTCCTGCTTTCGATGATCCTGATCCGCATGGGGTCCGAGGGTCCGGTGTTCTTCAAGCACCAGCGGATCGGGCTCCTCGGACGTCCATTCGACATTCTGAAGTTCCGGACCATGTATGTGACCGTCGATCCCTACGCGCTGTCTCCAGAAGGAGACAACGACAGGCGCATCACCGGTTTTGGCCGGGTGCTGCGGTCTACGGGGCTGGACGAGCTGCCGCAGCTCATCAACGTGCTGCTGGGCGATATGAGCCTCGTGGGCCCGCGACCGGAAATGCCCTTCATCGTCGAGGGCTATGACGCTCGCGAGCGGCGTCGGCTACAGGTCAAACCGGGGATCACGGGGCTATGGCAACTCAGCCCGGACAGGCATCAGCAGATCCATGAAAACCTCGAGTACGATCTCTACTACATCAATCACGTCAGTCCCTTCTTGGACGGGCTGATCCTGGTGGAGACGCTGTTCGTGACGATGGAGATCGCGCTCCTCAAACTGTTTGGCCGGGAGCGGGCCGTCGACGAAGGGCCGGCGACCGTGCCGCTCCCGGCAGAAGCGACCGCCGCCAATCCTTACGTGCTCGTCGCGCTGGATCAGCGTATCGCGCACACCGGAGACCTTCGTTGGAAGCAAGGACTGAAGCTGGCCCTCGGAATGTCCGAGCCATACCCGGTGAAGTTCTTGGCCACGGTCTCCAATCAGCCGCGGGCTCGGGCCGTAATCTCCCGCGCACGCGGCGGACACACCAACGGATCGCGGATCGATTGCGTGCCCGTGGCGGGGCCGCGGGACGTTCAGTCGTTCGTCGACCGTGCGGCGTTGGTGGTTACCGACTTACCGAATGTGGCTTCCTGGGCCGAGGAGAGGGGGAAACGCCTCCTCACCGTCGGGCCCGAGGCGTGACCATATAAGACGTATCAGTAGTATCGAGATTGCAGGCGCATCACCTCCGCTGTACGCGGAAAAAGGGAATTATCAATGCTGGGTAAGAAAATCCTCGTCACTGGAGCCGGAGGCTTCATTGGGCACCACCTCGTTTCTTTTCTGAAGGATCGTGGATATTGGGTCCGCGGTGTGGATCTCAAATATCCCGAGTTTTCTGACACCGATGCGGACGAATTCCAGATCCTCGACCTGCGTCGCTGGGCAGCGTGCCTGGAGGCGACCAGGGGTGTGGATGAAGTTTACGCGCTAGCCGCGGACATGGGCGGAATGGGATTCATCTCTTCGCACCATTCAGAGATCCTTCACAACAACATCCTCATCAACACGCACTCGATCGAAGCCGCGCGAGTGAACGGTGTGAAGCGGTACCTCTACACTTCTTCGGCATGCGTTTACCCGGAGTACCGGCAGCTCGAAGCCAACGTGGAGCCGCTCAAGGAAGAAGACGCGTATCCCGCTCAGCCTCAGGACGCGTACGGCTGGGAGAAGCTCATCACCGAGCATCTTTGCATGCACTACCGCAACGACTACGGGATGGAAACACGCACAGTCCGCTTCCACAACATCTTCGGCCCGTTGGGAACGTGGGAAGGAGGCCGCGAGAAGGCGCCGGCTGCTATGTGCCGGAAGGTCGCGACCGCCAAGCTTACCGGAAACCACCAGGTGGAGATTTGGGGTGACGGCGAGCAGACCCGGTCCTTCTGCTATATCGATGACTGCGTCAACGGGCTCTATCGGCTGATGCGCTCGGACTACTCCGACCCGTTGAACCTCGGCCAAGACCGCCTGATCTCGATCAACGACCTGGTCGATATGGTCGCGACGATTGCGGGCATCACGGTCGAGAAGAAGCACGTGTCCGGCCCTCAGGGCGTACGTGGCCGGAATTCCGACAACACCCTGCTCCGCAAGGTGCTCGGTTGGGAGCCCGAGATCAGCTTGGAAGGCGGGATGGAAGAGACGTACCGCTGGATCGAAGCGCAGGTCGCAGCCGGACTGCAAGTCCCGGCGGGCGTATGAGCACGCTACAGGCCACCATCCCGGCGGACGGGCGGACGCCGCGCCCACTCGAGTTGGGTGAGCGGACATCGGTCCTGGGCGTCAACGTGAGCTTGGTGGACATTCCGTCCGCGGTGCTGCGACTGGACCACTGGATCCGGCGGGAGGCGCCCAACTACGTATGCGTCACCGGCGTGCACGGGGTCATGGAAAGCCAGCGTGATGCGGAGCTACGCGACATTCACAACCGGGCCGGGATGGTCGTCCCCGACGGCATGCCACTGGTGTGGATCGCCAAGCATCGCGGCCATCGATTCGTAGATCGGGTCTACGGTCCCGATCTCATGCTCGCCGTGTGCAGCGCGTCCGAGACGCGAGGATATCGGCACTTCCTGTACGGCGGGGCCGACGGCGTACCGGAGCTCCTGCGGGACCGGCTGGTACAGCGCTATCCGAAGCTGCAGGTGGTTGGAACCTACTCCCCTCCGTTCCGCCCGATGACCCCCGCCGAAGACCAGGAAATCGTCGAACGGATCAGCGCCACCCGCCCGGACATCGTGTGGGTGGGGCTCAGCACGCCGAAGCAGGAACGCTGGATGGCGAGTCACGTAGGTCGCGTTCCCGGCGCAGTCATGATCGGTGTGGGCGCCGCCTTCGACTTTCATGCGGGCCTCAAGCGCCAGGCTCCGCCCTGGATGCAACGGAGCGGATTGGAGTGGCTCTACCGGCTGGTCAGCGAGCCCCGTCGACTGGGTCCACGCTATCTGCGTAACAACCCGGAGTTCATCCTCCGTATGGCTACGGGGCGTCTGCGGAAGCGCAGCTAGAGCCTAGGGTCATGGACGTCGCACCTGCCTCCCGCCCAGTCATGGGCCCGGTCCAACGGACCCCGTTGGACCTGCTGGTACCGATCGCGGGCGGGTTGCTGGCAGGCGTGGTACTCGTCACACAACCGCCACTCGCCCTCCTGGCCGCAGCCGCCGTCTTCGGCGGCCTGGCGCTCCTTTGGGTAGGGGCGAACCGGTCCACGTTGGCGCTCAGTCTGGTGGTTCCGGCGCTGATCTTGGGTGGCATGAAGTTCCGCATTCGCTCCGCGGCCGAGTCGTTGGAAGGCACCGTGGACGCCAACGTGCTGTTCGAGTTGGGTGTGTACGGAGCCCTGCTCGCGTTGATCCTGGTGGTCTTGTACGCGCGTAAGGAGCCCATCTTCCGCGCTACGCGAGCGGAGCTTTGGCTCTACGCGTATGCGGCTTGGGTTACGGTGACCACGCTCTGGTCCGTGAGCCCCACCTTCACGGCGGTGCGTGGCCTGCAAACCGTCATCCTGGTGCTTGCGGCAGTCACGCTCGTGCGTCTGGTGCCCACCCGAAAGCTGCTCGCCAACGCGGGGTTTTCGTACGCGGCCATCGTGCTCACGGCCACCGCAATGGCGTTGATCTTCCCATGGGCCAACGGGAGCCGAACCGACTGGTTCAGTGGAGCGCCCCGCTTCGCCTGGTTCGCCGATCATCCGATTCAATGCGCGATGCACGCCGGCCTGGCCGCCATCCTCGTGTTGACGCCCGTGCTGGCGCGGAAGCACGTGACGACCAGACCATGGGTGACCATGTCTGCCATCGTCGTCGCGCTGCTCTTGGCGGGTGCAGGCGCCCTAACAGCGTCCCGCGCCCCACTGACCGGCCTGCTCGCCGCGGTGGCCGCGATGATCGCCGTGCGCCACTTCAGCGTGCGTCAAGCGGCGTTCGTCGTGGTCGGAATCGTGGGACTGGTCGTGCTGGCAACGGCCCTGGCTTCCCCACTGATGACCCTGGTGGATCTCAACGTGGAAGAGAGCACTGTGCTCCAGATGTTCTTGCGGTCCGAGGGGACAGCAAATCTGTTGTCCTTCGGGGGCCGACTGGAGTTGTGGATCGGCGCTATGGGCCTGGCGGCGGAGCGGCTTCTGACCGGGTACGGGTTCGTGGCCTCGCGCGGCCCTCTAATCGAAGAGTTCGTCTGGGCCGGCCACGTTCACAACGGTCCGCTGCAGTCGGTGCTGGACCTGGGCATACTCGGCGCGCTTCTTCTGTGGGTTCCGATTTCGGTGGCAGCAGTGAGAGCGATCCGGACCCCGCTGCTGACGCCGACCCACGCGGTTACCAAGATGTTCATTGTGGGCAGCCTCACGTTCCTGGTACTGACTTCACTCACCGATCCGAGCGTCGCCGGCCCTCCCGGTGCGGCCCTGTTTTTCGGAACGGTGGCGATTTTGCTTGCGGAAAGACACTGTCGAGAGGCCCCGGCATGGACCCGCTGACCATTGTCGTTGCGCACACCTACTACCGGCAGTCGGGTGGCGAAGACCGGGTCTTCCACGACGAACGGGACATCCTGCAGGCGGCGGGACACGACGTTCGCTCCTTCACGGCGAACAACGCCGATCTGAACGAGCGCTCCCCGGTTTCTCTTGCAGCGCAGGCCGTGTGGAACCGGGATCGGGCGGACGCGCTCAGGCACCTGATCCGCCGCTCGGGAGCGCAGGTCGTACACTTCCACAACACGTTTCCCTCAATGTCGCCGGCGGTCCTACGGGCCGCGCACGAAGAGGGTGCAGCGGTGGTGCAGACGCTGCACAACTACCGGTTGTTCTGTCCGGCCGGCACGTTTCTCAGAGCAGGGCGCGTGTGCACCGACTGCACGCTTGCGCGCTGGCCCTGGCCGGCGGTGGCGCACCGCTGCTACCGGAACAACCGGGGTGCGACGTTGACCACCGCCGCCATGCTCACGACGCACCGTCTGATCGGCACGTGGCGGAAGTCGGTCGACGCCTACATCACGCTGTCGGATCATGGTCGTGGCCTGTTCGAGCGATTGGGCCTTCCGGCTGAGAAGCTCCACACCAAGCCCAACTTCCTCGCCTCGGATCCGGGGCCCGGGCCGGGGGGAGGCGGATTTGGACTGTTCGTCGGCCGTCTCTCCGAGGAAAAGGGCATCCGCATCCTGATCGAAGCGGCCAAGCGCCTGAACGGCGAAGTCCCGCTACGCGTCGTGGGAGAAGGTCCGCTCGAGTCCGTGGTGCGAGCCGCATCGAACGTCGTGCCGGGCCTCGAATGGCTGGGCGCGCGAACTAACGAGGACGTGCTGGACCTCATGGGCAGGGCAGCATTTTTGATTGTGCCCTCCATCTGGGAAGAGCCCTTCGGCCGCACGGTGGTCGAGAGCTACGCCCGAGGCACGCCCGTGTTGGCCGCAGCCGCCGGTGCGCTTCCGAGCCTCGTGAGGGACGGTGTGACCGGCATGCTCTTCGCCCCCGGCGACGTCGATGGGCTGGCTGCCTGCATCCGGCGCATGGGCGGAGACGAGTCGTTGGCCACCGGCATGCGAGCTCGGGCTCGCGCGGAGTTCACGGCTCGATACACCGCCCCGACCAACCTTCGGCGACTGCTGGAGATCTACGGCAAGGCACTGGCGATTCGGAACGGAAGGGCTAGCCCTGCGAAGCCCGAGGAGCTGGCGTGGACCGCTCCCGGCTGATCTCCGCCGGACTCCTCGATTCCGGGTTCGCGTCCCTCGCCACCTTCGGCATAGGCCTCTACGCAGCCCGGTTGCTGGAATCCGACATCCTGGGTGTGTACGCGCTGTTCTTCAGCGCCTTCGTGATGGCGTCCGCCCTGGCCGGAAAGCTGATCTTCGTTCCCGCAGAGGCCTGGGCCGTGGCCACCCTCGACGACGGCCGAGAGGGATTGCTCCGTCAGACGCTGCGACTGCTGCCGTTGGTGATGTTGATCTCGCCGGTCGTCACCGCCCTGGCCTGGCTGATGGCCCCCGAGGTCACCCAGGACGTGGTCTTGGGCATCGCGTTGACGTGCGCCGCCTGCGGAATGATCTCCCCGGTGCAGGACCACTGCCGCCGCACACTCCACATCGCGTCCAAGTCGGATCAGGCGGCCATCGTCTCGATGGTTCAGTTTCTGGCGGCCGTTGTCGCATTGTATTGGTTGCACGCCCGTGGCGTGCCACGGGCCTGGGTGCCCTTCGGGGCCCTGACGCTGGCCAACCTGGCATCTGTGACGGTCGCTTACGGTCTGTCGGGATTTTGGCGGGTGGCGGATCAGGTACGGGTGGGACTGGGCGAGTTAGTGGAGGCGGGACGTTGGCTGGTCTCGGCGACAGTGGTATCCCGAGGTGCCGATCTGATCGGATCGGCCCTGATCGGCGGACTGGGAGGAGCGGCGGCGCTGGGGTTCGCCGAGGCGGCCAGGGTCGTGGCGCAGCCGGTCGTGGTGCTCGGGACCGGACTCTCGTCCGTGATCGGCCCCCGAGCCATGGAGGCCGGCGCTCGCGGAGAACGGGAGCGAGCGAACCGGATCGGACAGGCCTTCTTGGCGGTCATCGGGCTTGCAACCGCACTGTACCTGGTCGTAGCGGCGGTCCCGTGGAACTGGAATCCGTTGGTCCGTCTCGTCCCGAACGCGTTCGAAGTCCCGGGTCTCGTCGCGTGCACGGTGGTAGCGGGAGCGTTGTCCGCGGCGTCGTTCGTCTGGGGTTCGGAGCTGGTTGCAGTCGGGCGCTCCGCCTGGATTCTCCCAACCGATTCGGTTGCGGCCGCGTTGAGGGTGGGAGCCTCGATCAGCGCGGGCATCATGGGCGCGTTTGCGGCTCCGCTGGGCACCGGCTTGAGCGGCTTGGCCCGGCTTGTCGGCTACTGCCGCTGCCGGAAGCTTCACTATTCCGGTGCGACCCGCCTGAGCACTCGGGCGCCGACGCACGCGACCGTCTACGGAGGGCACGAAGGTTGACCCGCAAGACCCGAACGCACTCGCCACCGATGCGCCCCGGCCACGGAGCGACGCTTACGCGCAACGCTCCGACCACCGGCTCCGCTGGACAAACGAAACCAGAAGCGTCATAAAAGTAAGGATTTATGCGCCTTTTCCCAGGTTGATTCCGTGGTTCCCGGCAGCGGCTCGAAACTCGCATTTTTAGACAGCTCCTTGTCACCCTCTCGGGCAACTTTCCCACGGGAAGTGCCTATTTTGCTCACGTGCGCATGACTCAGAATCGAACGCTGTCGGTGGTGCTGCCGGCGTACAACGAAGCCGCGTGCATCGAGACCCTGCTCCGCCGGATCGGGAAAGCGCTGGCTTCAGAACGGGCCCGTCGCAGCTTCGGGGAACACGGAAGCCTCGACTGGGAAATCGTCGTCGTGGACGACGGATCGTCGGACCAGACCGCAGCCATTGCGCGCGTCGTCGGCCGGACCCTTCCGGTGAGACTCGTCGAACACGGGGTCAACAAGGGACTGGGCGCGGCGATGCGGACGGGCCTGAGGGCCGCCGCCGACTCCACGGTGGTAGTCACCATGGACGCGGACAATACGCACGACCCCGACCTGATCCCGGACATGATCACAAAGCTCCTGCAGGGAGCGGACGTGGTGATCGCTTCCCGGTTCGAGCCCGGTGGGGCCGAGGTCGGGGTGCCGCCTCACCGCAAGTTCATAAGCCATGCGGCGTCGGGAATCATGCAACTCATGGCTCGAGTCGAGGGGGCCCGTGACTATTCCTGTGGCTACCGGGCATACAGGGGCGAGCTGCTCCGCCGACTGATCGAGGCGTACGGACCCGACACCTTCATCACCGAAAACGGATTCGCGTGCATGGTGGAGTTGCTGCTTCGTGCGGCGACGCTGGGCGCCCGTGTGAGCGAGGTTCCGTTGGTCCTCCGGTATGACCTGAAGGAAGGCGCCAGCAAGATGAAGGTGGCCCGCACAACGCGGCGCTACGCCTCGGTCATCGGCGCGTACCGTGCCGGGTTCCCTCCGGTGCCGCCGCCCGACTCGAGCCCGGTTCGAGGAGACGGTGCGCTCGCCAGGGCGGTAAACGCCGGAATGGCCGTCGCCGGGCTCACGTTCGCGGCACCGCTTTTCCTGGCTGCCGCCGCGGCCGTGAAGCTGTCATCCGGAGGCCCGCTCTTCACGCGCGAGGTACGGGTCGGGAAGGATCGGCGAAGGCTCGCGCCGGTCGCCGCGGGTCGCCGCGGGGAGGATCTGGGAGGCGCGCCGTTCGAGATTCTCCGGTTCCGTACCCGGTATGAAGACCGCCGTGGCGCTGGCCGGGGATCGGCCGACGGATTCAGGGATGCCCCTCCCCTCACTCCCGTAGGCCGCGTGCTCGACCGCTACCGTTTGGACCGCCTCCCGGAGCTGATCAACGTGGTTCGGGGAGACATGAACCTGGTGGGGCCGAGACCGGCGCCGCCAGAAGCGGTGCAACGGCTGAGAGACAGAGTCGACGGATACTCGGCCCGTCACTCGGTTCGTCCCGGCATCACCGGACTGGCGCAACTCCGGGTGCCGGCGGCGAACGGCACCGACGACCTGCTCCGCCAGACCGAGTACGACCTCGAGTACGTGCAGAAGAAGTCTTTGGTCGAGGACGTGCTGATCATGGCTCGCACCGTCCCGGCCGTCTTCACGTCGGGCCATCCCGCGTGACTCTGTGAACGGCTCCACGCGCTGGTTGTGGCTGCTGACGATCCTGGGCGTGGCCGCGATCGTCAGGATTTGGGGGCTCGACCTGCAGTCGTTCTCCATGGACGAGGCCGCGGTCCTCCGGGACATACAGCATCCCTACCCGGACCTGATCCATCTGGCCGATTCGTTCCCGCCGCTGTACGTGGCTCTGCTCAAGGCGTGGCTGTCGGTGTTCCCAGGCGACGTCGCGGCTCGCGGACTCTCCGCGCTTCTGGGGTTGATCGCAGTACTCGCCATATGGGCGGCCGGCCGTGAGATCGGAGGTGAGCGGACCGGACTGGTGGCCGCGGGCCTCCTCGCGCTGTCCGCCTTTCACGTGTTCTACTCGCAGTCGGTGCGACCCTACTCGCTCTACGTGACCCTGGTCGCCGCGGCCCTGTATTGTTTCGTCCGCGGAGCGAGAAGCGGCGACTTGGGCCCCTGGCTGGGGTTTGCGCTCGCGTGCGTCCTGGGCGTCTACACCCACTACTACTTCCCGCTGTTCGTCGCGGCCTCGTTCCTGGGGCTCATCATCGTGCGTGGCCGTGGCGCCTTCGCCGCGGAGCCGCTAGGCGCCTACGTAATCGTCGGCCTCATGTCACTGGCCGTCCTGCCGCTGCTCTCCGGCGACCTGGCCTATCAGACCAGCATCCGTATGCCGAGGCCCATGGGACTGGGTGCCTTCGGCTATACGTATTTTGCGATGTTCAGCGGATTCGCGCTCGGGCCGTCCAAGGCCGAGCTCAACACGCTGGACGCATTGACCGCCGCTCGCATGGCCGCGCCCTGGTTGGTGGCCCTCGGCATCCTCCTGATAGCACCGCTCCTCGCGGGGCTACGGACCCTGAAATGGAGACGGGCGTCCATGCTCGTCATCCTCGCCGTGCTGCCGCTGATGCTTGCCGGCGGACTCGGCTTGTTGGCGGGCGTAACCTACAACGTGCGCTTCGTGGCCTGGTGCGTGATACCGGTGTTGATCTGGATCGCGGCCGGAGCCACCAGCGAAGAGGCTGGAAGGTGGACCCGCCTTTCCGTTTTGGGCATCGCGTTGATTCAGTTGGTCGGGCTACACCATCAGCGTACCGATCTCCGTTATCACACCGAGGACATGCGAGGCGTGGCCCAGTACTTGGCCACGACCCAGCGAACCGACGTGCCGGTGTTCGTTTGTGCGGAATACATGGCCCGGGCGTTGAGCCACTACATGGAAGGGCCTTGGGTCCTTCTCGGCGTGCCCGGTGAGGACTCCGAACTGGCGTCTGTGACGAACGCCACCGAGGCGCAGAAGATCGTCGCGGAGATGATCGGTGACCCCGCTGCGGCCCAAACCCCGTTCTGGTTCGTGTACTCGCGGGAGTTTCACGGCGATCCGGACGGACATCTGCTCGCGGCGCTCACGGAGTCCGTTGGCTTGACACTCGAAAAGGAATTCGCGGGCGCCCGTCTCTACAGGGCATCGACCCCGCATGGCTTCACTTTGGCAGGTTCACGTTGAACGCACCTGTACCCCAGTCGTCTCTTACCGAACGTCCCGTCACCCCGGAATCGGAGCCGTCCTCCGACGGCCTCCGCGTGGGTATCATCGGAGGCGGGATCGGGGGCCTGGCCGCGGCCCACCACCTGTCCCGTGGTGGAGCCCGCGTCACGCTGTTCGAGGCCTCGGACCAGTTGGGCGGACTGGGAACGTTTTTCCGCTACGGGGACATCGACCTCGAGCGATTCTATCACGTCATGCTGCCGTCCGACGTAGAGCTTCTGCGCCTGATGGCCGAGGCCGGCCTGGACGACCGCCCGTATTGGACCGATTCGTCGTTCGCGATGATGCACGGGCGGACGGTCTACCCTCTCAACGGCCCCGTCGATCTCCTCCGGTTCAAGGCCGTCTCGCTCTGGGACCGACTCCGTCTGGGTTGGACAGGGTTGGTCGGCGGCATGGTCCGCGACGGCGGGCGGTTGGACAAGATCACCGCGCATCGGTGGCTGACCGGGCTCTCCGGAGTCCGCGCCTTTCAGCGCTTCTGGCGCCCCCTGTTGGAGGCCAAGTTCGGCAGCGCTTGGGACCGGATTCCTGCGGCGTGGTATTGGGGCCGGTTCCGCCGGGAGAAGTCGACCGGCAAGGAGGTCAAGGGCTATCCGCGGGGCGGCTACCGGGCGCTCGCAGAAGATCTTGCCGGACAACTCGTCGATCGAGGCGTCGACATTCGGCTGTCCACCCCTGTGGAGGGGCTGGATCTGGACGGGAGCGGAAGGCCGGTAGTCGACGCCGGAGGTGAGCGCCACGAGCTGGATCGTGTCGTGTCCACGGTGCCGATGGTGTTGCTGGAGCAGATGGCCGGGCCCGGCCTCCAGCCGTGGCTGGACAAGCTTCCGCAGAGGGTGGACTACCAGGGCGTGGTCAACCTGGTGCTGCTGATGGACCGGTCCGTCATCGACCACTACTGGCTGGCGGTGATCGATCCGAACGTCCCCTTCCGCGGAGTGGTGGAAAGCACCAGAGTGCGCTCGCTCGAAGAGACCGACGGTCATCACCTCGTCTATTTACTGAACTACGTACATCGCACCGACCCGCTGTTCACCGAGTCGGATGACGCAATCAGAGAGCGGTATCTGGACGCCTTCTTCGCGTTGTTTCCGGACGTTCCGCGGACCGCGGTGAACGATTCCTTCGTCTTCCGTACGCCGTTCGTGGAGCCGATTTATACCACCGGGTATGCCGAGCTCCGTCCGCCGACAGAGTTGGCGCCCGGAGCCGTCTACCTTTCCACGACGGCCCAGATCTATCCTGAAGTCACCTCGTGGAACTCGGCGGCCGGACAGGCACGCAGGACCGTCTCGCAACTCTTGGCTGGAATCGAGGAGCGCGGTTGACCCTCGCTGGACTCTCCATTGACGTAGACTCGGTCGCGAGCCACCTGGAAGGATACGGCTTCGAGCGTCCACCGGAGACCGGAGTAGCATACACACGGGCTCTCCCGCGCTTTCTGGACCTGCTGGACACCCACTCCGCCCGGGCCACCTTCTTTCTCATCGGCTCGGAAGCCCGTTCATACCGCGACATCGTTCGAGAGGTGGTGCGCCGAGGGCACGAGGTCGCGAGCCATTCCATGACCCACCCGGTTCCGTTCACGGGGCTTCGTCCCGTGCGGCTCGCGTCGGAGGTGACTGATTCCCGGACCACGCTCGAAGAGGTCACCGATGCCGAGGTGGTCGGGTTCCGGGCTCCGAGCTTTGGCATCGACGACCGGGTGTTGGCATCGCTCGCGCAAGCCGGATACGCCTACGATGCGTCCTCCTACCCGTCACCGCTGCTGCCAATGATGCGGCGAGCCATCCGCACGCGGGCAGCTGAGGGCGCGAACAAGACGCCGCAAGATTCCGGATGGCGTGAGGTGTTTCGCTCCACACGCATCCACCGACGGGACACGGTGCGCGGACCCATCGTCGAGGTGCCCGTCACGACCTTGCCGTTCGTCCGCCTTCCCTATTACCACACGCCCTCGTTCCTGCTGCCGGACGCGTTGAATCGCCTGGTCGGAGCCTGGGCCCGCGCCCGTCGGCGCAACGTGTCGTACACGTTCCACGCCGTGGATTTCATGTGCGTTCGCGCAGACGATCTGGACGAACGGATTTCCCGTCACCCCGGCATGGCGATCGGACTCGAACGCAAGCTGGAGCTGGCGGACCAGGCACTCCGCGCCCTGACCGGACGCGGCTCCGTGGTGCCGCTCCGTGAATTGGTGACCGCGGAATACGAAGCCCGGTAGTCAGACTTCCGAAACGATGGGCCACTCCGGCCATTCTCTCCAACGGCCGCCGGTGAAGTCGGGGAAGTCCTGAGGCGCTCCGTCGGCGGCCACCGATCGCTCGGAAAGCTCAATCACCGCAGAAAGCGCAGCGGCGTCGTACACGTTCATGTCGGTGGGCTGACCATGCCGAAGGCAGTACACCAGGCGCTGGTCTTCCAGGAAGTCCATGCCACCGTGCCCGGGCCGCTCCGTCCGAGCCTCCAGCTCCCGCACCCAGAGCGGATGCTCGTAGCGGTCGCGCCACACGTCCGGATCGTCCCAGCGGTGGGCCTCGCTCCGGCCTTCCACGTAGACCCGATCGGGATAGCCCTGAAACAGCCCGCGCGTACCCTGCACGGTGTGGATGCGACTGTAGGGTCGGGGGAGGTTGGTGTCGTGGCCCACGTAGATCGTGCGTCCCAACGCGGTCCGGATCAGGCTCACGTTCACGTCACCGAGAGCGTACGTCTCCCGCCTCTTCGCGTGGCCTTCGGGATAGTGGGCCGCCGCCCAGTCCTGCAGGCCGCGTGAGGGACTGGAAAAGGACACCAGACGGGCAAAGCGATCGCCGCGGTTGATGTTCATGCAGTTGGCCACCGGACCCAGGCCGTGCGTGGGGTAGAGGTTGGCGTTCCGCCTCCTCGACCACTCCCTTCGCCACAGGCCCTCCCCCTGGTCCGCGAACTTGATCTCTCGGAGATCGTGAAGGTAGCCACCCTCTCCGTGAAGGATCTCCCCGAACACACCGGCGCGAACCATGTTCAGGACCATCAGCTCCGACCGGCCGTAGTTGACGTTCTCCATCATGACGCAGTGGAGCCCGGTGGACTCCGCGGTCTCCACCAGCGCCCAGCAGTCCTCGATGGACGTGGCCGCCGGCACCTCCGTCGCGGCGTGCTTGCCGTTCCGCATCGCGCTCAAGCACACCGGCACGTGCCAACGCCAGGGAGTGGCCGTGTACACCAGATCCAGGTCTTCCTCCGCGCACATTCGCTCGAAGTCGCGCTCCCCCCGAGTGTAGAGCGTGGGACGGCGTCGGCCCGCCTCCACCGCCCACGTGGCCGCGCGTTCGGCGTGCTCGGGACGAATGTCGGCCACCGCAGTCAGCTCGACACCCTCGATCGCGAGCAGGTTCTGCACGTGTACCGATCCCATCCCCCCCACACCCACGAACCCGACCCGCACGACGTCGAGCGGCCTCGCGGCCGGCAGGATCTCCGGTGCCTGGCCAAGCGGAGCGACCGGCCGGGGGCTGGCACAGCCGCCGAGCGCCGCCGCTCCCGCGCCCAAGGCGCTGATGCGGATCCACTCTCGACGGCCCAGACCGTCTGGGACTTGGTCGAGCGGACCGGAATCGGACGGATCTCTCATGTCTTTCCTCGCCGAGATGGAGAAGTGGGATCGGAAAGTAGATCTTTCCGCGTTGCCGTCGCCACGAGGATGGACACCCCGGGTCCGCTTGACGATGGTTTCAGCAGCGGCAATGACGCCAACCCGCCGAGAGGAGGCCTAATCCAATGCACGAGTTCGAGGGGTTGATCGAAGCGGGACGGGGAGGCGGCGCCTGGATCAAGGTGCCATTCGACGTCAAGGAGGCATTCGGCACGGGCCGCACGGTACGGGTGATCGCCACCTACGACGGGTTTCAGGCCAAGTCTTCCATTGCGCCCATGGCCGGGGGGCACGTGCTGGGGATCCACAAGGCCACGCGCGAGGCCGTCGGAAAGTCCGTTGGCGACCGCATCCGCATCACGTTGACGCAAGATCACTCGCCCCGCGTCGTGGAGGTGCCGCCCGCGCTGGCCGAAGCGCTGGAAGGCGATCCGGAGCTCAAGGCGCTCTACGAAAAACGCTCTTTCACTCATCGGAAGGAGTTCGCCCGCTGGGTGGCGGAAGCCAAGAAGGCGGAGACGCGCGAGCGTCGAGTGGCCCGCACACTCGATATGCTTCGCGCCGGGGAGTCACTCTAGTCGACTGTCACAGATGAGATTCCTGCTCGCGCTAGTGTTGGTGTATCTGGTCTACGCGGCCCTGCTGTTTGCGGTGCAACGGAGGGTCGTGTTCGTGGGCGCCTACCTTCCTGCAGACGTCCGACAGGGACCGCCGCCGTCCTTGGACGTCGAGCTCCATCGCCTCGAAACGCCGGCCGGAGGCGTGGACGCCTGGTACCTGCCCGCACACCCGAAGGGCGGGCGGCTTCCCGCGATGATCTACGCCCACGGAAACGGCGAGTTGGTTGGACACGGTGCGGTCGGTCTGTCACGGTTCGCGCAAGCCGGACTCGGCGTGCTCATGGTCGAGTACCCGGGGTACGGAACGTCCGACGGACAGCCTTCACACGGCGCCATCAGCGACGCCATGACCGCCGCCTACGACTGGTTGATTCAGCGCCCGGACGTGGATCCCGAAGCCGTGGTTGGGTTCGGACGCTCACTCGGAACCGGCGTGATCTCGGAGCTCGGCCTCCGGCGTCCGCTGGCCGGCCTCGTGCTCCAGTCCCCCTACACCCGCACTGCCGATCTGGCCTCCCGATACCTCGTGCCGGGCTTTTTGGTGCGGGACCGGTTCGACAACCTCACGGCTGTGGAGCAGTTCACCGGGCCCGTCTGGGTATTCCACGGCACCGACGACGAGATCATCCCGTTCCGACACGGTGAGGCGGTCGCTCGGGTCAACTCGGGCGCCACCCTGATCCCGCAGCCCTGCGCCCACAACGACTGCCCCGTGGACTGGAACGGGTTCGTCGACTTCGTGGTGGCCGGCCTGGCCGAAGCGGGGATCGGCCCATCTCGGCTGTTTCAGCAACCCGACGTGACCCCTCCGGACGTGTCTCCGGGGGACTAGATCGACTAGATGCCCAGCGAAGTCTGGAGCTCGATCTCCAGCAGTCGCTGCTTCCGCCAGAGGCCGCCGCCGTATCCGGTCAGCTTGCCGTCCGCCCCGATCACCCGATGGCAAGGCACCACGATCGCCAGCCGATTGTCTCCGTTGGCCCGGGCCACCGCGCGCACGGCCGACGGCCTGCCGATTCGTGCGGCCAGCTCTCCGTAGCTCCGCGTCTCTCCCCACGGGATCTGGAGCAGGGCTCGCCACACCGACTCCTGAAAGGGCGTGCCGAGAAGTAGCAGCGGAGTGGTGAAGCTCCGCAGGCGTCCGGCAAAATAGGCGTTCAGCTCGTCTTCGATCCGGTCGAGCCACTCGACTCGCCCCGTGGCGAACACACAGGGGCTCAAGCGCGACGTCAGTCGCCTCAGCTGGGTCTCGAGCATGCGTCGATCCGCGAACTCGAGCAGGCACAGCCCCTCCTCCGTAGCTCCGGCGACCATGGGCCCCAGCGGAGTGAGGAGGCGGTCGACCGTAACCACTGCGGCGTCTTTGGCCGCCGTGGGCGCAGCTCCCAACACGTTCTTGAACGCAGCATTGAACCCGCTCAGAGACTCGTATCCGTGATCGTAGGCGGTTCGGCTCACGGCCGCTCCTCCGCGAATGGCGTTCAGCGCCCGGCCCAGTCGTCTGGCCCGGGCATAGTCGTGGAATGTCATGCCGTGATGCCGGCGAAACCAACGGCGGACCCGTTCCGGACCGAGTCCCAACGCGCGCAGATCGCGGTCCGACCACCGGCGGTCCGGATCGGACTCCACTTCGCGGAGAAGGTCGTCCAGCCATTCCGGCGGGGCACCCGCCGGCAGCAGGGGCCTGCACCGGCGGCAGGGGCGAAACCCGGCGGCGAGCGCGTCCTTGGCCCGGGGAAAAAACTCCACATTCTCCGGCCGCGGTGTGCGCGCAGGGCAGGTCGGACGGCAGAAGATCCCGGTGGTGACCACCCCGGTGAAGAAGATGCCTTCAAAGGCGGCATCCCGGGCAAGCAGGGCTTGAAGCATCCGGCCCCTGGAGGGCAACGCCACATCGGCCATGGCCCACAATAGACGCGCTACCGGCACCCCGCCACCGAAAAACGGACGGGGAATTTCTGGCCGTTCGGCGGGCCCGAGCCGAGCGCCCGAAAACGGCCTCCGAGACACACGCACGGAACATCCTGTCCGTTTCCGCACAGAATCGTCGTTATACTGTTTGCGGCCGGGGAGCCACCAATCGAGCGGCCCGGAGCCGGCACGCGAGATTTTCACCCAGTTACCAAAGTCTATGTCGTCAATTCCGGAGTGGCCGATGCGGCCCATCGTGCGGGCTGTAGCCGCCCTGACCATCCTATTCACAGCCACCGGTTGTGCCCTCTTCGAGCCCGACGAGGGCGCCGAGCGCGCCGTAGTATCCATCGTCGGGTCGAGCTCGGTGCCTCTGGCCCTCCTCACGTCGACCGACTTCGTCGTCGTGCTCGACCCGGAGACCAGCAGCACGGATGTGGAGCTGAACAGCTCGGACACCTCTTCCGTGGCGTCGCTCCCGTTCAACCAGACCTACGGCATCAGCCTCAACGACCGCTTCTTCGTCCGGCTCTCCAATCCCGATACCACGGTGGTGGCCTCGGTGCGGATGAGCGTCTCGATCGACGGCCAGGACCTGTACGACGCTTCCGGAGAGATCACGGGCGAACGTTGGCTGGAGTTCGTATACCGCTTGACGAACTGAGTCCCCGCTAGGGAAGCAGCACGCGCGACCCGCGGGACCGCCCACCCGGCGTCCACTCGAGCAGCGCACGCACGTTGAACAGTGATTCGTTCGACGGGCCGTCGGCCGGTGGCCGGGTGATCTCGAGCGGCGAGTAGAAGGCCCCCGCCCCCACCGCGAACCCGCCGGCCAGCAAATACTTGACGCCGCCATGGACGGACCACGTCCACTGGGTCGATTGCAACACTTCGAACGACCGAATCGACGTGGTCGTGCCGCTGAAGTGATACTGGGCATCGACCCGGAACTCCTGGTCCAGGTAGTTGAGCGCGCCGGCCAGGAAGAACTCCCAATTCCCGCGGGTGTCGGACGCGCTCAGCTCGCCTCCCGCGTAGCGCTGGTCGATCTCGTCGGACGAAACGGCCTCGCAGATGACCCCGATGTCGGTGCCGTTCTCGAAGGACGCTCGATCACACGTGAAGTCCCCTTCGATGGTGCCCAACTGCCCGTAGATCCGCGCCCCGACGCGTAGACCGTCCCGCTCGTTCAAGGGCAGGCCGATCGATCCCGCGAACAGCGTGGCCTTGGCCCCGTTGCGTTCGACGGGCGGAACGACGCCCAGCTCGGCCGTCACGCTGCCGGGGAGACCCACCGCCAAGCGCAACCTCCCCAATAGCCTGGATTTGTTTGTGTCCTCGAGCTTGGTGCCGCCGAACCCCACCCTGCGGTCCGCTTCCGAGAGTTGGGGGATGAGCCCTCCTTCCAAGCCGAACGTCAGCTCTCCGGCACGAACCCGACGCGGGGCACCGAACGAGTGGAAGAGCGTCAACGACGTGTAGTAGGCCATGGCCCACGCTTCCGGGGCCTCAGCCTCCAGCTCGGTCGTCTCTTCGATCACGGTTTGGGCGTTTGCCGCCTCGACGGACCAACACGCGAGCATGGCGGCCAGGAGCCCGGTCAACGTTCGGTTTGCCGGCATGGAGATCCCGTTCGGCTGGACGTGAGAGAAGGTGTCGGCGCGAAGTCAGCGACGAGCGGCGTGCAAATACACGTACATGTGAAACTCGTTCTTCACCTTCACCGTGCCCAGGAACGCGGAGTAGGGCGAGATGCCGAACTCGCGGAACGTAAACTCTCCGAGCGCCTCGACGGTGACGCGGTCCCCGTCCACCTCGAAGCGGGCCGGCACGTCCTTCAGCACGGTCTGGCCGTTGATCGAGACGGCCACCTCCGCGATCACGGGAAAGCCCTCCCGTCCGGAGCCGTCAGCGCCGGAGGTAAGTCCGACGAGCTGAACTTGGATCTCCGGGTGATGCTCGGCGTCGAGCTGTTTTTCGCCCAGCATCTCCCGGCGGATCTTTTCTCGGTCCTCTTCGGAGACGGTGCCCAGGTCGTCCGTCACTCCCAGCTCGGCGATGCGCCCGGCCCACGTGGCCTTCAGGGACGGGTCGTCCACGACCAGGTCGGCGGTCTTCAGTTCCATGGAAAAGCGGCTGGAGAGGGGCTCGTCGGCCGAGAACTCGAGCAGGGCTTCGTACCGAGACGCCACGACCAGGTGGCGATGGGCCTGGCTGCCCAGCAGGCCGCCCTTGTCGGTTATCACGGCCAACACGGATTCCTCCGGCACGATCCGGTAGACGGCCGGCTCCTGCGGAGAAGGCTCCGCGAGTGGCGCCACCTGAGCCGAAACCGCGAGCAGCAGTAACGTTTCCAGCATGCCTGGACTCCCGTAGAGGATCGGCAGCGCGGCCTCGGGCGGGCTACGCCGCGCATTTCGTTGAAAAACCATGGGCACGCGGGGGTTCCGGCACATCCGACTCCGGTGGGCCGCTGGACCGGACATTCGACAGGGGCCCGGGTCGAGCCAACCGGCGGCGGGTCGACCCTCCCTTTGGACCGCTGGCGGCCCTTGGTGGTATCTAGTGGCCTGTCTGACGATCCTCTCTCCCGGTTTGCCCCTCCTGTGGGGCAGTGGTTCCGCGAGGCCTTCGCGGCGCCGACGCGCGCGCAGGCGTTGGGATGGCCGTCCATCGGCGGGGGAGACTCGGCACTGCTCCTCGCCCCCACGGGATCCGGGAAGACGCTGGCTGCATTCCTGGCCGCGATCGACCGTTTGATGTTCGGGCCGCCGGGTCCCGTGAATCGGTCGGTTCGGGTACTCTACGTCTCGCCGCTCAAGGCGCTGGGCGTGGACGTGGAGCGCAACCTTCGGGCCCCCCTGGCCGGCATTCGCGTCACCGCCGAGCGCATGGAGGTGGCGTTCGCGCTGCCTCGGGTCGGGGTGCGGACGGGCGACACCTCGTCTCGGGATCGACGGGCGTTGGTCCGTGAGCCGCCGGACATTCTCATCACCACTCCCGAGTCGCTCTATCTGATGCTGACCTCCCAAGCCCGGGAGACGCTCCGAGGGGTGGAGACCGTGATCGTGGACGAGATCCACGCGATGGCCAGCACCAAGCGTGGCGCCCACCTGTTTCTGTCGCTCGAGCGCCTCGAAGAACTCCGGGACGGATCCGAGCCGCTCCAACGCGTCGGGCTCTCGGCCACCCAACGCCCGCTCGACGAGATCGCCCGTCTGCTCGGAGGTTACGACGTGGCGCCGGACGCTCCCGACGGCCCGGCAACGGCCCGACCGGTGTCGGTCTTGGACGCCAGCGAGAAGAAGGTATTCGACGTTCGGGTCGAGGTGCCCGTCGAGGACATGACCCGACTGGCCGATGAGAGCGGCGGCCGTCAGTCTGATTCGGGGAAGGACGAGACCGCGCTCACGTCGATCTGGCCGTCGATCTACCCCCGGCTGGTCGAGCTCATTCGCGCGCACCGGTCCACGCTCGTCTTCGTGAACTCGCGCCGGCTTGCGGAGCGGCTCTCCCGCGCGATCAACGAGCAGGCCGGCGAGGAGCTGGCGCTGGCGCACCACGGGTCGGTCGCGCACGCGGCCCGGGCGGAGATCGAAGACCGACTCAAGGCCGGCCATCTCCCTGCGCTCGTGGCCACGAGCTCGCTCGAGCTGGGCATCGACATGGGGGCGATCGACCTGGTGATCCAGATCGAGGCGCCGCCGTCGGTTGCTTCCGGCATCCAGCGGTTCGGGCGAGCCGGCCACCAGGTAGGCGCGGTGTCGGCAGGGGTGATCTTTCCAAAATACCGCGTGGACCTGTTGGCCTCCGCTGCTGTCGCCAGGCACATCCGCGAGGGGTGGGTGGAGGAGAGCCGCTATCCGCGGAATCCCCTGGACGTTCTGGCCCAGCAGATCGTGGCCATCGTCGCGGAGGGGCCCATCCAGGTGGACCGGCTGTTCGCGCTCGTCCGTGGCGCCGCCCCGTTCGTGGAGCTTCCCCGCCGGTCGTTCGACGGCGTGCTGGACATGCTCTCCGGGCGGTTCCCGTCCGACGATTTCCGCGACCTCCGCCCCCGCGTCACCTGGGACCGCGTGCGCGGTGTGCTGGAAGCCAGGAAGGGCGCCCGCATGGTCGCCGTCATCAGCGGGGGCACCATTCCCGATCGGGGGCTCTACGGCGTGTTCCTGGCCGGCTCCGAGCCCGCCGTCCGGGTCGGCGAGCTGGACGAGGAGATGGTCTTCGAGTCCCGCCAGGGAGACGTGTTCCTCCTGGGCGCCACGTCGTGGCGCATCGACGAGATCGACCTGGACCGGGTGTGGGTCACGCCGGCGCCCGGCCAGCCCGGTCGCATGCCCTTCTGGCGGGGAGACGGTCCCGGACGCCCGACCGAGTTCGGACGGGCCATCGGCACGCTGGCTCGGGAGATCGGCCAGGACCCGGAGGACGCCGTCGGAGCCCGGCTGACCGGACAGTACGGGCTGGATGAGCGCGCGGCGCGCAACCTGATCACGCTGGTGAAGGATCAGGCCGAAGCCGCGGGAGCGGTCCCTACCGACCGCACCGTCGTGCTGGAGCAGTTCCGGGACCAGGTCGGCGATTGGACCATCGCCATCCTGTCCCCCTTCGGCTCGCGCGTGCACGCGCCCTGGACGTTGGCCGTGGCCACCCGCCTCCGCGAGGAGTACGGGCTGGAAGTGGACACAATGTGGTCGGACGACGGCATCGTGTTTCGGCTTCCGGACGCGGACGACCCGCCCGATCGCGCCCTGTTCTTCCCCGCTTCCTCGGAGGTGCGGGACCTGGTGGTGAACGAGCTCGCCGGCACCGCGCTCTTCGCGGCGCGTTTCCGGGAGAACGCCGCGCGGGCGCTGCTCCTGCCCCGTCGTCGGCCCGGAAAGCGCACGCCGCTCTGGATGCAGCGACGCCGCTCCGCAGACTTGCTCCGGGCCGTGTCGGATTTCTCGGACTTCCCCATCGTGCTCGAGACCTATCGGGATTGCCTCAGCGACGTATTCGACATGCCCGCGTTGACGGCGCTCCTGGAGGACATCGAGCAGGACCGTATCCGGGTGGTGGAGGCGCGCACCGAGACCGCGTCGCCCTTTGCCGCATCGTTGATGTTCGGGTACGTGGCCAACTTCCTCTACGACGGGGACTCGCCGCTCGCGGAGCGTCGGGCGCAGGCCCTGATGCTCGATCACGCCAAGCTCCTGGAGCTATTGGGCGAGCCCGAGCTGCGTGAGCTCCTGGACCCCGAGGCCATTCGCACGGTGGCGGAGCGCGTGGCCCAGCTCGACGGCCGCCATCCGCTCAAGGATCCCGACGACGTGCACGACCTCCTGCTGCGCCAGGGCGATTTGAGCACAGCCGAAGTCGGGGCCCGCGCCGACCGGCAGGAGTCCGTAGAAGCGTGGCTCGACGCGCTCGCATCCCGCCGGCGCATCGCCGCGGTGCGCGTGGCGGGCGAGGAGCGCTGGATCGCCTCCGAAGACGCCAGCCGCTACCGCGATGCGCTGGGCGTGGTGCCGCCGCCGGGGCTCCCGGTCACGCTGCTCGAGCCGGTGACGGATCCCGTGGGAGATCTCGTCTCGCGGTACGCGCGAACGCACGGGCCGTTCGTGTCGGCGGACGTGGCCGCTCGATTCGGCCTCGGTATCGCCGTTGTCGATGACGCGCTCCTTCGTCTGGTCGAGAAGCGCCGGGTGCTCCAGGGGCACTTCCTACCCGACGGCCGGGAACGTGAGTGGTGCGACGCGTCGGTCCTGAAGCAAATCAAGCGGGCTTCGCTGGCTCGTCTGCGGGCCGAGATCGAGCCGGTGGAGCCGCCGGCGCTGGCCCGGTTCGCCGCCCAGTGGCACGGTCTGGACCGGCCACGGCGGGGATCCGAGGCCGTGTACGACGTGATCGAGCATCTTCAGGGCTATCCGTTGCCGCTGTCGGATCTCGAGCGCGCCGTGCTTCCGGCTCGGTTGGCGGAGTACGATCCGCGTGATCTGGACGAGCTGTGCTACGCGGGCGAGGTCGTGTGGCGCGGCTTCGCGCCGTTGGGCGGATCGGACGGACGGGTGGGACTCTACCTGCGCGATCACTATTCTCTCATCGCTCCCGCGTTGAACGTCGCCGAAGGTGCGCTGCCGGACGAGATCCGGGCGCTGCTGCACGAACGCGGAGCGCTCTTCTTCGCCGAGCTTCAGGACCTAACCGGCGCGTTCGTGGGCGACCTCCTGCCGGCGCTCTGGGAGCTGGTGTGGAGCGGGGAGGTCACCAACGACACGCTCGCGCCGCTCCGGTCGCTGGGAAAACCCCGACGCGGCGAACGCCGGCGAGGGCGCCGAAGCGCCGCTGGCCGCCGGGCCGTGCCGGCCGGAGCCGAGGGCCGGTGGTCCCTGGCCACGGATCCGCTCGCCGGGAATGCGGACGGGACCGAGCGGGCGGCCGCGCAGGCGCGGCAACTGCTGGCCCGCCATGGTGTGCTCACCCGTGAGGCCGTGCACGGGGAGGGACTGCCGGGAGGGTTCTCCGCGATCTATCCGGTCCTCAAGGAACTGGAGGAGGCCGGCCGCGTTCGCCGTGGATACTTCGTGGAGGGGCTGGGAGCCACGCAGTTCGCCCAGCCCGGGGCGGAAGAGCGGCTCAGAAGGGCTCGTAGCGCGCGTGGCGATTCCACCGAGCGGGTGCGGGTCCTGGCGTCCACCGACCCCGCCAACCCCTATGGCGCCGCCCTGCCCTGGCCCGATCGTACCGGGGCCCGGCCCGCGCGAAAGGCCGGCTCGCACGTAGTGATCGCGGACGGACACCTGCTGGCCTGGGTCAGCCGCTCCGGCAGGCGGGTCCTGACCTTCCTGGAAGAAACGGAAGGAGACGCCGACGCGCTGCGGGACGTCCTGGCCGAGGCGTTGACCCGGATCCCCACACCCCGCCGCCGCTCCGCCATTCTGGTGCGCACCATCGACGGGGAGTCCCCGGCCGACCATCCCACCGCCCCCCACCTCCGCGCGGCCGGGTTTACGCCCACGTCGCGAGGCTGGGTGAGCAGAAGGCGGACCGCCACCGGCTGACGTTGCCTCGCGCGGGGCGAACGACAATGGTTACCGAACGCCATCGTCGATCCAACCCAGAGGCACCTCATGCAACGGTTATCGTTCCCGCGCCGGCCCGTCACCGCCGGCACGCTCCTGCTCGGTCTCTTCCTGATCGCTCCGCCGGGCGGCCTCGACGCCCAGGCCGCGCCGGCCCGGGTGAAAGTGACGCCCGCGTCGCTGACCCTCACGGTCGGTGAGGCCGCCACGCTCGAAGCGCGCGTGTTCGATGCGGACGGCAACGAGGTCGACGCCCCCGTCCAGTTCTTCGCGACATCTCCCGAGGGCGGCCGGGCCGCACGCCGGCGGCTGGACGTGAACCGGAGGACCGGAGCGGTGCGAGCCGTGAAGGGGGGCGAGTACCAGATCCTCGCCTTCGTGGTCACCGCCCGGAACGTGCGGACATCCGTAGCGGTGCAAGTAGCCTACCCCGCCCTGTCCCGCGTGGCGATCACACCCGACGCGGGCGGGACCCTCTACGTGGGCACCGCGGTGCGGCACAAGGCAGACGTGATGGATCAGGCCGACGATATCCGCGATCTCGCCGTGCGCTGGGACACCGACGACGAGCGCATCGCCAGCGTCGACCGCCATGGCGTCGTGACCGCGCACGCCCCGGGGAGCCTGACGCTGACCGCCACCGCCGCAGGACCGGACGGCGCGGTCGTGCAGCACCATGTAGAGTACGACGTGGCGGCCAGTCCCGTGACCCGAATGACCATTAGGGCCAGTCAGGAGTCCGGGCGCACGGGCGACGTGATCCGGTTCGAGGCCGAGGCCCTGGCCGGGGACGGCGAGGCCCTGACCGACATGCCGATCGCGTTTTCCGTGATCTCCGATCCCGACCCCGCGTTCGCCCAGGGCGACATTCCGCCCGCAGAGGTTGACGATCACGGTCGGTTCGTTGCGTACAAGCCCGGCCTCTACTCCGTCGTGGCCAGCGTACCCGGACACTCCGCGCGCTCCACCGTCGAGATCACGCCTCGCCATGTATCCGAGGTCGTTAACCTCGTGGGCCAGGCGGCCGTACGGAACGTGCGCACCTCGGACCTCTGGGTGTGGGAGGGCGTGGACGGCCGCGACTATGCCATCACCGGCACCTGGGGCGCCTTCGGGGCAGTGTACTTCTGGGACGTCACCGACCCGGCCCAGCCGGTCATGACCGACTCGATCGTCGTAGACGCACGCACGACCAACGACGTGAAAGTCTCGGAGGACGGAAGCGTGTGCGTGTTCTCCAGGGAGGGCGCGTCGAACCGCCGGAACGGCCTGGTGGTCGTGGACTGCACCGATCCCAGGAACGTGGAGATCCTCTCCACGTTCGACGAGGGCCTCACCGGCGGCGTGCACAACGTGTTCGTCTACGACGGCCACGTCTACGCCGTCAACAATGGCATCCGCTTCGACGTCATCAACATCGAAGATCCCCGAAACCCGCACCGGGTGGGCCGGTTCGAGCTGGACACGCCCGGACACGCCATCCACGACATCTGGATCGTGGACGGGATCGCCTACACGTCCAACTGGGGTGACGGGGTCGTGGTGATCGACGTGGGAGGCGGGGACAGGGGCGGCAGTCCCGCAAACCCGGTCGAGATCGTACGCTTCGCTGACGTGGGAGGCGCCACTCATGCCGCATTCCCCTATCAAAGCCCGACCGGCCGGTTCTACATCTTCATGGGCGACGAGATCGGGCGGGCGGGCTTCGACGGACAGGACGGCGATCGGGTGCCGCCAGCCATGGCCGGATACATCCACATCGTGGACTTCACCGATCCCGAGAACCCCGAAGAGGTCGCGCGCTACGAGATTCCCGAGGCTGGTTCACACAACTACTGGATCGAAGACGACCGCCTCTACGCCGCCTTCTACAACGGAGGCCTCCGGGTGGTCGACATCTCCGGGGAGCTCAAGGGGAACCTCTACCACCAGGGCCGGGAGATCGCACGGTACATGGCGTACGATCCCGACGGCTACGTGGCCAACGCGCCGTTCACCTGGGGACCGCAACTGTTCAAGGGCAACCTGTTCTTCGCCGAGCACCACTCGGGCATGTGGGCCGTGAAGCTCCAGCCGCGCGCGACGCTGATCCCATGATGCGGTTCGTACGCACGGCGGCGGCCTGCGCGGCCGTCGCCGCTTCCGGGCTCGGGGCCGGCTGCGCGACCACATCACCATCCGCAGCACAGAGCCCGGACGACCAGAACCGAGCGTATTACTTCTACGTGGCCTCGGAGTCCGAAGACGAGGTCTCGCTTCTCCGCTTCACGCCCGCGGAGGGCCTGGTCCGAGAGAAGACCATCACCGTGGGATGGCTGCCCGCGGAGATCGAGGCGCCGCACGGCCTCACCGTGGACCCTGCAGGCACGCACTGGTACCTGACGCTCGGCCACGGATTCCCGAACGGCCGGCTGATCAAATACGAGACCGGCTCCGACACGGCTGTGAGCGACACCGAGCTGGGCCTCTTCCCCGCCACCATCGCCGTGCCGCCCTCCGGCAGTGTCGCGCTCACCGTCAACTCCAACTTTCACGGCGATCACGTGCCCAGCACCGTCTCCATCGTCGACCTGGCCACCATGATGGAGATCGACCAGGTGGAGACCTGCACCATGCCCCACGGCTCCCGGTTCTCCCGGGACGGGCAACGTCACTACTCCGCGTGCATGATGGACAACCAGCTCGTGGAGATCGACGCATACGGACTGGACGTGGCCCGCAGACTCGACCTGCTGGAAGGCGCTTCCACGCAGGGCACCTGCAGCCCCACTTGGACGACCCCCAGCGCGGACGGCCGATTCGTGTACGTGCCCTGCAACCGCGGGAACGTCATCCTCGAGGTCGACACCGAGGCCTGGTCCGTCAGCCGCCGCTTCGAAGCGGCCGGAGCTCCCTACAACCTCGACCTGACGCCCGACGGCCGCAGACTGCTGGCCACCCTCAAGGGAGAGGGCGCGCTGGGCATCTGGGACCTCGACTCCGGCCGGGTGATCGCCCGCATCCCCAGCACCCAACGCGTCACCCACGGGGTGGTGGTGAGCCCGGACGGTCGGTACGCGTTCGTGACCGTCGAGGGGGTGGGGGGCGAGCCCGGGATGGTGGAGGTCATCGACCTGGGCCGGAACGAGCGGGTGGCCGAGATCGCGGTGGGGAAGCAAGCCGGTGGGATCGCGTTTTGGAAGATGGGGGGGTGAAAAGGGGGACTACATCCCCCCCACCCGGACCCGCGAGCATCTCGCGGACCCCTCCCCTCTACCCGCCCCGCCGCGGCAACCGCACCGCCTCCCCCGGATCCGGCCGAACCCCTTGCTCGTCCATGCTCCGGTACAGCGCCGGCATCCGCTCGCTGATGTAGCCGTTCAACCGCTCGATCAACGGAGGCACCTTCTCCCACGCCTCCTCGAGCTGCCAGAGCTGGTCGGCGGTGGGGCGGGTGGTCGAGGACTCGATCTGCCCTGCCGACGGCGCCCGAGCATCGTCCATCTCCTCCTCCAGCGACTCCAGATCCTCCTGGAATGCACCGATCTCTTCCAGCAGCGCTTCGGACGCCTCTGCCTCTTCGGCCAACGTCTTGGCTTCCTCCAGTTGCTCGTTGAGCCGATCGATCGCCTGCCCAGCCTCGTAGACGGGACCAGACAGCTCATGTGCGCTCATCATTGCGGCCTGTCGGGCCTGGAGGTCGGCGTCGCTAATCCGCACCCTGGGGTCCAATCGGACGGCCACGGTCGTCTCCTGCCGCTCTTCGCCCCGCTCGACGCGAACGGTGTAGGTGCCCGGCAGAACCCGCGGCCCCCGCGGCGCACCGAAGAACCCCCCACCCCCCTGCCCTTCCTCGCGCTCGTAGGGCGGCTCGATCCGTAGGTCCCACATCACGGTTTGGACGCCCGGCTCGGCCGTGCCCTCCAGCTCGCGGACGGTTTCACCCGATCCGTCCAGGATCGTGATGCGGACCTTGTCGGTGTCTTCCGAGGCCTCTTGGGCGGCCTGGCCGTTGTCTCCGTTGTCGTGGTCACCGTTGTCGTCGCTGGTCATGGCAACGCCCGCGTCGCCCACGAAATACCGGATGCGGGCACCCGCCTCCGGGTTGGGAGCCACCCACACGCCCGGGGTCCACCCCTGGGGCGTATACAGGTTGTAGGAAGTGGCGGTGCGCACGGGAAAGACGTGCAGTCCGGAAGCCAGCACGTCGGCGTCCAACTGCTCCAGGGGCGTGATGTCGTCCAGGATCCAGACGCCCCGGCCGTGCGTGCCCAGCACGAGGTCGTTCTCCCGCGGGTGGATCTCGATGTCGTCCACGGGCACGGTGGGCATGTTGGCGGCCAGGCTCGACCAGGAGCCGCCGGCATCGACGGAGAAGTAGACTCCCACCTCGTTCCCCAGGAACAGCAGCTCGGGATCCCTGAAGTGTTCGGCCAACGCGTTGACCGAGGTGGCCGGGAGACCGGCCGTGATGGACCTCCAGCTCTGGCCGAAGTCGTCGCTCACGTACACGTACGCGGCGAAGTCGTCGTTTCGGTGTCCGTCCAGTGCGGCGTACACCCGGCCGGCCGAGTGGGCGGAGGCCAGCACCCGGGTCACATACGTGCGTTCGGGCACGCCCGGCATCCGGTCCGTGACGTCGGTCCAGGTGGACCCGCCGTCCCGGGTTACGTGAACCAGACCGTCATCGGTGCCGGCGTAGAGCACCTCGGCATCCAACGGCGACTCGGATAGCGCCGTGAGATTTCCGTAGCTGCTGATCCCATCGTTCCGGGACATCATGGGCTCCGAGCCCTGCACACCCATGATCTCCAGCTCTTCCCTGTCGATCGCCAGGGTCAGGTCCGGACTGATCTCCTCCCAGGTCCATCCCATGTCGCGCGAGCGGAAGACGACGTTGCTGCCCACGTACACGGTGCTGGCATCGTGGGCGGAGAGCACGACCGGCGTGTTCCAGTTCCAGCGGAGCGTGCGTTCCTCGTCTGCTTGTTCGTCTTCTCCTTGTTCGTCTGGCGCGTCCGGGGCGTCGGCGAGCGGCCGGGCCACGGGGCGCAGGCGGCTGCGCTCCCGGGTGGCGCGGTTGAACATGGTGACGTTGCCGCCCTGGGACTCGGCAAACATCAGGTCGTGATTGGTGGGATGGTGCACGGTGAAGAAGCCGTCGCCGCTCCCGACGTTGTACCAGTCACGCGTGCGGATGCCCTGGTTGGAGCGGGTGTCGTTGGGGGCGCACCAGGACCCGTTGTCCTGCAGGCCGCCACAGACGTGATAGGGATCCTGCATGTCCACGCCGATCTCGTAGAACTGGGCGAGGGGCAGGTTGGTGAGCTGGATCCAGTTGTCGGACCGGTCCCAACTGATCGACACGCCCCCGTCCCCGGCCAGGATGAGGTGCTCGGAGTCGGCCGGGTCGATCCAGAGCGCGTGGTGGTCCAGATGCACGCCGCTGGCCGCATCGGGCGTGAAGGTCTTGCCGCCGTCCACGGACCGGTAGAGCGCCGCCCCGCCGAGGTAGATCCGCTCCGGATCGTTGGGGTCGACCCGGATCTGGCTGTAGTACATGGGCCGGTTGTTGGTCGTGCTGGTCTGCACCCAGGTCTCACCCCGGTCGTGCGACCGGTACACCCCAGTCTTCCGGCCCCGTTGGTTGCCCCCGCCGAATCCCTGACCGGGCCGGCGCTTGTCGGCCTCTACGATGGCGAACACCTGGTTGGAGTCTCCCCGGTAGATGTCCAGACCGATGCGGCCCAGATCTCCGTCCGGCAATCCACCGGACAGCTTGGTCCAGGTGTCTCCGCCGTCCGTCGTACGATGAATGCCGCTGCCCGGGCCGCCTCCGTTGAACCCCCAGGCGGTACGTCGGCGCTGATAGAGGGCCGCGAACAGCGTTTCCGGATCGTTCGGATCCATGATCAGATCGATGGCGCCGGTGTCGTCGTCCGTGTAGAGGACCTTCTCCCAGGTCTCCCCGCCATCGGTGGTCCGATAGATGCCCCGCTCGGGGTTGGGGCCCCACAGGTGTCCTACCGCCGCGACGTATGCGACGTCCGGATCGCGCGGGTGAACCTGGATGCGCGCAATGTGGTGGGTGTCTTCGAGTCCCAGGTGGGCCCAGGTCCGGCCTCCGTCGGTGGACCGATGGACGCCGTTCCCCCAGGGTGAGCTCTGCCGGTTTTGGGGCTCACCGGTTCCCACCCACACCACGTTGGGGTTGGATGGAGCCACCGTGACGTCCCCGATCGACGATGTCGCCTGATCGTCGAAGATGGACTCGAACGTGACTCCGTGGTTGGTGGTCTTCCAGACGCCGCCGGTCGCCGTGCCTACGTAGAACGTCGAGGGGTCGGACTCGACCACGGCCAGGTCGGCCACTCGCCCGCCCATGATGGTGGGGCCCATCTCCCTCCATTCCAGCGCCGAGACGGCCCGTTCCAGATCGGTCGCTTCCTGTTGGCCGGACGCGGAGCCGGCGGCGGCCGTAGCCAAGAACAGCGCGCCGGCAGCGGAAGTGAGCAAGGACCGGGCTCGTGCGAAAAGAGAAACCCCGTTCATGGATGTGGCTCCGATACTGGGACAAGGTCGTCTAGGTGTTTGACATTGTAGCGGGCGAACCCTGTGGGCGTCAGGCGTCGTGGGGCACCCTCGCATAGGCGCCCACCACCACTGGGGACATGAGGACCCCGCCGGACCCGGTCACCTCCGCGCGCAACTCGTTCTCGAAGGCGTCCACGTCCGCTTCGGTGAGGCGGGCGATGCGGTTCCGCTCGAATACGGGCAGCATGCTGCGCACGCTTTCCGCCGTGTAGCGGAAGAGGTCCGATTCCGCGTGTCCTTCGAGGGTGGCGCTGGCGCGAGCCACCGGGTCGGGAAGGCCGGCCGCGCGAAACGTCTCCGGCAGCCGCAGTCCCATGTCGGTGTGGGCTCCGACGGCCTCGATCGCAGCCAACTGAAGCTTCCAGAGTCGGTCGAACACCCGCGAGTGCGGATGGGAGTGGACGCCGGCCACGGAGGCCTCGAGGTGGGATTCCAGGAACGCGATCGAGCCGCCGGGACGGACCCGGGCCGAGCACCGCGCCAAGAAAAGAACCGGATCGGCCTGGTGCATCAGGATGAACCGGCCCACCACCGCGTCGAACTGTGTATCGATATGCACCCCATGCGCGTCGCCGTGGACGAATTCCACGTGGGTTATGCCCTTGCGCTCGGCCCGCGCGGTCGCGGTGCTCACGGCGCCGGGGGACACGTCCACGCCTGTGACCCGACCCGTGCTCCCGACCAACTCGGCTACGATGAACGCCACGTCGCCGGCGCCGCACCCCACGTCCAGCACGTGCATGCCGGGCTCGATCCCCGACTCTATGAACAGCCTGCGCGTGGCCTCTTCGAAAATGCGGCCCTGGAGCTCCAGCCGCTCCATCTCGCGCTGCGAATACCCGAGCACGTAGTGGGGATCGGGATGACGTTCGATCATCTCGCTTCCTGTCCGCGTCGCCACCACGCAGACGGCGGCTGGCGCTCACCACGGCCCAGCCTACGGTCCACCTCCAGCATCGCGCGCCGGAGCCCGGTCCCCGCCAGTCGACGCCAGAGCCGATTCCCGAGTTTGGTATAGTCCCGGTTGTACGGGCACACCCGCACGCAAATCGAGCAATCGGAGTTCTGGTTGGCCCAGAAGCGAAAGCACTTGACCCCGTCCACCGTCCACTTGGTCACGCCCCTGAGGTTGGACTGGTTGTGAGGCTCGGAGGACGGTGGACCGTCGGGAATGGCCTTGGCGGGACAGTTGCTCGTGCACGCCCGGCACTCTTCGCAGAACTCCTTCACGCCGAATCGGATGGGCCGATCGTGCGCCATGGGCAGGTCGGTGAAGATCTTCCCCAGCCGCACCCTCGGCCCGTATTGCGGCGTGATCAACAGCCCGTGCCGGCCGTACTCTCCCAGTCCGGCCTTGATGGCGTAGGGAATGGCCAATGCGGTGTCGTTCATGCTGGCCACCGCACGGTAGCCCAGGTTGATGATGTACTGCGCCAGCGAGAGCAGGACGACGGAGTCGCGGGAGTATCCCACGCCCGTGGCCGCTCCGGAGAGCGCGGAGGGCACGGTCCGAATCAGATCGTGATCCATGGCCTGCGCAATCACGATCGCGCTGGTCATCCCGTCGGGAATTTCCTGGGGCTTGGTGCCGTCGTCGCGCCGGCTGTACTTGTCGGCGTAGATCCACCGCTCGTCGTAGGCGGCGATGCCCACGAGGTCCGCCCCGAACACCTCGGCCACGTACTTGACCTCTCGCGCCATGTCCTCCGGGGAGTCCACCGGCACCCGGTCGTCGGGACCCGTGCGCTGCACGCTGAACTCGTCCAGAAACCCCTCGCGCCGGTTTTCGCCCTCCTTCATCTCCGCGAAGATGTCGGTGACGTGCCAGGCCGCGTTCCGGATGGCGTAGTCCTTCTGCGTGTAGCCCTCCACCCTCTTCCACTTTTTGAGGGGGGTTCGATACGTCTCGTAGAAGAGCTCCGAGCGCCCGGAGCGGATCTCGGGATCCCAAAACGACCGGCTGAAGACGTCGTTTCGCTGGCTGAAGCGCTCGAAGTCGGGGCCCACCCGGAAGCCGGCCGGATCGTCCGAATTCCGGTCTACGACCGGCAGCCGACGCGCCGTATCCGTATGTAGCGTTGGATCTTGGCTCACCCGTTTACCCTTGTTTCGATCTGGCGAATTGCAACATTCGGGGGATTTCGACAGGCAGGACTGGAAGCCTCCGACCGAAAATCACCCTCGGCGAAACGCCATAAGATGTTGCCAATAAGTTCTTTACACGTATGGCTCTGATCCTGGCCGCCCGTTTGCGATATGCACTTCCCGGATGGCGAGCAAAGTGCCCGGCGCCTAGCCGGGACGGGGGTGAGCCTCCACATGGGTGATGCGACAAAGCTCGGTAGTTGGTAGCTGACGAGAGCGCCAAATACGAAAAAAGATCCGTTGACGAGCGGCTCATCGATTCACACCGGCTCCGAGCAATCTTAAGAGGGTCCTGATGTCCACGAGACGTCAGGGCCCCGCCTTTTTCCTACCCACCTTAGCCTCTACCCACCCGCGCCATTATCCTGAGGCTTGGATCCCGTTCGCACCAGATCTAGCCCAACCAAGGGGGGCCGAGTGACCGAGTTGGTATCGGAAGCGCTGGCGGCCATGAGCGGATGGGTGGGGGGGCTGGGTGCCTGGTCCCTCGTCTTCGCTCCGCTGTTCATGGCCCTGGTGTCGGTGCTTCCGGTGCCGGCGGAGGCCCCCGCCATGCTCAACGGCGCGGTCTTCGGACCTTGGCTCGGGTCCCTGGTCACTTGGATCGGCGCGTGTCTCGGAGCGTGGGTGAGCTTCGAGTTGGCCCGACGGTTCGGGCGCCCGCTGGCCGAACGCTTCGTTCCCGAGCGCACGCTCGAAACCTCGGACCGTATGGTGGGTCAGGCCGGATGGGCGGGCCTATTGGGGCTTCGGCTCCTGCCGTTCGTCGCCTTCACCGCGCTGAATTGGGGATCGGGGCTCACTCCCATGACCCGCAGTCGGTTCCTCTGGACGACGGCCGTAGGCATCTTGCCCGGCACGGTCCTTTTCACCGCTTCCGGCGCCAGCGTTCCGGTGTTGTGGAGGAGAGCCCCGGTCATGGTGGGCATCGCTCTACTGGTGCTGGCCTGCGTGTGGATCGTACGCAGCTTCCGGCAACGCCGCGGCGGAGCTGCGAGCTAGTCGCGTCAGAGACGAGGCGGTTCCCGATGGTCCGACCCTCCACGAGGAGGTCCGTCCCTTCCTCTTCGACGCCTCCGGAGCATGTCCTCGACATCCCTGTCGTAGATCTCCCGCTGCTCCTCGGTGAGGACTTCCCGGATTTCGCTACGCGTTTGCTCCAGATGCCGGCGGACGACGGGACCGATGGACCGGTACACGGAATCGGAGAACTCCCGGCCATCCTTGATGATTTGCCGGACTTCGGTCTGCTGCCCGTCCGTCAGCTCCAGACGCTGGGTCAGCTCGCGCAGAAAACGGTCCTCGCCCCTGGACCGGAACGGGCCATCCGACCGCTGCCGATCACGCCGGCCGTCCCGCCGGTCCGTGGCTGCCGCCGGGTCCCCATCTCCCTGCCCGAACGCGCGCATGGACGCCGCCCCGGCCAGCCCACCGGCCAGAAACACGAACAGGAGTAGCGCCGCCGCGCTCCACCACCCGCCGCCCATGCGTGCCCGACCGGTCATGGCTGCTCGTCCCCCTCGAAGTCCACGATCAAACCGTCCATGTCCGGCGATTCGCCGTACTCGATCCAGGTGACCATGGCCTCCGGCAGGATCGCCTCCGCCAACACCGGAGCCTGGGCCTCGATCGATTGGGCGCCCATGCCCATCGAGAACAGCGTGCCGCCGGCCACCGCCGCCACCGAAGCAGCGGCCGCCGCGATCGGCCGGGCCCAGCGTCGGAGCCGGACCACCGAACCGTCTCCGCGACGCCGGGCCAGCTCGGGCTCGGCGGCTTTCACAACGCGGGCTACCAGCGCATCCCAGCGCTCGGGCTCGCGAGCCGGATCCAGCGTGTCCCGACTCGCAGGCGTGATACGGCCCACCACATTGTCGTTTCGATCGGTCGTCATGGGGTGCTCCCCTTCGGCGCGTCGTCCTTCAGCAACGCCCTGAGCTTCTTGCGTGCCGCGTGCAGGCTGAACCGCGACGCCCCAGCGCTCATGCCCAGCTTCTTGCCGATTTCGGCGTGCTGCCACCCCTCGTAGTCGTGCAGCAGCACCACGTTTCGTTGTCGGTCCGTCAGTTGGCTCAGGGCAGCCTGTAGCCGCCCACCCAACTCTTTTCTCTCCAAGGCGCGGGCCGGTGTCTCTCCACTGGCGACCATCTGCGTCTGCAGGATCTCGGCCTCCCTACGCCGTTCGTACTTCCTCAAGTTGTGGGCCCGGTTGCGCACGATCGTCAAAAACCACGCCCGGAACCGGTTCGGGTTACGGCAATCCTCCAACTTCTCCAGCGCCCGGATGAACGCGTCCTGACAGGCATCTTCGGCGTCCTCGTCCGTCAACACGAGAGGACGCGCCACCGCGTAGGCGGCCCTGAGGTGTCTTCGTACGAGCGCCTCGAACGCCCGAGCGTCGCCTTCCAGCGCCCGAGCAACCAGCGCTCCGTCCGCGAGCGCATCCGCCTCTCGGTCGGGAAGCCGCTCCGCAATGGCGCGCGGGTCGTCGGCGCCGTTCACCAGCCGAAGCGCTCCTCGCTCCGCAGGCGGGCGGGCAACCTCCACCTCATGTCGCTCCTTCAGGGCTCGCTGTGCCATGGTCCATCTGTAGGACCCCCATGGTCGGTCCCGTGTTAGGAGCCACCATACCCATGATCGGCACCGGTGCGCCTCCAATTAACTTCGCGATACAAAGTACTTGACGAAATTCTGCGCCTGAGCTAGCCTTGTTCTATGTTGCAGTTGGTGAAGACTCAGACAGACGGCTCGGACGAGCAAGGATCGATCACCCGGCTTCACGAGCACGCGGCGCAGAATCTCCGCTTCATCCGCGGCACCATGGAAGCCGCGGGACCGTTCACGGCGGTGCCCGGCTGGGGCGGCGTCGGAATGGGCGCCGTCGGAATCCTGGCGGCCGCTCTGGCCGGCGGGTTGGGACTCGCGACCGCCGCTCCGGTCGATTGGCTCCGCATGTGGCTGGCGGCGGCCGTACTGGCCACCACGCTCGGAGGCGCCTCCGTGTGGCGAAAGTGCCAACGGCTGGAGACGTCGCTGACGAGTCACGCAGGGCGTCGCCTCCTGATGGGCCTGGCGCCCGCCCTCGTATCCGGCGCCTTGATCACCCCCGCGCTCTACGCAGCCGGCGCCACGGAATTGGCTCCGGCGGTATGGCTGCTGCTTTACGGAGCCGGCGTGGTCAGCGGCGGCATCTTCTCGGTTCGTTCCGTGCCCATCATGGGCGGCCTCTTCATGGCGCTCGGCGTGGTTGCGCTATTGGCTCCGGCCTCGTGGGAAAACTGGCTACTCGGCGTCGGGTTCGGCGGTCTCCACATCGTATTCGGACTCTGGATTGCGAGGCACCATGGCGGCTAACGCGAAGCGAAAGAAGAAGGCGCCGGCTCCGGCGACCGACGAGCCGGATCGCACGGGCCCTCTGGCCAGCGTAGCCGACTACGCGGCAGAGAGCGGCAGGAGCGGCGAAGATCGCCTCATCTACGAGCGCGTGCGCCTGGGCATCTTGAGCGCCCTGTGCGTGCATCCGTCGATGACGTTCAGCGAGCTCAAGAAGCTGCTTAAGACCTCGGACGGAAACCTCAGTGTACACGCCAGAAAGTTGGAGGAAGCCGGGCTCATTCAGTGCACCAAGTCGTTCGAGGGCAGGCGGCCCAAGACCGAATACCGAATCGAGGAAAAGGGACGACGCGCCCTCAACCGCTACCTCGACCACATGGAGAAGCTGATCGACGCGACCCGGGCCGTGCGATAGCCGAGACGGGCAACGTTTTTTTTCACCTTAAACTTTATGATACAAAGCTTCATGAACGAATTACCTCACATCGCGCTGATCATGGACGGCAACGGTCGGTGGGCCAGGCGACGCGGCTTGCCGCGGACAGCCGGCCATCGCCAAGGCGCCAAAGCCGTGCAGGTCGTCGTCGAGAGCGCGGTGCGCCTGGGAATCGGCACGCTGACGCTCTATGCCTTTTCCTGCGACAACTGGCATCGTCCGAGGGCCGAGGTGCGGGCACTAATGACCCTCTTCCGACGGTTCCTCATCCGGGAGATCCCGACCTGCCGGCGACACGGCGTGCGGGTCCTGGTGATCGGCCATCGCCACCGGCTGAGCCCCGAAGTCAGGGCCGCCATCAACCTTTGTGAGGGGGCCACTGCCTCGGGACAGCGCATGACGCTGCGGCTCGCCGTCGACTATTCCGCTCGGGAGCAACTCGCCCGGGCCGCGCGATCCGTGGTCGACGGCCGGCCCGACGAGATGGAACGGGCGCTCGCACAGGCCAACCACCCGCTCGACCGGGCAACGCCCGTGGACCTCCTGGTGCGTACCAGCGGAGAAAGGCGACTGAGCGACTTCTTGCTTTGGGAGTGCGCCTACGCCGAGCTCCACTTCGTCGACACGCTGTGGCCGGACTTCGGTGAGGACGAGTTGGCGGAGGCGCTCGCCGAGCTGGGACGCAGGCAGCGGAGGTTCGGGCGGCTGGCGGAGGAGGCGCGCGCAGTATAGCCACCGGACCCACCCTGGTCCTACGATGAATCGACCCCCAACCGGACCAGCTCATGCGCGCCCTTTCCACCGTCTTCGCCTTCGTGCTCCTCCCGACCCTGCTCGCCACCGGTCTTCCCCTCTCGGCGCAGACCACCGAGACGGAACGCGCGGCCGCACGGGACATCGTACGACAGATCGACGAGCTCCAAGCCCGACTGGACCCGACGGCCGCAGCCATGGCGCTGGCGAGCCGGAACGACGCCGATCGCGACGCGTTGGTCCGCCGCACCGCCGAGCTTTGGGAGGCGGAGATGCAGGCGCTCAGCGACTTCATCGGGCAAAACCCGGAGGTAGGGTGGGAGGAGTTTCTGGCGGTCGACACGCTCACCGCTGTCCTCCGGACGCACGGATGGGACGTACAACTCGGCGTGGCGGGGCTGGAGACCGCGTTCGTCGCCACCTGGACCTCGCCGGCCGGCCCCGACGGCCTCACGCTCGGGCTCATCGGCGAGTACGACGCCCTCCGGGACGCGGACGGACCCTTCCACGGGGATCAACACAACGCCCAAACGCCGATCGTGTTCGCCTCCGCCTTCGCGATGGCCGAGCACATGGCGGCCGCCGCCACTCCGGGGCGCATTCGGATCTACGGGACGCCCGCCGAGGAAGTCGGCCCGCCCGCGAAGGTCATCATGCACGAAGCCGGCGTGTTCGACGGCGCCGACATCCTCGTCCGCAGCCACGGGGTCACGCAGACGTCACGGGCCCGGGCCGGCTTCGGGAGCTGCTGCCTCAACATCAACGAGGTGAAGTACACGTTCCTCGGCAGACCCTCGCACCAGATGTCGTCCTGGCACGGACGCAACGCGCTCGAAGCGGCGGTGCACTTCTACACATTGGTAGACGGCCTCCGTTCGACGTTCCGTCCGGAAGCATCCATCCAGGGAGTGATCCCCGAAGGCGGCGAGGCGCCCAACGTCGTCCCGCAGCGTGCGGTGGTCGACTACTACATCCGCTATCCCGACCCCGTGTACCTGGAGCACATCAACGCCATGATGGACGACGCGGCTCGGGGCGCCGCGATGGCCACGGGCACGCAGGTCGAGATCGACCGGTACGGCGAGTATCGTGACGGCATCTCGTTGGGCACGCTCCAAGAGCTGGCGTTCGCGTACGCCGAGGAGCTCGACGCACCCAACATCAGCCCTGAGCCGCGGCGCCCCGCAGGCTATGAAGAGACCGGTGTCGTCACGAAAGACATTCCGGGGATCGGGATCAGCGTCTTCAGCTCCCGCGGCGCCAATCACACCCGCGGCATGCTGGAGGACACGTTCAACGAGATCGGTCACACGGGCTTTCGCGTCAGCGCCGAGATCATGTCTTCGGTGCTCTACGACTTCCTGACCCGCCCGGAGCTGCGTGAAGCCGTTCGGGAAGAGCACAGCACGCTCTCGGGACTGCTGGACCAGTACCATGCAGCGTTGCGCGCCGCGTACGCGCGTGAGATGGGAGAGCCGGTCTCGGAGCGATGATGTTGGGGGGATGACGTTCGCCCGCTTGCCTCGGGTCCGACGCCCGGCGAGACTCGCTCCGACCCGCACGGCAACCGACTCGAACCCGGACGTTTCATGAGACGCTGTCCCACCCTCGCCTTCACGGCCCTCGTCGCGATCGGCGCAGTCACGACCTCCCCACTCACCGCCCAGGATGACGCCACCGGCCCGCCCGAACTCAACTCGTCACTCCTTTCGGGAATGTCCTGGCGGAGCATCGGGCCGGCGCTGACTTCCGGACGGGTCGCGGACATTGCCGTGGACCCGACCGACAAGCGGGTGTGGTACGTGGCTGCGGCCTCGGGCGGCGTGTGGAAGACGTCCAACGCCGGCACCACCTGGAATCCGATCTTCGACGACGAGGGCTCGTATTCGATCGGGGCCGTGACCATCGATCCCACGAACCACCTGACGGTCTGGGTGGGCACGGGCGAGAACAAGGGCCAGCGCTCGGTGGGCTACGGAGACGGCGTGTACAAGTCCGTCGACGGCGGGCTTTCGTTCACGAAGATGGGACTGGAGCGCTCCGAGCACATCGGCATGGTCGTGGTGCACCCGGACGACTCGGACGTGGTGTACGTCGCCGCCCAGGGACCGCTCTGGTCGGAAGGCGGGGACCGGGGACTCTACCGGACCGGTGACGGCGGCGAGACCTGGGAGCGCGTCCTCAACATCGACGAGCACACGGGGATCAGCGAGATCCACCTGGACCCCCGCAACCCGGACGTGATGTACGCGGTGGCGTGGCAGCGTCGCCGGCACCAATGGACCATGATCGACGGCGGTCCGTCATCCGGGTTGCACAAGTCGACGGACGGCGGCGACACCTGGCGCGAGATCAACCGGGGGCTCCCGACCGGCGACAAGGGCCGTATGGGATTGGAGATCTCTCCCATCGATCCCGAGGTGTTATACGTGATCGTCGAGGCCAGCGGCCGCGACGGAGGGACGTTCCGGTCGGACAACATGGGAGAGCGCTGGACGCGTACGTCGCGCTATCAGTCGTCGGCACCGATGTACTACCACGAGTTGGTGGCCGACCCCCACAGGTTCGACCGCGTCTACTCCCTTGATACGTTCCTGGAGGTGACGGTCGACGGGGGCGAGAGCTGGAGCCGCGCGCCCGGACAGTTCAAGCACGTGGATCACCACGCCCTCTGGATAGACCCCGATCAGCCTGGCCACATGATCACGGGGAACGACGGCGGCGTATACGAGACCTGGGACGACGGTCGGAACTGGAAGTATTTCTCCAACCTGCCGATCACCCAGTTCTACAAGGTGGCGGTCTCCAATGACGAGCCGTTCTACTACGTGTACGGCGGCACCCAGGACAACAACACGTTGGGCGGACCGTCTCGAACCACGACCTCGCACGGCATCAGGAACTCGGACTGGTACGTGACGATGGGCGGCGACGGCTTCGATCCGGTAGTCGATCCCGAAAACCCCGACATCATCTATTCCCAGCTCCAGTACGGCGTGCTGTCGCGTTTCGACCGCAGAACACACGAGCGGCTGGACGTGCAGCCGCAAGAGAGCGCGGACGGCCCTCCCGACCGCTGGAACTGGGACGCGGGCATCCTCATTTCTCCGCACTCCAACAGTCGCCTTTATTTCGGCTCCCAGTTTCTCTACCGATCGGACGATCGCGGCTCCACCTGGCGGGCCGTGTCGGGCGACCTGTCGCGCAACCTGGACCGGAACCTTCTCCCGGTGATGGGCCGGGTCTGGGGTGTGGACGCGGTTGGAAAGAACCGCTCGACCTCGCCGTTCGGCAGCATCGTCACGATCTCGGAATCACCGTTGGTCGAGGGGCTTCTCTATGTGGGCACAGACGACGGCCTGATCCAGGTGTCTGAAGACGGTGGCGCCAACTGGCGGCGGGTCGAGTCGATCCCGGGTGTGCCCGATACGAGCTACATCAGCGACCTGGAGGCTTCGCTCCATGACCCCGACGTCGTGTTCGCGGTCATTCAGAACTTCAAGCGGGGCGACTTCTCCCCCTACGTGTATCGATCGGACGATCGGGGCGTCACGTGGCGCTCGATCAGCGGCAATCTGCCGGAAAACGGGCCGGCCTATTCCATCGCTCAGGATCACGAACAGCCGAACTTGCTGTTCGTGGGCACGGAATGGGGAGCCCACACCAGCGTGGAAGGCGGCGACGCATGGATCGAGTTGGGCCGCGGAATGCCCACGATCGCGGTGCGCGACCTGGAGATTCAGCGACGGGAGTCGGACCTCGTGGCCGGCTCGTTCGGACGGGGAATCTTCGTACTCGACGACTACACCGCCCTGCGGTCATTGGCCGCTTCGGGCAGCGCCCCGCTCGCGGGGCGCGGGCACATCTTCCCGGTCAGGCCGGCGAGGATGTTCGTGACTTGGGGACCCATGGGCGGCGGGGAGAAAGCCTCGCAGGGAGCGTCGCTGTTCACGGCACCCAATCCCGCCTTCGGCGCCACGTTCACGTACTACGTTCGTGACCAGCTCCGGACGCTTCGGCAGGAACGCACCCGTGCCGAGCGGCGCGCGGCCGGGCAAGGCGAGGACACGCCCTATCCGTCATGGGAGACGCTCCGCGCCGAAGATCGCCAGGAAAGCCCCCGGGTGTTCCTCACCGTGCGGGACCAGGACGGCAGCGTGGTGAGGCACCTGGACGGATCCACGTCGACGGGCGTTCACAGGGCTACGTGGGACTTCCGCTATCCTGCCTACACACCGGTCTCGGCCGGGGGTGGAGGTGGCGGCGGGTTCGGTCCGGCAGGCGGTCCCCTGGCTCTCCCCGGAAGCTACACGGTGGAGCTGAGCCAGCGCGTCGACGGCGAGATCACCCGGCTGGCGGGTCCCGAGCCGTTCACGGTGTCGCCGCTGGACACGCCGGCCATTCCCGCCCAGGACAAAGCGGCGGTGTTGGCGTTCCAGCGCCGGACCGGGGAGCTGCAGCGGGCAGTCGTCGGTACGACTCGCGCCGCGGCGGAGGCTCGCGACCGGATCGCCGCCATCAAGCGCACCCTGCCTTCGACGCCCGAGGCCACGCCCGAGATGTGGACCGCCGTCCGTGAGCTCGAGGTTCGGCTGCTGGACCTCACTGCCATCCTGAACGGGGACCGGACGCAATCATCCCGTCAGGAACCGGCTCTGCCGGGAATCACCGGCCGCGTGAACCAGGTCGTGTTCGGACACTGGCGGGGACTTCACGGACCCACGGAAACACACCGTCAACAGTATCGGATCGCCGCAGACCGGTTCACGGAGGTCTACGGCGAGCTTCGACAGCTCATCGAGGTCGATCTCCCCGCGCTGGAAGCGCAGCTCGAGGGTGCGGGTGCGCCCTGGACCCCCGGACGGGGCCTTCCTCGCTGGAACGGGGGCAACGGGTAGGGGCGGACGGACGGCGGGGCGGGTCATCGTGGCGCCGCGAGTCCTGAAGATCGAACGCGAAGCGGCCGTACGCCTTTGGCTGCACAGGCAGGGGCTGGATCGCCCGCGCGGCGCGGCGCGGCTGGATTCGGGATCGTTCGTGGCCCACTTGGAGCGGGTAGGCGCACTTCAGGTGGACAGCGTGAACGCCGTGGACCGTGCTCACTACCTCACGCTCTGGAGTCGCTTCGGCACGTACGACCGTGCCGACGTCGACGCCTGGGTCTATCGGGACCGCGTGGCGTACGAGTACTGGGGTCACGAGGCTTCGATCCTGCCGATCTCCCATCTTCCGCTCGGGCGCCGCCGTATGCGTGGCTTTCCGCCCGAGGCCTGGAGCGGAGCCTCGTGGTGGCCTCGCTACCAGACCTCCACAGCCTCCAAGCGGCACGTGCTCCGGCGGCTACGCAACGAGGGCCCCTTGGAAAGCTCCGCGTTCCGGCGCCGGTCCGAGGACACCGTCAACCCACTGCCGGGATGGGCACAGAATCCGCCCCCCGAGGACAAGCGCTCGCTCAAAGTGCTGTGGCACGACGGACGTGTCGCCATCAGCTCCCGGAGGCACTTTCGTTGTCTGTACGACATCGCCGAGCGCATCTATCCCGAGGGCCCCACGGCAAGCCGCATAGCCTACGAGGACCACTGGCTGAACGTGGGCTTGTCGGGAAACGGAGTAGTGTCGGAAGCACACTTGGAGAACTACTTCACGGCGCCGCAGCCTCGGGCGGCAGACCGCAGGCGGATTATCAAACGGGCGCTCCGGCAAAAGCGCATTTTGAGGGCGACCGTCGAGGGGGTGCCGGACCCGTGCTATGTATTGCCCGAGCACGTGGACCTGCTTTCAGAGCTGCCAGCCCCGGAGGGCACTACGCTCATCTGCCCGTTCGATTCGTTCCTTTGGCAACGTCGCCGGGCGGCCGAGCTGTTGGACTTCGACTATCGGATCGAGATCTACGTGCCGGCCGCCAAACGCGTATTCGGCTACTACGTCCTGCCGATCCTCCACCGCGGCCGGCTGGTAGGGAGACTTGATCCCAAGCTGCACCGGGACAAGGGCGAGTTGGAGATCCGATCGGTGTTCACGGAAGACGGGTTCAAGCCGGACGCCGACTTCGAGCGGGGTGTGCGTGAGGCGCTGGAGAGTCTGGCGGAGTTTCTAGGGGCGGGACGGATCTCCGTGCCTCGGGAGTGGAGGCGGCTGGGCTGACCCCCGCAGCCCGCTAGTCGAGGAAGTCGAGATCCTCCGGATATGTCGCCGGTTGGGTCGTGTCCTCCAGGTATCCCGCCGTGTGCGTTCCGGCCAGGGGATCGGGACCGTACGCGTTGGGACCGATCGTCCCTTTCTCGAAAAGGAGCTGGAAGCCCAAAATGATGTTGTAGATCGGGATCATCGCCCCGAGCAGGTGCCAGCCGGGCCGTCCCAGGTCGTGCAGCCGTTTGACCGTGATGGCCATCCCGGCGGTGAGTGCGCCCACCGCGATGCCGATGAACGGGAGGGCCAGCCACCCTTCCCCGACGATCGTCGCGAGGACCATCCCGATGAGGAAAAGCGCGCCGGCGATGAAGTCGTCCAACAAAATGTGCCAGAAGTACCAACGACGGTTGGCCCGCCCCTGAAACGAAAACAGCTCGAGTAGTTCGTCCATGCCACGTCAACCGCGTCGATGTGCTGCCCGTCCGGTGATGGACGGCTCTATCTCAGGACCAACCCGGGTGGGAATTGTTCCGAATCGGAGCGTAGCGCGTGCGTCGAGCCGGGCGGGACGGGTGGGGCGGGGCCGGGGTCGAGCGCGTTTCCGCGGAAACGTCGGGGCGGTGGGATGTGTGGTTGGGTGGTTGTTGCCTCCTACGGAAGAGCGTGCTCGGCGGCGGCCGAGCCCGGAGGTCGGGGCACGACTCGGCAGCCGGCCGCGCGTGGGATCCGAGGCTCGCCGCTGCAGCGAAACGGAAACGTGCGACCGCCGGGAGTTCGACCGGACGCTGCCGGACTCCTTGCCCTTTGAAGGTCGTGGAGGGCCGGGGGCGGGGCCATGTCGGGAGCGGCCGGATCGGGGTGGCGGGGCGGTTGGGCGGGATCGGCTCGGTCGGCGACTCCGCGGTCGAGGGGCGAATGGTCATCATGATGGCCGATTTGGCCATAGACGGGTTTTGGGGTGGCGATATTGGCGTCGGCCGTGCTTGTGTCCTGTGAGGCTCGTGGACGGGGCTGACCGGCCGTAGGAGCGGTGAACCGCTTCGGCGCCGAGTCGTTTGATCTGGAGTGGCGTCGTTGACCGTCTCACAGGCGCTGAAGAGGCCGTAAAACCGCCGGTATATTTAGGGTATCCGATTACCCTGCTGTGACTTACCGGAGGTGCTTGCTTTGATTTGTGCTACGCTTGATACGGATTCCGTTTCCGCGGAAACTTCTTCGGGCCGGTGGCCGCTGGTCGTTAGGGAGCGGCTGACGGGTTCGGCTTCGCCCGTGCCGCCGCCGCCCTCGTCCGACCCCGACGAAGAGCTGTTCGAGTTGGGCGAGCGCTGTGCCGAGGCGTACATGGAGGCAGCCGTGCTCGAGTCCGAGGCCATGGCCCTGCTCGCGCAGTTCGATCGGCGCGAGGGCTGGAGGCTCCAAGGCTTCGGCTCGGCCGCCGAATGGCTGGCCTGGCGGACCGGCGTCACGCTCGGCACGGCTCGCGAACGGGTGCGCACCGCGCTCGCCCTGACGCAGCTCCCGCAGACTTCCGCCGCGATGCGAAACGGCGAGCTCTCGTTCTCGAAGGTGCGGGCGCTCACGCGTGCCGCGACACCCGACAACGAGGAGACGCTGCTCGAGCTCGCACGGTCGGGATCGGCTGCCATGCTCGAACGGGTCGTGCGCGGCTGGAAGAAGCTCGACCGAGCGGGCGAGCTTCGGGCCGAACAGCTGCGGCACCGTACCCGCACGTTCTCGGCCTGGGTCGACGACGACGGGATGGTCGTGGTCAAGGGCCGACTCGACCCGGAGGTGGGCGCTGCGTTGATGCGTGCGGTCGAGGCGGCGAGCGATGCGCTGTTCCGCGACTCGACGCAGGCGGACCCGAAGGACGACACGACACCGGAACAGCGTCGGGCGGACGCGGTCGGGCTGATCGCCGAGCGGGCGCTGGCGGCGGGGCTGGGTGGCGGGGGCGTGCCGGTGAGCGGATCCCGGGCCGAGCGCTATCAGGTGATGCTGCACGTGGACTCGGAGACGCTGACCGAACATGGCGAGCCCGGTCAGTCGGAGCTGGAGGACGGGACGAGAGTTTCCGCGGAAACGTCGCGGCGCCTCGCGTGCGACTCCGGGGTGGTGCGGATCGCACGGGGTGCCGACGGTGCGGTGGTGGGCGTAGGCAGAAAGACCCGGTCGGTGCCGCCGAGCGTGCGGCGCGCGTTGGAAGTCCGGGACCGTGGCTGCCGGTTCCCGGGCTGCGGGCTACGGTTTACCGATGCGCATCACGTGAAACACTGGGCGGACGGCGGCGAGACCAGCCTGAGGAATCTGGTGCTGCTCTGCCGGAAACATCACCGGGCGGTGCACGAGGGTGGAGTGAGGGTGTGTCTGGACGTCGAGGGCGAGGTCGCGTTCTTCGCGCCGAGCGGGAGGGTGCTGGCAGACGTGCCGCCGAGGCCCCGATCAGCTGGGCACGATCGGCCAATCAGGCCAAGCAGACGGCTGGACGCCGACGCCCGGAGCGCCCTGCCCCGCCACCGGTTGGGCGCAGCCAAGTGGGCCCGGGACTCCCAAGTGCCTTGGGAGGTGGAGGCAGCGGTGTGGGATGCGCTCGATGGGTGAGCTATCCCAGCGGTCGAGCCAATCCCCCCTACCCGAAATCCAACCGGGCCAGGACCCGGAACAGCCACACCGCCGCCACCCCGCTCACCGCGAAGCACACGAGGCCGATGCTCTGCCGGCCGTAGAGGAGGTATCCGGTGCCGAACAGGGCGGCATAGACGATCACGCATCCGAGGAACCAGGCCAGCAGTCCGGCGCTCAACTGACCGGGCTGATCGCCCTCCATTCCGTCGCGGGTGTCGACGACCCTCGACCAGCTTTGGCCCATGGGGCGGATGCGGTCGTAGAAGCGCTGTAGGGTTTCCTGATCGGCGGGCTCGGTCATGAAGGTGACGGTCAGCCAACCCACCATGGTGACGGCCACTGCGATTACCAGCTCGACCGACGGATCGAGGGCCGTGAATCCCAACAGCTCGTGCCCCCACTGGAAGTAGATCGCGATCAGGAACGAGATGATCATGGCGGACAGCTCGGTCCACACGTTGATCCGGTACCAGAACCACCGGAGCAGGAACACGAGGCCGGTGCCGGCGCCGATCTGTAGCAGAATCTCGAATGCGTCCCGCGCCTCTTCGAGCCAGAGTGCCACCACCGACGCCAACACGATCAACAGCACCGTGGAGAGCCGGGCCACGAGCACGTAGTGGCGTTCATCCGCGTCTTGGTTGACGAACCGCTGGTATACGTCCTCGACGATGTACGACGAGCCCCAGTTGAGGTGAGTCGAGATCGTCGACATGTACGCGGCGGCCAGCGAAGCCACGGCCAGGCCCAGCAGACCATGCGGCAGGAACACGAGCATGGCCGGATATGCCATGTCCTCGCCCGCGATTGACGGGTCGACGCCGGGGAACGCGCTCAGGATGGACTGTACGTCGGGGTACACGATCACGGACGCCAACGCCACCAGGATCCACGGCCAGGGCCGGAGCCCGTAATGGGCGATGTTGAACCAGAGCGTGGCCTTCATGGCCTCGCGCTCGTTCTTGGCCGCGAGCATGCGCTGCGCCACGTACCCACCGCCGCCCGGCTCCGCTCCGGGATACCAGGTGCTCCACCACTGAACGGCCACGGGCACGATGAACGCGGCCGCGGCGGTGCGCCAATCCGAAAAGTCGGGGAGGAGGTCCAACTGCCCCTGCAGGGCCGGATGGCTGACCATGCCGGCGAGACCTCCCACCGCAGGCTGGGCCAGGGCATACCAGGCCGCAGCCACGGAGCCGATCATCGCGATCGCGAATAGGAGGAGGTCGGTGGTCACGACGCCCCAGAGCCCGGACGTAGCCGAGTAGAGCGCCGTCACCGTGCCCGCGACCAGCACGGTCGTATACTTGTCCGCACCCAGGAGCACGCCTGAGATCTTGATGGCCGCCAGTGTCACGCCGGCCATGATCATGACGTTGAAGAAGAGTCCCAGGTAGATGGCCCGGAACCCCCGCAAGAACGCGGCAGGCTTGCCGGAATAACGAAGCTCGTAGAACTCGATGTCGGTCATGGCGCCCGACCTGCGCCACAGCTTGGCGTAGAAGAACACGGTGCACATGCCGGTGATCAGAAACGCCCACCACACCCAGTTCTGGGAGACCCCGCCGTCCCGAACCAGGTTGGTGACCAGGTTGGGCGTGTCGGTCGAGAAGGTCGTGGCCACCATGGACGTGCCCAGCAACCACCACGGCAGTTTTCGCCCGGAGAGGAAAAACTCTGCCGTGCCGCTCCCGGCTCTCCGCGCAAAGTAGAGCCCCACGCCCAGCGCCAGCGCCCCGTAGAGCGCCACGACCGTCCAGTCCAGCGCGTTCAGTTGCATGGAAGGACGATGTACGGAACCGGCGCCCGGGCCACAAGCCGCGGCCGGGCCGACGGCCCGCGGCCGGCATGCGTCCTGCCCTCCTCCCGTGTGCGGCACCGCCACACCGCATCTGTGGCCCGCCGCGCGGGATCCGACTCACCCCCGGCCGGATTCCGGCAGTCGCAAAACACCCATATCGAGACCCCATGCTCGCCATCCCCCATCGGCGCACCAGGGTCGCCCTGGCCTGTCTGGCCGGGGCCACCCTCGGCTGCGGAGACGCCGGCCCGAGCGGCCCGGAGCCGCAGGTCCGAGCCGATGGAGCCCTGAAAGCTGCCCAACCGTATGTCGTGGTGCTCGCAAGCGAGGCCGACCCCCACCGGGTGCTGTCTGCCCATTCGGCCAGGCCGGAACGTATCTACGGCGGCGCCCTGACCGGCTTCGCGGCACAGCTCACCGATTCCATGCGGTACGAGCTCATCGAGGATCCACGGGTCCGTCGCGTCGAGCCCGACCATCCGGTGAGAACCGCAACCGAAGAGCAGAACCTCCCCGACTGGGGGCTCGACCGGATCGATCAGCGGGGCTCGCTGCTGGACGGTATTTGGAGCTACGACTACGAGGGAGTCGGCACGACGATCTACGTGGTCGACACCGGCGTGCGCAGATCTCATCGAGACCTGGAGGGACGGGCCCGAACGGGGTTCGATCTCTTTGGAGGCGCCGGCGCGGACTGCAACGGCCACGGCACCCACGTGGCAGGGCTGGTGGGCGGTGCCGAGTTCGGCGTAGCCAAGTCCACCGAAATCGTCAGCGTTCGGGTGTTGGACTGCGACGGAAACGGCCGCGTATCCGGCGTCATCGCGGGGATCGAGTGGGTCTTGGCGGCCCACGGGTCCGGTCCCGGAGTCGTCAACCTGTCGTTCGGGACCGCCCCGTCGGCGGCGTTGGATGGAGCCGTGCAACGACTGTTGGACGCCGGACTCCTCGTGGTCACCTCCGCCGGAAACGAGGGTCGGGACGCGTGCGACGCGTCTCCGGCCCGTGTGGAAGGAGCGCTCACGGTTGCCGCAACCGACCGCAACGACACCCGCCCCGGCTTCTCCAACTTCGGTCCCTGCGTGGATGTGTTCGCGCCGGGTGTGGACCTGCGCTCGGCCCACCATCGCTCCGACGCCGACCAAGCCGTGTTCTCCGGCACCTCGGCCGCCGCGGCCCTCGCCACTGGCGTCGCACTCATGACCGCCGAGCGGCATCCGGGGATCGACCCGGCAAATCTGCACCGGGAGATTTGGACGTTGAGCACGCGGGATGTCGTTCGGCACAGCGCATCGACGAACTCCCATCTGCTCTTTGCCCCGCAGGACCCCGACCGGGCAGATCCGCCCCCGCCGCCACCGCCCGAACCGATCCCGCCGTCACCGCCGGAGGGAACCACCGTCGAGGCGGACGCCCGACGCGTCGCGCTCCGGGTGGATTGGCAAGGCTTGGACGGGTCCGCAGACCAGGTGGAGGTGGCGTGGCGGCCGGAGGGCGGAGAGTGGGACTCCGAGCGCTTCCGCGCGCGAGGAAGGTCCGTGCTCGTGGACCACCTACGATCCGAGACCGAGTACGAGGTCCGCGTCCGCTCGCGACGGTCCGAACACGGATCCTGGACCGTTTCGTCCTGGACGGAGCCGATCGAGGCCACCACCTGCACGCGGCGCGGCCGCTCGGCTCTTTGCGATACCGGCGCCAAAGGCTCCGCAAACGGGAACTAGGCCCCGCGCAGCCTAAGGTCGCAACGCCGTTCACGCCCGCGTACAATTCCCGTCCGCCGCAATTACCCATGGAGGGACCATGGACATTCAAGAGATTGCTCTGGACCTGAAGGCCTGTTGCGAGCAGGGCGACTTCCAGCGCGCCATCGACCGCCACTACTCGGACGACATCGTCAGCGTGGAGCCGGTCGGGAACGACCAGATGCCCGCGGAGATGAGGGGCATCGAGTCGATCCGTGGCAAGAACGAGTGGTTCGCGAATGCCTTCGACGTCCACACCGTCGAGTGTGACGGCCCGTTCGTGGCCGATGACGGGTTCGCGCTCCAGTTCCGCATCGACGCCACGAACAAGGCGTCCGGAGAGCGTTCCACCATGTCGGAAATGGCCAAATACACGGTCACCGACGGGAAAATCGTCCGCGAGGAGTTCTTCTACCACGCGGGATAGGCCTCGCCGGAAGAGCAGGACCAAGACAGTACCGGAAGGCAGTGCCAAAGACCGGGAAGGGCCGGCAGCCGCCGAGGCTGCTTGCCCGCCCCGGCCAGGGCGCGACATCCTGTCGGGGCGGATAGAGAACCCACCTGCAGGAGTGCGTCATGCGCTACGCCGGCCCTCGCCTCGTGTCGTCCTCGCGGATTTCCCGAACGTTCACGCTGCTGGGTGCGGCTTGGCTCGTTGCGACCGCGCCCCCGACGGCTCCGGCGGCCGCCCAGCAGGCTCCCGCGCCCTCGGCCGAGCAGCTTTCCGAGCTGCGCTTTCGGCACATCGGTCCGGTCGGCAACCGCATCTCTGCGGTGCACGGCGTGGTGGACGATGCGCTCACTTACTACGCAGGGGCCGCCGCGGGAGGCCTGTGGAAGACTGTCGACGGAGGGCTCTACTGGTCTCCGCTGTTCGACGACCAGGACGTCCACTCCATCGGATCGATCGCCGTGTCGCGCTCGGATCCCGAGATCGTCTGGGTGGGCACCGGGGAGCCGCACATCCGCTCCAACGTCACCATCGGCGACGGCGTATACCGCTCGCTGGACGGCGGTGTCTCCTGGCGCCACATGGGACTGCCGGAGACGGGCCGGATCAGCAAGGTCCGCATCCACCCCACCAATCCTGACATCGTATACGTGGCGGCCCTGGGGCACGTCCACGCGCCGCAACGGGAGCGCGGGATCTTCCGCACCACGGATGGTGGTGAGACGTGGGAGCACGTGCTGTTCGTGGACGAGACCGTCGGGGCGTCGGACCTGGCGATGGACCCCAACAATCCCCGCATCCTCTTCGCCGGCATGTGGACGGTCCAGTTCAACACCTGGGGCAGGCGGAGCGGTGGGCCGCTCAGCGGCATCTACATGAGTCGGGATGCAGGAGACACCTGGACCAAGCTCGAGGGGAACGGCCTACCCGGACGTCCCGTGGGCAAGATCGGGCTCTGCATGACCCCCGCCGACTCCGACCGCATATACGCGCTGATCGAAACCGGCGACGGCGTGCCCTGGAACGGGCAAGCCACCGATTCGGGCGAAGTGTGGATGTCGTCCGACGGGGGCCGCACCTGGGAGCTCCGCACCCACAGCCGCAACTTCGGCGGTCGCACCGGCTACTACAACAACTGTCGGGTGCTGCCCGACGATCCGGACGAGGCCATGTTCCTCACGGCCGCGTTCACGCGCACCATCGACGGCGCGCGCACCGGCACTCCCCTCACGGGGCGCTCGAGGCCCGGCGGCGACTACCACGACCTGTGGATCGATCCGGAGAACGCGGATCGCTGGATCGTGGGCAACGATCAGGGCGTGTCCGTGAGCCACAACCGGGGGGAGACCTGGCTACGCACCCAGCTTCCGGTCGCACAGATGTACCACGTGACCGTGGACAACGCGATTCCCTACAACGTGCTCGGGAATCGGCAGGACGGCCCCAGCTTCCGGGGTCCGTCCAACAGCCTCTACGGCGGATTCGGCGGCGGATTCATCCCCCGAGGTGACTGGCACTCGGTGGGCGGCGGGGAGAGCGGCTTCGCCACACCCGATCCGGAGGATCACAACATCGTGTGGTCCAGCGCGTCGGGCTCCGGCGCGCGCGGCGGAATCGTGGTGCGGTACGACGAGCGCAATCGGCAGTTCCGTAACGTCGAGGTTTGGCCCGAGTCCACCGGCGGGTGGCCGGCCGAGGAGCTCAAGTACCGTTTCCAGTGGACGTTCCCGCTCCTGGTGTCGCCGCACGATCGCAGCACGCTCTACGTGACGAGCCAGCACGTGCACCGGACCACCAACGGCGGACAGAGCTGGGAGGTGATCAGCCCGGACCTCACCACGAACGACAAATCCCGGCAGGGCATCAGCGGTGGCCTCACGCCCGACAACATCGGCGTGGAGTACTGCTGCGTGATCTACGCTTTCGACGAGTCGCCCCTCGAAGAAGGCGTGTTCTTCGCCGGCTCGAACGACGGGCTCGTCCACGTCAGTCGGGACGGCGGCGCCACATGGACCGACGTGACCGACAACCTCCCGGGCCTCCCGCCGGACGGAGTGGTCCGCGGCATCGACGTCTCCCGTCACCGGGCCGGAAAGGCGTTCATCGCCATCGAACACCATCAGGTGGGCAACTTCGAGCCGTGGGTGTACCGCACCGACGACTACGGGGAGAGCTGGAGCCTCATCGTCGACGGAATCGAAGATCACCCCCTGAGCTTCGCTCGCAGCATCCACGAGGACCCGGTCCGGCCGGGACTCGTGTACCTCGGGACCGAAAACCGGATCTACGTCTCGTTCGACGACGGAGACCGCTGGCAGCTCCTCAAAAACAACTTGCCGCCGGCTCCCATGTACGGGCTCGTCGTCCAGGAGCACTTCAACGATCTGGTCGTGGGCACGTATGGACGCGGGTTCTGGATCCTCGACGACATCACACCGTTGCAGCAGATGACGAACGAGGTGGCCTCGAGCGACGTGCACCTCTTCGCACCGCGATCCGCGTATCGATTCCACAATCGTACCAGCCCGCAATCGGGCAACATCGACATGAGTCGCGGACAAAATCCGGACTATGGGGCATCGATCAACTACTGGCTGGGCGACGAGCCCTCCGGGGCCGTCACGGTCCGGATAGCGGATGCCTCCGGCCGGGTCGTGCGCACGCTGAGGGGTAGCGGCCATCCAGGCATCAACCGCGTCACGTGGAACCTCCGGGGAGAGGGCACGACGCCCGTGCGCATGCGGACGACTCCGCTCTACGCCGATTGGGTGAACCTGGGACCCGATCGTATGCGGACCACGGGCGGACGGATCACCGTGCTGCAGCCGCCCGGCACCTACACGGTCACGCTCTCCGTGGACGGAGCGGAGCTCAGTCAGCCGCTCGAGGTTCTCAAAGACCCGCACTCCACGGGCACGGACGGCGATATCGCCCAACAGGTGCGGATGCTGACCGAGCTACAGACCGACTTCAACGCGGCTGCAGAGGCCATCAACCAGATCGAGTGGATTCGCCGTCAGGTCTACGACATCGGGGCGGTGTTGGCCGATCGCGGCGATGCCACGTCAGTCGTCGAGGCCGGCGAGGCATTGAATGCCAAGCTGGTGGAGGTGGAGGAGATCCTCATCCAGCTCCGCACCACCGGCACCGGACAGGACGGTGTGCGCTATCCCGCCAAGGTGATCGGCAAGCTACGCCACCTCGCGGGCGGCGTGGCGTCCGCGGACTTCCGTCCCACCGATCAGCAACGGGAGGTGCAAGTGGTCCTCCGGGACCTGCTCCGCGGGGCGCAGTCCGACCTGGAGGCCATCCTCGGCGGCGACCTGGCTGCGTACAACGAGATGCTGCAACAGGTGGGGGCCGGACGGGTCATTACGGACGGAGGGTGACGCTCACCCTCCGTCGATCATGGCGGTAACCGACCGCATGCGCTCGGCCAGCCGTCGCACGGCGTCCACGTAGCGGCCCTCCCACTCGGGCACCTCGGCCGGATCGTCGGTTTCGATCTCGTAGCGGATGCCCGGGAGCATCCACGATGCGTAGCCGCTGAACGGGTCGGGCGACACGTAGAGCGACCGGCTCCAGGGTCGGTCCTGCAGTCCGCGATCGTCCAACCACGCCTTTTCCAATCCCACAAAGGCGGCGTTGATGCGGGCTGCCTCTTCGGAGGGCACGCGGCCGGCCGTCACCCGACGCGCCCGGGCCAGCTCCAGCTCCCGAGCCGCCGCCTCCAGCTCGGCTGTGGCGTCGACGAGCCGGCGGAGATCCACGCGAACGCCCCGCCGGTCCGCCACCTCTTCGAGGGTGGCCACGTGCACGCGCACGTCGGTGGCGTAGCGGGCGACGTCGTAAGGCAGGAGGTCTGCGTTGGCGAAGCGGAGGGCGAGTAGCCCATCGGCGCGAGCGAGCATGGGGCCGAACACCCAGTCTTTGTCCCCGAACCGCTCGTACCAGGCGAAGTTGTCGTAGTTGGAATGGTAGATCCCGCTCCTCCCTCCACTGCTGAGGCCCGCCGAGGGCACTCCTGCGTGCGTGTAGAACGCCACGTGGTCGGATCCGCCACCCAGGTTGCCCATGACCGGCTGTCCGTTCTCGGCCCGCGCCGCCCACCACTCGTGGATGGACCGGTCCTCTCCCGGATAGCGCACGTCACGAATCGCGTCCAGGATGGGCTGCTTCAGCGACGGCGAGGAGGATGCGCCGAAGTTGGGGCCGGAGACGGCCGCGTCCGCGTTGATGTACGCGAGCGCGCCGGACTCGAGCTGCGACAGGTACTCCTCGACCCACTCGCTGGACCCGATGATCCCGTACTCCTCGGCGTCCCAATGGGCGATCAGGATCGAGCGGCGTGGGCGGCAGCCCTCCTCGGCCAGCGTCCCCAGCGCCTCCGCGAGCGTGAGCAACATGGCCGTGCCGCCGTTGGGATCGACCGCGCCGAACCCCCACGGATCGTAATGGGAGCCCAGAATGAACCACTCATCCGGAAACTCCGTGCCTTCCAGGGTCCCGATCACGTTCACCGCTCGTGTCAGCGCCTTCGGCTGATTCACCCGCACGCGCACGGTGAGGCCGGAGCCGCCCGTGACGCGGTACGTGAAGTCCGCGCCGCCCTGCCACTCCTCGGGCGCCGCCTGTCCGGTCATCCGAGAAAGGATCTCCGCTGCCGCGTTGAAGCCCAGCGGAAGCACGGGGATCGTGTGGAGCGCAACCTCGCTCGGGTCCAGCCGCTCCACCTGCCGATCACCGTCGACGGGCAACGCCGGCACGAAGGGAGTGAGGGGATCACCGGTCCACGGCAAGGTCAGCACTGAGCCCCGCTGAATGATGTCTCCGTTGAGCATCGGGCCCTCGGGATAGGGGTCCCGCGGATCCTCCGGAGCATCGTTGAACATGATGACGCCCGCAGCACCCCGCTGCTCGGCAAACAGCACCTTGTAGCCGCGGAAGTTTCCGCCGTACCGTGCGATGACCACCTTGCCCGCGACGGATATGCCCTGGTCGTCGAGCGCCTCGTAGTCCTCCCTGCGCCCGAAGTTGGCATAGACCACCTCACCCGTGACGTCTCCGCTCCCGGAGAACGCGTTCCAGCCGTTGAGCAGGTCGGGGTGCCCCGAGAAGCGGTCCTCCGGCAACGCCGCCTCACGGTTGGAGAGCCGCATGGGCTCGGGCGTGACGATGTGCGCTTCCACGTCGTCCGTGAGCTGGGGCAGGTACACGTCGTACGGGTGTTCGCGCACCGTCAGACCGGCCGCCTTCATCACCCGTCCCAGGTAGTGTCCCACCTCCACCTGGGCGGCCGATCCGGTGGGATGAGGCGCGGAGGTGATGATGCGCAGGTGCTCCCGGAACGCGTCGGACGACGGCAGCTCCAGGAACCGTGCCTCGCAGTACGCCTGCCTCGCCGCGGTCGCGGCGCTGAACCCTATAGGCGCCCGCACTTCCATGGATTGCTGGCCGAATAGAGGCTGCAGCGTCAGCGACAAGAGTACGAGGGACGCGGTCGCGGCGGCTGATGTGCGCATGATCCTCGAGAGAATTCAGGGGGACGGCAGGCCTGCTGGCGGCCGGATGGTGCCGGGAGGCCGGGCGGACCACCGAGGGTAGAATCCCCGGGAACGCCGGGCAACCACCGCCGGGTTAGATTTGGGCCGGACCGGTGAGTCGGCGTCCAACACTTCAGCTCCGCCAGGAGGTGCACCGCATGCTACATGCTCCACCGAGCGTGGTCCTCTCCCTTTCGGCGACGCTCCTGACGAGCGGCGCCGCCTGGGGCGCGCAAATGCCCTCGACGTCTGCCGCGGACTTCGATCCAGGGCGCGCGATTCTGAGCGATGAGCCCATGTTCGACCCGTTCCGTCCCGAAGCCCTGGAGCGCCTGGATGCGGCGCTGGAGGACGGGAGGGTGACCGACGAGACCGCGGTTCTGGTATTGGAACGGGACGGCCGTCACCTCGCGCTACTCACCATGCAGATGTCCTACCACCACGTTGCCCAGGGAGAGATGGACGGCGAACCGTGGATGGTGTCCTTCTGAGTGATCTGTAACACGGGAATCGGTCTGATTCCGCGGGTCGACGGCCGAGTGGACCTCTTCACCGAAAAGGGTCTCTACGACGGCCTTTTCCTCATGAGTGACCAGCGCACCGGCACGTACTGGAACCACATGACCGGAGAGGCTCTGCACGGCCCTCTGGCCGGGCAGCAACTGGAGCTCGAGAACGTCTTTCACACGACGGTGAGGCAGGTCCTTACGGAGGACCCGGACGCCCGCCTGGCGTACTCGGGGCATCCGCTCGCGCTTCGGCGCTCCGGGAGCGGCGGCGGCACGCTGGCACGGCTGCTGTCTCGGATTCGGGGATTGCCGGACATGTTCCCCGGAACCATCGCGCGTGAGGACGACCGGCGCCCACGTATGGAGATGGGCATTGGAATCTGGTCCGAGAACGGGGCGCTTTACTACCCGCTGCCGTCGATCGAGTCCGAAGGCAAAGCGCTTCTGGACACGTTCGGTGGCCGCGGCGTGCTGATCTATTCCGACCCCGACGACCTTCGCCCTGGGCGCCCATTGGACCGAAAGCCGATCGGGTTTGGTGGGAAGGAGACGTGCTCCATTTCTCGACCGGTGAGCGGATCGAGGGAGGCGTGCGCTTGAACGCGGACGGGGAGCGGGTGCAAGTCGACCGGCCGCTGCAGGTGTTCACGAGGTGGTACGGGTTCTCGCTCACCTTCCCGGAGACGCGGGTGTACGGAGAGGGGCGGCCCGGCAACGAGTGAGCGGACCCGCGGCCACCAGTGAGCGAGCGGGTCCGGCGCGCGAGCGGCGCGCGGGCTGGACCTGGCCGCTGATTTGGGCCGGGCTGGGACTGGCTTCGTACGGCATCTCTCTGGCACTCACGAGCATGCCGGAGTCCGCGGAGGCCCTCCTCGGCGGCGGCCGCGGATCCCTGCCGCCACGCCTGCTTTCCCGCCTCACCGGAAGCCTCCCTTTCTCTTTGGGCGAAATCCTGCTCGCCGGCTACGCCGTATGGCTCGTGGCACTTTCGGTGGGAGCCCTGCGCCAGTTGGCCGGAGGATCGCGCACGCTTCGCGACGCACTGACCGGCGGCGTTCGGCGCGCGCTGCGGGACGGTGGCATCGTCGCCACCGCCTTTTACCTCCTCTGGGGGTTCAACTACGCTCTGCCGGGCCTGGAGGCGCGGTTGGGCTGGGGTGCATGGGAGGGCGTCGAGGCCGAACGGCTGGTCGAGTTGACGGAGCAGGCCGTTCGCACGGCCAACGCCGAGTACCTGAGCCTGCACGGAGTCGCCGACGCCGGCCATCCCACCAGAGTGCTCGACCAGCCGGGGCTCGATGGCGCCGTGGCGGACGGCTGGGCTCGCGCGAGCGGGCTACTCCCGCCCCCGGCGCCGCCGGCGGGGCCGACCGGGTCCGTCAAACGGCCCGTGGTGAGCGGGATCATGGCCAGGCTGGGAATCTCGGGCGTGTACTTCCCCTTCACCGCGGAGCCTCACGTTCTGCGCGACCTCCCGGCCGTGTCGGCGGTGCAAGCCATGGCCCACGAGACCGCCCACCTACGAGGGTTCGCCAACGAAGCGGAGGCCAGCTTCGTCGGGTTCCTGGCCAATTCTCTGACGGACCATCCGCTGGCCCGATATTCGGCTGCGGTGTTCGCCGCGCGCCAGCTCCTGAGCGCCCTGGCGCGCGTCGATCCCGAGGAGCGTGCCCGGATCGCCGGCTTACTGGAGCCCGGAATCCGACGAGATCTCGAGGACCTGCAGGCGTTTTGGGCACCGTACCGGGGTGTGGGACAACGGATCGGCACGGCGGTGAACGACCGCTACCTGCGGGCCAACCGCGTGCCAGGCGGCGTGACCAGCTACGCCCGCAGCGCCCGGCTGCTCATCCAGTTCGCCGACGCCACGGGCGGCCTGTTCCCGGAGCGCCGAACGCCCTGACGCCGGTCACACGGCTAAACCGTGGTTCCCGCCCGTGCATCCATGGGGGTGACAGCGTTGCTCGCGACCGGCGCCCGAGGAGGCCGACATGACCGTGGTACCCCGATATTTGCTTCACCTCTCCGCATGGACGCTGGGGTTGACCCTCCTCTTCGTGCTCACCGGCATGAGCGGCCCCGGCGGCCAGGGATACGGCATCATGGCCAGGCTTCCCGCGCTTCTGGGGTTCGCCCTCGCGCTCGGTTCGTTTCCGTCGGGGATCGCGGTGAGCCGCGCCTCCCTCCAAGCGCCGGGATCGTTGCTGCGCAGGCTGGTGCCGTTGGTCGGCGTAACCGCAGCCGCATCGATCGTCATGTTCGCCATCGTGGGCTACTGGGGACCCGGGGCGCTGGCGGGCGCGACGCTGGCAGGCGCGACGCCCGCGGAACGTGACAACAGTGCGTTGGTCGAGCCCGCGGAGCTTTCGATGGGAGAGCTGCGCCGCGCCGGAGGGGCGGCTCAGCAGCAGGCTGAGGCCGACGGCCAAGGCCGAATCTCGGATTGGGAACGGGTGAACGCCTTGGCCTTCGAGCACGAACGCCGCCTGGCCCACTCGACGCTTCCCTTTCTCCTGGCCTGGGTAGGCTTGTTCGCCGCCTATTGGGCAGACCGGGTGGGGCACGGTCCGCTCGGGCGTGCCATGATGTGGACCATGGGCCTGTTCATCGTGATGTCGCTCTACCTCGCCGGTGAAAACTCGTTCGAGCTGATCGCGATGCGCGCGGGTGGGCCGGTGTTCTTCGCCGCGTGGTTCATCGCCTTCGTGCCCGCCGCGCTGTTCGGATGCCTGGGGTGGACCACCGCGATGGACCTCTTGGGCAAGCACGAGCGACTGCGTTGACCCCATCCGATCTGGCCGCCCTGCATCGCGGCGACCCGGCGTTTTTCCGAAGCCTGGTCGCGCGCTGGTCAGACCGCCTTCTGCGCTTCGCGCGTACGATGACGCCGGACTGGGACGTGGCCCACGACGTGGTGCAGGAAACCTGGATCTGCGCCTACGAGCGGCGGCGTCAATTCAGGGGCACGGGTTCGTTCGTCGGCTGGCTCGTCGCCATTTGTCGCTCGACGGCGCTCCGGCGAGCGCGACGGGACGCCGTACGCCGCCGTTCGCTGGCCGGAGTGCCGGGCGCAGCCCCCGCGGCCCCGCCCTCTCCGGAGGCCGGCGCCGAGGCCGAGGCGCTCAAGGGCTCGGTGTTGAACGCCGTTGAGGAGCTTCCGGAACGCCAACGACAAACCGTGTACCTCCGTGTCCTCGAGGGCCGGAGCACGGCCGAGGCGGCGCGCATCATGGGATGCGCGGAGGGCACGGTGAAGGCCGCGCTGCACGCGGCGATCAAGAACCTCGCACCCAAGCTACAGGACTGGCTTCCATGACCTGCTTCGATCCCGATCGGCTGATCCTGCTTTCCGCCTGCCTGGAAGATGAGCTCGGCGCCGAGTGGGAGCACGTAGTGACCTGCGAACGCTGTCGACGAACCCTCCAACTGGGGACGGCGCTGCGCGCGGGACGATCCACCGCCGTTGCACGGGAGGGGTTCGTCGACCAGGTGATGGCCGCCGTTCCCGTCGATGAAGCGGCCGCCCACGCAGGCGGGGCCAGGCTCACGGCCTGGTCGATCGTGCAGCCGGCCCTGGCGGCCGCAACCGCGCTGATGGCGACGGCCGCGGCCGGCACGGCGGCACCGATCGGACTCGGTGGGAACGCGGTGCTGGCGGCGCTCGCCTCGGGCGCACTCGCCGCCGTCGGCTCGCGGTTCGGATGGTGGTCGGAGGGCCACCGCGAGGAGCCGGTCCCGGACGCTTGACCTTCGGGCGTCTCTTGCGTCCCGGTCCGTGCGGTGTTCCGATGCCCACGAACGGTTTTCGTCGCCCGGACAGGAGGGGTCACCGTGCATCGTCGAAGGTTCGTCCAGGCCGGCGCCACCTTGATGGGATCTGCTCTGGTGGTCGGGTGCGAACCGTCCGAACGTAGCCCCGGAGGAGAAGCCGAGACCGCCCCTCGCGAGCCCGGACCGCCACCTTCGCCACCGACCCGGCCACTGGGTCCCGTTGGCATCCAGCTCTACACCCTCCGCAGCCTGATGGAAGCCAACGTTCCCGGCACGCTGGAGCAGGTGGCGGCCATCGGATACCGGGAGGTCGAGTTCGCGGGGTACTTCGGTCGCTCGGCGGCCGAGCTCCGCGCCCTTTTGGATGGCCTCGGACTCGTCGCTCCCGCCGCCCACGTGGATCTCGGCGCCATGCGAGACCGCACCGACGCGGTGCTCGCAGATGCGTTGGAGTTGGGGCACACCTACGTCGTGGTGCCTTGGCTTCCGGAGGCGGAGCGGAGCTCGTTGGACGGGTATCGGCGACTGGGCGAGCTATTCAACCGTTTCGGCGCACGCTGCCGGGCCGAAGGGCTGACATTTGCCTATCACAACCAGGAATACGATTTCGCGCGCATGGACGGGCAGCGTCCGTACGACGTGCTGCTCCAGGAGACGGAGCCGGAGCTCGTGGCGCTGGAGTTGGATCTGTACTGGGCCATCAAAGGCGAGGCCGACCCGCTGCGCTACTTCGCCGCACATCCGGGACGGTTCCCTCTGTGTCACGTGAAGGACATGTCGGCATCCGGAGACATGGTGGACGTGGGGGACGGGGCAATGGACTTCGCCGCCATCCTCGCCGCCTCCTCCCAAGCCGGGCTGCGCCACTACTTCGTGGAGCACGACACGCCCGACGATCCTCTGGCCACCGCTGCCCGAAGCTACGCACACCTCTCGGGACTGCGGATCTGATGGGCCTTCCGCCGGAAGGCCGGCGTTGACGTCGAGCCGGATCCGATACGGCATGGTGGGCGGAGGCCCGGGTGCCTTCATCGGCCCGGTCCACCGGGCCGCAGCCGCCGTCGACGGCGAGATCGAGCTCGTGGCGGGCGCGTTCTCTTCCGATCCCGATCGCTCGCGCGCCGAGGGTTCGCGGCTGGGACTGGCCGCGGATCGGTGTTACGGGACCTACATGGAGATGGCCGAGCAGGAGGCGTCGCTGCCCGAGAGTGAGCGGATCGCGTTCGTTTCGATCGTAACGCCAAACCGCTCCCATTTCGCCGTTGCCCGGACTTTCCTGGAAGCCGGAATTCCGGTGGTCTGTGACAAGCCGCTCACCACGACCGTCGCCGACGCGGAATCGCTGTGCCGGCTCGCCGCGAACCGGGACCTTCCGTTCATGGTGACCTACAACTACACCGGATATCCCATGGTGAAGGAGGCCCGGCACCTGGTTCGGTCCGGCGCGCTCGGGGAGCCCCGGAAGGTCATCGTCGAGTACTCGCAGGGCTGGCTGGCCACGGCGCTGGAGGCCACCGGCCACGTACAGGCCGTCTGGCGGCAAGACCCGGAGCGCGCGGGAAGCTCTTCGGCGATGGCCGACATCGGCAGTCACGCGCACAGCCTACTCCGCTACGTGAGCGGACTCGGGGTGCGCCGCGTGCTCGCCGATGTCTCCACGCTCGTCCCCGGGCGGGTATTGGAGGACGACGTCAACGTACTCCTCAAGCTGGACGGTGACGCCCGGGGGGTCATGATCGTTTCCCAGATCTCGACGGGAGAGGCAAACGGGCTCGGACTACGGATCTACGGCTCCGAGGGGTCATTGACCTGGCACCAGGAACGGCCGGAAGAGCTATGGCTCCGGCGGGTCGATGTCCCGGCGGAGCGCCGGTTGCGGGGTGACCCGTACCTTTGCGCCGCGGCTAGACACGCCACCCGCCTGCCGCCCGGCCATCCCGAAGGGTTCATCGAGGCGTTTGCCAACCTCTACCGGGGATTCGCTCGTTCACTGGCGGCCCGGCTCGACGGCGTCGCGCCCCACCCCGCCGACCTCGACACTCCGTCCGTTCAGGACGGTGCTCGGGGGGTCGATTTTGTGGAGCGGATCCTTCGCAGCGGACGCGCCGGAGAATGGATAGACGTCGACTACGACCCGCCCGATCTGCGTACGGACGACGGATAGAGCCATGAACCATGTTCCACTCCCCCACGGTCCCCGTCCCGTGACCCTGTTCACGGGCCAGTGGGCGGACATGCCACTGGAGGAGCTTGCCGAGAAAGCTGCGGCCTGGGGATACGACGGACTGGAGCTCGCGTGCTGGGGCGACCACTTCGACGTCGCCCGGGCGCTGGACGATTCGGCCTATTGCACGCGCATACGGACAATCCTCGCCGACCGCGGACTCGAAGTGTACGCGATCAGCAACCACTTGGTCGGCCAGGCGGTATGTGACCCGGTCGGCATCCTCCACCGACCGCTGCTGCCCGATCGCGTGTGGGGAGACGGTGACGCCGAGGGGGTGCGCCGCAGGGCGGCCGAGGAGATGGGTCGCACGGCCGGCGCGGCGCGGCTGCTCGGGGTCGAGGTCGTGAACGGGTTCAGCGGCAGCGCCATCTGGTCGCTCCTCTATCCCTTCCCTCCGGTGCCCGACTCCGTGATCGAAGAGGGATTTCAGGATTTCTCCGACCGGTGGACGCCCATTCTGAATACGTTCGCGGAGCACGGGATGCGCTTCGCTCTGGAGGTCCACCCCACGGAGATCGCGTTCGACATACCCACGGCGGAGCGTGCGCTGGCCGCGGTGGACGGCCACCCCGCCTTCGGCTTCAACTACGACCCGAGTCACCTGGCCTACCAGGGCGTAGACTACCTCACCTTCATCGCTCGGTTCGGTGACCGGATACACCACGCGCACGTCAAGGACGTGTGGTGGTCCGACCGGCCCACCCCGGCGGGTGTGTTCGGGGGCCATTTGGCGTTCGGCGACCCCCGCCGCAATTGGGATTTTCGTTCTCCGGGGCGGGGCTCGATCGACTTCGAGGGTGTGATTCGTGCGCTCAACCGGGTCGGATACCGGGGACCTCTGTCGGTGGAGTGGGAAGACAGCGGCATGGACCGTGAGCAGGGGGCCGCCGAGGCGTGCGCATTCGTGCGGTCGTTGGACTTCGCTCCGTCGGAGACCGCCTTCGACGCCGCGTTCGACCGCTCTCCGGAGGAGGATGCATAACATGCACTACAGAAGCCCTGCCGTGGCCTGGATGTGCCTGGTCGTCCTGAGCTGCGGCGAGCCGCCGCAGGCGGACTCCGCGAACGAAGCGGAAGATCGTGCACCCGCCGGCGAAGCCTCCGGGCAGTGGACCGTCCTGTTCGACGGTGAGCACGCCGACCATTGGCGCGGATTTCGGATGCAAGACCTGCCTGACTCGTGGCTGGTGCGAGACGGAACGCTCCGCGTTACGCCATCGGACACCCGTGCGGACATCGTGACCCGAGACCGATTCGGAGACTTCGAGCTGGAGCTCGAGTGGCGCGTGCAGGAGGGCGGGAACAGCGGCATCTTCTTTCGCGTGACCGAGGAGGCGGCCAACACGTATGAGACCGGGCCGGAAATGCAGATCCTCGACAACCGCGGGCACCCCGACGGACGGGATCCCGTGACCTCGGCGGGCTCGAACTTCGGCCTCCACGCGCCGGCCCGTGACGCGACCCGCCCGGTCGGAGAATGGAACCGGGCACGGCTGCGCGTGCGGGGCCCTCTCGTCGAGCACTGGCTCAACGACGTAAAGGTCGTGGAGTACCGGCTGTGGACCGAGGACTGGAAATCCCGCGTGGCCAATAGCAAGTTCGAGGCGTGGCCGGGATACGGGCTCGCTCCGGAAGGTCATGTCGCCCTTCAGGATCACGGCGATCCCGTCTGGTTCAGAAACGTGAGAATCAGGCCGCTCAACGAAAACTGATTGGTGCCGGGTACGGGAGGGTAACGCCACTCGAAACTGGCACCACGGAGCCCTCGCGGTTCGGGCTCGATGGACAGCGCACTGGGGGAACCATGGCTCGCCGGTCGTACGCTGTTGGAGTGTTCGTCGCCGTTGGAGTGTTCGTTCTCGCTGGAGTGCAGGGCGCGTGCTCCGGAGTCGCACCGGCGGCAGAGGCGTCGCACGACGTCGAGATCGAGTACCTGGCCCACGCCAGCTTCCTGCTCCACGCCCCGGACGGCACCACCCTGCTGATCGATCCGTATCAGAGCCGGGTCTGGTTGGGGTACGACTTCCCGGACCAGGTGCACGCCGATGCCGTGCTGGTGACCCATCCTCACTACGATCACGATGCGGGCGTTTTTCGCGGCGCCGATTGGCCATGGCCGGACGTGCCGCAGCTCACCGAACCGGGCACGATGCAGGTGGGCGCGTTCACCGTTATCGGCGTCGAGGGAAAACACGCCGATCCGTACGGCGCCGAGTTCGACCAGAAAAACACGATCTTCGTGATCGAGATCGGAGGCCTCCGATTGGCCCATCTCGGGGACAACGGCCCGCTGACACCCGAGAACGTCTCCGAAATCGGTGCCGTCGATGTGCTGTTCCTACCCGCCGACGGCCTCTACCACATCCTCAGCGAGGAAGACACCGACGCCGTCGTTTCCACGCTGGCCCCGCAGGTGCTCGTGCCCATGCACTACCGGATTCCCGCCCTGGAGAGCGAAGAGGACAGCCCGTCCGACCTGGGCGACCTGGATCCGTGGCTGGAGGGCCGGGGTCCGGTGCTACGGATGGGGTCCAACCGGGCCGTCCTGTCCGACGAGGACCTGCCCGACGAGCCGACTATCCTGGTGTTCGAGCACTCGCCGCTCGTGCCGGGCGCGGGTCAAAGCACGTATGCGCCTCCGGGCACACCCATCGAGCTGGCCATTGCGGGATACGCCAAGGTGCTCTGCTCCGCGGTGTACGTATCGTCGCGCGATATCGAACAGGCGCGGCACGAGTCGGGCTTGTTCTTTCTCGAGCCGGACCAACGCCCCGGCGTGAGTGCCGTCACCCTGAATCGGGAGCAGCAGGCGGTGTTCGTCACCCACGGCGACTCCGTCACCCGCTCCGCTCGCTACCACGGCGACCAGGGCTGCATCATCGACCAGCGCACGGGTGATCGCGGACCCTTCTTCACCCCCGTGGAGGTGCGCTCGGCTATCCCGACCGAGCAGGCGGAACAGCCCTGGCCGGTCGGGGACTCGGACCCGCCGATGCAGGACGACTTCTCCGGCATCGATATGCCCGAAGTCGAGCGTGCGGTGGAAGCGGCGTTTGCCCCCGGTGCCATGACGGCCGCCTTCCTGGTGGTGCAGGACGGGCGGATCGTCGCGGAGCGCTACGCCCCCGGAATCGATCGCGACACGCAGCTCGAGAGTTGGTCGATGGGCAAGAGCGTCACGGCCACGCTCATCGGGATCCTCATCCGAGACGGCGAGCTCGGCCTGGACGACCCTGCGCCGGTGCCGGAGTGGCAGTCCGAGGGGGATCCGCGCCGCGAGATCCGCGTTCGAGATCTCCTCCAGATGTCCAGCGGACTCCACTTCATCGCCCCTCGCGACCCGGACTACTCACCCGAGCTGGGCTATCCCGACCACATGCTGGTCTACACCGGCGCCATGGACGTCTTCCGTTTTTCGGAGAGCCGTCCCCTCCAGTTCGAGCCGGGATCCACGGGCAGGTACCGCAATTCCGATCCGCTCACGCTGGGAGCCATCATCAAGCGAACGGTCACGCGGCGCGGCGAAGAGTACCTGACCTTTCCGCAACGCGCCCTGTTCGACCGACTGGGAATTCGTCGCCAGGTTCTCGAAACCGATCCGTACGGTAACTTCCTGCTCACGGGCTACGACTACGGCACGGCGCGCAACTGGGCTCGTCTGGGGATGCTCTACCTGAACGACGGAATGTGGAACGGGGAGCGCATTCTCCCCGAGGGGTTCGCCCAATTCGTCCGCACCCCGGCGCCTGGATGGTCGGAGCCCGTATACGGAGGTCAGTTTTGGCTCAACCGGACCGGGGAATGGAATCTACCGGAGGACGCATACTTCATGGCCGGGGGCGGAGGACAACGCACGTTCATCGTCCCCTCCATGAACCTGGTCGTCGTTCGTCTCGGACACTTCGAGGGACAGGCGGTGGGCCAGCCGGCACTGAATCAGGCGCTGGCTATCCTTCGCTCGGCCCTGGAGACTTCCGACGAAAGCCAAGGCCAACCGTGACTGCTCGTACAGCGCTCATCGGAATGTTGGCCGCGTCGGTATGGAGCGCGGCCTGTACGACGACCGCGCCAGCGGAACGTCGAGACGGTGCCCCGGTCGGACACCGGTTGTTCGTGCCGGACAACGCGCCGCAGCCCGGCCCGCTCGAGGAGCCGATCTTGGCGGTCGCGCACACGCAGGCCGACTGGCAAGAGATCTGGACGGATCTCTACGGGGTGAACAGTACCGCGCCCGAGATGGACTTCACGCGCTGGCGGGTCGGGATCATCGCCCTGGCCACCCAGCCCACCGGCGGTGTCGCGATCGGAGTCTCGAAAGTGGTGGAGTCCGCCGCGGTGGTTCAGATGCAGGCCGTCGAGACGTTTCCGGGGCCGGACTGTGCCACCCTCCAGGCGCTGACCACCCCGGTGTCTTTCACGCTCCTGCCTCGCTCGAACAAACCGGTCGAGTTCTTCGTCGAGCCCAGGTTGGAGGACTGCGCCTAGGACCTGCCAAACCCGACGACCCCGGAGCTACGGTTGCTCCGGGGTCGTTGAGCGCGTAACCCCGACCTCCGATCAAGCACCGGAGCTGAGCCGGGCTCGAATCTCCTCTTTGAGCTGATCGTCGATCATCGGCGAGTGGCTCAGCAACTGCGCCCGCTTGCCGAATTCTTGGGCTTCGCTGGCCCGTCCGTCTTCATTCGCCACCCACGCGGCGTCAACGAAAGCACGGGCCGCCAACTGGACAAAGCCCTCCTGCAATGCGCGTTCTCCGGCCAAGCGCAGGTCCCGGAGTGCGCTGATGGCTCCACCTCTGTAGAACGAAAGTTTCCCTGCGAGAATGAGGTCCTCTATGGCCTTGGGATCACCCTCGGGCCGAAGGCTCGCGGCCGTGCGAAGCTCCTTCGCGGCCTCCTTCCACTGGTCCATGTGTGCCAGGCGACCTTCCGCCTGGTACTCCAGTCGCTCTGCTTCAGCGATCGAGGGCTCTTCCGGATATTCGACGGCTTGGGCGGACACGCCCGTCGCGCCAAAAGCCAACCCGAGTGCAAATAAGGCGGCGTATGAAACCCGCTGACTTCCTCCCATCATCCCGACCTCCACCGGTAGATACGTGCGGCGCGTGGGGCCCTCCCCACGCTTAGTAAGACGCAGGAGAGGCCCCCAGGGTTTCCCGGGGCCCGCACATTTCTTTTTTGAGAGGCCGGGCACTCCCCCTGTTGACGCCGCTCGCGCGGGCGCGATCCGCAGGATATCGTGTTGTCTGCCTTGGCGCTCTGTATTTTTATCAATGGCCGCCTGTTCCCATGTCCGTTCCCCAAGATCCGGTGGTTCTCGCCAAGGCGGGCACCGGCCGACGCCTTGTGGCGTTTGCGCTGGACGTCGCCCTGCTGTCGGTGCTTCTCTACGCGGCGGCTGCGCTGTTGGCGCTCCTCACCCACTCGGGCGAGGCGTCCCTTCCGGTGCCTGCTTGGCACGTCGCGGCCACCGCGCTGATCGGCACGGCGTACTTCGCGGCCTCCTGGCGCCTCGCCGGCGCAACCCCCGGGCAGTGGGCGCTGGGCCTCAGAGTGATCAAGGCCGTAGACCGGACCGGCCCGAGTCTGGCGCGCGCCCTGGGCCGCTGGGCCGCGCTGGGCGGCCCCCTCTGGCTCGCGGGATCCATGGTCACGGGCCTGGTGGGCCTGCTTGCGCTGGGCGGCACGATCGTGTGGTCCGGAGCGCTGCTCAGGAGCACGCTCGCCCATGCGGACAACCGGGGGCTCCACGACCGCCTCTCCGGGACTTCTGTGGGTCGACACGTGAGAGCCGCCCGTGCTGACTGACGCTTCGTCGGTGCCGCAGGGCACCCGGGTGAGCTGCGACGTATGCGTGATCGGGGCCGGGGCGGCGGGCATCTCGGTCGCGATCGAGCTGGACGGCTCTCCACTACGAACGGTGCTGTTGGAAAGCGGCCGCATGCAGCCCGACCAGGCCACGCAGGACCTCTACGCCGGAGAGGGCGCGGGCATCCCCTACTTCACGCTCGACGGGTCCAGGATTCGGTTCTTCGGCGGGACCACCAATCACTGGGGAGGCGTGTGTCAGCCGTTCGAGCCCATTGATTTCAGCGTTCAGGACGGCGTGCCGCTCAGCGGATGGCCGGTAGGCCGCGACGAGCTGGAGGACCCGTATCGCAGGGCGGCCGAGCTGTGCAACGTCGCAAGCTGGGAGCTGTTTCGAGACGGCTTGGACGAAGCCGCCACGGCGCCGAGCTTCGGTCCCCATTTCACGCCCCGGGTCGTGCAGCGCATCCCCTCCGCCAACCGACGCTTTCGCCGCAACCACCGCGATCAGCTACAGCGGTCCGAGCGGGTGGAGGTTCTACTCGGGGCAAACGCCATCCGGTTCCACACTTCGGACGAAGGGACCACTTTGCAGCGTGTGGAGGCCGCCACGCTGGACGGCAATCGGTTCCTGGTGGAGGCACGGGCGTTCGTCGTGGCCACCGGAGCCACGGAAAACGCGCGCTTGCTCCTCACAGGCGCTTCCGACCTGCGGCGAGGCATGGGAAGCGCCTACGACGTGGTGGGCCGGTACTTCCTCGAACACCCCAGGTTCATCGCAGGCCTCTTGGCTCCGACCGATCCGCTGTTGCCCATGCGGTTCTACGATTGGCACCGGCGGGATGGAGCCACCTTTCGCGCGTACCTGGCCCTCTCCCCGGAAACTCGTCGGGAACGCGCGCTTCCGGGCGCCCAGTTTCGGCTGAGCCCGATCTACGCGGGGCGTACCGCGGGGATCGAGGAGGCACCTGCGGTGGCCTCGCTCAGGGCGCTCGGCGACCGGCTTCAGGGGTCACGGGAGGAAAGCGCCGGATCCCTCTTCGCGCACGTTCGCCGGGTCGCGGCCGACCTGACCCGCTGGCAATCGGCCGCGGTGCCGGGTGGACCGCTGCCGATCCCGAGGCCGCAGGCCATCCGAGCACTGGGCTTGGTGAACCGCACGACCGTGACGGATTGGTCGCGTCGCCACCTGGGCGACATCGCCACCTGGGGACTCACGCGCATGGGCTGGGCTCCGCTGGAAGCCGTCACCGTCACCACCATCCTGCAGCCGGTTCCCAATCCCGACAGTCGGGTCACCCTGGCCGACCGACGTGACGCGCTGGGCATGCCGAGGGCCAAGCTGGAGTGGAGGCTGACCGACGATGATCGACAGGTGTTGGGCCGCGTCATGCGGCTCATGGGGCAGGCAGTGGGTAGCCTCGACCTGGGGCGCCTTCGCCTCACGTTCGATCCCGACGGGTCGGACTGGCCGTCCGAGCTCGTGGGCGGCTACCATCAAATGGGCACGACCCGCATGAGCGACGATCCCAGAACGGGTGTCGTGGATCGGCACTGTCGGGTGCATGGGATGTCGAATCTGTTCATCGCGGGGAGCTCCGTTTTCCCGACCGGTGGCGACGGCTCGCCGACGCTGACGCTGGTGGCGTTGGCTGTGAGGCTGGCGGCGCGCTTGCGGAGCCGCCTCGCATGATCGGGTTCTCGGGTCCGAGTCGACGGATTTTTTTGGCATGGGCAGCAGGCGTCGTGTGCGCGATGCCCGCAGTCCGGCGATTGGGCCTCTCGTCCCGGCCTTGGACACCTGCGGCGCTGGCGGAGCTGTTCGGAGCCGATGAAGATGCGCGAGCAGTCGGCCGGGCCTATTTGAAGACGCGCGACTCCCAAGTGTCCGACGCCGAGCTGTTTGCGGAGATTTGGAGCGGCGTGCCTCCCGCTCGGCGCCTCCGAGCGAGCCGCACGCGACGGACCCTTCGCGAGTTCTTCCAACGCGTGATCCGGGAAGACTTTGAGGGCGATCGGACGGTTTTAGTGGAAGGTTGGGTGCTTTCTCGAACCGAGGTGCGCCTCTGCGCGCTGGCTGTCCTCACCCAGCGTGGCGCCGTATGATTTCCCTGCGACGAATTGGCACGCTTCTGCCACGTCCTCCTGTCGTCGCATTGTTACACCCTTGATCGATCAAACAGCCCACTGCCTCAGGGCAAACCCGAGCGAAAGCCGGGGACGCAAAGTCTTCGAGGCTACGGTCCGCACCACTCCGCGGGCCATGCCGGTCGGACCGCCAGTGGATCGTCTCGATACAGACCTGTAGCGAACTCCTGCAGGTCAGCAGGCGCAACACCCCATTTTGAGGCAGCGGTCTCTGGAAAGATCGGTGCGGGAAATCCGCTCATCACCAGAGGTTTCAGATGTTCACACACTGGCGCAGCAGCCGCGGATCCGCCGGACGCCCCTTGCTTCTCCCCGGGCGGTGGCCCGGCTCCCTCTTCCTCGTCGTGTTCCTTTGTCTGCTCCTGCTCGTTCTCCCCGGCTGCCGTGACGCCGCCGGTCCGGTCGGGGCCGGAGAGGAAGACGTCACGATTACCGCCATCAATGTCGAAACCGGTTCGGAGGCGCCCACCTCGGACCCGGCGCTGCTCGTGGGCGACACGGTCCAACTCGTCGCCATCGTTGTGGACAACCGCGGCCGGCCGGTCAGCGGTCGACGGGTCAAGTGGACGTCGTCCGATCCCGAGATCGCGACCGTGAACCGAGACGGTGTTCTCGCTGCGCTAGGAGCGGGATCCGTATCGATCGCGGCCACGGCGGGGAAGTCTACGGCGACCCTCGACCTCTCCGTCACCGAAGCTTGGGCGGTAACGGTGACCCCGGATCAGCTCACCCTCGACAACGGAGACACCGTGAGGATCGCGGCGTCCGCATGGGATGAGGACGGAAACCGCATTCCCGGCGCCCGCTTCCGCTGGCAGTCCACCGACGATGAAGTCGCCACCGTGCTGGACGGGTTGGTGACCGGCCGAAGCGGCGGCAGGACCACGATCGTCGCGAGAGCCGGAGGCAAGAGCGCCGGCGCGACGTTGGAGGTCGAGCCGAACGAGGGTGGAGGCGAGCCTGAGCCTGAGCCGACGAACGAGGCGCCTGTGGCGAGCTGGACGTGGACGTGCACGGAGCTGACGTGCTCGTTCGACGGGACGGGCTCGACCGACGACGGCGGAGTCGCGAGCTACGCGTGGACGTTCGGCGACGGGGCTTCGGCCTCCGGATCGCGTCCCAGCCATACCTACTCCGAGGCCGGCACCTATTCCGTGCGTCTGACCGTGGCCGACGACCAGGGCCTGCAAGACAGCCACGCCGCCTCCGTTTCGGTCGAGGAAGCCGCACCGCCTCCGCCCCCGCCGCCGCCCTCCGGGACCGACGGCATCTGGATCAGCCCGGCCGAGGTCGCCGCGCTGCCCACGTCAGGCAGCGCTTGGAACCGGCTCAAGAACGAGGCCGACTCCAACTGCGGGTCGCCCGATCTGTCCAACCAGGACGACCGCACCAACGTCTGCATCATGGCCAAGGCGCTCGTCCACGTCCGCATCGGAGGCAACGCCTATCGGAACGACGTGGTCGCCGCGCTCCGCTCGATCGCAACGTCCGGCACCTACTCCGGCAGGGCGCTCTCGCTCGGCCGCGAGCTGGCCGCCTACGTGATCGCCGCCGATCTCATCGATCTCGGATCCGTCGATCCATCGCTGGACAGCCAGTTCCGCTCCAAGATCCGCACCCTGCTGACCACGACCGCCGAGGGCGGAGGAGTCTCGAACCTTTCCGAGTGTGACGAGGAACGCCCCAACAACTGGGGCAATCACTGCCGTGCGTCCCGTGCGGCCGTGGCCGTCTATCTCGGAGACCAGGCGCTGCTCGATCGTATCGCCACAGTCTTCCGCGGCTATCTCGGGGACCGGAGCGCGTATGCCGGCTTCAACTACGGCAGCGATCTGAGCTGGCAGTGCGATCCGTCCCGGCCCGTGGGCATCAACCCCAAGGGCTGCACGCGTGACGGCCACTCGTTGGACGGTGTGCTGCCCGACGACCAGCGGCGCTCGGGCGTGTACTCCTGGCCGCCGGCCAAGGAGAACTACGTGTACGAGGGCCTGCAGGGCGCGCTGGCCGCAGCCGTGATCCTGCACCGCCAGGGCTACGACGTGTTCAACTGGGAGGACCGGGCGCTGTTGCGGGCCTTCCAGTGGCTACACAGCCAGGCCGACTTCCCGGCCGAGGGCGACGATACCTGGGAGCCCCACATCGTCAACCATTACTACAACACCAGCTTCCCCGCGCCCACGCCCTCCAGCCCCGGCAAAAACGTCGGCTGGTCCGACTGGACCCACCGCTAGACCGGACCACGCCTCATCTTCACCCGAAGGGGGGCTGCTCACGCAGCCCCCCTTTTCTTGCTGTCCCGGCAGGTGGTTCCGCCCTATCTTGTCATTCAAGCGCGGAGCGCTCCCCCCGGTTTCGCTACGGACTCCTGCTCTTCGATTCACCCAGAGCGTGTCAACTCTCAACGGTTTACCCCACGACACCGTCGATTTCGACCTTCACGGGTTCGTGCGCGTGCGTTTGCGCGGAGCGTCCGATCGCGAGACCGCCATCGTGACGCGGCAACTGGGTCCGTTACGGGTCGAACCCGTCGGAGACGCGGACATCGTCATCCGCTTCGTGTCCGAAGTCGCCAGGCAGGACCACGTACGACTGCTCGGGGTGGACGACGCAGGATTCACTGCCGACGAGTTCCTGATCCTCCGTGGGAAGCAGAAGACACGCGTGCGGGTCCGCTTGCCGTTCGAAGACGTCGGAGGCCCTTCGTGCGAGCTCCAATGTGAGCGCGGCCTGCCGGCGGTGCCGCAGTTGATCCCCCTTCTCAACATCACCGCGCTCAGTCGGGGGTTGGTGCCCATGCACGCGTCGGCGTTCGTGTATCGGGGGGTCGGCGTGCTGGCAACCGGCTGGGCAAAGGGCGGAAAGACCGAGACGCTGCTGGCTTTCATGGCCAAAGGGGCGGAGTACGTCGGAGACGAGTGGATCTACCTGACGCCCGACGGCCACATGCTCGGCATTCCGGAGCCCATTCGCATGTGGGACTGGCAGCTCGCACAGTCGCCGAGCTTCCGCAGGGCCGTGCGCCCGAAAGACCGCGTGCGACTCCGGGCGCTCCGCGGACTGGTGCGAACGCTCGAGGCCTTGGAGCGCGGTCCTCGAGGAGCCGCGCGGCTGTCGCGGCGAGCGCTGCCGATCGTGGAGCGACAACAGTACGTTCACATGCCGCCCGGGCGCATGTTCGGAAACGGCGTAGGGACCATGCGTGCGCCGCTGGACAAGGTCTTCCTGGTGGCGAGTGGAGAGACGTCGGCCGTCTCCATTGCCCCGGTCGACGTCGCGTCCGTCGCCGAGCGCATGGTGTTTTCGCTCGTGGAAGAACGGAAAGACTTCCTGTCGTACTATCACAAGTTCCGGTTCGCATTCCCCGACCGGCCCAACCCGTTCATCGAACGGTCGGAGGCTCTCCAGCGAGACCTGCTGGCGAAGGCCCTCGCCGACACAGGCGCCTACGAGGTGCTGCACCCGTATCCGGTCACGATCCCGGATCTCTTCGATGCCATCGCGCCGTTCCTGGAAGATCGTCGGTCGCCGAACGACGGACGGTCCGCGGAGAACCACCAACCGGTCGGCGAGCCATGAGGGTGCTCTACCTCAGCGGAGGTTTCCCGTACCCGCTGACCAGCGGATACCTGAGGCAGTATCACCTGATCCGCGAGCTCTCCGCGGCCCATCGAGTCACACTGCTCTCTCTCGTCGGCCCTCGTTTCACGCCCTCCCACGTCGACGCGCTACTTCCGTTCACCGAGCGGGTGGAGACACTCCCGGTCACGGGTGGGTCATCCCTTCCGGAGAAGGTCGCACGCCACGTAAGGGCTTCGGTGTTCGGCGAGCCCGCGGTCCGGCGCATGGCGACGACCGCACGGAAGCTCGCCGCGAGCCGGCCTTTCGACGTGGTCGTGACCGGAAAACGAACCGTTGGAGCGATTCGCCACCTCAACGGAACGCCGGTGGTCGCCGATCTCTGCGACGCCAGCTCCTCGCGGATCAGGCGCAGCATGGCCTTTTCCGGTCCGGCGCGGCTGCCGTTGCTGTGGCTTCAGTACGCGCGAGTGCGTAACAACGAGCGCGCGCTCGCGCGACGTGCGGACCGCGCGGTGTTCATCTCCGCTCGGGACCTCGAGGATTTGGGCGCCGAGAACCACGAACGGCCGATCGTGGTGCCCAACGGGGTGGACCTCCGGTACTGGCAACGCACGTCGGGCGAGCGGGGTCGAGACGAGATCGTGTTCACGGGAGCCATGGACTACCGGCCCAACACCGATGCCGCGTTACACCTCGTGCGAGACGTGCTGCCACGCGTGCGTGAACGCGTGCCGTCGGCGCGGCTCAGCCTGGTCGGTCGAGATCCTCCCGATCTGCTTCGAAGGGCCGGCGCCGAGGCGGACGTCGTCGTGACCGGCTTCGTGGACGACGTGCGCCCCTATCTCGAGAAGGCCGCCGTGTTCGCAGCGCCCATCCGCTTCGGGGCGGGCATGCAGAACAAGATCCTCGAAGCCATGGCCATGGAGGTGCCCGTCGTCACCACGTCGCTGGGCGCGGACGGACTGAGGAGCGCGGATGGCGCCGTTCCTCCCCTGACCGTCGCGGACGACGCCCCGGCCCTGGCAAGCGCTATTGTGCGGATCCTGGAAGCGACCGTGGACGACCCCAATCCCCACGCGGATGGGCGGGCCTTCATCCAGGCCCACTATACGTGGGAGGCTAGCGGACGCCGTCTTTGCCGAATCCTGGACGAAGTGACCGCCGCGTAGGAGGTCGCGGCACTGGGGCCGAGCGCCCCTCGCGTCGCCCGAGTAGCTTGCCCGCCGTCCGCACCAGGTCCATCACGAACGGAACCGGGTCGCGGAGCGACCACACCGCGTACCCACGGTGTCCGGACAGGGAGCGAATCCAGCCCAGGAATCCCAGGCGCCGGTGCCGCCACGCGTGGATTCCGGCCTGCACGTCGTGCCGCAGGTAGACCCACTTCGCCCGACCGTAGGTCTGTGTGCGGGGCTCCGGCAGCGTCCGCCCCAGCGCATCGGCATAGACGGTAGCCAACAGCGGGACCCCACCGGCCTCCGCGATGGCCGACCGACCGGTGGGACGCCCCACGTTCGGCTCGATGATCACGTGCCGACCCGTCCGGGCATCCCGCTTCACCTCGAGGTAGGCCAGTCCTCGGTACCCCGCGGCGCCGAACAGCTCGATAGCCAGGTCCAGCACCGTGTCGTTACGGCACTCTTCGCCGGACGCGCTGGTGCCCGTGCGGGGCGGCCACTGGCGGAGCTTACGGGCGATGAACGTGGCCAGGGGCTGCCCGTCGTCACCGAAATACCCGTTGAAGGAGTACAGGGCGTCCTCCCCGCCTACGACCCACTCCTGCACGATCAACTCGTCGGTCCAGCCTGAAACCCGGTCGTAGAGCGCGGTGAGGGCCTGCTCGTCGTGAACCTCGAAGGCCTTGGCCCGAGTATGGTTGGTCCAGGTGGCCGTCTTGACGGTCGGCTTCACTACAACCGGAAAAGCCAGCTCGCTTCCCGCGCGGATGAGCTCGGCCCGGGTCCGGACGGTACGTGTGCGCGGCACGGGCAGGGCGTGCCGCTCGGCAAAGCCCGTGAACGCCGCCTTGTCCATCAACGTGTGCACGACCTCATGCGGCGCCAGCCTGACGTGATAGTGGCGATCGAGACGGGCTCGGTGCTCCGAGATCGTGTACACGCTCGCGTCCGTACAGGGAAAGAGCACCGCTCTGGCATCCAGCCCTGCGGCGAGTTGCTCCAAACCCTGGACCAGGCCCGGTCCCGACGTAGCACCCTGGTGCACCGATCGGCAGGACCGCGTACGACAGGCGAAGTGGCCCCGGTCTGCCGCCACGCCGACAACGGGGATGCCGGCCCGTGAGAGGATACGGGCGGTTTGCAGCCCGGTGATGCAGTCGAGGCCGACGACGACCGCCGGGGGGCCGTTCCCGCCGGCCGCCACGCTCATGCGGACGCTCGGATTCGTCCGGGCCGGACCGCCCGCGGCCCCTCGTACCGGGCGATGATCCGGAGAATCCGGGCCCCGATCTCCCGCTGCGTGTCGACCGTGGTCGATCCGACGTGGGGAGTCAGGACCACGTTGGGCAGATCGACCAGCGGGGATAGACACCCCTCCCCTTCCCGAACGTGCACGTCCACTCCTGCGCCACCCAGGTGCCCATCGACGAGAGCAGCGCGCAGCGCACCCTCGTCCACGACGCCGCCGCGGGCCAGGTGGATCAGCACGGCCCCACGCTTCATGCGGCGGATCTCCGCCTCGCCGATCAGCCCGCGCGTGCTCGCCTGCAGGGGTACGTGGATCGACACGATGTCCGCCGATGCCAGCACCTCCGGCAGCTCCAAAAGCTGAACTTCCTGCTGTGCGAACTCGCGCCGTAGCTCCTCGGACGGGAACTCCACGCACCCGGTTACGGCGAGCCCCCACGCCTTCCCCAGCTCCGCCACCTTGGACCCGATGTTCCCCAGGCCCACGATGCCGAGCATCTTCCCTTCCAGCGTGCGGCCGACCAGGCTGGATTTGAGCCAACGCCCGTCTCGCATAGATCGATCCGCCTCGACGATCCGACGGTGCACGGCCAGCATGAGCCCGAAGGCCAGCTCGGCCACGGAGCGGGCGGCGGGACCGGGGATGCGCTCCAGCGCGACGCCCCGACGCTCCAACGCATCGAGATCGATGTTGTCCAGTCCCGACCCCGCACGGATGACCAGCTTGAGCCGGGGAGCCGCGTCCAGCACACGGGCATCGACCGCGACTCCGCTCCGGAGTATCAACACCTCCCGGTCTCCGATCAGGTGGAGTAGCTCCTCCGTCGGCGGGCGAATCACCGAAATCACGTCGTGCTTCGCCTGAAGCAGTTTCAGGGCCGATGGGTCGACCTTGCTGGCGGTGAGGATCCTCATCAGGCCGCCTCGGCCACGCGGCTGCCCAGGGCTTCGCGAATCGCGGTGGCCACGGCGTCGGTGACCTGCTCCAGAGGCTGCGAGGCGTCGACCGTGCGGGTCCGCGCGGCGAACCGGCTCAGGTGGGCGTAGTCCGTCTTACGGCGTCCCAGAAACTCGATGCTGTTCTCGGGCCTCCGCGCGTGGAGCACGTCGGCAGGAGCGTCCAACAGGATCGCCAGGTCGGGCCGAGGATAGCGCCTCAGGAAGAATCCGTGGATTCGCCGCTCCAGGGGGCGGCTGCCGGCCGAGGGAGCGATGTCGTGGGCGTAGTAGTCGGGAACGAAGTGGCGATCGAACACGACGACTCCCCCACGGCGGGCGTACCGGCGGGCGACGAGCTGCCGGTACCACTCCTCCGCGATCAGATTGACCGTACGAACCGCGGACCGAATCCGCCGGCGGGAACCCGCCTTCGGCGGCGAGCCGTACGCGCTGCGACGGTCGATTCGCCTCACCCTCCCGCCCCCGCCACGGGCCCGCCTCCAAGCCCGCACCAACCGCGTCGTGGGCAGCAGCACACCGCTCGCGTCGGCGTTGACTCCCATGTAGAGATAGTGGACGGGCACATCCAGGACGCCGGAAAGACGACGCGCCACCGAGGTCTTCCCGGCACCGTCGGGCCCGATCAAGGCCACACTGAGCGCGCGTCGGCGATTCATACGCTTGCGGGCACGATCCCGTCGGCCGCCTCGATGGTTTCGCGGGTGTGCACCAGCTCGAACACGTGGTTCACGGGCACGATCGTCTCGTCCACCGAAGCGGCGCTTCGGTACTTCGCCATGGTCTCGAGGGTCGCTTCCATGGCACGGATGGCCGCCCGCATGGGCTGATTCGCCAAGATCACCATGTTGAATCCCTTCTCGGCCAGCTCGTCCGCCGTGAACGTCGGGAACAGCGTGGGAACGGCCACCAATGGCACCGAGCCCAGCCCTCGCCAGTCCGCGAGAAAGCCTTCGATCTCTCCGAGACTCTTGTCTTTGGAGTGCATCAGAATCGCGTCCGCGCCCGCCTCGACGTACAGGTCCGCGCGCCGACAGGCTTCCGCTACTCCGTGCCCGGCGATCAGCGCCTCGACCCGGGCGATCACGACGAAATTGGGCCCGTGCTGAGCGGCCTTGGCTGCCTCGATCCTGCGGGCCTGCTCTTCTGCCGGAATGAGCTCCCGTTTCGCCTCCCCCAGATAGAGGCTGTTCCGCTTGGGAAACAGATTGTCCTCGATCGAGATCCCGGAGATGCCGGCCCGCTCGTACTCCACGACCGTGCGCACGACATTGCTGAACCCGCCGTACCCGTTGTCGCAGTCGGCGACGACCGGCAACTCTGTGGCGCCGTCGATCCGACGCGCGGCGTCCAACGCCTCGGTCATCGTGATCAGGTTGAGGTCCGGCACGGCGTGCGCCATGGTCGATACACCCAGTCCGCTGACCCAAACGGCGTCGAATCCGTGTTGCTCGATCAAGCGGGCGGACATGGCGTCGTGTGCCCCCACCGTCACCACCGGCGGACCATCCGCCAACGCCTGCCGCAAGCGCACGCGCTTTTCCTCGGCCCGTGACGTGCCTGCGTTCATTGCCCCCCCTTTTATCGAAACCAAAAGCTAACCCGCACCCCTCGTAACAAAGCGTCGAATCTCCGGATCAGGGGACGGTGATCGTCGCCGTGTTGGAGCATACCGACGTCTGATGCTCGCAGATCATGTACTCGAACGTGCCGGGTCCGGGGTAGTTGCCCTTCACCCCGTCGTTGTTTTCGACCGAGAAGATCTCTCCGTCCCTATATGCGTCCACCAGATCACTTTCGGCTCCCGTCCATGACAGCTTCACCCGTCCCGAACGGTTGACGCTGAGCGTGAGAACGATGTTCGAAGGCGGCGTATCGGAGATGGTCACCGACGTCGTGGCGGCGTCCGTGTCGCCGTCGTCGTCCGTGACCGTCAGCGTCACCGTATACGTGCCGATCGCCGTGTACACGTGGACCGGAGATACGCCCGAGCCGCTGCCACCGTCACCGAAGTCCCACGCGTAGCTCACGATGCTCCCGTCCGGGTCCGACGAGCCCGATCCGTTGAACGACGTATTCTGGTTCACCGTCCCGTTGTAGGGGCCGCCCCCGTCGGCCGTCGGCGGCTGGTTGGGTGGCGGCGTGTCAGTCACCGTGACCGTGGCGGCGTCGGTGTCGGTGGCTCCTTCGTCGTCCGTGACCGTCAGGGTCGCGGTGTACGAGCCCGCCGACGCATACGTGTGGCTCGGCGTCGCGCCGCTACCGTTCGACCCGTCGCCGAAGTCCCACGCATAGCTCACGATGCTCCCGTCCGCGTCGGACGAGCCGGTCCCGTCGAGCGAGACGCTGTTCCCCGTGATGGCGTTGTACGGTCCGCCGGCGTCCGCGATCGGATCCTGGTTTCCGGGTGGGTCTCCCACCACGGTGGTCACCACGTTCGAGCACACTGTCGTGCCCGCCTCACAGATCTGGTAGTCGAAAATGCCTTCCCCCGGATAGTTGCCCTTTACCCCGTCGTTCTCGGTGGTGGAGAAGATCACGCCGTCCCGGTAGGCATCCACGAAGTCCCCGTTGGCGCCGGACCACTGCAGCTTGACCCGGAGCGCGCCGTTGACCGACGTGGTCAAGACGATGTTGGAGGAGGGCGGCTCCGAGACCGTCACGTCCGCCGTCGCCGAGTGCGTCGCCCCGTCGTCGTCCGTCACCGTCAGCGTCGCCGTGTATGAGCCCGCTGATGCGTACGCGTGCGTCGGACTCGCGCCACTCCCGCTCGACCCGTCCCCGAAGTCCCACGCGTAGTCCGTAATCGTCCCGTCCGGGTCCGTCGACCCCGTCCCGTCGAGCTGGATCTGCGCGCCCGTCTGGCCACCGTACGGCCCGCCCGCGTCCGCCACCGGATCCTCGTTCGGGGGCGGCTGGTCCGAGACCGTCACGTCCGCCGTCGCCGAGTGCGTCGCTCCGTCGTCGTCCGTCACCGTCAGCGTCGCTGTGTATGAGCCCGCTGATGCGTACGCGTGCGTCGGACTCGCGCCACTCCCGCTCGACCCGTCCCCGAAGTCCCACGCGTAGTCCGTGATCGTCCCGTCCGGGTCCGTCGACCCCGTCCCGTCGAGCTGAATCTGCGCACCCGTCTGGCCACTGTACGGCCCGCCCGCGTCCGCCACCGGATCCTCGTTCGGGGGCGGCTGGTCCGAGACCGTCACGTCCGCCGTCGCCGAGTGCGTCGCTCCGTCGTCGTCCGTCACCGTCAGCGTCGCCGTGTACGAGCCCGCTGATGCGTACGCGTGCGTCGGACTCGCGCCACTCCCGCTCGACCCGTCCCCGAAGTCCCACGCGTAGTCCGTAATCGTCCCGTCCGGGTCCGTCGATCCCGTCCCGTCGAGCTGGACCTGCGCACCCGTCTGGCCGCTGTACGGCCCGCCCGCGTCCGCCACCGGATCCTGGTTCGGGGGCGGCTGCCCGATCGTAGCGGTGACGTGGTTCGAGCACGCCGTCCGGTCGATCTCGCAGACCTCGTATTCCCATACGCCGTCGCCCGGGTAGTCCCCGGTCACGCCGTCGTTTTCGGTGACCTTGCGGAGCGCTCCGTTACGATAGATCTCCACGTCCGCGCCGTTGGCGCCCGACCAGTCCAAACGCACGCGGTCCTCCGAATTGACCGAGTAGCTCAGGTCGATGGTCTCGGGTGGCTCGGGCGGCTCGGGTGGAGCGTCATGACAGGTGAGTGTGCCGGAATCGGTGAAGGTCCCGCCGGGTTCGGGGACGAACGTCCAGCTCAGGGACCCGGTGTCCAGCGTCAGCCTGATCACGCCGAAGGTCTCGCTGTTGGTCACGACCGCGTTGGGCCATATGACGTCGGGTGTGAACAGACTGCGCCCACCCGTGCCCACGATGAACTGCACGATGCCGTAGTCGTTGTCGACGTTCCCGTCCGCGTCCTGGGGCAGGTGCCGCTCATACATGTGGCGGTGCCCGTTGAGGACGATGTCGACGCCGGCCTCGTACAGCGCTACCCAGATGGGCCGGCGCGCGTTGCTGATCCCGGTGCCTCCCGTGTTGTGCGACCAAAACCGCGGCTCGTGAAACAGCGCCGCCGTGCAGGATTGCGTGTTGGCCGCGAGGTCCGCCTTCAGCCACTGGATCTGCGGGGAGGCGTCGTCTTTGTCGATCTGATCGTTGAGCACCACGATGTGCCAGTCGCCCAGATCGAAGCTGTAGTATCCCGTTGCGCTCCCGAATCCGGAGCCGAAATAGTCGAACGACGGCTGGGCGTTGGCCGTCTCATAGTCCTCGTCTCCCAGCGTAGGACGGGTGATGGACTTGTGCCGGCCCCACGTCGGCTCGTAGCAGTTGGTGTAGTCCGCCGCGCTGCCGGCCGGATAGGCGTTGTCCCCCAACGTGAACACTACGGCCCCCGGATTCGCTGCCACTTCGTTATCGAGCAGGTCCGCCGTCAGGTCCGCCCCTTCGGTACAGTCCGCAATGTCGCCGGCACCGAGCAGCACGGCAGATGGCGTGCCCGCGTGATCGAGCGCGGGCAGGCTGGACAGTGGATCGATCGAAGGACCGAACGGCGTAGTCACCTCGGAGTCGCCGCACACTGCAACGGCCAAGGCGGCGATGGTGACAGACAGTAGGTTCCCCGTAAAGCGTCCGGCGCGGAATGACGGGCGTGACATTGGTTGGTCTCCGAAACTGCGGCTAGTGGTTCGTGGAATGGACGGCGACGGATTCTCGGGGGGCCAACGACAAGAACAGGTTGGTCGGACTGTACCACTTGGTGCTGTGCGCCTTGGAGTGATCGACGCGGAAGTGGGGGGCAAATGCCTCTTCCAACGAGGCGGACGTATACTCTGCCAGGTGTTTGGGCGCGTCGATCTCACCCGCGTCCATGACGCGGTCTTCGATCGAGTCCTTGAGGCGGTGTCCGAGCACCTTTACCAGTGACACCGGTCCTCTGATCTCATGCACGCTTTGAAGGACGTGCAGGCGGCCGTCCGGCCGAAGTACCCGGGCCGCTTCGGAGCAGAACGCAGGCACGTCGCGGAAGTGATCCAACGCCGCCAGCACGAAGATGTCGGAGAACGTTCCGGCCCGGAAAGGAATCCGCTCGGCCAGCGCGCGTACGAATCGAAACTCTTCGGTACCCAGAAGTGTGATCGGATCCAGCCCGAAGTACTCGATGCGATCGGGATCGAAGTTGAAGCGGAATTTTCCCGGCCCGCATCCCACGTCCAACACCCTGCCCGTGCCGATCCCGGTGAACCGGGCGAACGCGGCCTGAGGCCTGGCACGCCTCCCCAAGCGGGTCACGACCCGGTTGGGCTTGGCCACGCGGTCTTCCCGACGGGCTTGGAACTTATCGAGGTGGCGCTGCCATTCACGCCACTCCTGTCGGTCCAGAACGCCGGCCGGCATTAGCGCCGGCACGCCGCCGGCGACGGGATACGCCTCTCCGCAGCTCGAGCATCGCAACGTGCCCGCCAGAACCTGCTGTCCGTCTTCCCGCTGTACTTCGGCGCTCATCTCTCCGGACTGGCAGGTCGGGCAAAGAAGGTGCGGGATCATGTCATGAGTCAACATTGATCCACCGTGACTGAGGGTGAAGGGGTCCGGTGGAGGAGCGGACCCGAGAACAGCTCCGCAAGCGTGCGGGCATTGGTTTCGAGATCGAACTCGCACTCGACCGCGCGGCGGCCTTCCCGGCCCATGTCCCGCCGCGTCCCCGACTCTCTGGCCAGACGAGTGAGCGCATCGGCGATGGCGCCGACGTTTCCGGGCTCCACGACGAATCCGGCTCGATCGTGCTCGACCAGCTCGGGAATTCCGCCGGTGGCGCTGGTCACGACCGGCAGCTCGGCCGCCATCGCCTCCATCAGCGCCACGGGAATGCCTTCCCGTTGGCCTCTCGCGGTGGGGAAGCTGGTCAGGGCGAAGACGTTCGCCCGCCGCAGCAGCGCAACCACGTCCGACGTGGGACGAGCGCCCAACAACCGAACCCGCCCGGCCAAGTCCGCTTCCGTGATCTGCCGTGCGACCGCGTCCCGTTCCGGCCCGTCGCCCAGCAGTTCACACGTGAACTCGATTCCGCGATCGGCGACGATCCGCAACGCCTCGATCAGGTGCGTGTGCCCTTTGATGGGCTCGAGCGAAGCGACGCAAGCCACGTGGAGGTGCGAGTCCGTGCGCTCGTTCGGGACGGGTGTGAACGACTCTGCATCGACGCCGCAATGGATGACCCGGATCTTTTCTGCCGCCCAGGGTCCGCACGTGTCGATGATCAGCGCGCGATTGAATTCGGAGATGGCGACGACGAAACGGGCCGCGGCCGTCTTCGCAGGGAGCATCGTACGGTCCACGTGCAAGTCCGAACCGTGGGCGGTGAAGCTGTACGGGATTCCGGACAGCCGATGGATGATGAACGCAGCGGCCGCAGGATGGTTGGCGAAGTGCGCGTGCACGTGCGTCACACCCGCACCCTTCATCTCGGCCGCGAACAAGGCCGTCTTGGGGAAGATGGCCAATGCTCCGAAAAAGAAGTTGGCGCTCCCCCATGTCCCCCGCATGACGGCCCACAGGGTTTTCAAATACCGACCGGGGTCGGCGCGTAGCAGCCGGACCTGGGCCCCGGCGATGCGCCAGGACAGGAATGGATGGTAGTTCGCACGGTCCACCAAGGGCTGCGCTTCCGGATGGGTCACCGGCTCTCTGTGACGAAGGAGCGGATACACGTCCACCGTCACGCCGGCCCGTTCCAGCGCCAGCACCTCCCGCAGCACGAACGTCTCCGACAGCTTCGGGAAGCGGGACATGACGTAGGCGATCCGGGGCCGCTGCATCGGCCGTGCGCGGTCCATCAGCCCGCAGCCCGATGACGCCACCGGTCCACGCGCGCGACGCTGCGAAGGAGCCGTAGTCGGAAGATGAGCGGGGTGGAACGACGGGTGACGTTGGTCCGATTGAGGCGGAGCGGGTCGCTTCCGTCGAGCGGGTTGTGGCCATCCAGACACGTCAAGGCGAGACGGAGCCCCTCCTCCCGGGCCAGCTCCACAACCTGATCGTTGTGTGCTCCGTACGGATACGAAAACACCGGTGGCACGCTTCCCAGCTCCCGCTGGACGTCCTCGATCGAACCGCGGATCTCGGCACGAGCCAGCCGCGGCGGGAGCCGTACGAGGGAGGGATGCGTCCGGGTGTGGGGCGCCACCGTGACGCCCTCGTCGGCAAGCAAGCGTAGAGCGGACCATGTCAGCACCGGGGAGACGCCCGGCTCCGCGTGATATCCCAGCGCCTCGCACACGTAGTCCACGAGCTGCATGGCCTGGTCGTGCGGCAGGCGCTTGACCCGGCGCTGGAGAGTACGGCGTGCCTGCGCCTTGGCGCTCTCGGAGGTCAACGGCAGCGCTGCCGACCCGGGCCAGGCCGACGGATCTGTCGCGCCCGGCATGGGCACGAGCTCGGGCACATCGGTGTCCCGGATGGCACGATGGATCCGGTCCCACCAGAACGAGCGCTCCGGACGGTCGGGGTAGGCTGTCGGGACGAACACCGTGGCCGGCATTCCGAACCGCTTCAGAATGGGCCAGGCAACCTCTCCGAAGTCCCGGTAGGCGTCGTCGAACGTCAGGAGCACGGAACGCGGCGGCGCGCGGACGCCCCGATCCGCCAGGTCGAGCACCTCCGGCATGGAGAGCACGCGGTAGCGAGCCGCCAAATGCCGGATCTGGCTCTCGAACACATCGGCCGTGGCGCTGGTCAGCGAAGGGTTTCCGTCGGTCCCGTCGGCGACGATCCGGTGGTAGGTGAGGACCCTCAGCATGTGCACCTCACGAGGCCATCCGGGTGGGCCGCCACGCCAGACGATCGGACGCGTCCAGCGCGCGCTCCCAGAGCGCCCGGTAGCGATGGCTCCGAATCCAAGGACGTCCGGCTTCGGATGGGGCGTCGGCGCTGTCGAGTCGGTCAGAGAGCCGCGTGGCGGCACGCGCCCAGCAGGCCACGAGCAGCAGGGGGAGCAATGCGGGGGAGAACCCCAGACGTTCGGCATAGCGCAGGGCATGCGGGCGCGCCCAGCCCCTCGCCCCGACGAACGCTTCCTCGAACGCCTTCTCGTGCGCCCGAACGGTCTGGGCCCGCACGCGCGCGGAGGCCAGGTATTGCAACCCGAAAAACAGGTCGGTCCCGGCCAAGCCCGCTGACTCGGCGAGCTCCCAGTCCACCACCGCCAACTCTCCCGAACGATCCAGGAGCAGGTTGGGCGCGCTGAGATCTCCGTGCTCGAAAACCGTAGGCAGATCCGGCTTCAGCCCGTCGAACAGCCGAAGCGTTTCGGTTACCAACCGCCGTTCCCGAGCATCCGACGAAAAGCGCTCCTCGTGCCGGACCAGCGGTTCCGACAGGAGGGCCTCGTATGTGGACGGGCCACTTTCCGGATCACCGAGGGTGTGGGTCCCCACAGTCTCGACCCAGCGCGTGAGGGCCAGCGTCGCGATCTCCGGACGAGACCGCACGAGCGCCGGAGAGAGCGGCCGACCGGCCAGTCCCGTCTCGACCAGGAGGGTCGTGCCGCCGAAAGTCTCGCACGCCAACAGCTCCGGGACCGAGCCACGTAGAGGCGGGCAGCGGCGGCCAAAGAGCTTCAGCGCACGGGCTTCTCGCACCACGGAGCGCTCCCCGGCCGGCGAGCGTGGCGCCTTGACCACGAGTGCGGGCTCGGCCGTCCGCGGATCGAGAAACAGAAACACGACATGCGCCGACGCCTCGAACCGTGGAGTGACCAGCACACAGACCCAGCGGTCCGGGTCACCGAACCGATCCAGTCCCAGGCGGCCCCGCGAACTGCGAAGGAAGACTTCCGCGGTGTTCATGCCTGCCCTCCCGAACCGGACGGCACCCGCGCCAGCAGGCTGGAATAGCGACCCAGCGGGATGCCGGCGACCCGGCACAGCGCGTGGACCACGGGCGCTGCCCGAGGAGCCACGCCACCGAGCTTGTTCCTGGAAAAGAAGCGCAACGGCTGCACGCGCTCAGCCGGCAGGATTCTGCGGCAGCGCTCGAAGTCCGGGTCGTGCCAGTGTTCGCGGATGTCTTCCAGCCCGAGCCGCTCTAGGTCGGCGGATGTGAAGCGCCTCCGGGTGAACGGCCGACGTCGCATCTCGATATATAGCCAGGCGTCCGGACCCAAGTCCGGCAGCGCACCGCGCACGTCGTCCAGGGAAGGATCCTGGAAGACGGCGAGGTCATAGCGCGTGCGTCGGTCCCGCGACGGCATCGAGGCCTCGTTCCGTCGGACGATGTCGACCTCGCCGCAAACTCGGTGGAGCGCCATCAGCAGCGAGTCGGCGGCGTCACCCTGGTACCGCACCCGGACGGGATTGGGATCGGGCAGCAGAAACCGCCAGTCGGTGCGCCTCAGGAGATCGCTGGTGCGCTGCCCATCTTCGCGCGCGGGCAACGGCGCGGTCCGGGGCGATGTCGCCGTGCCGGGCATCACGCGCCCACCCCCGGTTGGGCCCACGTAGCCGGCGGACGCCAGGCCGCCGTCTGCCGGTGCGGATCCGGCCACGAGGCCTGATAGCGTTGCCACTCCAGCCTGAGCTCCAGCACGGTGATCCCTGCGAGCGCCAGGAGGAACCAGTAGTACCGCTCGAACGAGAGGTGCAGGAACACGGCGGTCGCGAAGTATCCAACGATCGCGAGGATGAACGCCGTGGCCAGATCGGCGAACTCGGGCCGCACCTCCAGCCATCGCCTTCGCCATGCCCACAACTGGTGGACGATCAGGAACGCGATGGAGAAAAACGCGACCAACCCGAGCAATCCGACCTCCGCCGCGAGCTCGAAGTAGAGGTTGTGCGCGCGACGGGTGCCCCGGATGTCACGGAACTTGGTCGAGGGATTTTGCTGGTACTCCTCCGAATAGAAGGGCGAGTACTGTCCGGGCCCCACCCCCGCGACCGGGTGATCCAGAAAGACATTCGCCGCGGCCAGCATCTCGGTGAGCCTGCCTCGGATCGACGCGTCGACCTGTCGTGCGGCTCTGCCCTCGACGAGGATTTGGGTCACCTGACCCACGGTCAGCAGGCGCTTGACCTGGGTGGGCGCCACGATCGGAGCCGTGACCGCGAGCACGAGACCCGCGATGGCGAGCAGGCGGGGTCGGATCCAGCCGAACCCGGCGGCGGCGACCGCCATCACGGCCAGAGCCAGATAGCCGCCACGCGAATAGGAAAGCAACGTGCCGGCGAGGACAGCGGCGGTTCCCGCCATGAACAGCAGCCGGTTCCGGCGCGACTGAGGTCGGCGCATGGAAGCGACCGCCAACGGCAACAGCACGATCATGATCTGCGCGTAGCGATTGGGATCGCCGATCGGACCTTCGGCCCGATCGGACCGATACATGCGCGGACCCTCTCCGGTGGGCACGTCCCGGTTTTCGTCCGCTCGGAACGCGAGCTGCCGCTGTGCCAGCCCCATGAATTGCCGATCGTACTGTCCGGTGGCCGCCTGGTAGACGGACAAGGCGCCCAGGAACGCGCCGGCCACCAGCGCCGTGCCGATGACGACCCGGAGCGCAGGCACTCCGCGCACCACGTTGAGGAACAGCCAGTAGAGAACGAGCCCCTCCAACACGAACGTCTGGATCCGCACCATCGCGATGCCGAGATCCTGGGCGCCGATCGCCGAGGCACACATCACCGCGAGGTAGCACAGGAGCAGCAGTAGCGGGCCGTCCACGCGGAACCCTTCTCGCCTGAGCAACACGTGCCGCGCGAGAGGGAGAGCCAGGAGCACCATGAAGGCGCCGGCAACCGTTCTCGGCACGCCATGGAGCTGAGAGGCGACCACGGGGATGTTCGTGTACAGCAGGAACACGACGAGCAGTGTAGCCGCCTGCGGCCGCACGAGGATCGCAACCAGCGAGAGGCCCCCGAGCGTTATGCCTAGGAGCATCGTGACTTCCATGCCGCTCGTGACGTTCATGATCGCCACCACAGCGAGCACCGCCGCGGCGAGAATCCAGCGGCTACCTGCGAGATTCGGCACGGTCACGCGGGGAGGCATGTGATCCTCCCGTTCCGAGATGCCTCGATACAATGACGCAGGACGTTGATGTACTGTCCGTCGTCGAGCGGACCCGTGGTCCACTCCGCCTCCCGAAGCGCGCGCTCCACCCAGCATCCGAAGAACAGCGCCGGCACGGCCGAGCGCGGCACACCCACGGCCTCACAGTAGCGCCGGACCACGGGCGCTCCGATACGGCCGGAGTCACCGAGCAGTCCGGAAAGCGAGTTCTCGAGTCGATCTCCGCCACCCGCCCGCCGCGCAATCCAGGCACCGAAGCTGCGCAGGAAGTCGAACGTGTCCCAAAGGGGCATTCCTCTGAGGTCCGCGGCTTCCCAATCCAGGAACGCGACCTCGTCACCTTCTGTGACGATCGCGTTCCAAGTGCCGGCGTCTCCGTGCCGGAAAACCGACGGAGTCGGTGGGCCGGACGCCAGGCGCTCGATGGCGGAGCGGAGACAGGATACATCCGCCTTCGTCACGTGGAAGACCTCGCAGAGCGTCTCTACGTCCGCTCGCAAGCGATCGACGACGTCCGAGGAATCGTGACCCTCCGTCCGGGCCGTGGCGACTCCCAGCCGTTCGATCCACTCGAAGGCCCCCGCCGCAAACGGACAGTCGGCAGTTGCCCGTGTCCGTAAGCGGAACGGATCCCCCGCGACGATGGTCTGCGCAACGACGGTCAGTCCCGCGTGGGCCCCGGTGAAGACCGGCGCCGGGTGAGAGGTGCGAGGCACCGGCCGCCGGCTCGATAGCTCCACCAGGGCGGCGTGCTCTCGGTCCAGACGAACGTTGAACTCGTCCGATCGAGTGAGCTTGACGATCAGGCCGGGACGAGCGGAATCCCCCGCCGTAGGGGATGGGAACAGGAGGAACGCGACCTTGTTCGAATCATAGTCGCCCCGGGCGAAGAACGCGGAACACTCGCGGGCAGCCTGAGTGCCTTGCGCGTCCGCCAGCGCAGCCAGGTAACGCGGCACCCGGCCGGGAGAGTCCTCCCGATCCCGGACCAGCACGAGGGCCCGGCCGGTGGAGAGCCGCGGCACCAGGGAAAGCCGGGACGCGAGCCTGCCGCCCTGCCTCAGCAGCCGTCCGCGGAGTGAGCTGGCGTAGAGCACCCGATCGAAGAAGTACCGGACAATGTCCGGTCGCCCCATGGGAACGGCCAGACGGAGCGCCTCTCGACGGAAGTTGGCCCAGTACGTCAGGTGCCCCTGAAACCCGTGCGCGCTCGCGGCGCGCTCCATCCGATCCACCCGTCGCGCGGCGGCACGGCCGCGGCACAGGACCAGCGCCCAGCCCGTCGGGGACACCAGTGCGTCGAGCGTAGCCAAGACGCCGCGGCTACGCAGCAGCGCGCGGCCCGTGTCCGGATGGGAGATCACCACGAGATCGAAAGGGGACTCGGCGGAATACGCGAGCGGGTCTTCCGCAATGAAGCGCACCCGCTCCATCCGTCCACCCACATCGGGCTGGAGCTCCATCGATCGTTCGGCGTTCGGCAATATCACCACCACGTCACTCGCGGTGCGGAGCACGGCCGAAAGCTCGGGAGCCGTGGGCACGCCCAGGAACAGCACCCTGCCCCGCGGGACGTCCGGTAACAAGTACCGCCAATCCGCCCTGGCGAGTCGGCCCTTCGGGTTACGGCCCGGACGAAAGCCCCCTGCGGGCCGAGGGCCCCGGGGAACGACGCGGGCGGGAGCCGTGGCCGACCCGTTCACGCCAGGACCGCCCGTAGCAACGGGACCCGGCGGAGCTCCGGAAAGACCTGTGCGATCTGGAGCGTCCCCCGGGTCGCGCCCAGAATGGCCAACGACACCAGCGCGGACACGGCCCCCAGGACGAGGAGGCTGTCGGAGACCCAGAGCCGGACCAGGAAGAGCGTGACAGCCCCCGCCACCACGGTGCCGTAACACACGGCGTAGCGCGGGTTGAGCAAGCTGATCCCGGTCGCCATCCGCAACCCGACCTGCTTGAATACGTTGTGCGCGATCATGGTCCCGCACAGGGCCACGGCCGCGCCCATGGCGCCGGCCGCGGGCACGAGCAGCACCGCCAGTATCACGTTGGTGACGATCGCCAGCAGGTTGATGACCACCAGATACTTGAGCCGGCCCAGGACCTTGAGCGTGCTCCCGTTGAAGCCCAGCGCAGCCTGGAAATAGTATCCGGCCGCGAGCACCGTGAGGATGGGGCCCGAGCCCGCGTACCGATCCCCGAACAGTGTGACCGTCAACGGGGTGCTGGCGAACGCGGACAGGGCAAAAATCGGGAACGTGAGGACCGCGATCCACGTAGCCGTTCGCCAGTACAGGTCGCGAATCCCCGCGTAGTCACGATCCGCGAAGAGCCTCGATGCGCTCGGAGTATAGAGCAGCGCAAAGCTCTGCATGACGATCAGGTTCATGGCCGCGACGGGCACCACGGCCTTGAACAGCGCGATGTCCTCGGTGCTGTAGAAGTAGCCCAGCAGCAGCACGCCGGATGATCCCATCAGGCCGGACAGCCAGTCCGACGTCATCAGCGGAACGGTAAAGGAAGCCACCTCGCGGGCCGGCACCTCGTGCCCGCCGCGGCGCAGCTCGGTCAGCAGCCCTTGCTCGCCCAACAGCCGTACGGCCAGGCCCCCGTAGATCAACACGCCCGCGGCCGTGGCGGCCAGGTAGCCCACGGCGAGGAACACGACGCCGGCGTCCAGCGCGACCAGGGAGAACACGACCGCAAGCTGGAGGCCCGGCGCCAGCAGATATCGGCGCACGAAGATGGCCCGGGCTCGGTCGAACGTCGCGAAGATCGCGATGACCAGGTGGTCCAGGGCCTCGAGTGGAACGAGGAAGACCAAAAAGAGCAGCAGTGCCAGGGGCCGGTTCTCGCCGCTGGTGAGCCACACAATGACGTCGGGGAACCGGTACACACCCAGGACGAACACGAGTCCGGTCGCGAGTATGGTTCCGGCCATCAGGGCGATCAGCCCAAAGAAGCGTCGATGGTTGCCCTGCTGGTGATAGATGGCCAGGAAGCGGGTGACCGACCGATTCATGCTCAACGACGCGAAGCCGCCGAGCAGGGCGACCACCGACAGCGCATATGCCCAGGCGCCGAAGTCCGATGTCGTCAGGTGCCGCACGATCAGGAGCTGGGCGAGAAACTTGGCTCCGATCGACAGCGAGCGCCCGGTGAGCAACAGGCTCGATCCGCGTAGGTGCCGCCGTGCCACGTCTGCGGACCGAGCCGTGGTGGTCTGCCCCGTCATCGGATGCGCCGCTGCCCGTGGATCCGCTGCGTCACGTCCGCCACCACCGTTGCGAGGTCTCGGGAAGCGTCCACCACCTGCGCATCGGACCTGGTGTGGGCCAAATCCAGGTAGGCCTCTCGCAGGCGCTCCAAGCGCTCGGGCGTCTGCTCGTCTTTCCGCGAATGGAGCACCGCGACGGGCGCATCCAGCACGAGGACCAGATCCGGCTTCGGCGCGCCGGCGGAGAGCAGCCATCCGCGCACCGCGGCCCTGATGTTCGATCCCGCACCCCTGACTCGCGGGTCGAATACGTAACGGTCGAACACCACGACCTTGCCGGCCCTACGCTTGTACCGAGCCCATCCGTAGCGGAACCATCGGTCGGCAACTCGATCGACGAAGCCCACCGCTTTGGCTCCGAGTCGCGTCGCTTGGAGGGCCCGGCGTCCCACCGACGACTCGGGCCGTTGCGCGTCCAGGTTCTCCCTCAGCGACCGGATCCACCTGGACGTCACCAGGTGTCGGTCACGAGCGGCCGCGTTGAAGCCCATGTAGATCCTACACGCGTCGAGGTCCCGGTCCTGAACCAGGGCACGGGAGATGGTGGTCTTTCCGGTGCCGTCCGGTCCCATGAGGGCAACGGACAACCCGGTCCGCCTCGACCGAGGTCGGACCAGGTCTTCACTCCCGGGTGACGTCGTGGTTGCGGCCCTCACACGACCTCCGTGGCCACCGCGCCCGCCCGGTATACCAGTGGCGCGAGTGCGCGGTGCAGATCGTCGAGCCGGGCTTCCCTGGGATGGCGGACGGTGACCGCCTCCAGCCCCGCTACCGCGCGCTCGATCAGGGCTCTGGACCGGTGGTCGAGCTGGTCCAGGACGGGGCTCATCCGCTCCGGAAAGGCGAACCGGAAGGACCGATAGTGGCGGAGCAGGCCCTCCAGCTCTGCGTTGGCCGCCGCCGTCACCCGTCCCACGACCTGCTCCGTTCCTGCAGGCTCGATGACGATGGCGGGGTCGACGTGGCTGACCATCACCAGGATGAGCGCCGGCTCCGCCATGAAGCTCGCTCCGCCCGGAAACAGGTCCTCGGGACGCACGGGCGCTCTGCTTCGACCTTCCAGCTTCGTCACCAGCTTGCCGGTGATCCGGGAGACTCCGGCGAGCGGTGAGCCGCCGTTGGGAATCGTGCGCTGCAACGACGACAACCACGCGACCGATCGCTGGACGCCCTTGCGTCCGGACCCGACGATCTCACCCGCGTGGGAAAGCTCCCGGATCCGCTGCCGCGTCAGAGGGATGGGAGAGGAGAGCCCGAAGACTCGGTCTCCGCCCGGCCCGAGGAACAGCACGTCATCTCCCACGAACTCGGCCCCGTGGGTAGCGAACGCCAACAGCGCCGAGGTCTTGCCGCCCTTGCTCCACCCGGTGGTGATGATGCCCCGTCCGCCAATGGAAAATGCGGATCCGTGAATCGGGACGAACCCCTTCTCCAGCGCGGTCGCTCGAATCAGCGCCGACAGGAGTGGCCAAACCCGGACACCGTGCTCGCACGTAGCCTCCGCGTTCCGCCCCACACCATCCATCGGGAGCCGGACCGGCCCGCCACCCGGGTCCGGCCAGATCAGGAAGTCCCGCTCAGAGAACCCGGAGCTCCCGACCTCCACCCACCGCACGCCGTCCGCCGGGACGTGGTCGACGAAGCGAACGGTGACGTCGGCCGTCCCCGAGCTCTCCGTGCGAAACCGGCCGATGCGGCGGTCGATGGCAGCCCGGTCCTTCGGGGCAGGGTCGATGAGCCGCACACGCACGAAGCCGTGCAAATCGTAGCTCACCGTGCGCTCGTCGCGGCTCATCGGACGTCCGCTCCCGCCGGGGCATGTCGCTGCGGCTTCCAACTCACGATCCGCTCACCCCGAAGGAAACGAACCAGGGCGATCAACGACGCGAGATTGGCCATGCAGAAGAAGAACGGGACGTACAGCAGCTTGCTTTGGCCGATCCTCGTTCCCCTGAGCACCCAGCCCGCCAACGCGACCAGATAAAAGACCGTTTGCAGGATCGCCGCCCAGCGAAAGAACGGAGTGGCCCCTAGGGCGATGCTGCTGACGTAGAGCACCACCAGGAGCACGGGGATGACTCGGCGCAGCAGCTTTCGTGAAAACAGCGCCAACGCATAGAACCCGTGACGGAACGGATTGAGGAGCTCCCGCCGCATGTACAGAGAACGCAGCCCCCGGGTCATCAGCCGCACGCGACGGCTGAACTCCCGATCGGCCTTGGCCACCGCGAACTCGTAGGCGGTCGCCCTGGGCTCGAACACGAGGCGCTTGTGCCGGGTCACCACGCCCGTGGAGATGAAGAAGTCGTCGGTGACGGCCGGGTCGGGAGCGACATCGAAGTACTCCCTCCGAATGCCATAAAGGCCCCCGTGGGCCGAAACCACGCTACCGGAAAGACTCTCCTGCGCCTTGATCCACGAGTCGTAGTTCCAATAGAGGTTCTCGCCCCGGGCGCTGGATTCGACCGACGTCGGAGTGATGTATCCGGTGTTTCCCGCCACGCCGCCGACATCGGGATCCGCAAAGTTGGCGATGAGCTCTTTGATCGTATTTCGACGAAACAGCGTGTTCGCGTCCGAGAACACCAATATCTCGCCCGTGGCCGCCGCGGCGGCGTCATTCAATGCCGGGATCTTTCCGCGTCGAGGTAGCTCCAGTACTCGAACGCCTTTGGATCGGGCGATCTCCACGGTGCGATCGGTCGAGCCATCCGAAGCGACGATGATCTCCATACAGTCTTCGGGATAGTCCGTATCCAACGCATTGTCGAGACGTTCGCCGAGGTCGTCCTCTTCATTGTATGCGGCAATGATCAGGCTGATCGACGGAGTGATCGAAGCTCGGGCTACTGGGCGACGCCGGACCGACCCCATGACCGCGACGAGCAGCGGAAACCCGGCGTACGTGTACACGATCGCACCCAGGGCGAGGACAAACACCGCAGCGCCGAGCGACACGGGATCAAGCGGCTCCCCGTCCGCTCAGCACCGCCCCGACGGTGCGCCACAGGAGAGAGAGGTCCAGGGCGAAGCCGCGGCACCGGATATATGCGATGTCCAGGCGGAGGCGATCGTCGAAGTCCAACTCACTTCGGCCGGACACCTGCCAGAGGCCCGTGAGGCCCGGCTTGACCAAAAGCCTCTCCGTATGCCAGAGCCGATAGGTCCGCGCGCCGAACGACGTGGGACGGGGACCCACCAGGCTCATGTCTCCCCGAAGCACGTTGAACACCTGCGGCAGCTCATCCAGGCTGGTGCGCCGTAGTAGTCGACCCACCCGCGTGACACGCGGATCGTCCGTGATCTTGAAGTCCGGCCAGCTCAGCTCGTTGAGGTCCGCGTATCGCTCCTTCAGCTCCTCCGCGTCTTCGACCATCGTTCGGAGCTTGAGCATCCGGAACCGACGCCCGCCCTTACCTGTGCGCTCCTGTCGGAAAAAAGCCGGACCGGATGAATCGACCTTGATGGCCACCATACAGACACCGAGAATCAGCAGCACGAGCGGGAGCGCCACGATACAGAGAACAAGATCCAGGGCCCGCTTGGCGAAGAGGTAGGAACGCTCTCCCAGTCGGCGACGCTGCGCGTATCGCTCATACCACGCGAGGGGCCGCACCGGCTGTGCGAAGTCCACGGCACGGAACGGGACCCGTGGCGGGCTGGCCGCCCGCCGGTCTTCGACGGTCGGATCGAGCCACAGCTCTTCGGTCTGGGACCTCCGTTCGGGATTAGGCCGTGCTGATTGCTGCATCGTAGTCGGCCTCGCGGTTGATGATCAAGGGATCCCTACGACACTGCAGGCGCGCGTGCGCCACCAAATCGGGAATGGTCAGGCCGTTCCGCGGAAACTCGGATACGCCTGCGGTTGCCGGGACCGATATGCGGTCTCGAAGCGTTGCGTCCAACCGCCGAACCACACTGTGCGCCTCCTCCGGACCGGACTCCGTCAACAGTGCGAGATAGAGGTGGTCGGACGGGAGGTAGCACACTCTATCGGTGGATCGCAGGGAGTCCTTCAGGAGCGTTCCCATCAAGAAAAACACGAACTGCAAGCAGGCGTTCTCCAGCTCCGTCGTCATGGAGGGGCCTTGCTCGAAAAGACGCCTGAGCTGGCTGCTCTCGGGCCGCAGAACGAGTGCGCTGAGGGGACGCTGATATCGGCGGGCACGCGCCAACTCGTCGTTCAGGACGGGCAGTGACTCGCGAAACGTCGGAATGCGCAGTGCTCTCGACGCGCTCAGTGCTCCCTCCACAATAAGGCTCTGGTCCTTGGAAGGGCGGCCGAGCATCCTCGAAAGCGAAATCATTGTCCTTTGACTCCAATACGATTCGATAAGGTCAACGCGTCACACAACTACCGGGCACTGCTGTCCGGCGCGATCCGACCCTGCGCCTTTACGATCTACGTCATACCGCCGTCTGCTCCTCCTCCATCCTGTAGTATCCGGGCAGGTGGTCGCCGCTCAGATCGTTCAGCACCACGCCGATCGGATTGGGAACCTCCTGCAAGAGCCGTTTCGCCGATTCACGCGGCGTCACGCCACTGCGCATCACCAGCACCACGCCATCGACGAGCGGGGCCACGATGCGGGTATCGGGCACGTTGACGAGCAGCGCAGGCGAGTCGACCAGCACGAAATCGTACTCCCTCCTGGCCTCGTGGATGAGCCGGGCCATTCCCTCCGACGCCAAGAGCTCCGACGGAGAGTCGGGCGGCGCTCCCGCGATCAACACGTCCAGTCCCGGTGCAACGTCCCTGTGCACGTGACCGCGCCAGTCGGCACGCCGACGCAGACAGTCGACCAGGCCCGGGCCCGCCTTCAACGCCAACGCGCGGTGCACGGCCGGCCGGCGGGTGTCCGCGTCGACCAAGAGCACACGGCGGCCCAGTCGTGCCAGGCTGAGGCTCAAATTGACCGAAACGGTGGTCTTCCCTTCTCTGGGCTGGGCACTCGTGAGGAGAATCACCTGCGGCGGGCCTTCGGGTCGGCTCACCAACACCGAGGTGCGAAGCCCGCCGAAGGCCTCGGACAGCGCCGATTGACGCGCGTTGTCCCGGTCGATCCGATACCAACTCGGCGCGTCGCCGTCTTCAATCGGCGCCTCACCCCGCCTTCGGTTTCGCAGCGCTCCCAACGTGCCGGTCGACAGGCGTCGTTGCTCTGCGAGGGGCGCGGAAGGAATCGCCGCCAGCACCGGGACGTCCGCGAGTGTGCCGATCTCTTCCACCGTGCGCACCGAGTCGTCGGTCAGCTCCCTGAGAAACGCGCCGGCGATCCCGAGAATGAGTCCGATGATCAGCCCGAGTGCCGCGTTCTTCTTGGGAGTCGGCTTGAACGGATCCTGCGGAGAAACCGCGAGATCGACTACCGCGATGTCATTGGATGCGAGGGCCGCCGAAACGCCGGCCTCCTGGCGATGCTGCTGGAGGATCGAGTAGAGCTCCTGGTGCGCATCCAGATCGCGCTTGAGTCGGTTGTACTCGGAGCTGGCTTGAGCCAAGCGGTCCAACAGCTCGCGCTGACCCTCGAACGCGGTCGTGAGCAACTCCTGTCGCTGTACCGCCGCCTCGTAGTCGTTGCGGATCTCGGATGCGATCCTCGACCGTTCACGGCCGTACAGGCTCTCGAGCTCGTCGAGCTGGCCCTTGACCTGTCGAGTGCGCGGATACTCGTCGGTGAAGGTGGCACGAAGACGGGCGTATTCCGCGCGGAGGTCGGCGATCCGCACCTGGAGTTGCTGCAGCACGCTGCTGTCCAGCAGGCCGAACTCGCCCCGCTGCACGAGGTTGTAGCGAGACTCCTTTTCGTACCGGTCCGCCTCGGCCTCTGTGATCTCCTGTTGGATGGCGTCCAGTCGCCGGCTCACGATGTTGTCCGTGCTGCCATCGGCGTTCGACAGCATGACCAGGTCGTGCTCCCGCATGTACGACTGCAGCTCCGCCTCCGAGGCGGTGAGCTGGGATCGGACGCTGTCGACTTGCTTGGCGAGGCGTGCCCCTGCTTCCCGACCGGCCTCGACCCTCATGTCGATGTAGCTTGTGATCACGCCGTTGACCGCGGCAGCGGCCACTTCGGGATCTTCGTGCTCGAAATAGACATCGACCAGACGGCTGCCACGGCTGGGGTCGATGATCAGCCGGCTCCCGAACCGGTCCACTTCCTGCTCGGTGGCGCCGGCCATCTCGGCCGGAGTGGCCTCGGGAGGCGGATTGCCCACGATGAACCCGAGGTCCCGTACCACCCGGCGTGCGAGGCTGCGGCTCTCGAGGATGCCGTACTGCGTCTCGAGGTACTCACTCGAGACGTTGTCGGGCTGGAAGAGCGCCTCGACCGGCATCACTTCCCCACCCTGCTTTCGGATCTCGACGGTCCCTTCGGCCCGATACATCGGTGTCTGCAGCAGGCTTCCCAGCGTCACCCCCAGGAACACCACGGCCAGGATCGAGAGCACGGTCGTCTTCCGCTCACGAATCACTTGGAGGTAGGCGGCCAGGTCCGACACACCGGGATCGTCCGACGCCGGAGGCGGCGCGTGGGGCTGGGGCCACCAACCGGCATCCGAAAACGCGGAGGTCGGCGGAGCCGGATAAGGCGGCGGGTGCCGACGAGTCGCCATGCGGAGGCCCGGATGAGCCGGGTAGCCGCCGGATCGCTGGCCTTGGGCGGCGGCGTGCCAGCCCGGTCGGGTGGCCCCGTATGGATCGTCGGAGGAGGGCCAGCCCCCGTTTGGCGGGGGCCGGTCTGACGGCCCATCGGCTGCGCCGTTCGCTCCGTCGGGGGGCACGGGATCGGATGCATCGGTCGGGATCACGTCCGAAACGAGCGCTTCCTCAGACCCCTCCTCGCGGTCAGCCTCCTCGCGGGCGGACGCGGATGGACGGGCGGCGCTCGCGGACAGCGTGACGTCCTCCGCCGTCGCCGAGTGATCGAGATCCTGCGCGCCTTCGGCAGGTGCAGCGGACGCCGCCGGCTCGGTCGATTCGTCGAACGCTCCGAACACGGAACCCGCCTCCAGAATCTCTTCCATCCAGGCCGACGAGGCCTGGTACGCCGCCGTCCAGACATCCGCATCGAGCTCTTGCTCGAAAAACTCCGCCGCTCCGGCGGAGCCCGCCTCCGACCGAACGACTTCCTCTTCGGGCTCCGGGCCGGGAGACTCCGGTTCAAGGGTCTCCAGTTCAAGGGTCTCCGGCTCAAGAGACTCCGGTTCAAGAGACTCCGGTTCAAGGGAAACAGACTCCCCTTCCGCGAGTTCCGGAGCGTCGGCGGACTGGGCCTCTTCCGGCGGAGCATGCCCATCGGCGGAATCCTTCTCGCGAACCTCCGCGGATGGCTCCTCTTCGATCGGAGTCCGCAGGTTTTGCGGCCAACGTAGGTTGTGGGCTTCCTTGCCCAGTTGGAATGTCCTGGGGCGGTCGTGCAGGCCAACCTCGTCCACCGCCTGACCGGTGGACTCCGCTTCATTCCCGTCGTCTGCGGGGGGAACGATGACCACGCTCCGGATAGACTGGCCGCTACCGGAGACGGCCCGCTCGCGCGTGTAGTTGGTCCAGTCCACCGCGGATCGAACGACTCCGGTAGTCGGATCGGGCCCCTCGTCCAGCAGCTCCAGGAACGGAACGGGATTGGCCGCCTGATGGCGATTCCCGGGATCGCCGATCACGAAGGCACCGGCCGGGAAGCGCTCGTGGGGGATGACCACCAGAGAGCATTGCCAGTCGTGACGGAAGAAGCTCCGGTGGAGCGCGATGTCACGCTCGGAAAGCGTGCACCCCACGCCACGGTCGGAAAGCGAGCAGCCCAGAAGACCATGGCCATGATACCAGCCGGCCAACATCAACCCCTGGGAGGACGCCACCGATCCGGCCTCGATCCAGGCCTCCCGGAAATCCTGTACGTTGGCCTTGCGAAGATCTCCGTCCGGCACCTCCCACCATCCCTCGACGATGGTGCACTGGCCGCCGAACAGGGCCTTTTCCGCCCGTCCGATGAGGAAGCCGTATGCGCCGGGCGCGTCGCGAACGTGCTCACGAGTCCCGCGTAGCACCTCCTGGAACGCCGCCACGACCGAGGTCAGCCGGTGCATGACCCGCGGACCGTCGTTGGGTCGCCACAGGATGGAGGGATAGGGCGTCACCGAGGTTCCGCTGGCAGGCCGTAACAGGCCTGAGAACCGCTCCAGCACACCCGAGCCGGCGCGTGGAACCGGGCCGCCCGAACCGGAAAGTTCGTTCCTCATCATCTAGAACACGGCTCGGAGGGTGATCATACGGACGAACGCGTTGGCCAGCCCTCGCGCCAGCGACTTACTCGCGCTGTTGGGAACGAACAGAATGTCTTCGGACTGCAGCGGAAGGTCGGGAGCCCGTCCGGCCAGGATGTCCCCGAGGTCGATCGGCACCTCGAACTGCTGGCCGGTGTCCACGGTGCGGATGATAACCGCTCCGCTCTTGGACGCCGTGGGGAGTAGGCCTTCGCCGAGCGCCACGGCTCGGAGCACCGTCAGGTCGTCCTGCGCACGCAGGGGGAAGGAGCCCGGGCGATTCAGCTCGCCCACCACGTAGATGACCCCGGCCCGCTGCACCTTGATGATGTCACCCGCAAAGATCGGAACGTTCAAGCTCGGATCGGCGCTCTCGAGCAGGGTCGCCAAATCCACGACCGTGCTGGGCGCCGATTCCGTGGACGCAAACCGGTCAGGCGCCCCGGCGGGGCCGTTGGCGCGCATGACCACCACGGTCTCACCGGCGTCCGGCGCGAGGCCTTCTGCGAGGGCGAGAACCTCCAGCAGCGTCTTGCTGCCGCTCACTTGGACGACGCCCGGTTGGTTGACGGCCCCCACCACCGAGACCGGATGGCTTTGCATGAGCGTCACGGTCACCGTCACGTACGGGTCCACCATGTACGTGCCCTTGAGCCGGCTCACCAGCAGCTCCTCCACCTCTCTCGGAGTGAGGCCGGCCACCGGCAAGGTGCCCAGGAGCGGCATCGAGATGTCGCCCGTGGCCGATACGCGCACCGGACGGCTCAACTCTTCGGCCTCGAAGACCGTCACGTCCAGCTCGTCTTCCGGACCGATCCGGTAGCCGGCGGTTTCCTGCGCGGAGGCGAAATCCGACAGTGCGACCAGGCGGTCGTTGAGGTCGTTTGTGGCGACCTCGGCCTCAGCCGGAGTGGCGGCCTCGGAAGCAGCCGGTACCGGCGAAACGACCGGACGTTGATTGGAGGTGCCGCATCCCGACAGGAAGCCCAGCACCAAAAGCCACCCCGCGGCGGTAGGATACAATGCACCCGCGCCGTACTTCACCATCGAGCTACCGCTCACATGCCCCCCATCAGATGATACTGTGACCCGTAAGGGTCTACTTGTTTAGGCGTCAAATGCGGTCAAAACGTGACATTCGCGCCTGACCTGCAATTCCGCTCCTCACGCCCTTCGCGTGCATGCCCACACCCACGGCCGGGCCTTACGGACGTAGCAAACCGTTTTTCTCGGCATGCTGATGCAAGTGTCCGACAACAGGCCAATTAGACCGCACGATGCCGTCATCGAACGTTTGGGCACAGTGCCCAAAGGGGGGACGTTCGCCGACAGCGCTCCGTGCCATCCCTCCCACCCGTCAGGTCCACCTTACGAGCGCCTTCATGCGAGACGTAACGAGCGGGCAATCCCTGGCTACTAATCGCGATCTGTCACGGCTCTGTCAACAAACAAACGGCGTCGTCGCGGGTTTGCTACGATCCGGCGAGCGGCGGGCGAAGGCACATGACGGCGTCGAGGGCGATGGGCGCCATCCCGCCGTGTGCAGAGCTTCCCTAGAGATCGTCCAGTTTCCGTCCGGTTTCGATCCAGACTTTGACCACGGTCGGAGACGGCACCTCTTCGGGCGAGAGGCGGAGCTCGGCGTTGATTTCGCCGAGGCGGGCGGCCAATCGGATCGGATCCTCTTCTGTCAGATCCTCGACTCCCGCCACTCCGGCGGCCTCCATCAGCTCGGCCGCTTGCGCGTCCAATCCCGGGACCCTGAGCAGATCCGATTGGCGGATCCAGCGGAGCACCACGCCCTCTTTGACCCGGAGGTGCGCGCAGATCTCCGCGAGTCCGTCCGGCTCGCCGCAGTGGCGCAGGAGGTCGAGGGTGGAATCGATGCCGAGCTCACCGAGCCGCCGCTTGTATCCCTGCCCTATGCCCTGAACCGTATCGACGGCGTGGGCTCGGGAGGGGACGGCATCTCCAACGTCTCCAACCGGGGCGGCGGGTGCCGGCGGCGGATCGTACCGCACCGACGAGTCGCCGGATCGGCCTCGGGTCAACCATCCCAACGTGAACCCGAGCGCGAACGTCAACGACATGCCGATGAGGCTGCTTGCCTCCCCCATTTCCACCCTCCGGTCCGCGGGTTTGAACCTTCGAATGGTAGACAACCGCCGGGTGATCGGACAATTGGAGCGGCGAAACCCGATGCCGCAGCCGGCCGACGAATGCCACACTCCTAGTGGACTGTAACAGATATTCGTTTGGCATTCGACGGGGACGGCATCCCGCGAGGACTTCGTTGGAACTCCTTGCCGTAGCTACGGCTACGCCGCGTCGTCCCGCCTCACCTCGCGGGCGCCAACCCCGTCTCGGTACTCAACGAATATCTGTTACAGTCCACTAGTCAAAGGAGCCGTGGATCCGCTCCGGTACGCTAGGGCGCCGGTTCGCAACGCGCTCCGGTGATTCGGTATTCGACCTCCGAGGGCGCAGCACCACGGGTAACGTGGATCTCGGACGGCGTCACGACCGCGTCGAGCTTCAGCGTCCAGCCTTCGAACTCCACGTCGGCCACGTGCTCGAGCGCGTATGTGTCCGTCTCGAGAAAGCGGAGGGAGAACCGCCCCGACTCCGGATCGACCCAGCCGGTTCGGGTAACGGCCCTGCCATGCACATCGGTGAGGGAGTGCGCGCGCGCAACCGGGACCAGGTCGGCCGCCGATCGCTCCACACCGGCGGGGCAAGACGGGATCTCGACATCGGCACCGACCCTGCCGACGATCTCCCCGGCGACGCCGCCAGCCAACGACGTCTCGTCACCGTCGCCCATCCAGGTCCTGGTCGCGTGGATGACGGGCTCCAAGCTCCAAACCCCGCCGTTCCTCGCCAGGCTCTGGCGAACGTCGAAGTCGAGAACGATGCCGTTCGCCTCGCCCTCGTCCAGCGCCAAGTCTCCCGTGAGCACGAGAACGTCCGACTCGGCGCAGCGCGGACACGAGAGCGGGCCGGTCGTCGGCAGGCCGCCGGGATGGGAAGCTGACCCGTACGCCAACACCTCCCCTGCTTCGGTCTCCAGCACGGCTGCACGAATGCCCACGCGCAATCCGGAGTATTGGCCGGGCTGCACGTTTTCGCGCCCCGAGATCTCCTGGACGCGCTCGACCAGCGCGGACACCTCGACGAGCCCCGTCGGGTCGTCGAGGAGCACGTGCCGGCCTTGCGGGCCACCTTGGAAGTACACCCGATCCACATCGATCCACAATGCGACCGCGTCGCCTGGGGCGTCGGTCAGGAACACGGTTGCCCAGGTCGGATTGCCGGCGCTCGGAGGCGAGGACACGCGCTCGCACTCCACGGCGTGGACCACGTAGTGCGCTCGCGTCTCGGCCTGCCCTGCGACCTGCACCGTCGAGGGTGTAACCGAGGCCGAGAACACGAGCTTGTGGTCGCCGTACGTGACTTCGGAGACGTATCCGAGCCCCCACGCTCCCGGCTCGACGAACTCGATGGCAAACGAGCCGTCGTCGAGCGTGGCGCCGGACTTCACTACAGGCTCGTTCGCCGTGGCCGCTTGGGCCGTCGCGGTCGGCACGAAGTCACGCAAAGACCGGCGCTGGCCGGCGGGACACGCCGGAATGGTGATCTCGGTCTTGCTATCGGTGTCCAGCGCGACCGTGCCCACGATCCGCCCGGCCCCCTGCCCCACACCACCCTCCGACAGCGTGCCGATCACCACGGGACGCATGACCCACGCTCCGGACTTGCCGGCTACGCGGCCGAAGCTCTGTCGTACGTCGAAGTCCAGGATGAGCGCATGGGATCCGGGCATCAATCCCGGAGACTCCACAGGCAGCTTGACCTTGATCCCGGAGCTCGTACAGCTCGGACAACGCAGCGTGCCGGTGGTCACGAGGCCACCGGGGTGCTGCGCGTCGCCGAAGGCGTAGACCTCGCCGTCTGTGGTTTCGAGCACCGCGGCGGACACCCGCAAGCGAAGCTCACCGTAGGTTCCAGCCGCTAGCGGCAACGCCGAAGCCAGCTCCATCGTGCGGCCCACCAGGGAGGTCAGCTCGACCAGGCCGGTGGCTTCCGACCGCAGCGGCACGGCACCGTCGGGTCCGCTCGTGAACCGGATGTCGGAGATGTCTACCCACACGGCCCGGACGTCGCCGGGCGCGTCCGTGAGATGAACGCTAAGTTGCACCGAATCGGGCACTTCCGCCGTCGGCGAATCGCAGTTGCTCGTGCCCACCGCCAACAGCGCCACGGCCATCCAACGCGCGGCATTGCGCGGAGATCTCCAGTACATCCGTCGGGCCCTCCCGGGGTCGTTGCTGAGGCGCCCACGGCAGGTTGCCGAGAAGACGCCACACCCTGCGAGGGCAGGCCGCGTGCCCATCTTTCGGCGATGACCGTAACCGGAGCCCCGTCCGGGACTTTCGGTGTTCGGGGCCCCGCCTAGGCCGGTCGTGGCAGCCGGACGGCCGAACGGTATCGGCAACAAAGCCGACGGGGTCGGAGGGCCCTGGAGTCGGTGGAACTATCGGTTGCGAATGAGAAAAGCACGTCCGAGAATGCCTACCCGTGCCCACCGGGCCGGTGTGGCGACGTTCTTGTTCGCCACCCGCCCGCCTCGACGAGGAGACCGTCATGGCCAAGTCGTTCAGCCGCCGTGGTTTCGTGCACAGCAGCTTCGGATTCGGAGCGGGATCGTTGGCGTTGGGCAGGTTTCCCGTGGCGGCCCGACGCGCCAACTCGGCGGGCCTTCCCATGATTGTCACGAGCCACGCGAACGAGACGGGCCGAACCGCCATGGGAGAGGCCTGGGGCATCCTCGACTCCGGCGGCTCGGCATTGGATGCCGTGGAACGTGGGGCCAACGTGATCGAGGTGGATCCGGACGATACCAGCGTCGGATATGGCGGCCTGCCCAACGAGGACGGAGTCGTACAACTGGACGCGTCGATCATGGACGGGGCCACGTACAACGCCGGATCGGTCGCTGCGTTGGAGAACATCAAAACGCCCGCATCGGTGGCGCGCCTGGTCATGGAGCGTACCGATCACGTCATGTTGGTGGGCCGGGGAGCCCTGGAGTTCGCGCGTTCGTTCGGATTCGAGGAGGAGGATCTGCTGACGCCGAGGGCGAGAGAGATCTGGCTCCGGTGGCGCGAACAGCATTCCGATCGGGACGATTGGGGCCCGGCGGAGCACTTGAAGGGACGGCCGGTCGGAACGGGGGGCGGCGGTGATGAGCCTCTCGAGTTCCACTATGGCACGACCAATGTGCTGGCGGTCGACTCCGGGGCCAACGTATCTGGGATCACTACGACCAGTGGACTCTCGTGGAAGGTGCCCGGTCGCATCGGAGACTCTCCCATCATCGGCGCGGGTCTCTACGTGGACAACGACGTCGGCGCGGCCGGGGCGACAGGAAGGGGTGAGGACGTGATCAAGTCTTGCGCTTCGTACTACATCGTGATGCGGATGCGTGACGGGCGATCGCCCCAGCAGGCGTGTGAGGATGCGATCGAGCTGATCGTGGACAAGTACCGGAGCGTGAACCCCGACTTCTTCCCATCGGAGAAGTTCGTGGCCATCAGCCGGGAGGGAGATTACGGGTGCGCGGCCATGGCTACTTCCCGAGTGCCTCGCATGACCGTGCGAACCCCCGACGGAATAGACACATACGAGGGCCGGCTGCTGTACCCGTCCGAGTGACGGGCCGGTGAGCCTCCGGGGTAGTCGTCCGTCCACAGAGCCGAGAAGATGAAGAAGCGCCTGGCTCTCGCCTTGTTGGGCGCGTTCGCGGCCATCGTCGGCATAGCGCTCTTTCGCGCGGTCACGGTGACCTCCAAGCAGGTGCAGACAACGCCGGTCGAGGAAACGGTCGACCGGGCGGCGGTAGAGCGCTTCCAGGCTGCGCTTCGCTTTCCGACCGTGTCGTTCGACGATCGCAGCCTATCCGACACGGCCGCGTTCGAGGGGCTTCAGGCCCACTTCGAGGCGGCCTATCCTACTCTGCATGCGACGCTCGGCCGGGAGTCGGTGGGCGGATTGAGCCAGCTCTATACCTGGACCGGCACCGACCCGTCCCTGCCCCCGGTCGTCCTGATGGGTCACGTCGACGTCGTGCCCGTCATCCCGGGCACGGAAGACGACTGGGAGCATCCTCCGTTCGGAGGCGAGGTGTCCGACGGCTTCATTTGGGGCCGCGGGACCTTGGACGACAAAATCAGCGTGGTGGCCATCCTGGAGGCGGCCGAGGCGTTGCTCTCCGGTGGATTCAGGCCTACGCGAACCATCTATCTGGCCTTTGGCCATGATGAGGAGATCGGGGGCGACGGGGGAGCCGGCCTGATCGTGGAGGCCCTCGGGCAGCGCGGTGTGCGCTCGATCGCATTGGTATTGGACGAAGGCGGCGCGATTGCGGACGGCTTGGTTCCGGGAGCCACCGGCCCGGTGGCGCTCGTCGGCATCGCGGAGAAGGGATTCGTGACCCTCGAGTTGTCGGTGGCCACCGCGGGCGGCCACTCCTCGGCACCGCCCGATCACACCAGCATCGGCATCCTCGCCGAGGCGATCACTCGACTCGAGGCCAACCCGTTCCCGGCGGACCTCGAGGGAGCCACACGACACATGTTCGAGTATCTGGCTCCGGAGATGCCACTGGGCGCACGGTTGGTGATGGCCAACCTATGGCTGACCGAGCCACTGTTGGAGCGGATGCTGCTGGGCTCTCGCACCGGCGCTCCGATGCTCCGCACGACCACCGCGGTCACCGTGATCGACGGCGGAGTCAAGTCCAACGTGCTGCCCATCGAAGCGACCGCCCTGGTCAATTTCCGCATCATCCCGGGCGAGACCCCGGAAACCGTGCTCGCGAGGGTGGTCGACGTGGTGGACGATCCGAGAGTTGAGATCCGGATCGTCGAGGGTCGGGCGCCCGCTCCGGTATCGGATCCCGAGTCGGACGCATTTCGGATCTTGGCGAAGACCATCCGCGAAACGGCGCCCGAAGGCACGGTCGTGGCACCTTATCTGGTCCCGGGCGGCACCGACGCTCGGCACTATTCGGAGGTATCCGCCAACGTCTTCCGCTTCCTGCCGGCGGTGGCGTCGGGCGACGAGCTCGAGCGCATCCACGGAACGAACGAGCGGATTCCGCTGGAGGGCTTCCTGCGGAGTGTAGGTTTCTTTCAGCGGCTGATCCGAAATCTGGAAGATCTGCCCTGAGCCTTCCATCCAACCCCAGCCAAGATGGACCTCGATTATCTCGGTAACATCGGCGAGTTCATGGGAGCGGTCGGTGTCATCATCTCCCTGATCTACTTGGGCCGTCAGCTCAACCAGAACACCAAGGTGGTGCGGGCGTCTTCGTATCAGGAGATCTCGCACAACAGCATCGAGCTGCTCAAGCTGTTGATCTCGGACGGCGAGATGGCCGAGATCTTCACCCGGGGACGAGAAGGCGGCGTCGACGTGCTCAGCCCGGTGGAGCGAGTGCGCTGGCACTCCATGATGCTCTCCATATTCCGTCACTGGGACAACATGTACTACCAGTACCGGAACGACACCTTGGAGCGGGAGCTCTGGAAGAGCTATCAGCACGTGATCCGGGGCTACCTGGCAGACGTGGGATTCCAGGAGTGGTGGGAGGAACAACGGGACGGATTCTCGATCAGCCTGCAGGAGCTGATCAACGGCATGACGGCGCGACAGGAGCTCCACCCCGAGACGTTCTCGCCCTCCGCCCTGCGGCCCGCGGGGACCGAGTAACCTGCGCCACCCGGCCACCGGGTCCGTAGCGGAGGGACCCGAAATCGCCGAACGGATCGCTTCGCTCCTGGAGATCCGTCGAGGCGAGTACGCCGAGGCCTCCGGGAGGGAAGCGCGCGTCGGCAACGTCGCCGTCGGCCTGTTGGCGGTGGGGGCGCTCCTCTGGCTGGCTGTATCGCTGGGAGCTCCGGGGCCGCGTGCCGGCTGGACCGCGGGCGCGACGGCGATCGCCGTGCTGGCGTCGACGCTGTATCGCCGCCGCCTCACCCGCGTTCGAGAACGCAAGGGCTGGAGCGTGCAGTGGCTCGATCAGGCAGTCGCCCGGCTCGAAGACCGGTTCGAGTTCGACCAGCCCGACGGAACCCGGTTCGTGGATTCCACACACGCCTACACCACGGACCTCGGCGTATTTGGATCGTTCTCCCTGTTTCGGCGCCTGAACGCCTGCCGCACGGGGTTGGGCGAGCGTGCGTTGGCATCGATGTTGGACGGGTCCGACCTCCTGGGCGAGGGAATCCACCACCGCCAACGTGCCGTGCTGGAGCTCCGTGACCGTCTGGATGTCCGCGAGCGGTTCGAGCTCGCATTCCGAAGCTTGGCGGAACGCGTACGCTCGCTCGACGCCGCCGCGCTCGAAGAGCGGACCCGGCGTCTCATCGCATGGGGAGCACCCGGTGAGACGTCGGAGGACGACGAGACCGGACCGCCGACGGCGGTCTTGGTCGGGTTGGCCGTGGCCGCCACGAGCGGTGCCCTGGCCACGTTGGCGTTCGGGGCTCCGTGGTGGGTGGGAGCCGGACCGTATTTGTTCAACCTGTTCCTTCTGAACCGCGCCAAGTGGTTGGGAGAGCTCGCGACGCAGTTCGAGCTGGTGGAAAGGACCCTGATGCCGTGGAGCCGGGTCCTGGCCGAGATCGAGCGAACCTCCTTCGACAGCACGCTGCTGGCCGACGTACGCTCCCGAGTCGCCGGAACGGGCGCTCCACTCGCCGTGCGCGATCTGGGTCGCTACGCCCGTGCCCTTTCCCAACGCCGCAATCTGATCTGGGTGCTGACCGGCGAAGCGCTTCTACTGTGGGACTTTCACGCCGCGAAGCGGCTGACCACTTGGCGAAAGGAGCACGGACCCGACCTCGGCGGCTGGCTTCGATCCGCGGCCCGGATCGAAGCTTGTCTCTCCCTCGCCACGTATGCAGCGGCTGCGCCGGAGCACGCGTGGCCCCAGGAGCGCTGGGAGGGCCCCCTGTTCGAGACGAAAGGATTGGCACATCCCCTCTTGCCCGCCGCGACCCGAGTCGGCAACGACCTGGAGTTGGACGCGCCCGGGGCGATCTGGATCGTGACCGGCTCCAACATGAGCGGGAAGAGCACGTTTCTGAGGTCGGCCGGCCTGGGCGTGGTGATGGCCAACTGCGGACTCCCGGTTCCCGCACGCTCCATGGTGCTCCACGACCTTCATGTGGTCACCAGCATGGTCGTGACTGAGTCGCTGGAACGGGGCTCTTCCCGATTTCATGCCGAGGTGCTCCGCATCAAGGACTGCCTCGACTGGGCCGCCGAAGGCGCGCCGGCCCTGGTGCTGTTGGACGAGATCCTCGCCGGCACCAACTCGGAGGAGCGGCACCTCGGCACTCTGGCCGTGCTTCGCCACCTGCGCGGCCTCGGTGCGGCCACTGTGGTCTCGACCCACGATCTCGCGTTGGCCCACCTGGAGACCGACCTCACAGACGCCTCGGTGGTCCACTTTCGCGATCGGGTGGAGGACGGACGGATGGTGTTCGACTACGTGCTGAGGCCGGGCGTTCTACCGAGCACGAACGCCCTTCAGGTCATGCGGGCCGAGGGCATTCCCGTGGACGACTGCGAAGATCAGCCGACAGGCTCCTCGAGCCCGAGGCAGTAGTTCGTCTCCTCGGCGTCGGGAGCGCCCTTGGGATAGTACGCGACCGCCCATCCCTCGCAGGTGCACGCATCCGCCGGATCCTCCGTCTGGTTGCTACACGGCCGCGGGTAGAGCTCCCAAGCGATGAAGGCCAGCGCCAAGGTCACGAGCACTGCGAAAACGGGGCTGCGACGAAAGCGCTCGAGCAGTAGGAACCCGATGGCGCCACCGATGACGGCGATCAGTCCGGTAGCCACGGAAGCCCCCAACGAGTCGTGAGGGAAGGCGCTGGGCAGGTGGGAGTTGCTCACGAACAGCCTGCCCACCCGGAAGCCGAAGGCCGCTCCGACTGCGGCGGCGATCAGCGACAGTACACGTGTCATCGCGCGCCTCCCGGGGCCACACCCGGCCCCGCGCCCGAGCGGGGACCGCGAACCGCTCGGGCCGACCCCTTGAGACAACCCTTCGACAACCTGGCTTTCGAACGAATCCCGCCAAGTTCTGCGGCGGCCGACATTATAGTATGGTGTCTCCGGCGTTCGGGATCCATCGGACGCCTTTCGACGACGACACGGACCGGGAGGTCCGCCCCCCCCACCCGAGACCCGATGACGACGAACCCGACCAAGAAGACCGCCGGCATTTTCGCCCGACTCGCCCTCGCGACAGTGCTGGGGATCCTGGTGTTCCCGGGATCCGCCCTGGAAGCCCAGGAGGCACGCAGCAGATGGGAGCGCATGGCACAGATCCGCCGCGACAAGTTCGACCTGGTGCTCCCCGAGGCGATGCGTGAAAACGGCATCGACATGTGGATCACCGTGGTCAAGGAAGGCCTCCCCGACCCGCTGGTGGAGGACCTGGGCGGCGGGTACGTGGGGTCGATCGGGTACTACGTGTTCACGGACCGGGGCGAAGAGCGTATCGAGCGCGCCGCGTTGGGGGTGGGAGGATACCGGATCGACCGCAGCGGCGCCTACGACGTCATCACCGGGCAGTTCGACCTGCGATCCTTCGTGGCGGACCGAGATCCCGACCGTATCGGTGTCAACATGTCCGAGCGCATCGGCGGCGCCGACGGCCTCTCACACACGAGCTATCTCCATCTGGTGGAATCGCTCGGACAGCCGTACGCCTCGAGGTTGGTATCCGCGGAGAAGCTGATCTCGGACTTCCGATCCCGCCGCGTCGCGAGCGAGATCGCGGCGTTCGCCGAAGCCGGAGAGATCTCCAGGGAGATTGCCGAGCGCGCGTTTTCCAATGAGGTCATCACGCCGGGAGTCACGGCGCTGGAGGACGTGGCCTGGTGGATGATGGACCGGCTGTTGGAGCGGGGACTGGGCACTTCGTTCGACTTTCCGAGCGTGTACATCACCGGTCCGTTGGGCATCGAGGCCACGTCGTCGGAGCGGATCATCCAAAGAGGTGACCTGCTGATGATCGATTGGGGCGTCGGGTTCCTGAACTTCCACACAGACATGAAGCGGGTCGCGTATGTGCTCGACGAGGGTGAGACGGCGGCGCCCCCGGGCATCCAGAACGCGTTCGACCGCGGACTCGAGGCTCGCACGGTCCTCAAGGGCGCCATTCGGGCCGGACGCACGGCTCAGGAAAATTCCGACGCCATCGAGCAGGCGCTTTCGGGAGCGGGCTTTCGCGTCATGGAGGTGTTCAACCAACCGTACGACAGTCCCACCACCGACATCATGTTCGGCAATCACTCGGTTGGAAATCTGGGGCACGGCATCGGACCTTCGATCGCGTTCTTCAACCCGCTGCGCCTGACCTTCGAGGTGCGGCCTACGAATCTGTTGTCGATTGAGCTCTTCGCGTATACGCCGGTGCCGGAATGGGAAGGCGCCAAAGTGCGCATACCGCTGGAGGACGACGCGGTCGTGACCGAGCGCGGCGTGGAATGGCTCTATCCCGCCAACCGCGCCATTCTCTTGATTCGCTGAATCCTGAAGCCCGGGCTGACCCGTGGGGGTACGCCCCACGGGCGGCACGGGAAAAACCCGACAGCGAATTCCGGGCTGGACACGCCATCGTGTTGTGGCGTATTGCGCTAGCTTGTTATCCGAGGCGTGCTGTAAAACAACTCGTGTGCGATTGTGGCGGAATCGACGCACTGGGGACTACCGAACGTGCCGAATGCGGCGCAAAGTGCGGGTAGAATCATGCGACACCGAGGCGCGCTTTTCACGGGTCTGGTGCTCCTGGGAGCCCCGATCCTGAGTGCCTGTGACGAAGAAGTGGTGTTCAGGGATCGCGAGCTCTTTCAGGAGCCGGCCGCTGCGGCCCAGGGATTCCTGGGCTATAGCGACGAGGCCTCTGGCCTCACCGCGTGCGGAAACTGTCACGTCGGCGTACAAGGGAGCTGGGCGGCAACCGCCCATGCGGATGCCTGGGCCGGGCTCCAATCCAGCGGACACGCTGAGTCGTTCTGTGAAGGGTGTCATACGGTCAACGAGCTCGGCAACGCCGTCACCGAGACGGCTGGCCATTCCGCCACGGGTGAAGATCGGTACCTCGACGTGCAGTGCGAGAGCTGTCACGGTCCCGGGTTGGATCACGTCCAGTTGCCGGGCGCACAACAGCCGCTCGCGGCCATGAGCGTCGGACTCGATCTGACGGTCGGATGCGGGGAATGCCATCAGGGGAGCCACCATCCGTTCGCTGAAGAGTGGTCCCAGTCGCTCCACGCCGAAGTAGTCGGATTCGCCGCCAATCGTCCGGAATGTGAGAGCTGCCACACGGGTGAAGGCGCGCTCAAGGCATGGGGAATCGAAACCAGCTTCACCGAGCAATCCACCGTTTCGCAGCCGGACAACCATCTGGCCATTACCTGCGCGGTGTGCCACGATCCCCACGGGTCCGCAAATTCGGCTCAGCTACGGTTCCCGATCGATGTGGCCAACGAAGAGCAAAACCTCTGCATGAAGTGTCATCACAAGCGCGGGGTGCCGGACCCCGGCACCTTCCGTGGTCCGCACTCGCCAGAAGGACCGACGTTGCTGGGCGTGGCGGGATGGTGGCCTCCCGGCTTGCAGTTCCCGGGTGGGAGCATACGGGCCACGCATGGAACCGAGGCCAACCCGCGGCTTTGCGCCGGATGCCACGTCAACTCGTTTGAAGTGACCGACGCGGAGACGGGCGAGTTCGTCTTCCAGGCCACGGGACATCTGTTCGAGGCCACTCCGTGCTTGGACGCGCAAGGTGTGCCGGTGCCCGGAGGGGAGTGTGACGACACCGAGCGGACCTTCGAGACCTGTGCCGAGGCTGGATGTCACGGCACCGGAGACGTGGCCCGCGGACTCAAGTTTACGGCGGAGCAGCGCATCGATAACCTTGCCACAGAGCTGGAAGCCTTGGTGGCGCAGGTGCCGGCCAGTGAGTTCGATCCGGACGACGACCGCTACACCGTAGGCGAGGGCTCTCGGTTCAACGTGGATCTAGCCCGCTCCGGAGGTGCCGCCATTCACAATCCGTTCCTGGTAGAGGCCCTGTTGACCGCGTCCATCACCGAGGTCTCGAGCACCTACGGGCTCGCGCCTCCGGCCTTGGACCTGCGGAACATCCTGAGTCGGTAGTAGCGGAGGTCCGTCTCACGTGGGTCTACCTCGCCTCGCGGGCTGGCCCACGGCCCTGGTCGTGCTGATCGGTGCGACCCTGGCCGTGGGCCTTCCCGTTGGAGGGTACTACACCTATCGCGCCTACGACTACATCGAGCACGACAACGACTTCTGTATGTCGTGCCACCTCATGGCGGAACCCTTCGAGGCGTTCGCCCGCAGCGAGCATCGCGGGCTCGGATGCAAAGCCTGCCACCAGCCCACCCTCGCGGGACGCTCTCAGATGGCGCTCACCCAGGTGTTGGAGCAACCGGAGGAGCTGGAGACGCACGCAGAGGTCCCGGACGAGCTCTGTGCCGGTTGTCACGTCGAGGGCGATCCCGATCAGTGGCGTCTGATTGCCCAGTCCGCAGGGCACCGCATCCACCTGGAATCGTCGGACTCCTCGCTGGTGGACATCGCCTGCGTCGGCTGTCACTCGAGCACGCTCCATCAGTTTTCGGCCGTGGACGAGACCTGTGGACAATCCGACTGCCACACCGACACGGAAGTCGCACTGGGTCGAATGGGCGATCTCACCATTCACTGCGTGGCCTGCCACGCGTTTCGCGCGCCGCTGGGGGCGGAAGTCACGCCCGAGGAAGTGTCGGCCGCGCTCCGGCCGGACGCCGACGAGTGTCTCTCCTGTCACGTGATGCGGGCCATGGTGGAGATGCCCGAGGACGAGGCCCACGAGAGCGTGTGCGCCACTTGCCACAACCCCCACACCCAGGCAACGGCTGAAGAGGCTTCCCAAACCTGTTCGAACGCGGGCTGCCACGACGCGGTGACGGAAGAGAGCGACTTCCACGTGGGCCTGACCACGCTCGATGTCGGAGATTGCCTCTCGTGCCACACCGCGCACGACTTTTCCACGGATGGATCGGATTGCGCCGCGTGCCATCAAGCCGCGCTCGAAGATCCGCACGACGTGCACCCCGATGTCCAGTGTACGTCCTGCCACGCCGAGGATCTTTCCCACGGGCGAGTCACCGTGCTCACCGCGGACCAATGCCAGGCCTGCCATCACGATGCGGCCCCGCCCGAGACCTGTGAGAGCTGTCACGACGGCGGACTGGGCATCCCGACCGAGCCCGCGACGGTGTTACGCGCGGTGCGCAGCATCCGTGGAGACAGCCCGCCTCGGCCTCTGCCGTTCGATCATGCGGTTCATGCCGAGGAGGCCTGTGCCACCTGTCACACGGGCACGATGCCCAACCTGGACGCCACGCCGTTGGACTGCACGAGCTGCCATCAGGAGCATCACACCCCGGACAGCGACTGCATGAGCTGCCACGTACAGGCTCCCGCATCCGACCATCCGACCGACCAGGTGCACGTGGGCTGCACCGGGGCCGGCTGCCATTCCGATGCGCCGTTCCAGGAGCCCGGCGGCCTCGCGGTGCCCAGGACCAGGGAGCTGTGCTTGACTTGTCACCAGGATCTGGCGGATCACCGGGTGGAGCAGAACTGCGTGGACTGTCATCCGCTTCCGAGATCTGCGGGGTAGCGAGTGGGCCGATCCGCGCGCATCGGGATTGCCGTGCTGTTCTCGGCTATGGCCTGGTGGCCGGCTCCCGGCCATGCTCAGGGTGTGAGGGGGTGGGCGGGCACCCATCTGCGCTACGTCGAGGTCCGACCGTTCGTCACGGACACGTTTCCGTTCGAGGAGGCCGTGATCGGGCCGGGCGGCGAATTCACGGTGGACGGCCTCCCGGTGAGCTGCCTGCCCGACCTTTTTTGCACCGCACTGGTGCCCACGAGCATGGAGCACGCGGTGGTGGCTTCGCACGAAGTGGGCTTCACCGCCTGGGGCTTCGGCGTTACCGGACTCAGCGCGACCGGACTGATCCTGGCCAGAGACAAGCTCTCCGGGGACTTCGTCTGGCCACGTAGTGACGATCCCCTGGACCTGGCGCTGGGATACCTGGAGTGGACCCGGTCCGGGCTGCGGATGCGCCTCGGTCGGCAGAACGTCGCGTCGGGTTTGGGCTTCGCGAGTTTCGACGGCCTAGAGACCACGGTCCTCGTCACGCCGACCATCCGTGTGCAAGCCTTCGGAGGACGTAGCTTGGCACGCGGCCTCCTGGAGCCCCGGAACGAGGCGCTTCGGGGAGTCGAGGATTTTATTCCTGACGATCAGGCCTACCTGATCGGCGGATCCCTACGCATGTCCCCGGAAGCGAGCACCCAGGTGGAGGTGCGGTATCAGCGTGAGGCGTGGACCGGCGGCCACCACCTGATCTCGGAGCGCGCATCACTCGACCTCCGGACTCGTCGGTTCTCACCCGTGTCCCTGACGGCATCGGTGGATTATGACTTCGGGTTCGGCAGGGTCGGGAAGGCGAACCTGCTGGCCGAGTACGCGGTATCGAACTCGTTCGACCTACGCGCCCGACTTCGTCGCTACCTACCCTACTTCGAACTCTCCACAATCTGGGGCTTCTTCAGCCCCGTTGCCTACCACGAGGGAGACCTGGAATTCCTGTGGTCCGCCCGGCCCGGCCTGCAACTGTGGGGCGGAGCCGCGTGGCGGAAATACGAAGATGCCGAGGTCACGGTGGTCCGTCGCCCACTGGAGGACGATGCGCTGCAGGTGCGCTCGGGAGTGCGAACGCGCCTGGGAACGGCCGGGTCCTTGTCTGCAGGGTACCGCCTGGAGCTGGGGGCGGGCTCCTATCTCCAAGGGGCGGACCTGAACGTGACGTGGGACGTCACCCCGCGGGTGTCGGTGGAAGCGCGCAGCTCGTTGTTCCAGCAAATCGGCGAGTTCCGGCTCGGAAACGCGATGGTCGTGGGGGGCGGGGTGATCGCTCGGGCTCGGCTGGCCTCGCGATGGGGAATCGAGGCCGGAGCCACGCGGTACCGGAACGTGGACCGGGAACGCGAGGATGACCGGTTCGACGGCTCACACGATCGGGTGTGGACGTCCATCCGAGTCGATCTGGGGTTCGGAGGCGCCGGATCATGATCCGATGTGTCGGACCGGCGGGGCTGGTGTTCCTGGCCATGCTGCTGCCCAGCCCCGCCGGGGCTCAGACGGACGCTCGGAGCGACCCCTTCGAGCACGCCAAGCACGAGGGGTTGTTTCCACTGTGTACGGGGTGTCACGAAGCTGCCAACGGCGTGGGCGCGGCTGTCGCTGCGCTCCACCCGCCGGCGGACGGATGCGTGGGATGCCACGACGGCGTGGATCTGGAGCAGGTCCCCTGGGACGGACCCACGCCCGCTCCCGGACACCTCCTCTACGATCATGCCGAGCACCGTGCACTGGTCCTGGCGGACGGAGACGACCCGCCGGAGTGTTCCGCTTGCCACGCTCCGAGCGCAGAGGAGCGCTGGGAGGTGGTTCGCGTACGGGCGGACGGGTGTTGGACCTGCCACGAGACCGAAGACCACTACCAGACAGGTCCGTGCGCCTCCTGCCATACTCCGCTGGCGGCAAGTACCCTGACGGAGTCCGCCGTCGCCACATGGGAGCCTTCCCGGGACCACGAGTCCGAAGATTTCTTGAGCGTGCACGGCTCCGCACTCGATCCGGGATCGGACCTTTCGGACGGCTGTGCCACCTGCCACACCCGGGACCAATGCCTGGACTGTCATGTATCGGCGGGGCCGGCTCCTATTCAGGCCTTGGAACCGGCGCCGACGGCACTCGCTTCTCTCGAGCTTCCCGCTCGCTACCCCGTCCCGGACGACCACGAGGCACTCGACTGGCTGGAGGACCACGGACGGGACTTCGAGGCGGCAGAGTGCTCCACCTGTCACACCCGTGACGACTGCACGGGTTGCCATGTGCAGCCGGGACCGGCCGACCTGGGCGAGCTGATCCCTCGAAGCAGGACTCGGGCTCCGGGTGCCGAGCTGCTTCGGACCGCTCCGGCCACGCACCGTCGCCCGGCTTTCCCTGTGCGCCACGGAGATCTCGCGGCCGCGGCCGCGTCGAGCTGCGAAACGTGCCACGTCCCTGCGGCGTGTGTCTCGTGCCATGTCGGAGGAGCGGACCCGACGGCCCCGGCCCCGGCCCTGCCGCCCGCGCCGAAGTCCGGTCCGGTGACGGCGACGGCCCGACATGCGGTGCCGGGCGGGACGCCTTTGGAGCAGAACGCCGAGAAGGGCCTTCCCGCGAGCGGCGGGTTTCATCCATCCAGCTTCGTGCTCCGGCACTCGACGGACGCCTGGAACGGCCTGCTCGAGTGCTCTAACTGCCACAACACCCAGGTGTTCTGTCGGAGCTGTCACGTGGAGTCCGGCCTGGCATCGTCCGGACGGCTGGGCCCGGGATATCACGACGCTCAGCCGCTCTGGTTGTTACGCCATGGCCAAAGCGCCCGTCAGGCGTTGGAGAGCTGTGCGAGCTGCCATCGGCAACAGGAGTGCCTGCAGTGTCACTCCACAATCGGTGCGTTCCGGGTCAACCCGCACGGTTCGAGCTTCGACCCGGACGACGTCCGTGAGCGCGCCGAGCGCACCTGTTTCGCCTGTCACCTCGGGGGGCCACCTCCGGGAGGATCGCCATGAACCACGCCCTATCCGTCAACCTCCGTTCGCTACGTTGGGCCCTGCTGTTGGCAGTGGTCGGGGTGGGCGTCGGCTGCCGGCCGGCCGATCAGGCCACGGAGACCATGGACGCCCGAGCGCTCAGGGAAGCCCGCGAATCACTCTCTGAGGCGGCTCTGGCCGCACTCGACCTGGGAGGCGAGGCCTTTCGGATTCGTGACTATGCGGGCGCGCTCGAGCACTATCGCCGGGCAGCCGAGCTGGAGCCCGACGAGGCGGCGCCGTGGTTCGGCATCTACATGGCGCAACGCGCACTCGGAAACCTGGAGGCGGCAGACAGCGCCTTGGCCCGTGCGCGATCCGTGGCACCGGGCGCAAGCCTCCTGCGGGACTCGGTGCCATGAAGGGACGGGTGAGGTTCACGCCGACCGCGCTGGTGCTGATGGTGGCGGCCTGGGGGACGAACGGCTGTGGTGAAAAGGAGTTCGAGCCACCTTCGGACTCCGAGCGGGTGGGGAACGCGGAAGCGCAGTTCGATCCGTCCTGGTTCGACACCATCCAGTGGGCGGACCGGGACGCCATGCTGCTCGACGGCGCCGCCGTCTATGCCGCCACATGTCGAGATTGTCACGGGACGGTCGGGCACGGCCAGACCGAGTACGCCCGCAGTCGGAACCTGGACGTCCCTTCCCTCGTGGAGCCGGATTGGCCGTACCGGGACAATCTTCCCGCCGTCCGCCAACTGGTTTTCAGCGGACACTCGGGCGGGATGCCCACGCATGGAATCGCCGGCATCAGCGTCCGGGAGATCGACGCCGTTTCCCGTTACCTCCTTGACCAGCTCCGGCCGGAGGTCTTGGGGACCGAACCAGGGACTCGTTGAGCACCGCGCTTGAAACTTCTCGCGCTCTCCGGCGGATCATGTCTGTACCGACCTCATCACTCGGAGACTTCATTGTCCGTAACCCCTCACCTCGCCTTTCGCTCCTCGTGGCGCGGCTCACTGGCTCTAGCGGTGGCCTCGCTCGCTGCGGCGCTGTTCGCGCCCGGATGCGGACCTTCGCCGGCGACGGACGCACGTGCTCAGGCCACCGCGGTCGCCCGGCCGCCGCAGTCCATCTCGGACGGGCGGTTCGCACAGCTGATACAGACGCTGTCCGAGCCGGGCGGATACTTCGACACCGACAACCTCATCTCCAACGAAGCGTCGTACCTGCACGTGGTGGGCGCTCTGGAGCGGGAGGGTGTGACCGGCGGCGCCTACATCGGCGTGGGTCCCGACCAGAACTTCTCGTATCTGGCGCACGTGCAGCCACGCATCGCGTTCATCGTCGACATTCGGCGCGACAACCTGATCCAACAGCTCATGTTCAAGGCCATGTTCGAGCTGTCAGGAGATCGACGGGAGTACCTGGCGCTGCTCTATGGCCGTACTCCGCCCTCCGCGGCCGATCAACATCCTGCGGAGTCGGTCGAGGCACTGCTGGCCACCGTCGATGCGGCCGCCCCGCTGCCGGACCACGGAAAGTCCGCCCGAGAACGTGTCCGCGAGCACGTTCTCGGGTTCGGGTACCCATTGACCGATGACGACCTGGACACCTTGGACCGATTCCACCGCACGTTCATCGCCTCCGGTCTGGACCTCCGCTTCCAGTCTTTCGGCCGCCCTCCCCGGTTTTTCTATCCCGATCACCGACAGCTTCTCCAGGAGACCGATCTCGCAGGCCGGCCGGCGAGCTACGTGGCATCCGAAGAGGCGTTCGCGCGGGTCAAGCGCATGCAGTCGGAGAACCGGGTCATTCCGGTGGTGGGCGACCTCGCCGGGCAACACGCGCTTCCTCGGATTGGTGAGGCGGTCGCGGAGATGGGCCTGACGGTGTCGGCGTTCTACACGTCGAACGTGGAGTTCTACCTTTGGGCGGCGGACACGTTCGACCGGTTCGCGGAGACCGTGGCCGCCCTCCCCACGGATGACCGCTCGATGATCATTCGGAGCCACTTCGGAGGTGGATTCCGCACTCCCCATCCACAGGCAGTGCCCGGATACTACAGCACCCAGCTCCTCCAGAGGATTCAGGATTTCGTGCGCGTGCACGGGGACGCCGGATTCGAGAGCTACGGAGATCTCGTGACGAGAGATGCGCTTTCGCTGGTGCCCTGAGCCAGCTCGGTGGGGAGGCCGGGCCTACGCGTCGACACCCAATGGGCCACGAAGTCCACGAGGCCGTGTGCGTAGCGCGGCCGGAACCAGTTCCCGTACCGGCTGGGCGCCTGCATGCTCCGGCCCGCTCGGATGAATACGCGGACCCGGCTGTCCGGATGTCCCTCATCCGTGAGCAGCCCGGACGCCTGGTAGGCGGCGGCCAACCCGTCGAAGTCGGGATCTCCCGTGCCGTACATGGCCAGGGTCGGCACCTCGGCCGGCTTCACGCTGTCCGGTAACGGGAGCGGCGTCGAGACGGACACGACGAACGAGACGGACGGGCTCGACTCGGCGGCGGCCGGGAGCACCCACCCCTGTTCGCCGTACCCCATCAACCCGACCCGGCCGCCCGCAACGGCGGTCTGGCCGGCCAGGAAGCGAGCGGCCCGCGCTGCGTCCAACGCCAACGCCTGCCGGGAACGATCGTCGATCGGCCGCGGTGGGCGCTGCCAGTCGGAGCTACGCTCGTAGATCAAGGCTGCGATTCCCGCCCGCGCCAGGCTTCGGGCCATGGAACGCAGCGCCCTGGGCGCCTGGTGGTCCCGTCCCGGAAGGAAGGCGATCCCGGGCCGGGGCCGCTCGGCGCGTGGCAGGTAGAGAAGCCCCCGGTAACGGATGTCGTCTCGGGTAAACTCGACCGGCTGGCTCCGGTAGATCAGCACCGTGTTCTCGGCTGCGACCCACCCCAACCACCACGCGAACGTGAGGGCCGCCACACCGGGCAGGAGGGCCGATCGACGCCGGGGGCCACGCCACTCACGCACGACGCCCCAAACACAAAGGGCAAAGCCGCCGAACACCAGCGTCCAGCCCCATTGTTCCCCGAAGTCGAGGGCGCTGGGCGGCCTTTCGATGAGATATCCGGCAGCGCCGACGAGAAGCACGATGAGGCCCGCTCCACCGGCCCGATTGCCGGGTTCCCGGTCACGCGCGCCGGGACGGCTGCGAAACCAAAGTCGGCCTCGCGCGCCACGGGCCTCGAGTTGGTTGATTGGCATGCGGACCGGGCCTGCAAGCGACAGGCCGAAGCCCCCTTCGTCAGGTGGTCCGGGTACACAAAGAGGGCGGCCGGTGGCAGTTGCCACCGGCCGCCCGGTCCTGACGAGAACGCTCAGCTAGGCTGTGCCTAGAACGGCGTCACCAGGTTCTGTGCCAGCACCCGATTCATGTCCCACATGATCGTGACCTGGGTCTCGACCAGCATCCCTGCGCCGTCGTACGGAGTAGCCGGCGAGAACAGATCCATCTCGAACCCGTTCGGGATGTACGACGGAACCGTCACCAGTGTCCCCGGATCGTTCTCGTTGATGTTGGGATTCTGATCGATCTCGCGAAGCATGATCGGCAGCCGGATCCCGAGATCCGCCATGCGGCGTCCTTCCAGGAACAGGATCTCCTGGCGCGCCAGGTGAAGGGCGTGCCAGAGGCTTTCCGTCTCGGTGGTCGGGATCGCCTCGATGGAGTCGGCATCGAGCGAGGTGCTCGAAACCTCCGGGATGGGCACCTCCACGTCGGGACGGTTGAGCACCAGCCCTGTCCGATACGGACTCGCGTCGTCCGCGCGGACCTCGATCACGTCATCCCGCGGCCGGATGCTGAGGTCTGCGCTCAGACGCGGATCGTTGTCCGTGAACAGGGTCGTGCCTCGTCCTTCCGCCATGCGGATGGCATCCGCCAGGCGCGTCCGGCCGGTGGTGAAGTCGCTGCCGGCCATAGCCGCCTCGGCCTGAATCAGCAGCATCTCCTCCGCCTTGGCGTAGGGGATGCCGGACTCCCGATCCAGGTACTTGGGATCCAGGAAGTCCAGTCGCGGCAGAGGCTGCATCTCCTGGAGGGCCCTGGAGACGAGAAACGCCCAGGGCGTGTTGCTGAGTGTGGCGGCGTCGTACTCGCGCGTGAAGGCGAAGCCGGCCTCCGCGTCGAGTGCGTTCTGAGCCCAGGTTGTGGCCTGGGTGGCATCTCCCTTCCATCGATATGCCCGAGCCAACCCCGCCATGGCCGGCACGTCCTGCGGACCGCCGACCGCTGCGGTGAGATCCGCGATCGCCGCGTCCAGGATCTGGTCCGCCGGGATCATCGATCCATCCGCCTCGAGTGGCGCGTGGGTGAAGTTCTCCCCTAGTGATAGGAGGGCCATGCCACGATAGAACTGGGCTTCCTGCACGTCCCCGGCCGTGGCCGTGGCGTCATTCGGCGCGATTTCGTCCACCACGAACGCCGCCAGCGCTCTCAGCTCCTGAGAGTGCCAATACACCGCGCCCGATCCCGTGCCGGTCCCGTTCGCGAGGCTCGAGGTAATCGAGCGCACATCGTCGTAGTCGGCCGGAATGCCCGTACCGTGGATGCTGTAGTTGTCACTGACCACCTCGGCGGTGACGACCGTCGTGGAGATCAGTCGGGCGAACTCTGCCCGGAGTCCCGGAAGCAGCGCCCTCGTGGGCTCTTCCGCATCGGCCAAGTCGCCGTCGGTCGTTTGCGGGTTGTCGACCTCGGTCGGATCGAGAAACTCGCAGGCTGTGGTCCCGAACAGGGCCATCAAGGCGAGCACCCAGACTCGCCCGCTGGACCAGGGACCGCGAATCCTTCTGTTGTTCATCACGTATCTCCCTGGATTAGAAGCTGATTTCGATGCCGATTCGGTACGTCCGGGGCGGCGAGGCCGTGATGCTGGTCTCGGACCCCAACTCGATCCCTCCGCCACGCACTCCGCTCAGCTCGGGATCCACCAGCTCGTTGCGCGACCAGATCCACACGTTTCGCACACTGCCGAAGATCTGGGCCCTGTCGACGCCCAGTGAAGCCGCCATCTCGTCCGGCAGACGGTAGCGGGCGGAGATCTCCCGCAGCTTGAACCAGTCTCCGTCGTAGATGAAGCCCGAGCGGGCCGCGCTCTGCGAGTACTTGCCGCGCTCGGTGCCGTCCGTCTCGTACTGGACCGGGAATAGGATGTTCGTGGGGCAATCGGCCAGCTCGGCTTCCGTCATGCCGCACTCGATCGACTCGCGGCGGTAGATCCCATTGAACGTGGACCATACCGAGCCCCAGTCGAACACGGAATGCCCGCCGGCCCAATCGGCCAGCGCGTTGATCGAGAGCCGGTTGAACAGCGTCAGCGAGGTGTTGAAGCTCCCGTACTTGGTGGGGCTCGGACGCAGCACGTCCCCGTCGCACTCGACGCTGAAGTCGAACCCGCCGCCCTCGTTCCCCTCACATTCGTAGAGGAAGTCGCGCACGGACCCGTCGTTGAGTCCGTCGTTGTTCATGTCGGTGGGCTGGGTCACGTGCCAGGCACCCACCGGCATCCCCAAGGACACGCGCTTCTGTCCCGAGTCGCTGAGGCTGAAGTCGGCCGCGCCGCCCATGTCGGTGATCTCGTTGTCCACCAGCGTGAGGTTTCCGCCCACGCTCCAACGCACGTCCGCGTTGTTGATAAGCACCACGTCCGCCTCGAGCTCGATGCCTTCGTTGGCGATCTCGCCGATGTTGCGTAGCTGGGTGCCGAGACCGCTCACCGGCTGCTCCGGCACCGCGAAGAACGCATCGGTCGTGGTGGCGTCGAACCAGGTGAAGGACAGGCCCATGCGGTTGTTGAACAGCGCCGCGTCGAACCCGGCCTCGATGGTCGATGTCTTCTCGGGCTTGAGGTCCGGATTCCCCGGATTGTCGAACCGGGGGGCACTCTCGCCGCGGAAGGGGATGGCGTCGAAGCTCCGGTCCCGGACGAACGGCGGCGGGAAGTTCCCGGTCTCACCGTACGCCACGCGGAGCTTGAGCTCGTCCACGACTCCACCGAGCCCGTCCTGGAAGAACTCCTCCTCGGAAAGGATGTAGGAGCCGGTCACTTTGGGATACGTGGCCGTCTGCACCTCGTCTCCGAAGGTGCTGCCTGCGTCCAGCCGGAGCCCGACGCCCAGGAAGAGCTTATTCCAGAACGCGAGCTGTTCGTCGAAGTACACGCCGCCGTTGAACACCTCCGAGTTTGCCTCGGACGCGTCGATCTCGGCGGCGACGCCGAAGTCGGGTGCACCCGGCAAGGCGAACGTGGTGCCCGTGGCGGTCACGATGCTCTCGTCGTCACGGAAGCCTTGGGCCCCGACCGTGAACCGGGAGGTGATGTCTCCGTCGAGCGGATAGCTGTAGGTCACGGCCGCGTCCAGGGACACCGAAGTGAACTCCCGCTGGAAGCGGGTCAGCTCGCCGGTGACCTCGCCGGGTGTGAACCCGATGGGCTCGAACACTCGCTGCTGATTGGTACGACTGTCCACGCCGATCGACATGCGCGCCCCGATCCTGTCACTCGGGTTGTAGCGCACGGTCCCGCCCAAACGGAAGCGGTTGATCTCTTCAGTGATGGTCGGCAGCAGGAAGATCCGCAGGGCCTCGTCCAGGTCGGCTGCGCCGGAGAAGAAGAGCGCGTCCCCGACCTCGAACGTGGTGAGCGGATCGGCGATAGCCGTGCCGTTGAACACCCGGTCATAGTCGCTTCGCACGAAGCTGCCCGAGAAGTCGAGGCTCAGCGCGTCACTCACGCGGGCCTGCGCCCCACCGTTCAAGTTGTAGATCACGCTGCCGTTCATTGGCTGGGTGCCGTCCGACTGGCTCAGGCGCCCACTGGCGTTGTAGGTGATCTCGGAGCTTCCCCCGTTCACGCCCACGTAGTAGCTCTGGGTGTGGCCGTTTTGGAAGTAGTTGTCTTCCATGAACGTAGCCGGCGCCTCGCCTGCTTCGACGATGCTCGGGAAGATTACGCCGGCGTCGAAGATGTACTTGAGTTCCGGGGTCTCGACGCCCTGCTCCATACGAGCGGTGACGCGAGGCGCTCCGGGGGTGCCCTTCCTGGTGAAGATCTGGATCACGCCGTTCGCGGCGTCCGACCCGTAGAGGGTGCTCGCCGCGCCGCCCTTCGTGACCTCGATCCGTTCGATGTCGGTGGTCAGCAGATCGGCCAGGGCGGAGGACTGCTCGCCTCCCGTGCCGGCGGCCGTCGACTGATCGGTGTCGACCCGAATGCCGTCGACGTAGATCACCGGAGTCTGATCCGCGAACACGCTCTTCGTGCCGCGGAACTGGATGAGGTTGCCTGTGCCGGGCTGCGACGAGCTGGCGCTCACCGCCGCGCCGGCGACCCGTCCCTGGAGGAGCTCCTCCACGGTCTGCACCGGCGCCTCCGCGATGGCCTGGCTGCCGAGGACCTCGACCTGGGTCCCGAGCGCCCTGCGCTCGGTCGCCACGCCCGTCCCGGTGACCACCAGCTCATCCAGGGCGATGGCGGTCTGCGATAGCTGAAAATCGACCGTCACGGCCCCATCGGGCGTGATCGTGACCGTTTGGGTTTGGCTCTCGTAGCCGATCAGCTCCGCGCGGACCGTGATTTGGCCCGCCGGAACGCCGACGATGAGGTAGCGGCCACTGGAGTTGCTCAACGAGCCGAGCCCGGTCCCGGTGATGGACACCTGGGCCTCTGCCAACGGACGCATCGACGCACCGTCGACGATTTGACCGGTAACGGTTCCGGTCCCTTGTCCGCTGACTTCCGCCGGTGCAAGCGCCAACCACGCGCCGGCCCCGACGCAAAGCAGCGCCAGAAACGTACGAGGGATGGAAGTCATGGATTCTCCTGAAAGGAGGTGAACGAAGTATGGAAACGAATCCGACCCCCTCGGGGTCGGTACAAACCAAATGTTTGGTTACGTTGCTACCATCTGTTCCCCCCGGCCGGACTGGCCGGAAACCTTAATTTGGTGAGTACGGAGCCGACGCAACAGGTTCCGGGAATTTGAAGGAAATCGGCTTCGGGTCCGTACGTCCCGGACGGAAGCGGAAGTTCGCTTTCTAAGGTCGGAGGGGAGCATCTCCTTCGGTGTAGTGAAACGATTGGGCGATTGAGCGGCTGACGCTCGCTACGACTGCCGTTCCGGAGGATCCATGGCAAGCAGATTCGAAACAAGCTGGAGCCTGGTAAAGGCCAGCGCGCACGTCCTGGCGCAGGACAAGGAGCTGATCCTGTTCCCGCTGCTCAGCTTCATCGCGGCGATGGTCGTCAGCATCTCGTTCTTCGGGCCCATGTTGATCCTCGGAAACGTAGAGGCGGTCGCGGAGGGCGGAGGCATGATCGGCACCGTGCTGATGTTCCTCTACTACATGGTGCTCTACACGGTGATTTTCTTCTTCAACGCCGCCCTGGTGGGCGCCGCGTTGCTCAGGCTGGAGGGTGAAGACCCGACCGTTTCCGACGGATTTCACATCGCCACCGGCCGCATACGAAACATCTTGGGCTACGCGGTCATCGCCGCCACCGTGGGCATGGTGCTCAAGATGATCTCCGAGCGGGCGGGGTTCATCGGGTCGCTCGTCGCGGGATTCGTGGGCTTGGGATGGAACCTGGCGACGTTCATGGTCGTCCCGGTGCTGGTCACCAACGACCTGGATCCCGTGTCGGCCATCCGGCAGAGCGGCAGCCTTTTCCGACAGACGTGGGGAGAGCAGGTGGTGGGCAACATCGGCATGGGCTGGGCGTTCGGCCTCATGTTCGTCGGGGTGACCTTGGTGTTCGGCGCCCTGATGGGACTGTTCGGGAGCGTTGCGCCGATCTTGACCCTCCCGCTGGTCGTGGGGTTGGGGTTGAGCTGGCTCACGCTGGCCCTGGTGTCGTCGGCCCTGAAAGGGGTGTATTCGGCGGCGTTGTACAAGTACGCCCTGAGCGGCGAGGTCCCGAGCGGGTTCGACCGTCGCCACTTCGAGAGCGCCTTCCGGCCCAAGAAGGCCAAGTCCGGCTGGATCTGATCGTTTAGTCTTCCCGTAGGACCAGCGCCGGATCCACCCTGGTTGCGCGCCGCGCGGGCACGAACGCGGCCAGGGCGGCGACTGCGAGCAGGAAGAGCGAAACGACGCCCATGGTGCGCCAGTCGAGGGGATCGACCTCGAACAGCAGACCGGACATGGACCTCGTGAGCAACGCAGCCCCCGCCACGCCGACCACGATCCCCGCGGTGGCAAGCCGGATCCCCTGGCCGGAGACGCTGGTGACCAACCTGCGTGCGTTGGCGCCCAGGGCCATACGGATGCCGATGTCCCGGAAACGCTGCGCGACGGTGAACGACATGAGGCCGAAGAGCCCGATGGCCGAAAGCGCGAGGGCCACGATCCCGAACGCGCTGAGCAACGTGCTCAGAGACCTGGGTCCGGACATGGCCGAGTCCACATAGCCCACCATGGTGCTGATGTCTGACATCGGCACTTCCGGATCCAGCGCCATGATCTGGGCGCGCACCGGCTCGGTCAGCGCATTGGGATCGCCGGCGGTCTTGGCGACGATCTTGAACGACCGCGTCCAACTGTTGCCGGTTTGCTCGAACGGCACGTAGATGGTGATCCGGGCGGCGTTCTCCAGCTCGTAGTGGCGCACGTTACGCACCACGCCCACCACGGTGCGGTACTTCCGCACCATCTGGCCGTTTTCGTCTTCGATCTGCTCGTAGGTCACCCGTTTCCCTATCGGATCCTGACCCGGCCAAAAGCGGTCCGCCATGGTCTCGTCGATGATGGCCACGGGCAGGTTGCCCTCCCGGTCCTGCGACTCGAACCCCCGTCCGGCCAAGAGTGGAACGCCGAAGATGTCGAAGTGCTGCGGGGTGACCATGTAGAACAACACCGACTGGACGTTCTCGGGTGTGGTGGCCACACCCTCGGGGTAGATGCCCTGCTCCCAACTGTTGCCCTCCAGCGGGAGGATCTGCGTCATCGATGCCGCCTGGACGCCGGGAAGAGCTTCCACCCTACGGTGAAGGTCCTGATAGAAGGCCCGGGACTCGTCCCTCTCGCGGTATCGGGACGCGGGCAAGGGCACCTCGGCCGTGAAGATGCCCTCTTCGTTGAAGCCCTTGTCCACCGCACGTAACTGACGAATGCTCTGGACCATGAGGCCCGCGCCGGTCAGGAGAATGACCGAGAGGGCCACTTCGGCTACGACCAGAGCCGACCGCAGTGAGCTGCGGCTGCCCCCGGCCGAGCCTCGGCCCCCTTCTTTGAGCTCGCCGACCAGGTCCGCGCGAGACACCCTGAGCGTCGGGGCCAACCCGAACAGGAGCCCACAGAGCAGCGTGGCCGCCACCGTGAACAACAGCACAGGGGTGTTGAGTCCGATCCGCTCCACCATGATCGACGGCAGCGAGTCGCTGATCAGCGGAACCAGCATCCGAATGCCCAGGAGCGCGAACAGCACCCCCACCACTCCACCAGCGGCCGCCAGCACCATGCTTTCGGTCAGGAACTGGCGCACCACCCGGCCTCGATCCGCTCCCAACGCCGAGCGTAACGCCACCTCCCTACGACGGCCCTCGCCTCGGGCCAGCGTGAGGTTGGCGACGTTCGCGCACGCGATCAGCAGGACGAACCCCACGGCCCCCATCAGCACCCACAGATTCCGGCGGATGTCGCCGACGTAGAAGTCGCTCAACGGCTGGAGCTCGGGGTGCGCCACCGCCTGGCCCTCCTCCGCCTCGATCTCGCCGACGATGCGATCCAGGTCCCGCTGTGCCGCGGCGAGACCGACGCCCGCAGCCAGACGGCCGACCGCGAACGTGCCCTGTGAGCAGCCGCGATTCGTCCAGCAGAGCCCATCCGAGAAGAACCCCATCGGCAGGTAGATCTCGCTATTGGTGTCCGGGAATCGGAACTCCTGCGGCATGACTCCGACCACCGTGAACGGCTGATCGTCGAGCGTGATGGTCTTCCCGAGAGGGTTCTCACCCCCGAAATGCCGCTGCCAGAACCCGTGCGTCACCACGGCCACGGGCTCCGCTCCCTCGAACGTCTGCTCCGCGCTGATCACGCGTCCCATGGCGGGCTCGACCCCGAGGGTCTCGAAAAAGTCGCCCAGCACCCAACGCGTGCGAACCACCTCTGCGCGCTCCCCGCCCGTGAGCGTCCGTCCTCTGCCCATCAGCGCACCGAACGTCTCGAAGGTGCGATTGCGATCCCGCCAATCGCGAAAGTTGGGAATGGACAGGCTGATGCTGAACCCGGTCGGAGCGATCACGTCGGGAACGACCAGCTCTGAGGGCGCGTGTACTCGGACCGGCTCGAGCAGCACGCCGTTGACGACCGAGAAGATCGCGGAGTTGGCCCCGACGCCGAGGGCGATCGTGAGCACCGCCACCACCGTGAATCCCGGACGATTCCTGAGGGTGCGGGCCGCGAATCGAAGGTCCTGCCAGAGGGAGTCCATGGATCGCTCCGGATGTGCGTGGTCGGCGACGAGTCCGGGACCCGGGGGGCCCGCACCCAGATGATTCGACTACCGTAGGCGGCGGTTGGTTTGATCGGGCCGCTTGCGCGTCGGTCCCGGCGCCAACCAGGTTCGCCGTCTTCCCGCCGTTCGGTTGTCCGTTGCAGACCTTCAAGGAGTGGGAGACCATGGAACCCCAAATCTCGGTGAACTACCTGGCCATAGCCGTGTGCGTGGCGATTGCGATGGTGGTGGGTTTTCTCTGGTTCGGTCCGCTGTTCGGAAAGGCCTGGGCGCGTCACATGGGGATGGAGGACATGGAGCAGCCCGACGGCGGGGAGATGGCCAAGTCACTGGTGATCTACGCCGTCAGCTCCTTTCTGATCGCGTTCGTTCTGGCCCACAGCATCGGAGCCTGGAAGGCCTCGAGCTGGGGTCTTTCGCCGGACGTCTCCGCAAACTCGCTGGCGCTGAACAGCGCGTTCTTTACCTGGCTCGGCTTTTTTCTCCCGCTGCAAATGGGCCGCGTCGCTTGGGAAAAGAAGGGCTGGGGCCTGGTGGCGATCAACGCGAGCTTCGATTTGGTGCGTTTGTTGATCTTCGGGTTCATCTTGGCCTACTGGACGTAGGGAAGCGCTGCCCGTGGCTGAAACGCGAGTCGAACACCGACCCCCGGCGGAAGGCGAACGGACGGGCCTAGCTCGAGAGCTGGGCCTGCTCGGGCTCACCGCCACGGGCATATGCTCCATGCTCGGGGCGGCCATCAACGTCATCCCGATCATGATCCAGCGGAACGTGCCGGGCATCGCCGGATGGGTGCTGCCGGCCTACCTGTATGCGGCGCTGCCGGCCGTCTTGGCGGCGCTCGCCTACGCAATCCTGGCGTCGGCGATGCCCAGGGCGGGCGGCAGCTACGTCTACGCGAGCCGCTCGCTCAACCCGCTGCTCGGGTTCGTGGCCAGCTTCTCACAGTGGTTCGGACTGTCGATCGCGATCGGCGTAGTCTCGTACGTCCTGATCCCGTTTCTCCGTGACCTGGCCGCAGCGCTCGGGTGGGACGGCACTGCAGCCGCGTTGGACACCGGCCCGGTGCGTGTGGGATTGGCGTTGTCGTTTCTGTGGGGCTTCGTCCTGGTCAACCTTCGCGGCCTCAAGCTCTACGAGCGCACGTTGGTGCCGCTGATGTTTCTGATGTTCGCGCTTGGCGCGATCGTGATCGTGGCCGGGTTCTCGTTCGGCCACGAAGACTTCGCGGCGGCCTTGATGGCCCGTGAATCCGTGCCTGTCCCGGAAGCGCCGGACGCTCCCTTCCGGCCTGTGACGTTCCTGGCCGCGTCCGCCCTTTTGTTTTCCAGCTTCATCGGGTTCGACTCGATTGCCCAGGCCGGAGGGGAGGCACGGAATCCCAACCGCGCGTTGCCGCTGGCCATCGGCATCGCGGTCGTGACCGTGGGCACCTTCTACATCCTGTTCACGGCCGCAGTCTACCATGCCGTGCCGTGGGAGTTCATCGCCGAACGGGCCCAGACCCAGGACCTGACCGCTCCGGGGCTCCTGGGATACTTGCTCCCGAGCGGATGGACCATCGCCGTCGTGGCAGGCGCGGCGGTCGCGCTCATCAACGATTTGCCGGCCATGCTGCTTTCCGTATCCAGGCTCATGTTCGCGTGGGCGGAGGACGGCATCTTCCCGAAGGTCGTCGCCCGCGTACACGAGCGCTGGCATACGCCTCACGTGGCCATCGTGCTCAGCGGATTGATGGCCTCGGTCGGCATCCTGGGAAGCCACTTGGCCGGGGACTTCTTCTTGGGCGTCGACATTCTCGTTACGTCGATGCTGGTGAACTTCCTTCTCATGTGCCTTTCGGTCCTCGCCCTACCGTCGAGGAATCCCAAGCTGGCTCAGGCCACGTCGGTGCTGCCCAACCGAACGCTCCAAGTCTTCCTGGCCGGCGGAGGCGCCGTTCTCCTGACCGTGTTCTTGGTGGTCCACGTGTGGAAGGACCTGACGGCTCCGGTATCCGCATGGTATTTCCGCTCGACCCCGATCTGGTTGGCGGTCATGGCGTTGGCCACCGTGGTGTACTGGAAGGAGATGCGGAGTCTCGAGCGGGAGGGCGTGGACGTGGCTCGACGGTTCTCTGAGCTTCCGCCGGAGTAGCGCGTTCGTGCCGACGAGCGTGCCGCGTTCGGAGTTGGCGCCGGGCTTCAGTGTGTCCCGGGTGCTCACTGGACTCTGGCAGGTCGCCGACATGGAGCGCGACGGCGGCGCCCTCGATCCTCATGGGGCGGCTGCGGCCATGGACGCGTATGTCGACGCCGGACTGACCACGTTCGACATGGCCGACCACTACGGGTCGGCGGAGGTCATCTCCGGCGCCCTGGTTGCGCGGAGAGGGTCGACCGACGGATTCGAGCTCCTCACCAAATGGGTCCCGACGCCTGGCCGGGTGTCCCGAAGCGACGTTCGCGCCGCCGTCACCCGGTCGCTCCAGCGGCTCAACGTGGAGCGCATCGACCTGCTCCAGTTCCACGCCTGGGTATACGCCGATCCCGGTTGGCTCGAGTGCCTCTACCACCTCCAGGAGCTCCAGCGTGAGGGCCTGATCCGCCACCTCGGTCTTACGAACGTGGACACCGATCACCTTCGCATCGCCCTGGCCAGCGGCATCGAGGTGGTTTCCAACCAGGTGTGCTATTCGCTGCTGGATCGTCGGCCGGCCGGCCGCATGGCTGCGCTCTGTGCGGAGCACGGCGTCAAGCTGTTGACGTACGGCACCGTTGCCGGAGGCCTGCTCACGGAAGCGTGGTTGGGCGCACCCGAACCCAGGACCGAGTCCGAGCTGGGAAGCTGGTCGCGGATGAAGTACAAGCGCTTCGTCGACCAGGCCTGCGACTGGGCCACGTTCCAGGAGCTGCTGGCCGCCGTAGGGCGGGTCGCCGACCGACATGGTGTTTCGATGGCCAACGTCGCCTGTCGCTACGTGTTGGATCAGCCGGCCGTCGGGGGCATCATCGTCGGCGCCCGTCTGGGTCAGCGCGAGCACATCTCGGACAACCTGCGCGTATTCGACCTCGAGCTGGAGCCTTCGGATTTGGAGGCCTTGGACCAGGCGCTCGCGGGCCTGCGTCCCATCCCGGGACATCCGGGAGACGAGTATCGCCGGCCGCCGTACCTCACGGCGTCGGGTGACCTGTCACACCACGTGGAGTCGTTCCCGAATCCCTACCCGACCGAGCCCGGCCCCTCCGGCCGGACGCTGGTCCTGTCCGGAACCCGGTGGGAAGACATGGCGGGATATGCCCGAGCGGTGCGGATGGGAGATCGGGTGCTGGTTTCGGGCACTACCGCCACCCTGGGCGACCGCTTGATCGGCGGCTCGGACGCAGCGGCTCAACTACATTTTGCGATCGACAAGATCGAAGGTGCGCTCATCTCACTGGGCGCACGGCTGGACGACGTGGTCCGCACCCGTGTCTACATCGAACACGGAGCGGATTGGGAAGCCGTTTCCCGAGCACACGGCGAGCGATTCGGCCACATCCGCCCGGCCAACACGTTGGTTGAGGCCGGCTTGATCGGGCCCGGATATCTGGTGGAGATCGAGGCCGAAGCCCAGATCGGCGGCGGCCGCCCGCCCGAGTAGCGGGAGCGTACGCCCTCAGCCGGTCAAGACCCCCAGGGCTTTGGCCGGCCTACGAAGAACCCCTGGAACAAGTCGGCACCCAGCTCCAGCATCGCCTCGAACTCGGCTTCGGTCTCGATCCCCTCGGCCACCACCTGGATGCCGAGGTCGGCACACAGGCCGGTGATGCTCTTGATCAGCTTTTGGCGGGCGTCGTGCTCGTTCACCCTTCGGATGAGCGAGCCGTCGATCTTTACGAACTCGGGCTCGATCTTCGCGAACGCGGTCAGTCCGGAGTAGCCCACGCCCATGTCGTCCACGGCGATGCGAAAGCCGCGCTCACGGAGTGAAGCGATCTTCTGCTCCAGGTTGGCGATGTCGTGGCTCGAGGCGCGCTCCGTGATCTCGAGCACAACCCGATGTGCGATCCGGCTCAGCGGATGGGCCTCGGGAATGATCGGCTCGTCCCCGAGCTGGCGGGGATCGATGTTCAAGAACAGGAGCGCCTTGGTGTTTCGGTCCAAGAAGGGTATGGCCGACAACGCCCAGATGCGGTGGCTCAGGTCGATGCTGCGGCCGATGGCGAAGCTCAGATCGAAGAGGTCCGGCGGGTTGCGTAACGTGGCCTCCTCGTTCCGCACCAACGCCTCGAACCCGCGGATCTGCCAGCGGGCGTCGATGACCGGCTGGTAGGCCATCCACAATGACTCGTGGGCCCGGTCGAACCTCGCCTGCATGCTCGACTCGTCCTCGGCCACCGCGGCCGCCTCCAGCCCCGCCCTGGAGATGCGTCCGTACCGTCCCGCGGTCAGGATACGCTCGACCAGCTCGGTCGATCGTACGGGCTTCCTCAGGTATCCGAACGCCTTCAGGTTGACCGCCTCCATCGCGCTGTCGACGGTCGGCTGACCCGACATCAGGATGACCGGTAGCACCGGGTTGTCCTCTCGGATCGCACGGAGGAGGGAAATGCCGTCCCCTTCTTCCCTCAGGTTGAGGTCGCAGATCACGACGTCCGGCACGTTCCGTAGAATGGCGGACATGGCGTCGACGGCCGATGCCGCGGTTTCTACCTCCATGTGGCGCCGGGTCAGCAGGCGCTCGATGCTGCGGGCAACCGCCATGTCGTCGTCCACTACGAGGACCCGCAGCGGCTCCGCGGGGGATGGCGACTCGGTCGCGCAGGCCTCCGCTTCTCGGGCAGGCGGCGCCAAGGTGTCAGCGTTCATTGTCATACTCCAGCGCGAACGGAAGATGTCCGGGAGCCGGTGTGTGAGGCTATCCCGAGGTCTCCACTCGTCGCGGCGATGTGCTCGTCCAGGAAGTTCGCCAGCGCCGTACGAGAGAAGGGCTTGCGGATCAGTCGATCCTCATCGATGCCCCACTCTTCGCCTTCGTCGGCAATGAAGCCCGACATGAACACGACCTGCAACTCCGGCGCGACTTCTCGCAGATGTTCAGCCATTTCGGGTCCGGTCATGTTCGGCATGCGCACGTCCGAGAGCACGAAAGCCAATTGCGGCGCCACGCTCGGTGCCATGTCGAGGGCCTCGCGACCGTCCTGCGCAACGATCACGCCATAACCCAGGGACCGGAGCATCTTGGTGATCGCACCCCGCACGTTGCGGTCGTCTTCTGCCAAGAGGACGAGCTGGCCGCTGGCGCGCCCGCGAGTGATTCGGGGCCGGGCCGCAGCCTCTTGTTCCGTCTCGGTCTCCGGAAGAAATACCCGGAACGTGGTCCCGCTTCCGATCTTTGAGTCGATCTCGATTCGACCTCCGCTGCCTTGGACGATGCCGTACACCGTCGACAGGCCCAGGCCGGTGCCGTGGGACGGTCCTTTTGTGGTGAAGAAGGGCTCGAAGGCGCGCTCGAGCACCTCTTCGGACATGCCCACGCCCGTGTCGCTCAGCTCCAATTGAATCCAGCGGGTGCCGTCGGGCATCTCGACGGGGGACGTACCCAGCTTGAGCGTGCCTCCGTTGGGCATCGCGTCACGGGCATTCACGGCCAGGTTGACCAACACCTGCCCGAGCTGATCTTTGTCGGCGAACACCATCGCCGGCCCCCGGCAAGCCCGCACGTTGAAGTCGATGCGGTCGTGGAGGACTCGCCGAAGCAGAGAGGAGATCTCCTCCACCACCTTGTTGAGATCGCACACTTCCTTGTTGGTCTCCTGCTTTCGCGCGAAATAGAGGAGCTGTCGGGTCAGGCTCGCGCCGCGGTCGACCATCGAGGAGATCTCGTCCAGCAACGTTCCGAGCTCTTCCTCGTCGGTGGGCTGCTCCTTCAGGAACTCGCAGTTGCCGGAGATGGCCTGGAGGAGGTTGTTGAAGTCGTGGGCCACTCCGCCGGCCAACCGGCCCAAGGAGTCGATTCGCTGGCTGTGGCGGAGCTCCTCTTCCTTTTGCTTCAACGCCTCTTCCGCGTTGCGGAGATCGGTCACGTCGCGAAGGATGACCAGCCGGCCGCCATCGGCCAGCGGCACGTCGCGGCGCTCGAAACAGAACCTTGCCGGTCCATTCTGACGCCCGTCCTGTGCGGGAGCCTCGACCTCGATGTCACCACGCTCGTTCGTGAGACGGTCGCATTCCTCGATCGAAGCGCCGGTCTTGGTGCAGGCGAGGTGATCGAACGCGGTGCCGCGACCCGTGGATTCGATTTCGATCACGACGCCGCTGCCGTTCGTGCGGAGAATGCGGTCGGGCATCGTTGCGAACAGCGCTCGGAGCTGTTCGTTCGCCGCCAGCAACTCCACGCCGCTCAGCTCGCTGGCCCGACTGGTTAGCTCCACCTCCCGATCGTGGGCCCTGTACGCCTCTGAAACCGACGTGAGGAACTTCTTTTGCTGGAGCTCGTTACCCAGCTCTTTCAGCCCGCCGAGGCGGCGAATTTGCCTTGCCAGCAGGCGATGGTACGTGGTGTCCATCTTCAGACTCCGGTGCCACACCTTTCCGTGAAGGTGGTGATGGTCATGGTTTGGTTGTGTAGCTCACAGGGCTGATCGACCTCACTTGGGGCGAGCTCGCCGTAGGAGTAGAATCCGCACAGGGCGGCGCTGCCCCCGACGATGTCACGAACGGCCTCGACCTCCTCGTCGGTGCGCGGGCCCAGGATCATCTTCCTTCCCACGCAGCTCACGAGGAGCGCCAGGTCGGGTTGCGTTCCGTTGACGCCCTCCGACGCGGCATCGGCCGCACGGGCCGCTCCGTCTATCAGCCCATCGGAGCTCGAGCGCATGAGCCGGGCGGTGCCGCCGATGGGCACGTCACCGGCCAGTGTCATGGATCCCTCTTCCATGTCGATTGCGAGCACCGTCCGAACGACCGGGCCGCTCTCGGGTGGGTCCACCCACAGGGGAAAGAGCAGCGCCGAAGCCGGAAGCTCGTCGGCGTATTTGCCCAGATATTTCCGGTACAGATCGAGAGCGGGCTTTCCGTCCAACTCGTGAAGCACGTTGTCATGGGACCCGGTGATGCGCCGAACCGGGCCAAAGGGCACCCAACCGCCCATTGAACCATGCCCGACGCTGAGCTGACTCCCCTCGAAGCCAACGGCCACGACGGAGTCGGCCAACACCTGATCTCCCTTGATCACATAGGTGCACTCGAACTTGGTGCCGTCCCCGGCGAGTCCGCCGGTCACCGTTACGCCCTGTCCGAGCGTGCTCTCCAGTCCCACGGCGAGGGCGCTCCCATTAACCAGCCCTGATCCGAAGACCATTGCATGGCACAGCTCGGGCGAGCTGAGCCGCTCGCCCAGCCGGGCCCCGGCCTCGACGTCCGAGTACTCACCGCCCACCCGAATCACCTCCGTCCGCACACGGGTCGATTCGAACTGAATGGCGGTGACGACCACCGCGTCGTCGGTTACGCCTGCGTGGGTAATCGATCCGGCTGTCGTACAACCGACGATCTCGGCAGCTGGATAGTGTGCGCGAACTTCCCGAAGACAGGCGCCGCCCTCCAGGTGCTCGTTGTACCCGAACACGAAGACGAGCCGCACCGCGCTCGGCTCTAGTACTCCGGAGCCGCTCCGACCGTGCAGGCCGATCGTCTGACTCCAGAGTTGCTGTTCCCAAATCATCGTGGTGCCTCCCCCCACAATTCGTCCGCGCGTGGCGGCGCTTGGATCGATGCGTACTGCAGTGGACCCGACGAGGCGCAAACGCCAAGCCCCACGCAGGCAATCGGGGTCGCCTGTGGCATCCGCTCCGCAGACCGGAGCCGCGGGCGCGGGCGGCAGGAAAGGTGGGAGGACGACGAAACGCCCTTGCCGCTTACCGATTGAGCTGCCGTGCAGCAGCTCCGCAACGGCGTGTATTCACGGGTCCAACACGTCGCTTCCAAACCCGACCAACCTTGGAAAGGATTGATCGACGAGAGGAAAAAGCTACCGAGCCCCGAGGCTGTACGAGTGAATCGCGACGCTTGCCGGAGCGTCTCCGACGATCGACGTTAGGGCCAGGCAGATCCGCACGCGTCGTTCACAGAGGAGGTTGCCATGGTGCCCGCGTTGACCCTCTGGCTCCCCGTCGTCGTTGCGGCCGTTCTGGTGTTCGTCGCCAGCTCCGTCATCCACATGGCGCTCCGGTACCACCGTACGGACTTCCGGCGGCTCGCCTCGGAGGATGATGTTCTCGCATCCTTGAGAGGCCACGCAATCGCTCCCGGCGAGTACTTCTTTCCGTTTGCGGAAGGCGGCGAGGAGATGCGTTCCGAGGAGTGGAAGGCCAGGGTCGAAGCCGGTCCGGTCGGATTCATGACCCTGCTCGACCATTCGCCCGCAAGCATGGGCAAGAACCTCACGCAGTGGTTCGTCTACTGCGTGGCGGTGAGCCTCATCACCGCGTACGTGACCGGGTTGGCCTACGGGCCCGGAACCGAATACATGGCCGTGTTTCGTATGGCCGGCACCGTGGCTTTCGTCGGATACGCCGTTGCGCTCTGGCAGCAGTCCATCTGGTACAACCGCTCTTGGAGCACCACGCTGAAGCACACGGCGGACGGACTTATCTACGGCCTGCTCACGGCAGGAGCGTTCGGGTGGCTCTGGCCGGGAGCGTGATCGGCCCGTGGGCTGTCACACGTCGATGTTGGCGAACTTGGCGTTCTTCTCGATGAACTGACGCCGCGGCTCCACGTCGTCTCCCATCAAGCGGGAAAAAATCAGGTCCGCCTCCGCCGCGCTCTCCATGGTGACCTGAAGAATGGTGCGGGTGTTGGGATCCATCGTGGTCTTCCAGAGCTGCCCGGGATTCATCTCACCTAGTCCCTTGTACCGCTGGATGTTGATCCCGCCGGTAGCGCCCTTCTTGCCGTTCGTCATCTGCTTGACGGCCTCCGTCCGTTCCTTTTCGGAATAGACGTAGCGCTCCTTCTTCCCCTTCTGCAGACGGTAGAGCGGCGGCTGCGCGATGTAGATGTAGCCGGCCTCGATGAGCTCGCGCATGTGACGGAAGAAGAACGTCAACAACAGCGTGCGGATGTGCGCCCCGTCGACGTCGGCGTCCGTCATGATGATCGTCTTGTGGTACCGGGCATTGGACAGGTCGAACTCGTCGCGAATGCCGGTGCCGATCGCGGTGATGATCGCGCGGATCTCGTCGTTCGACAGGATCTTGTCGATCCGAGCACGCTCGGTGTTCAGAATCTTCCCCTTGAGGGGAAGGATGGCCTGGTACCCGCGGTCCCGCCCTTGTTTGGCGCTGCCTCCCGCGGAGTCTCCCTCCACGAGGTAGAGCTCGCAGAGCGACGGGTCGTTGATGGAACAGTCCGCCAACTTGCCGGGAAGGATCCCGCCTTCCAACGCGCTCTTCTTCCGAGCCAGATCACGCGCCTTGCGGGCCGCCTCGCGGGCACGAGCCGCTTGCAGCGACTTCTCGATGATGGCCTTGGCCGCCTTGGGGTGTTCATCGAGAAAGATCCCGAGCTGCTCGTTCACGGCCGCCTCGACCGCACCCTTTACCTCGGAATTCCCGAGCTTGGTCTTGGTCTGACCCTCGAACTGCGGCTCCATGACCTTGACCGACAGTACGCAGGTCAGGCCCTCGCGAACGTCTTCACCGGACAGGCTCTCATTCTTCTTGAAGAGGTTGTTGCGGCGCGCGTAGTCGTTGATGGTTCGGGTCAGCGCCGCCTTCAGGCCGGTCAGGTGCGTTCCGCCCTCGTGCGTATTGATGTTGTTGACGAACGTGTGGGTGTTCTCCGAAAACCCGTCGTCGTACTGCATGGCCAGCTCGATCTCGGCCTCGGGCTTCGAGCCTTCGAAGTACACCACGTCCTCGTGGAGCGGCGTCCGCGACCCACGGAGGTACTCCACGTACTCCGCCAAACCGCCGTCGTATTGGTACTCCTCCTCCACGGCCGGCGACTCACGCTCGTCTTCCAGGACGATCTTGAGGCCCTTGTTCAGGAAGGCCAGCTCGCGCAGCCGATTGGACAGCGTCTCGAAGTTGTAGCGGAGCTCGGTGAAGATCTCCGGGTCGGGCTTGAACGTGACCCGTGTGCCGGTGTCGGACGCGGCGACCTTGCCTACGACCTTGAGCTCTTCCTGCTTGGCGCCGCGTTCATAGCGCTGGCGATGCCGCTTTCCCTCCCGTCGCACCTCCACTTCCAACGACTCGGAAAGGGCGTTGACCACCGAGACACCGACGCCGTGCAGCCCGCCCGACACCTTGTAGGTGTCTTTGTCGAACTTCCCGCCTGCGTGCAGCGTCGTCATGGCCAACTCGACGCCCGGCACGTTCTCGGTCTTGTGGACGCCAACCGGGATTCCCCGTCCGTCATCGACCACCGTGATCGAATCGTCCTCATGGACCGTGACCCGCACCTCGGTGCAGTAACCGGCCATGGCCTCGTCGATCGAGTTGTCGACCACCTCGTAGACGAGGTGGTGCAACCCCCGTCCGGACGTGGAGCCGATATACATGCCCGGACGCTTGCGCACCGCCTCCAAGCCCTTGAGCACCTGGATTTGATCTGCCGTGTACTCCGACGTCTTCTTCTTTGCCGTCATCCCGTCACTCGGTTTCAGACTGTAGGAACACGATTTTCTCGATGGGCGCGCCATCCCGATCGGCGTTGAGCTTTGCCAAAATATCGTCTCGCATGAAGTTGAGCTCCATGGCCCACGCGCTGGACGTCACTTCGACGAATAGCGTGCCTCCGGAAAATCCGGAGACCCGCGTGACCTCGGCGATCGCGCTGCCGACGCGTTCGGGCCACTCCTCCACGACCTGCGCACGCTGCACTCCGTCCGCGACTCCGGCGCTGCGGAGCACCGTGTCGATCAGACCACCAACCCGTTCGGGCTTGTCGCTCATGCCGCGATCCGGCCCGCATGGATGGTCCAGCGCGGCAAGCGGAAGGGCAGCATCGCCAGGTCCGCCTTCTTCGGCCCCGTGAGGATGACCTGTCCCCATCCCGCAGCGTCGAACAGCTCCAAAACCCGACCCGATCGCCGTTCGTCCAGCTCCGCGAACACGTCGTCCATGAGCATCAGCGGAGGATGACCGCGGCTCTTGCGGACCTGCGCCGCCTCCACCAATCGAAGGGCCAAGGCCGCCGTCCGAAGCTGGCCACCCGAACCGAACCCGCGCAGGTCGATGCTTCCCTCGGACGGCCCCAGCCGGATCTTGAGATCGTCGCGGTGGGGACCGACCGTCGTCGTCCGACTGCGGTCCTCCCAGGTCGTGCTGGATTCGAGCGCCTCGATGAACGCCGCTTCGGTGTTCTCGCCATCGTTCGCCACGGTCGACCGGTACGCGAGCGAGGCGCCCTGTCCGCCGGCCACGGCGGCGTAGTACTCCCGAAACGCTTCTCCCCATTCGTCCACCCACGCCGCTCGACGGGCGAGCACGACCGCGCCGGACTGGGCGAGCGAGGGGTTCCAAGCCCGCACCTCGGAGGCCCGAGCGCCGGCGCGGAGTGCGGCGTTCCGCTGTGAGAGCGTCCTGCGATACGCCTGCAACGAGGCCAGATATCCGGGCTCGTTGAGCGACAGGACCATGTCCAGGAAACGCCGACGGCCTTCCGGCGGACCGGACACCACGTCCACGTCGACCGGAGAGAACACGACGGCGCCGAGCTTTCCGAGCCCCTCCGATAGACGGCCGACGCGCTCGCCGTCGACGAGGACCCGCTTACTGCGATCGCTTTTTCGATACGCCGCGCTCAGGGTGATGGTCCCCTCCTCGTCGGCGCCCCGCAGCTCTCCCCGGAGCCGAAACAGGTCGCAGCCGAAACGCACGAGGTGTGCATCTCGCGCGCCGCGAAAAGATCGAAGAGTCTCGAGATAGTAGATGGCTTCCAGCAGGTTCGATTTACCCTGAGCGTTCGCGCCGATGAGTGCGACGCCTTCCGCGGGAATCTCCAGCTCCTGCGCCTCGAGATTGCGGAAGTCGAATAACTCGATACGTCTAAGTTGCACGTGGTTTCGGGGCGCGAAGATGGCCCGCTCGGAACCCCCGTCTCGGTGCTCAACGAATACCCGGTACAGCCCATTAGAAATGTAGCGTAAACCCGCTCGGGGAGCCACCCCTGGGGACGCTATCAAAGTATTTGTCAAACAACGACTTAGGGCCCTACCTGCCTTGGAAGTCGGGTTTCCGTTTCTCCAGAAAGGCCTGCATGCCTTCCTTCATGTCGTCGGTGGACGCCAGAAGGCCGAAAAGTCCCGACTCGTGGGACAATGCGGCTTCCGTGGACGTGTCGAGGGCGTGGTAGACCGACTCCAGGGCCATCCGCACGGCGAGAGGCCCGTTCCGGGTGATGCTTCCAAGCAGCTCGGTCGCCGCGTCTGCCAGCTCCGAATGGGGCACCACCCGGTTCACCAGCCCGATGCGCTCGGCCCGCTCGGCGTCGATCATCGCTCCGGTCAGCGTGAGCTCCAACGCCCTGCCGAGGCCCACCAGACGGGCCAGCCGAATCGTCCCGCCGTATCCCGGAATGATTCCCAGCCCCACTTCCGGAAGGCCGAACCGCGCCCTGTCCGAAGCGATGCGGAGGTGGCAGGCGAGCGCCAGCTCGCACCCGCCCCCCAACGCGTATCCGCCCACGGCAGCCAGCACGGGCTTGGGGAACAGCTCGATGGTCCGGAAGACCTCCTGTCCCTCCCGACTCACCCGTACCCCACCCATCGAATCCATCGAAGCCAACACGCCGATGTCGGCGCCGGCCACGAACGCCTTGTCACCCGCTCCGGTCAACACGACGCCCCGGATCGCTTCGTCCGACGCAAGCGCCGCGAACGCCTCACCGATCTCGGCGATGACCTGCGGGTTCAGCGCGTTGAGCTTGTCCTGACGGTCGATGCGCACGGTTGCGAGGGCTTCGCTGCGTTCAACCTTCACAAACTCCATGTGGATTCCTCGATTCGTTTCGGATAGGGCCGGAGCGAGCGCCGACTTGGCGACACCACACTAGTGCAGCCGCCGCGGTCGTGGGAAGCCCCCGACGGTCCCCGATCCGCATGGCGTTGTCCCGCCGGCCTGGGTACCTTGCTGGCACGATCGGCCTTCGCTCCTCGGCTCTCGTCGATCGTTCCCGAATCTTCAAGCCTCAGGAGAAGCACCCAGCATGGCCCGGTCGCTGAATAAAGTGATGTTGATTGGAAACGTGGGGAATGAGCCGGACATTCGCATGACGGCGTCCGGAGCCAAAGTGGCCAAGATCTCATTGGCTACCAACCGCCAGTTCCAGGATCGCTCAGGACAGCAGCAGGAGCGGACGGAGTGGCATCGGGTGACGTTCTTCGGACGCATGTCGGACATCGTCGAGCAGTGGGTGCACAAGGGAGACCGGCTATATGTCGAAGGACGTATCGAGTACTCCCAGACCCAGGACGAAAACGGCGGCACGCGCTACTGGACGGACATCGTCGCCAACGAGATGGTGATGCTCGGCGGGACACAGGGCGCGGGAGCGCCGTCCGGAGCTACGAGCCGTTCGTACGGACCACCTGCGCCTTCCAGCGCCCCGCTGAATGAACCGGACGACGATCTTCCGTTCTAGTGGGTGATGGCCCTCAGGTGGGTCGACCCGCCGGATCCTCCCACAGTCCCATGATCAGGTCGTCGAACTTCTCGGGAGCGGCCCGGTAGGCCTCGGCCCACTCGGCAAAGGTGGGAAGGTCGGCGTCCTGCGTGATGCGGGCGGTGGCCAACTGCACGATTCGGTTGTAGGACAGCGATCCACGCTCGCCCGGCCCGCCGGCCGCAGCTTCGGCCAAGACATACATCTCGTCTGGGCTGAGTTCGAGCAACAGCTCGACAACCCTTGCAGAACAGAAGTCGTGGTACTTTGCCCTCAGCATCTCGTCCGGGTCTGACGCACCCGGCTGCCGCACGTTGTCCACCCGTAAAGCTCCCCGCTTAGGTCACCCATGGCCGAGGGAGAGCCGCCCCCTTTTGACCGACGTGTGACCGGACCCTTGAAATAGGCCACTCTGGAGTGGGAACGCGCAACTGCGCCCAGCCCGGACGCCGGACGCCAGCCGGTGGGATCCGCCTCTTGGGCGGCGAAGATGGGCCTCGTCAGTTCAACGAAGGAGATGCCGCCAACGTGTGGATTTCCTCCCGAGCTTCCGCGCGCTCACGCAGGTGGCGGAAAACCGCTCGGCGAGTCAGGCCATAGCGCACGACTCGGGAGAGAAACTCCGGATCGTTTTTTTGAACCTCTTCGATCTCAGCAGCCAAATCATGGGGAAGGGAGACGTTCACCTGCACTGATCGGGTCTTCCACATGAACCGAGTCACCTACCTTCCCGAAGGGGTTGAAAAGCCCACGAAAAAACGGCGCGTTGGCCCGAAGCCGGTGCGATGCGAGACGACGACCGCCGTTCGCTCAATCGCCGGCTTGTGACCGAAAAGATACTAGATTGGCCAACCGACGGGCGCAAGAGCAGGCGGCACCGGCCCCTAACGGCACAACATATCGTAAGTTGTTGTACCACAACACATTGTGGAAATGTGTATTACTTCCAAATCCACGTGTTCCCGGCTTTTCGGCATGAGGGATTTTTATGGGATTTTTTTCGGGAACCCAAACGAAACTGGGGGTTCCCGAGCCACCGGATCGAGAAAATACAGACAGGAAGAAGAAAAATTTTTTGTAAAAAACCGGATCGCGCTTCAGGACCCGGCCTTAAGGAATCTCCGAGCGAGTTCAGGGAGTCTCGCGCGAGGGTCTCACGCGGCCCGGACAAGGAACGAGGAGAGCGTCCTCACGGCAGTACGGAGCGCAAGAACGCCCGCAGCGTTTCCGACTCGTAGCCTTCAAACGTGCTGCGGATGCGATAGGGATCGGCGTCCGAGAAGATCGCTGCGGTCCTGTACCAAGTGCGAACCGGGACGCTTCCGCCGGCCGGAGTGGAGCGGTCCAGGGACCGGAACGCCAGGTAGCCGTGCCAATGCTCCTCCCCGCGGTACATGTGCAGGCCCACCTGCCAGCGGCGCCCCGAGCCCTCCACCTCCCGCAACTCGACCGCCTCTCCCGCTACCGGCGCCGTCACTCCGGCCGGTGCATCGCGCTCGACCAGGTACTCGAGTGGTCTTCTCAGCCGATCCTCGATCCACACCTCCCTGGGAGGGAGGGGCAAACGCTCGATCACGTAGGCCTTGAGAGCCGCCATCGGATCACGATGGTCGTAGTGTCCCGACTGCTTGGCCCACGCTCGCGCCGCTGCGTATAACGGACGAACGCCCTCGGTCGGGATGAGTCGGAGAAACGCCTCGGCTTGGCCGCGGCAGTACGTTCGGTACTCCCGGTCCACCTCCGGCGGCACATAGGTGTCCGGAACGGAACCGCGCCGACTCCGGTTGCGGGCTCGAACCACACCGGCCCAACCGCTTGGACCCCGGCCTGCGTTCAATGCACCAGCTCGGTCCCGGTGGGAGCCGGGAAATGGACCGCTTCCCAGCCCTTGGGCTCCGTGACCGTTCGGAGACGGGAAAGCGTGTCACGCTTCCCGAACGTGGTCAGCTGTTCTCGGAGCGCACGATACCGGACCGACTCGAAATGCGCGATCAGCCGGCTGATCCCGATCCGGACCCGTTCCAACACTCCACGGGCTTCCACGAGCGAGCCGGGCAGCGGAAGTCGCACTTGATATCGCCAGGGCGAAGCCGAGTGAGGCGTTCGCCGACGAACGTCCAAGCCGGCGAAGGCATGCTTGAGTGCCCCGCAGAACGCGGGATGCCCACCGGTCGTGCTCGGAGCGAACGCAAGCAGGTTCTGGTCGGCATCGAACGCGACGCGCACCACTCCCTCACGGCCGGCATCGATGCGGATGGTGCCGTCTCCGTCGCCCTCTAAGTCGCGACAGATGTCGATGAACCCGATGCGAAGGTGAGACGCGCGGGTGACGGGCGTGAAGCCGAGCTCGTCCAGGAGGCGAAGCGCGAGACCGAAGCAGAGGGGTCCCAGGCGCCCACGTCGGGCCGGGTCGGCGCCTTGCGAGTCGAGCGCCTCGACCACCTGATCGACCGTGTCCTGGTCCACCCATCCGAGCACTACCAACTCGCCGCTCAGGTCCAGCTCACGAACACGGACGCTCCCCAGATCCAGGGCCGACGCCGACGCCGCGTACTGCCCCTCGATGACGAGTGCCACTCCAATGTCAGAGGGGTGCTCCGGCACCCGGCCTACGACCTGATGCGCGCGGTATTGGACGATCGCCCGCGTGAGCGCCAGGTCGGCATGTCCGACCACGTCCGGAGCCGGTCGCCCGGCTGCGGGGGTTCCTTTGAAGAACGTCTGACCTCCGACCATTGGTCGCCCCCTCGAGTCTATGCGGACGAGCCGAGTCGAAGGTGGGGTCGGCAGGGCACACGTACCCTTGACACCGAACCCGCCCATTTGCAGCTTCCGGCCAGCGTACAAGCCCGGAAACGCGGATCGTCGCGTCCGTTGTTTTTTCGATCAGGAGCCGCAGGTGGCAGCCCGCGGCTCCTTTCGTTTATTCCGCTGTCAGGCCGTGCAGGATAACAATCCGTTTCCTTCGGTCGCAACCTCCGTCACGGCCGTTCCGCGCTAACCCCAAGCCCCGATTGCCGGTCCACGATCTGTGTGACATGTTTGCGTTGCGGAGCTTCCATCAACGAGCACGGATCATGCCGACTGCCCCCGGATTTGACACCCACGAACCGCAGCTGCGGGCGGTGGGCACCATCGAGTCGGGCGGGTTGCCCTGGGCGTGTTACCTCGAGACGTATCCGGTCGGGGAGCGCCGCTGGAAAGGCCGCTTCAACTTCCGCCTCCGGGACGGCGACCGCATCAAGGACGAGGTGCGCACGGCGGAGATCTTCGTGGAGTCCTCGGCCGAGGCCATCGAGAACAGAGTGCAGCACATGGGCCGTCCCCTGCTTGCGGGGCTACTCGACTCGGCCCTCGAGACCAAACGCCTCCAGATCAGGAAGGCTCCGGCGCTGCAGATGCAGCTCTCGCGCGCGCTCTGCGTCCACGCAGACGACGTCCAGTCCGCGAGCGCGCTCAGATCGCGGTACGAGACCTATCGGCTGGACCAGGTCGCCCACCTGATCGGCCTGATTCACCCGGACGACTTCCGGGAAGCGGTGGAGAATTTGCTGGACGGCCAACGCTTCGAGTGGGGAGCCAAGGACCAGTTGCAGTTCGCGCTGTCGGTCATGAAGAAGCTGGAGTCGCTACTCCCGCTCCCCCCGTTGGAGATCTGGGCCCAGGACTACCGCGCCAACCCCGACGCGCACGAAGAACACCACCAGTACGTCCGCAGCCGAGCCGACCTGGACTGACCGGGGATGACCCTAAAGGAAAGCGAGCCCGGGCCAACGCCCGGGCTCGCTCTCGAGCTGGGGTGAATGCCGGCCAGGTGGGCCGGTCATTCCCGACGAGCTAGCCGCTCGATCCGGAGCCTTTCTTGTTTCCACCTTCGGGCTTTTTGCCGTGCCCCTTCTTCTTGCCCGGATTTTCCTTGTGGGGCGGCCCGTGGGGCGGTGTTCCGTCGGGATCGTGTCCAGGCGGACTTCCGCTGGCTCCCGGAGATCCGCTCGGCTCCCCGTCGTCGTCGTCCGGCTCGGCCGGCGGCTCCTTGTCGTCGTCGTCCGGCTCGGCCGGCGGCTCTTCGTCCGGGGTGGGCTCGGTCGGCGGCTCCTCATCCGGGGTCGGCTCGGTCGGTGGCTCCTCCGGTGGCGGCGGCTCTGTGGGCGGCTCCTCGTCCGGCGGCGGCGGTTCGGTGGGCGGCTCCTCGGGCGGCGGCGGCTCTGTGGGCGGCTCCTCACCCGGGGGCGGCGCGGTTGGCGGCTCTTCGGGGTCCTCCGGCCGCCATCCCAGCTCGATGACTTCGAAGTCCTTCGCCGTCAGCGAGTGAAACGCCGGATTGAGCGTGTGGTTGTCCCAACGCGGGTCCATGGTGCCGGTCACGAACATCGGTCCGCCGTTGTCCGCGACGATAAGCCCGTACTTCTTCATGGCCCGAAAGATCTTCTGCGCCTCCGGCGGATAGCCCGAGAGGTCCACGGACTGCTTGAGGCGAAGGCGCGCGCCCATAGGGAGCGCGCCTGGAGTGGCTCCGGCTCTGTGATTGGCGGGCCACACGTAGCCATTGGTCACGCTCAGGGTGACCCGGAACGCATGCTCGATCTCGCCTTCCCCGAAAGCTTCGTCGTACCGCACGTACCCGGGAAACAGGGCCATGCCGGCCGCGTCGGCCGAGGTCCATCCCTCCGGTCGCCGGTGGTTGATGCTCAGATCGAATACCGCTCCCGATCCCGCCTCCCAACGCTGGAGCTCCTCGTTCCAGTACGCGTTCCAGAGCTCGTAGAGGATCCAGTTGTCCCGGTCGATGATCGACATGTGGCGATCGCCGGTCGTGTGGCCACCTGCCACGCTCTGCTGAATCCAGTTGGGCTCGGTCCGGGCCTGGATCGGGATCGGATAGCCGCCCGGCCGGCCGGCCCACTCGTCGTCGCTCTCGTACCCGTAGAGCACGAACGTGACAGGCTCGAGCGGCTGGTCGCCCGGAACGACGATGTAGGGAATGCCCCACGGCGGAGGGGCAAAGTCCGGATGGGTGCGCATGTCGAGTCCGATGAACTCGAGGTAGGCGTATGACCCGGGGTCCACCGGAGCGTTCGTGATGTCCAGGTTCCACCAATTGTCTTTGGGGAAGACCTGTCGATCGCTGAGGTCTTGGTTGCGTACGGGGTAGGTAGCGTCGGACGGCGGATTCGAGAAGTCGTCCAACGTTGCCAAAAGAGCGTTTTCGGTGCTGATCGGTGGTTCGAGGGCCTCCCCGGGAGGCTCACAACCGGCAATGCTGATGGTACATCCAACAAGGACAAGCAGCCAGGGACGCGCGCCGCGTCCCCTAGCAGGGGGGTAATCCATGATGAATCTCCAAGTGTGACGAGGCTCGGATGCTGGGCAACCGGGCAACAAGCGGACCTTTTCCCCAAGGCGCCAACGCATTCACCGAAACGTCGGTAAACGTTGATGAACATGCGTTTCTGGCGGGAGCGCGTATGGTGCGATCCGAGACAGCTTACGCGGCGAAATGGCCTATTTCAAGTCGACGCGGGTTAACTGCGGAGCGGGTCCGTGATCGAGGACGCGGCGGTATGTGCTCGCGAGGCCGACGCGACGAAACCCGGTCCGGGGAATGCTGCCGGTCTCGTTCTTGTATTCGCCCTTCGTTCGTCCTATGTTCAAGAGCTTTTCCCCACCCTTCAAGGATGTGGAATGTCCCTGGAAGTCACCGTTCAAGACAATGAGAGCCTCGAGCGCGCGCTCCGCAGGTTCAAGCGGAAAGTCCAGCGTTCCGGACTCTACTCGGAGCTCCGCAAGCGCCGCTTTTACGAGAAGCCGTCCGCCCAGCGGAAACGGAAGCGCGAGGCCGCCATCCGGCGTGAGCGACGCCGGCAACGTCGGAACCAGCGTCCCCGCTGACCGCGTCCGTCCCGTAGCGACGCTTCCGGCCGCTGCCGCGCGTGGACTACTCGGCCGCCCCTATACGATCGGAAGCGCTACGCGCTCTTCCCCGGTCCAATCGTAGAAGCCCTTCCCCGTCTTTCTCCCGAACCGTCCTAGCGCAACGATCCGCTTGAGGAGCGGCGGCGGCGCGTATCGCTCCTCCCTGTACTCCTCGTACATGATCTCGGAGATCCGGTACAGCGTGTCGATTCCGACGAAGTCGCAAAGCACGAACGGTCCCATCGGATAGCCGCATCCGAGGTGCATGCCGGTGTCGATGTCCTCGATCGACGCTACCCCGCGCTCGAGTTGGCGAATCGCATCGAGCATGTAGGGCACGAGCAGTAGGTTGACGACGAACCCGGAATTGTCCTTGGCGAGGATGGGCTTCTTACCCACTGTACGCGCGTAGCCCATGGCAGAATCGAGCGTCTCCTGGCTGGTGGCGATCGTGCGCACCACCTCGACCAGCTTCATGACGGGCACCGGATTGAAGAAGTGAAGGCCGACCAACTTGTCCGGACGCTCGGTCGCCGCCGCCATGTCGGTAATCGTCAGCGAGCTGGTGTTCGACGCCAAGATGGTCTCGGGCTTACACGTTTCGTCCAGCTCCTTGAACAGCGTGTGCTTGATTGCGGGATCTTCGACGATCGCCTCGATGACTAGGTCGACCTTCTTGAGATCCTTGAGGCGAGTGGTAAAGGAGATGCGCCCCAGAACCTCTTCGCGCTCGTCCTCCGTGATCTTTTCCCGCTCGACAGCCCGATCCAGAGATTTTCGTACCCGGCCTTCGCCGGACCACAGCGCCTCGTCGTCGACCTCGCGAACCACGACGTCGAGACCGGCCTTGGCCGAGATCTCCGCGATGCCGCTGCCCATCAACCCACAACCGACTACGCCAACTTTTTTGATTTCCAAGAAGTCCTCTCTGTCAGGATCGATCGTTTCCCAGTCCGAACATTTCACGGGCCACGCCCCGGAAGTGGCGTGAGACCCAGCGTTGCCAGGACGGCGGCGGCGGTTCCAGGGACTCACCGCGCTCCAGCCGGTCGAGGATATCCTCGATTTCCAGCCTGACTCTCGCCATTTGTTTGGCGTGCGAATGGGCGACGGCCCATCCGATTGCGGTCGCGCCGAGCGCTCCGACGCCGATGCCCACGCCTACCGCGAGCCCGAGAGGGCCCAGGGAAGCCGCGAGCAGGCCAGCCCCGAATCCTATGGCGCCACCACCTCCCAAGCCACCGAAAACCGCGCCCGCGCCGTTTTCACCTTGAAGGCCCGGGTCGACGGCGATCTCCACCCACGTGCTGTTTTCTCCGACGGGCTGGAGCTGAACCTCGACCTTCTTGGCCGCAGCCACGTAATAGCGCCTCCCGGACAGGCTCGCGGAGCGGGCCACGCTCGAAGCCCAGTCTACCGCGGGCCAGTAGATCATGAGCTCGTCCGACCTTCGCACCGGCTCGAGCAGCCGCCCGCCGACCAGGAACTCGTCGAGCTCGCGTGCGATCCGCTTGGGGGTGCCCGGCACCACCCGCGAGACCCGAATCCAAGCGGATCCGAACAAGGCGCGCCACCCGGACACCGGAGTCCCCGACCGCACGCGCGCCAATGCCGACCGGACGTGCTTCTCGGGAAGACCCACCTCCCCTGCAATGCGATACAGCTCGGCTTCCGAAAGCGACCCGCCGGACGCGTCGGTGTCTTCGGCGGCCATCTCGGCGGCCAGCCGGATCACCTCCTCGAACTCGGGACGTGTCAGGTGTCCTTCCGAATCCGAGCGCTTGGCCGGGAGTCGACGGTCCGAGTCGGTCATGGGAGGAGCTGGTGGTACTAGAGCGCTTCGACCACGACGGCGCCTCCCTGCCCGCCGCCGATGCACGCCGATCCCAGTCCGTAGCGGCCGCCGCGACGGCGCAGCTCGTGGAGCAGGTGGATGGTGATCCGCGCGCCGGACGCCGCCAATGGATGGGTCAGTGCGATGGCGCCGCCGTTTACGTTCGTGCGGTCGGGATCGAGGCCGAGCTCCTTTTCAACCGACAGGTACTGGGGAGCGAACGCCTCGTTGACCTCCACCAGGTCCATGTCTGAAAGCTCCAGCCCCGCTCGACGGAGCGCCTCGCGGGAAGCGGGAGCCGGGCCGATGCCCATGATCTTCGGGTCCACGCCCACGAAGGCCCACGAGAGGAGGCGGCCGATGGGCGTCTTCCCGTTGCGGGAAGCCCACTCCTCGGACGCGATGACCGTGCTGGCCGAGCCGTCCCCTATGCCGCTGGCGTTCCCGGCGGTCACGAATCCACCTTCGCGGAAATAGGGCCGCAGCTTGGCCAGGCCCTCCAAGGTGGTGTCGGGCCGGAGGTGCTCGTCCCGGGCGAACTCCGCCACGCCCTTTCGGCTGCGGACTTCGACCGGCACGACCTCGTCGTCGAACCGGCCCTCCTCCCAGGCGGCAGCGGCTCGTTGTTGGCTGCGGACGGCAACCTCGTCCGACCCCTCCCGCGTCACCTCGTAGCGATCTCCCAGCTCCTCGGCGGTCTGGGCCATCGTCAGGCCGCAGTTCGAGTCCAGCAGCGCGGCCCACAACGAGTCCTCGAAATACTTGCCCGGCTCGCCCAGCCGCAGGTTGCCCCAACGCGCCCCGCGCACCACGTGCGGCGCCTGACTCATGGACTCCGTGCCTCCGCACAGCGCCACCTCGGCGTGGCCCAGCAGAATTTCTTGAGCCCCCGTGACGATGGCCTGGAATCCGGATCCGCAGAGCCGGTTCACGGTGAGCGCCGGTACCTCCTGTGGAACGCCGCAGCGAAGTCCGACGTGTCGTGCGAGATAGATCGCATCGGCCGAAGTCTGGAGCGCATTGCCGTATACGACGTGTCCGACGTCACCGGGCTCGACGCCCGCGGCCTCCAGAGCCGTCTGACCGGAAAACACTCCCAGGTCGGTGGCGCTGAAGTCCTTGAGCGAGCCGCCGAACGAACCGAAGGCGGTCCGCTTTCCGGAGAGGAACACGATGCCGTCCGCTTGACCTGCCATGAATCCCCTTGCTCCGTAGAGGCTTGGGTGGAACCGTCGGAAAAACGCCCGACGAGTGGAACGGCAGCTACCCCGGAACGGGCGCCGGCGTTCACGTGGACCGCGCCCGGTGGAGTGAATGACCCCGGATGGGGTCGGAGACTTACACGAACTCGGCTTGCGGCACTTCTTCCAGGTAGTCCTTGAACGTGGACTTGTTGGACGACCGCATGTACGCCTCCTGCGGTTCGATCTCGCCCCTCATCAAAAACTCCATGATGTGCTGATCCAGGAGCTGCATCCCGTCCTTCTTGCCGGTTTGGATCATGGACGGGATCTGATGAATCTTGTTTTCGCGGATGAGGTTGGCGATCGCGGACGTGCCGACCATGATCTCCTGGGCAGCAACCCGTCCGACCCCGCCCTTGCGCCGGAGCAGCACCTGCGAGATCACACCCTTGAGGGACTCGGCGAGCTGGGCGCGCACCTGTTCCTGCTGATCGGCCGGGAACACGTCGATGATCCGGTCCACCGTCTTGGGCGCGGAGTTCGTATGCAGGGTTCCGAACACGAGGTGTCCGGTCTCGGCAGCCGTCAGCCCGAGCTCCACGGTCTCCCGGTCTCGCATCTCACCCACCAGGATCACGTCGGGATCCTCGCGCAGCGCGGCCCGCAACGCGTTGGTGAAGCTTCGCGTGCTGGACCCGACCTCACGCTGGTTGACCAGACACTTCTTGTTCTCGTGCGTGAACTCGATGGGATCTTCGATCGTGATCACGTGGTCGTGTCGGGTGTCGTTGATGTGGTCCACCATGGCGGCGAGCGTCGTGCTCTTCCCGGAGCCGGTGGGCCCGGTGACCAAAACCAACCCGCGGGTCAGCATGCAGAGCCTACGTACCGCGGTGGGAAGGCCCAGGTCGTCGGCGGTGAGAATCTTGGCCGGAATGGTCCTGAACACGGCGCCCAGGCCCTTTCGTTGCCAGAACACGTTGACCCGGAATCGAGCCAGGCCCTCCACCTCGTACGCGAAGTCGAAGTCCATGGTCTCGAGAAACCGGGCCCGCCAGTCCTCCTCCATGATCTCGTACACCAAGGTTTCCATGTCCTTGGCTTGCAGCTCGCGAAACTTCACCCGCTGCAGGTTGCCGTGTACGCGAATCATCGGGGGCGATCCGGTGGACAGGTGGAGATCCGAGCCTTCCTGCTCCACCAGGACCTGCAAGAACTGATCGATCTGGGCCATCTCCGATTCCGTTCCGTCCTACCTGGAGATCAGAGCTCGATGGGGCGTAGTGACCACTCCAGATGGTCCCCGGCCGTCTCTTCCACGCGCAGACACCAGCGAACGCCCGCGGCGTACGCCAGTTCTTCGTCGGTTTCTCCGGTCCAGAGGAGAAACGCGGCCGGTGCGACGTCCAGCACCTGGGTCAACCATCCGTCGGGATTGCCGGCCATGTCGGCCGTCACGGCATCGAAGTAGAACGACCGCAACTCCTCGAACATCCGCGTCCGTTCCTGCTCTTGCACCGGCACCTCGTGAACGAAGACGTCGTCGTTCGGGCTACGCTCGTCGCTCTTGACGCCCACGGCCCGGGTCTCGTGCCCCAGCAGCAGTTCCGGGAGTCGGTGAATGATCCGCGCACCCAGGTCTTGAGGTGAGACGGAGACCAGGAAGCGGGCGGCGCCGGATCCAGCCAACAGCCGTACCTCGGACAGGACCGCCGGAGGCGGTGGCGTGACCTCCACGGGATCCGATTCGCCTGACGGCCTGGGCTCGATTACCAGCTCGTAGGGGTCGCCCGACGACGCCATGAATCGGACCTGCACCGGCCGGGAGCCGCCGTTGATCGTAACCTTGGCTTCGAAGTCGCCCATCCGTTGACCGTCGATGGCCTGGGAGGGGCTGGGCGAGATCAACGCCTCGAGCTCCCGTTGCCAATTGGGCATCAGCGGGTGGCGTTCGATGCTCCCACGGTCCTCGTACCAGGCCACCGATCCTCCAGGACTGGCCGAAAGTCCGAAGCGTGGGGACTCGCGGTCGGCCGCGAGGGCCAGGAACTGCCCGACCGTAACCGGTGAAGCCGGGGTCGAGGCCGAAGTGGACTGGCCTTCGGGGTACACGTGGCGAATGAGTTCCCGGATCTTGGCTGCGGACGCGAGTGCCAGCTCTATGCGCAGCCCGCTCCTTTGCTGAAGCTCCTCCACCGCCTCGTTCCAGAGTGGCGTGTGGACGATCACGTTGAGCGTGTCTTCCAAACGAAGGATCGGGAGCGTCAGGTTGCTCAGCGCCCACTCTGCGGACACCAACGCCGCGGCTGATCGATCTACGGTGTCAGGGTCGGGGAAGACGTACGGAATGTCGAACTGGGACGCGAGGGTCCAGTCCAGCTCCTCACGGCTGACCAGCTTGAGGGCGACGAGGGCTTCGCCGAAGTAGCCCCCGTGCTCCCTTTGGTACTCCAAAGCCCTCTCGATGTCCTGCTCGTCGATACGACCCGACGTCTTCAGGAGCTGGCCGAGCATGCTTTGGTTTGTGGCGGTTTTCACTGCCTGAAAGCCTCCGAAGCGGCATTGCGGGGCCCTTCGGAGGGCCGCCTTGATCACGTGCTGTGGAGACTCTCTGCAATCCGCGTTCCGGTTTCCTCAGTCGTGAGGGATCCGCCCAGATCGGGCGTGGTTCTGAAGGCGCTCACTGCGGACACCACGGCCCGATCGACCGCCTGCGCGGCCGAGTCGAAGCCGAACTGGTTGAGTAGCAGCGCGACCGATCGAATGGCCCCGATGGGATTGGCTTTTCCCTGGCCGACGATGTCGGGCGCCGAGCCGTGGACCGGCTCGAACAGCGCGAATCGGCCCGGGTGGATGTTGGCCGAAGGCGCCAGACCAAGACCTCCGGTCACCGCCGCCGCGACGTCGGAAAGTATGTCTCCGAAAAGGTTTGAGGTCACGATGACCTGGTAACGGTCGGGCCTCCGCACCAGGTCCATTGCGACTGCGTCCACATAGCCGGTCTCGGTCTCGATGTCCGGGAACTCCTGCGCCACCTCCGCAAACGTCCTTCGCCAGAGTCCGCCGAGGATCGGCATGGCGTTGGCCTTGTCGACCAGAGTGACGAGCTCCCGCTGGTGTCGTTGGGCGTGCTCGAACGCCGCGCGCACAATACGCTCCACGCCCTTGCGGGTGTTTAGCGCCTCCTGAATCGCGATCTCATCGGGCGTTCCCTTCTTGAACAGGCCACCTGCGCCGGTATACAGGCCTTCCGTGTTCTCTCGAAAGAACTCGATGCAGATCGGCCGGCCCTCGAACCCCTTGAGTGGGCACAGGGACTCGTGGAGGAGCACGCAGGGCCGGAAGTTGACGTACAGATCCTGACGAAAGCGGAGGCCCAACAGGATGTCTCGGGCATGGCGGTGGTCCGGGACCCGAGGATCGCCCAACGCGCCAAGCAAGACGGCCTGCGACGATTCGGTGAGCTCGGCGAATTCGGCATCCGTGATCGTGACGCCGTCTCGGAGATAGCGCTCGGCGCCCAGGTCCCAGTCGATGAGCTCGATCGGGATTTCGTGGACTTGGGCGACCGACCGTAACACGCGCACCGCCTCCCGTGTCACCTCGGGACCGATGCCGTCGCCGCCGATGACGGCTACCCGCAACGCGTTACTCAACGACGATGGCTCCATCCACGGGGTCGCCGTGGGACCGCACGCGAAACGGGTAGAAGCCCGTGGGCGCGTCCGCAAACGTCACAACGAAGCGGGTTCCCCGGGTAATGAGCGGCGGGCTGGAGACCTGATCGGTGCGGCGCAGGAACTCGCGGGCTGCCGTGGTCATGTCGTCCAACAAAAACGTCACCGTATGAATCCGATGATCGGCCGTGACGAAATCGACACGAGAGCCGCTTCTAACCGCGATGTGGGTGGGAACGACGTGCTCGATGGCTCCCCGGCCGCCGAGCACGACCTCATGCTGAAACCCCTCTTCCACCGCCCCCGGACTCGCGCCGGCGCCGCGCCCGCAGGCACCGCACAGCACCAGCAGACCGAGCCATCTCCCGGCACCTTTCGCGCGTCCTCCCGGGCCCCGCCGCGGAGCCGTGCTATGCAGCGTTCGCGGCCTCCTCTGCCTCGGTGCCGCAGCTCACGCAGTACCGCCACGCCAGCTCCATCTCGTCCCCGCAGGACTTACACGGCTTGACGGACGTGCTCGTCCCGCAGTACGGGCAATAATGGACGTTGGCACGATCGGGCATGACTGCGTTGCACCACTGACAGTTGCTCATTTGCGCTCCCGAGCTCTGCGAGGAATCGGTTGTTTGAGGAGTAGCCACCACGCGGTCGACGGAACCCGTCGGTTGGGCGGCCGTTTCGCCGAGCGCGGGACGCTCCGGCGCCGGGGCTGCGAGGGGCGCCGGCTCGAACTTGAGCGACTTGGTCGGAGGTGTCGTTGCAGGTGGATCGGGCGATTCGTTCGCGACGATCTCCGCCAGGCCGCTTTCACTACTGCGGATACGTCCGTTCTTCTCGGACATGGACGTGTCGGCATCGACCGCCAAGGGCGTAGGCATGGTCGACTCGGCGGGTGACGCCGAAGCCTCGCTCGTGGACCCGACCGAGGTCAGCACACCTTCAGGGAGGACCGCCTGGTTGAGCCGTACGTCGGCCGAGGCGAAATCCCTGAAGCGCCCCGTGTTGGGCGTCGTCGAATCCAGTTCCTTGCGGATTTCCTCTAGCGCGGAATCGGATTCGAGGATGAGTAGGTCGCCCGCGCCGGCCAGAAGGCGCAGCAGCGTGTCCTCGTAGTCGCCGTTCATCTCTACGCCCAGTGCGTCCCGGTGACTCCGGTACGGCACCAGGGTCTGATAGATCTCCGCGACCTTGAAGGCGGCGTGGATGTACTCCGGTTGCTTGTCGAGAATCTCGTCGATCAGGACCTCGTGGAACCGTTCGACTCTGTCGTTGACGTCAGGGACCATGGTCTTCGAGGGTAGGAGTGAAGTGGGGAGCCGGCGAGTTCCGGCCTACCCTTCTTCCAATTTGATCAGTCCGGCGGCGATCGCAGCCCGGAAAAAACCCTCCGGATCGTGGAACGGGATGTCCACGCCGACGTGCTCGTGCCAGCGTTCAGCCAGCCGCCGCATGTACTGAATGGTGGATTCGTGGTTGAATCCCGCCTGATCTCGCATTTGGCGAATGATGTCCTGCCACGTCCCGCGATAGGCGTGCCCTTCGGACGTCCGGACCCTGTGCTGGGCTTTTTGGGCGCGCTCACCCTGGAGCCGCGGGAAGAGATCGAGCTGCGAACGCCCTTCGCGGGGAACCGACCCGTTCGCGACCGCTTGGGTCTCGACTTCGGACAGCAGGCGGTCTATGGGATCGTCCATCGCCTCCAAGTCTTTGAGACGCGCGTCCCACGGAGCCAAGCTGGGATCGTCCGCATCCAGTTGCCACAACGCACGCTTGAGCTCGATCAACCGCCAAACCGCCAGGGGATCCCAGTGCTCGGCCGGGGGCACACGCTCCAGCTCGCGCAGGGCACCTTCCCAATCTCCTCGGTCGTAGAGCAGATGCCCGAGGTAGACGCGGGCCTCGAAGACGTCGGGATCCAGCCGCAGAGCTCTGCGGATCTGCCGGGCCGCGCTGGTCTCGTCGCCTACCCGATGGAGAGCGTACCCGAGCGAAGCAGCCGCGTCCGCGCTGTCGGGCTTCACCGCGGCGGCCTTCGCAAAGTAGTTGCGCGCATCGGAGTACAGCCCCTCCCGATACAGCGCTCGGCCCATCGTAAGCAGGAGCTCGACGTCTTCTCCGAACCCCATGGACGTGACCCGACGGAAGAGACGCAGGGCGTTTTCCCGGTCACCGAATCGCAGCAGGGAGTCGCCCATGCCGACCAGGGCGTCTTCGTGCTCCGGATCCAACGTCAGCGCTCGATCGAAGGTCTGACGGGCCCAGGCGAATTCCTCCCGGGCGAGCCGCGCATACCCCAGTCCCACGTAGAGCTCCACCGAGTGCGGATAGAGCGCCAACCCCTCTTTCAGGGTCTCCAGCGCAGCGTCGTAATCGCCCTCGTTGTAGAGCCGATGAGCACGCTCATCGTAGTCCTCAGAGCTCAGGAACTGCCCTGACATGGGTCGTCGGCACCTCTCGCAGAGCCGTGGACCGGGCGGAACGAAGGGCCCCTCGGCCGAACGCCGCCTGCCTGTCCGGATTGCAGGACAGGCAATCTAACCACCCGTCCGGTGACGTACCATATGGGTAACGGACGGTCAGCGGGCAGCCTTACGAAAAGCCACTCCGCAGCGCGGACAAACCATTTGCTGGCCCACCCGCTGCAGACGGCTCGAGGGGCCGTGCCGAGGACAATAGGGGTCCTCGCCGCCGTCAATCTGCGCCTTCACCTTCTCCTTGTCGCGACGGGTCGCCGGCGGAATGGTGAGGACGAATCGCAGGGACGAGCTGGTGCACTCGAAGACGGCTAGGCCGGGCCCGTTCCCGGACGGCCGCACCCCGACCGGGTCGAGGTAGCCGCCCATGGGAGATTCCAGCCGGGTGCCAGCGTAGTACCGTTTCAGCAGCGTGCTGTCCGCATCGAGCGTGATCGCTCCCTCTACGGGATCGCTCTTGGTGGTGTCATGCGGCATAGCCGGACCTCTCCCTCCAGTCGTCGTGAAGACCCGAACACAGCTCCTGTATCCTGGTCTTCGATGCCTAGTCGCAAGTCTTACGAGACCCGCCTGTACTTGTTTCGCCGGGCGCCGGCGCTTGGCACCCTGTACGGTCCCGTGACTCGAAAAAGCGGGACACTTTTCGGTCCAGTTCCCCTAGGAGTCACGGCGGGCCGGATAAGTTCCCCATCGGTCGAGCGCGCCAAGATGGCCGGGATGGCCGACGGACACAGAAAAGCGGAGGGGTCTGGCAACCCCTCCGCCTTTTGCTCCGGCCTGGATTCAGGCTACGGTCGCATCCTCCGCGACCGCGGTTTCGTCGCTCGGGGATTCGGCCGCCGGCTCCTCGGAGTCGTCGGACTCGGTGGCCGGCGCCGCGGGGGCCGCCACCGGTGCCGCCGCCGCTACCTTGAGCGGGGGGCCCGACGAGCCCACCGGTGCCGCGGGCTCGGTTTGACTTCCGTAGCGGATGATCGGCTTGCAGAAACGCAGGCCGACCGTGTAGAGATCGCGCAAGTCCGCGTCACTGAGATCCGGATAGCGCTCTCCGATGTAGTCTATGGTTTCGTCCATCCACTGACGCTGATCATCTTCCACTGCCTGGAGCACGCCACAACGGTTGATGTGGCTGAACAACTCGTCACGTGCACGTTCAAAGATCTTGGTATCGGAAGCCACAGATTCTCCTTCTGAGGTTGCGTCCTTCGGGCGGTCTGGCCCGAACGGAGAGGTAAAACGTAGATCGCAGGTGAAGAAGTTCACCGGCGAGACTGGGTAATTTAATGAAAGGCACGAGCGGGATGCAAACCGGAAACACCCCGTCCGACCCTGAGGAAACGGACGTTCGCGGGGTCTTCGTCGAAGTCTTCCGCCACCTCTTTACCGCGGTTGCCGAGGAAATGGGCGCAGCGCTGCGCCGTGCGGCGTTCTCCCCGAACATCAAGGAGCGTCGGGACTACTCCTGCGCCGTGTTCTCTCCGACCGTACAGCCGGTGGCCATGGGAGACCACATGCCGGTGCACCTGGGAGCCATGCCGATGAGCGTGGAGGCCGCGCTCGGGGAGCTGGGACCGCTGGTCGACGGCGATGTCGCGGTGGTCAACGATCCCTTCCGAGGAGGAACCCACCTACCCGACATCACGGTGATCTCCGCGGTCCGGACCGAAGGCGCCCTCATGGGATACGTGGCAGCCAGGGCCCACCACTCCGACGTGGGCGGGATGTCGCCGGGCTCGATGCCGTTGTCACGGGAGATTTACCAGGAAGGAGTGCGGATTCCCCCCGTGCGCTTGTACGCGGCTGGAGCACGCAACGAAGATCTCTGGAAGACGCTGCTCGCCAACGTCCGCACCCCCGACGAGCGCGCCGGCGACTTGGACGCCCAACTCGCCGCCCTCCACACGGGACGGGTCCGGATCATCGAGCTGTGCCGCAACCGTGGAACCAAGGCCGTGTCGGAGGCGATGACCGCCCTCGTCGACTACGGGGACCGCCTGGTCGAGGCGGCGATCACCGAAGTGCCGGACGGCACGTACGAGGCGGAGGACCATCTGGAAGACGACGGCTTCGGGTCCGGCCCGGTGCCCATCCGCGTACGTCTCGAGGTATCGGGCGAACGGGCGGTTGTGGACTTCTCGGGCTCCTCCGCCCAGGTGCCGGGAGGCGTGAACGCGGTGAGCGCCATCACCTCGTCCGCGGTGCGTTACGTTATCCGCTGCGTCGCCGAGGCGGTGCTGGGTGTCGCGGTTCCGGCGGGCGGAGGATCGCTGCGGGCCCTGGACCTCAGGCTTCCCCCGCGGTCGGTCGTGAACGCCGAGCCGCCGGCCGGCGTGGCGGCTGGAAACGTGGAGACGAGCCAACGCATCACCGATGTGCTGATCCGAGCGTTCCAGACCGCGCTCCCCGACCGCATGCCCGCGCTGTCCCAGGGTACGATGAACAACATGACCATCGGAGGAATCGATCCGCGCACCGACCGGCCGTTCGCGTACTACGAGACCGTTGGCGGGGGGATGGGCGCGGGACCGGAGGGACCCGGCCTGAGCGGGGTACACACGCACATGTCCAACTCCCTGAACACGCCCATCGAAGCGCTGGAGCACGCCTATCCGTTTCGCGTGACGCGGTACGAGATCCGGCGGGGGACCGGGGGCGTGGGGATGCACGGAGGTGGAGACGGCCTTCGCCGCGACGTGCAGGTTCTGACGGACTCGGAGGTGACGCTGCTGGGCGAGCGTCGCACCGTGGGGCCGGCCGGCGCGCGAGGTGGAGGCCCGGGAGCACCGGGCGAAAACTGGCTGCTCGTGCCCGGTGGAGAGCCCGAGCCCCTGCCCGGCAAGGCCCGACTGCAGGCTCCCCGGGGCAGCACGGTCAGCGTGCGCTCGCCGGGCGGTGGGGGATGGGGCCGCACGGAAGCACGGAACCTCGCTGGAGGCGCGGGCCCGTGAACGTCGCCATCGCGCTCGTGGCCGACCACGCGGAATCCGGCCCCGACGGAAAGCTCCACGTGCACGGGGTCTTCCACGACCTGTACGCGCCGGGGTTCCCGGCCCAGCAGGACCGGTTGGTTCTCGTCCTCGTGGTGGAGTGGGATCACGCGGACCAGGGCAGGTACTCGTTCCAGATCGACCTCCTGGATCCGGAGGACCGCGTGGCGCTGACCGTGGACGGTCACACCGACGTCGACCGGCGCACACCCGAACGTCCACCGGCGCGCACCCGGCTCATCCTTCCCCTGGAGCAGGTGATCTTCCCGATACCCGGGCGCTACGGCTTCCGTATCCGGATGAAGGGGCGGACGTGGCCCGGCCCTCGGCTCCACCTCGTTGAGCAGGTGGAACTCCCCTTGCCGGAGGGACCTTCGGAGCCGTGAGCGCAGAGGCCGGCACCGCAATCCGAACGGCGGAGCTGTCCGGTCTCTTGAGCGCCGATGCACGATGTCTGACGTTCGTCCAGCTGGGTGGCATCGGAGATCTCGTGCACGCGCTGCCCGTGGCCGACGCGGTGCGATTCCACCGGCCCGACCTGACGCTCAACTGGATCACGCATCCGGTGCCCGCAGGGCTTCTCGCCGGACATGCTGCCGCCGACCGCGTCATCACGGTGCCCCGCCGCCCGGGGCTTGCGCCCGTGGTGGACCTCCGCTCTCGCCTGCGCGACGTTCGCTCCGATGTGACCGTGAACATGCGGATCTACATGAAGAGCCTGTTGCCCACCCTGCTCACCGGCGCTCCGGTCCGCCTGGGTCTGCCAAAGGCACTCGTACGGGACGGGATCTGGATCGGACACACCCACCACGTCCCGGGCGACCGTTGGAAGCACTGGCAGGACGTGTACTTCGATCTCCTTCCTCCGCTGGGCGTGGACGTTCCCGAAACGCCCCGCTGGGGACTCGCACTCACCCCCGAGGAGCGGGACGCGCAACGGGCGTTCTTCACCCGCCGCGGTCCCGGCGTGACGGTGGGGTTGGTACTCCGCACGTCGCTGCCGGCCAAGGACTGGCCGCTGGAGCGCTACCCTGAGCTCATTCGGGGACTCGGGCGGCGGGGCATGCGCGTCGTGCTGGTGGGCGGCCCGTCTGCGGACGAGGCCCGGGCGGCCGACCGGATTGAGCACGACGTGGGGGAGCCCGCACCGGTCCGCGCCCTCTGCCCCGACGTACGCCGCCTGCTCTGGACCATCGACGGCTTGGACCTGCTCGTCAGTCCGGACACCGGCCCGCTCCACCTGGCCCACGCGCTGGGAGTTCCGGTCATCGGCCTCTACGGTCGGTCCAACCCGTGGCGCTCCGGCCCTTGGAGCCGCTTCCACGACCTGCTCATCGACCGCTACACCGATCCGAACGAGCGGCCGGATCCCTCACGTACCGCCGCTAGAGCCGGCCGTATGGAACGAATCACCGTGGCCGACGTGCTGGAACGCGTGGACCACGCCGTGAAGGCCTACCCGGGCGCCGGCCACCACCCCCCCCGGACCCGGCCCGCCGAGGCGTGAGCGCGGCACCCGTCGAACCGGGGGCGGAGGTCGTCACGCTCACCGCGCCCGGCGTGCGCGTAGAGGCCCTGCCCCGCGCCGCCGCCTGGGCGCGCGCCGCGCTCGACGCCGGGGACACCCTCTACGAGGCCGCCCGGCGGGAGCACCTGTCAATCCACCAAGGGGGGCGCGGGCCGGTGTACCGGGTGAGTGTGCAGGACGAGAGCTGGATGGTGCGGCACTACCGGAGGGGCGGCGCGCTGCGCGGGCTGTGGGACGACCGCTATCTCCGCTGGGGCGTCCCTCGACCCTTCCGTGAAGCGCGGGTTTCCCGCATGCTCACAGCCGAGGGCGTCCCCACTCCGGACGTGGTGGCCGCGGCCGTTTACCGATCCGGGTCAGTCTACCGTGGGGACTTGGTCACGACCCTGGTGCCCGACGCCACGGCGCTGCTCGACGTCCTCGCCGATCCCGGGAGCAGTGCGCCGCTCGCGCTGGACCTGGCCGGAGACCTGGCGCGGCGCGTCGCCGCAGCCGGGGTCCTGCACGTGGACTTCAACGCTCGCAACGTGCTCTTCACGGGACTCGAGTCGAGGGGGCTATCCGGCGCTCTGGCGTGGATCCTGGACCTGGACCGGTGTCGCACCGGCGTCTCCGACATCGGAGGCGCGGAGGAGACGATGATCGCCCGTCTCGAACGGTCGTTGGAAAAGAACCTCGGAGCGGCCCTTCCCTCGGAGTGGAGTCGGACGCTCCGGGAGGGCCGGACGTGAGCTCCGCGCCGCCGAACAGCGTGCTCGTCGTGATGCTCAGCGCCATCGGAGACGCCGTCCACGTGCTGCCGGTGATGACCGCCCTCCGTCGCGCTTGGCCCGATGTCCATCTGGCGTGGGTCATCCAGCCGGTTCCGGCCGAGCTGGTACGGGACCACCCGGCCGTGGACGAGCTGATCCTCTTCCGGCGCCGGACCGGGCTCGCGGGGCTGCGCGGATTCCGGGATATCGGGCGGGCGCTGCGCGGCCGTCGGTTCGACCTGGTGATCGACCTACAGGTGTACTTCAAGGCGGGGGTGATCACCGGACTGGCCTCTTCACCCCGCAAGCTCGGATTCGACCGCAAGCGGGCCCGCGACCTGAACTGGCTCTTCACCAACGAGCGGATTCCCGCCCATCCCGTTCAACACGTTCAGGACCAGTACTTCGAGTTTCTCCACCACCTCGGGGTCGATCCCCATCCGGTCGAGTGGGACCTGAAGCTGAGCGCGGAGGAGCGCCAAGCCCGCGACCGGTTCTATGGCGAGTTGGCCGGCGAGGCCGTCGCCGTGGTGTTGGGCACGAGCAAGCCTCGGAAGAACTGGTCACTGCAGGGCTACGTGCAGGTGCTCGACGCTCTGTGGGACCGATACGGCCTGACCCCGGTGCTGGTCGGAGGACCTTCCCGCGTGGAACGGGACCTGGCCGCCGAGGCGGTCCGTCTCAGCCGCGCGCCGGTGGTCGACGCGCTGGGCGCCGGCCTCCGCCGTCTCCTGTACCTGTTGGACGGCGCCCGCCTCGTCATCAGCCCCGACACGGGTCCGCTTCACATGGCCCGGGCCCTGGACGTGCCGGTCGTGGGGCTCTACGGCTCCACGAATCCCAAGCGCTACGGCCCCTATCGGAAGTTCACGGACCTGATCGTGGACGGATACCGGCACTCGCCGGAAGAGGTCTACGAGCCGAGCATGGAATACCGGGACGGCATGTCGAGGATCACGCCCGAGGCCGTGCTGGAAAAAGTCGAGTTGGCCTTGGAGCGCTACCCCAGCCAGTAGTACTTGGCCGTCAACAGCGCGAACGCGGCCGCAGCACCCAGGAGCGCTTCGTATTCCCGGTTACGCTTGTATTGCCGGGCGCTGAACCCTTCCCCGCCGGCCTCGGACCCTCGGCCCGTGAGCCGAGGAAAAAACAACGGCACTTCCGCCGCGTACGCGCGAAAGCGATCGCCGAATCGCTCCTCCAACTGTCGCGCCTCATGCTTCATGGACGTGCCGTATACGGTCACGAAGAACGCGAGGAACAGGACGACGAAGACCCAGCGCCCTCCCGCCGTCACGGCCCCCATCCCCAACAGCAAGCTGCCCAGATAGAGGGGATTGCGGCTAAAGGCGTAAGGTCCCCCGGTGGCCAACTCCTGATCCTTGCGGATGGACCCCGCGGACCAGGCCCGGATGCCCAGTCCGATCACCGCGAGCAAGGCGCCCGCCGCCAGCAGCTTCGGCGTCGGGGTTGCAAACCAGAAGAAGGGAACGACGAGCAGCCACACCAACCGCAAGCGGATACGGCGAAGGCTGAACGCCTTGTTCACTCCCTCACCTGGATGAGCCTGCCCCCGGCGTGTCCGGCGGGTCCGACTCCGCTGGCACGGGGTCGAGCTGCAGGGGCATGAGCGACGTGCCCTCCTGCGCCTCTTCGAGGTGGAGCGTCAAGTTGCCGATCGACATGTCGGACTTCATGTACACCAGCAGCCGGCGCTCGTCGTCGGTGAAGTAGAGCTCGGCGTTGCCGCCCTCCGAGAATATTCCGCGCGTCTTGATGATCGGCTGTACCACAATGGTCTCGAAGGTCCCGGCCGGCACTTCCTTGACCTCTTTTCGCAGGACCCGGATGACCACGGGGTTCCCCGACTCCTTGAAGTACCGCGGAATCGTGTACGTGTCGCCCACGTTGAGCGGAAGAGTCCGCGCGAAATACACGAACGCGATGTCGTCCAGCGGGAGAGGCGACGCCAAGTCCTCACGCTCACCGAGGTCAGTCCGCTCGTACCAGCGCTCCTCCGGATAGAACTCGTAGTGGCGGTACCGCTCGTAATTGACCTCGTCGATGTCCTGGATGAAGCGGCGGCTGACGAAGCTCGTGACGTCGACCCACGACTGATGATGGTCGTCGACGCTCATGCCCAGCTTGCCGCCCTGCAGCCGCATGGAGAAGTGGTAGGTCGGGCGGCCTCGAATCGTGTCGATCTCCTGCACGCTCAGGTGCCCCGTCCCGATGCTGAATATTCCCCACTTCACCTTGTACCGCAGGTTCTCGCCCGGCCCGAAGGGAACCGGAGCCAGAGGGCCGTTCAACGCCATGGCCAAGGGACTCTCCGGATCCTCGCTCTGTGCCTGTGCTGCGCCGGCGGAAACGATGGACGCGGCCAACACCAGCGCGGCCACTCTATGTAGGATTCTCGGCCTCATGCCGTGTGCTCCCTGTTCGCTGGGCTCCACCGCGTCCCGCGCAACCGCGTCAGGCCCCTGAGGGTGCCCAACGTCTTGTGTCGCGAAGGGCGTTCCCGCAGGTCGTACCGCAACTCGACGGGAACGTGGGACAGCCGGCGTGCGTGCGGAGCCAGTTCCTTCAGCAGCTCCAGGTTGGCGGCCCATCCGCTCTGGTGGATCAGGGGACCGCTTCGGTCCCGCAATGCCTTTTTGATTACGATCGCCCGGTAGGCGCGCACCCCACACAACGGATCCGGCACCGGTGCTCCTTTCAACGCCCTACCCAGCAGGATCGGGGCCGCCCAGCGTGAGAGCCTGACCGCGCGCGGCGGAGTGTCCGCGCTGCTCCCCTCGCCCGCCACCAAATCCGCCCCTCCCTCAATGGCTTTCGCCAACGGCACAATGTTCTCCGGCCCCTCCGTGAAGTCCCCTTGAAGGGTCACCAACACGTCCCTTTTCGGGTACGTCGACCGGGACGCGACCTCGCGGAGCAGCGCTTCCAGCGCGCCGGCGTAGCCCATCCGCTGCTCGGAACGGGTCACGACCAGGGGCAGCACCGTCTCGTACCGCGCCAGCACCTGTGCCGTTTCGTCGGTTGACGCGTCGTCGTACACGTGTACGGCATAGTCCCGCCCGAACTCCTGCATCACCCGTCGTACCTTCCAGAGGAGGACGCCGATGGTGCGTTCCTCGTTGTGGGCGGGAATGCAGACGTAGATCACGGGTCTTCGGAGCGTCGGAGGTGCCGGAAAAACGGGGCGGTCTGCCGGGCGTTTCCGGAGGTGCGGCCATGGTACCGGACGATCCGGCCGGCCTAGCGGGGTTCGCGGCCCCCGCTCTCGGGTAGTACCGGCCCGTCCGGGGGCGGTTCCTCGGGCTCCCCGAAACGGGCGAGCGAGCGCCAGCGCTTATGGTGCCAGAGGTACTGCTCCGGGAACTTCCGCACGTGGTCTTCGAGCGCCGCGGTGTGGGCCGCGGTCAAGGCCAGGACATCGTCGCGGAGGTCCCCGCGGGTCGACTCGGAAATTCGCCGAAGGAAAATCCGATAGCGTTGGGGCGGGCCGGGCTCCCTGGCCGCCACCCCCAGCAGCAGCGGCACGTCCGCCCGAAGCGCGAAGAGGGCGGCGCCTCTGGCCGTCGACGCCCGGCGCCCGAAAAAGGGCACCAAGACACCGGCGCCGCGAGCGTTTTGGTCGCCCACCAGCGCCACGACCCTACCCGCCTCCAGAGACCGACGCACCGCGGTGGCCGCTTCGGACTTGCCCAACAGGTCCATTCCCAGACGTTTGCGGGCCTCCCGTAGCCGACGGTCGATCAGCGGATTGGCCTGGCCCACCGCCACGGCTGTCAGCGGCAGCCCGCGAGCCGCCAGCGCGGACCCCCCCATCTCCCAGTTTCCCAGGTGGCCCGTGACCACCAGCGATCCCTTTCCGGCCGCCGAGCGCTCGCGGAGCCATTGGAACGTCCGCTCCGAGTCCGTGTCGGCGAGCCGGGTGCGCTCCAAGACGTAATCACGAGTCCGTTCCGGTCCCGCCAAGGCCGTACGGAGCATCACGCCCGTCTCCCGCCCCAGGTGGGCGTACGCGGCGCGGGCCACCCTTCCCCGCCAGCCGGGCGCGGCGTCGGGGAACGCGAGCTTCAAGTTCCTGTCGACCGTGCCGCGCCGCGCCCGGAGCACCGCTCCGGAAAACCAGCCGAGTGCGGCGCAGGCGCCCAGCCCCAAACGCTCCGGCAGCGCCAGAACCACCCCGGCCACCCCGCGGAGCGCCGCGTACTCCAGCTTGTGTAGAACGGTAGGGACGCGCTCCTGAGGTTCCTCGCGCTTTCCCGCGGCGCTACTCCGCGAACTGGAGCTCATAGAGCCGCGTGTAGAGCCCGCCGGTGGACAGGAGGGCGTCGTGATGGCCGTGCTCGACGATTCGGCCGCGATCGACCACCAGAATGAGGTCGGCCCGCTGCACCGTGGAGAGCCGGTGGGCGATCACGAATACCGTCCGGCCCTCGAGCAGGGTCTCGATCGCGTGCTGGACCAGCCGCTCGGACTCGGTGTCCAGCGCGCTGGTGGCCTCATCGAATACCAGGATGGGCGGATCGCGGAGGATGGCCCGTGCGATCGCGATGCGCTGCCGCTGCCCGCCGGAAAGCTGGGTGCCGCGCTCGCCCACCACGGTGTCCAGACCATCGGGAAGCGTGGAGATGAACTCCCACGCGTGAGCCGCACGGGCCGCCCGCTCGATGTCGGCCCCGGTGGCGTCGGGCACGCCGTACGCGATGTTCGACCGGATGGTGTCGTGGAAGAGCACCGTCTCCTGGCTCACGATCCCCAGGCTTCGCCGGAGGCTCCGGACCGTGAACTCACGCACGTCGGCTCCGTCCAGGAGCACCGCGCCACCCGTGACCTCGAAGAACCTACCCAGCAGGTCGACGATCGTGGTCTTGCCTGCGCCACTCGGACCCACCAGCGCGACTACCGAGCCACGTGGAACCCGAAACGACACGCCGTCCAGCACCGGCTCTCCGTCCCTGTAGGAAAACCGCACGTCTTCGTAGCGGATCTCCTGCTCCAGGCCGGTGAACCGCCGGGCACCCGGACGGTCGCGGATCTCGACCGGAGCGTCGAGGAACTCGAACACCCGCTCCGCCCCCACCAACCCCGGCTGGATGAGGGCCGGGAACTTGGACAGGTATTTGACGGGCGCGTAGAGCTTCATGCTCAGCACCAGGAAGCCGATGAACTCCGCTCCGGTGAGCTCCCGGTTCACCAGGACCAGGCGCGCGCCGTACCAGAGCAGCACCACCGTGCCCAGGGCCGCCAGCAGCTCCGTGATCGGCGCCGCCAGGGCACGCCAGCGCTGGGTGCGCACGTACGTGCGGAAGTATCCCTCGGTCAGACCTCGGAACCGGGTACGCTCCTGATCCTCAGCGCTGGCCGCCTTTACCAGCCGTACCCCGGACAGCGTCTCCTCCAGGTGCGCCGTCACCTCTCCAGCCAGGTTGAGGACGCGCCGATCTCCGCGCCGTAGCTTCTTCACCAGTGGCCCCCAGATGGCCATGGCACCGGGCACGACCACGAATGCCGCCAGCGTAAGCTTGGGGGAGAGGAGCAGCATCAGCGCCACGGCCGCGGCGAACTCGAACACCGACGAGAGGAGCCGCGACAGCTCCCTGGTCACCAGCGTGCGGAGCTGCTCGACGTCGTGGGTGAGGCGCGAGATGATCTGACCGGTGCGGGTTCGGCCGAAGAACGACAGATCCAGATCCAGCAGGTGGTCATACACGCGGTTCCGCACGTCCCGGGTCACACCCTGCTCCACTCGAGCGTTCAGGTATGTTCGGAAAAAGTCGAAGACGTTCTTGAGCGCGACGACGGCCAGGATGAACAAGATGATCCCGCGAATCGCGGCCTGGGGGTCTCCATCCAGGTCCACGACGCGGCCGATCGTGCCCTCGAGCAGCCTCGCGAACGCGCCGCTGGGCTCCGCTTGGGCCGCCCCGCTCTCGGCAAAGAGGGTCTGGAGGAACGGCACCAGGAGCGCCAGCGAGAAAGCGTCCAGGGCCGCGAACGCGAACGTGGCCCCCACGGCCAGCGCGAACACGCCCCGATGGGGTCCCAGGTAGGCCAGAAGCCTGCGGTAGGCGGAAGCGCCGGTCTCCCCGAGCATGGGGTCAGTACGGACGCGGGCGGAGGCAGGCGACCGGCACGATCATCTCCTCCGGCGAGACCCCGCCGTGGAGGAACGACCCACGGTAGCGTCCCTGGTATTCGCGCAGCTTCGTGGGATAGACCAGGAAATGGTCCTCCAACGCCAGGATGTACGAGGTCCCCAGGCGGCCGGGCGGAATGCGCAGGTCGGCCGAGTCGGTCGTGGTGAACACGGTCTCGGGCCGCTCCGCGCGCAGATCGCTCCCGAACTTGTAGCGGAGGTTGGACGTCGCGTCTTTGCGCGCGAATACCGTCGCGGGCCGCATGCAGTGGATGGACCCGTGGTCGGTGGTGAATACCACTTTCAGCCCCTCCCGGGCCGCCTCCTTCAGCACCTGGAACACCGTGGATCGCTCGAACCAGGAGCGGGTCAGCCCCCTGAGCGCCGCGTCGTCCTTGGCCACCTCCATCAGGATGGGAGACTCACTGCGCCCGTGGGTCATCAGGTCCACGAAGTTGAAGACCATCGCGATGACCGAGCCCTTGCGCTTCATGGCCGAGCGCACGCGGGCCCGCACCTGATCGCCCGACCGGTCGGTGAAGATCTTCTCGTAGTGTACCGGCACGTCCCGTCCGGTCAGGCGCTTGAGCTGGTACTTGAGCAGCTCGTCCTCGAAGGCGTTCATGCTGCCTTCGTCGTCGGACATGTCCCACCAATGGGGATAGCGGGCGGCGATCTCGTCCGGAAACAGTCCGCTGAAGATGGCGTTACGGGCGTAGGGGGTGGCCGTGGGGAGGATGGAGTAGTGGAGCGACTCCTGGATCTCGAACCGGTCCATGAGCGTCCGCGAGATCACCCGCCACTGATCCAGGCGCATGCAGTCCAGGACGATGAAGAACACCGGATCGTCGCTCATCTCCGGCAAGAGGATCTCCTCCACCAGATCCACCGACAGGCGAGGGCGGTCCTCGCGCTCGGCCCTCATCCACCGGGGATAGACCGAGCTGATCCACTGGCCGAAGTCCCTTCGCAGGTCCTCGGTCAGGTTCTGCACCGACTCCAGTAGACCCGACTCGCCCGCGGCTTCCAGGCGAATGTGCCAGTCCACCAGCTCTGCGAAGATGCGCTGGAACTCCTCCGGCTCTGATGCGGGGGAATGGTCGGCGAGCTGACGAAACCGGCTGGCGAAATCCTGCGCCACCTGCTGCTGGCGGATGGACGACCCCTCCAGGATCCGGGTCACTACCGAGAGCACCTGGCGGGGGCTCGTGGGCTTGACCAGGTAGTCCTCGACCCGCCGGCCGATGGCCTCGGTCATGGTGCGGTCCTCCTCGGACTTGGTCACCATGACGACGCGCAGGTGAGGGTCACGGCGTCGCAGGATCTTCAGCACTTCCAGCCCGGTCAGGCCGGGCATTTGGTCGTCCAGGAGAACCAGGTCGTACCGGTGTTCGTCCAGCAGAGCGAGCGCGTCGTCCCCATTGTGGATGGCATCGACGTGGTAGCCCCGCTGCTGGAGAAACAGCAGGTGTGGCTTGAGTAGGTCGACCTCGTCGTCGACCCACAGGATGCGCTTCGAGGGCTGCATGCAGAAAGCTACATGCTGATCTGGTAGGGGAACCAGGAAGCGATCGGACGTCCCCCCTTCAGGGCCGGCCGAAACACCCACTCGGCGGCTTCTTCGATCAGCCGACGGTTGAACGAGCGATCCGAGGTCGGCGGGTTGAGCCGGGTCGAGTCGGCCACCACCCGGCCGGTCTCGTCCACGAACACCCACACCTCCACCGTCTTGCCCTTGAGATTGTCGTTCGTGGGAGGGAGGATCATGCCCCGCGGGGTAGGCGGCGTTACCCGGAAGCGGCCCTCGTCGGCGGTGCCGCCGTCTCCCGCTCCCGTGCCGGTCTCCAGCCCCGGCGCCGCGTCCAGCCCGGCCTGCTCGCCCATGATCGAGCCCAGGTCGGTCTCGATCTCCTCGTCGAACTCGATGGGCTCGACCGGATCGATGGTCGGCAGGGGCACGAGCGGCCGCACGATGGGCGCGGGGGGACGGGTCGAGAGCGCCAGGGCCTCCATGGAGCCCCGCGCCGCCTGGTTGTCCCCCGCCCTTGGCCCGGCCGCCGCGAACGGGGAAAGCGGGAGGGGCGAGCTGCCGAAGGCCAGGAAGATCAACGCGTGCAGCACCACCGAGCCGGCCAGGCCCCTCCACCAGATCGTACGGAGGCGCCGGCGGCGTTCTTCGTTCGTCTGATCGTGGAAGGATTCCATGTTCCTCGGCCGGTTCCCCGGTATCTTGCGCCTGGCATTCGTAATACTGTATCTGCGCAGTTCAAGTTTCGGACCCGCCTCAAACCCCTGGAAACGCCGTTGTCGACCACCGCCGGGACGCTGCGCGCGTACTACGAGCTGACCAAGCCGGGCATTGTCCTGTACGTCACGCTCTTGGCGGCGGTCGCCTACCTGCTCGCGGGAGGCCTGGGCAACGGCGTCGCCGATTTCGTGCAGCTCCTGTTCGGGACGGCCGTGGCCACCGGCGGCGCCCTGGCGCTCAATCAGTACATCGAGCGCGAGGTGGACGGGCGCATGGTGCGCACGCGGACCCGGCCGCTTCCTTCGGCCCGCCTCGCGCCCCGGGCCGCACTCGTGTTCGGGCTGGGCTTGTTCTTGGGGGGAAGCCTCTATCTGGGCCTGGCGGCGTCACCGGTCGCCGGCGTGCTGACGCTCGTTTCCGGACTGGCCTACAACGGCCTCTACACTCCCCTGAAAAAACGCTCCTACCTGGCCACCCTGGTCGGGGCCGTTCCCGGCGCGCTGCCCGCCCTGATCGGCTGGAGCGCCGCCACCGGCGGAACGGTCGGCCCGGGCGCGTGGGCCATCTTCGCGGTGGCCTACCTCTGGCAGCTCCCCCACGTGCTGGGGTTGGCGTGGGTGCTCCGGTCGGACTACGAAGCCGCCGGCTTCCGGCTCGCCCCGCGCTCGGATGACGAGGGCAAGGCTATCGGCCGGCACATGATGCTCTACGCCGGCGCGCTGATTCCCCTCAGCCTGGCTCCCACGTACATCGGCCTCACGGGCGAGCTCTACGCGGTCGGGGCGTTCCTGCTGGGCGGCTGGCTGCTTTGGCTGTCGATCCGGGCCGCCCGGCGCATGACGACCGACAACGCTCGGAAGGTCTTCCTGGGATCGTTGCTCTACCAGCCGCTGATCCTGGGGCTCATGTTGGTGGACGGCCTGTTCCTGTCCTGAGTCGCGCCACCCGCCGGCAGCTCAGTCCTCGGGCAGCTCTACGCTGGTCGCGCTGATCACGTCCGGCACCGCTTCCAAGCGGGCGATCGCCGAACGGTCGAGCGGCCCGTCCACGGACACCACCGCCATTGCCTCGCCACCCGCGGACCGCCGCGACTGGTGGTACCCGGCGATGTTGTATCCCAGCGAGCCCAGCACGGTGCCCACGCTCCCGATTACGCCGGGCACGTCGCGATTCCGCAGGATGATCATTGCCCCGCTCGGCACGATGTCCACTCCGTATTCCTCGATCCGGACCAGCCGCGGGTGTCCCGGCCCCAGCAGCGCGCCGGCGACCGAGGTCGTGCCCGCGTCCGTGTGGAGCACGACCTCGAGGAGTTCCCCGTAGTCGGCTCTGGACGGCGAGTGGGCACGGGTGACGTCGATGCCCCGTTCCTCCGCGAGGTGTCCCGCGCTCACGAAATTGACCCGGTCTCTCCCCACCACGTCTTCCAGGATGCCGGCCAGCACGGCCTGGGTGACCGGCCGGGGCGCATCTTGGTGGGATCCCGAGTACCGGACCTCCACCGACTTGGCGGGCGCGGGAGCGAGCCCGCAGGCGAGCTTTCCGAGCCGGCCGGCCAGGCTGAGGAGGTCGTGAAGCCGTTTCAGGGCCTCGCCTCCCACCTGCGGCGCGTTCACCGCGCGGGAGAGGTCCCCATCCACCAGGGCGCGGCGTATCCCTTCGGCGATCTCCGTCGCCACCAGCTCCTGGGCCTCGGCCGTGGAAGCCCCCAGATGGGGCGTGAGGACCAGGTTGGGCGCCTCCCGCAGCGGGCTGTCCGCCTCCAGGGGCTCGGCCGCGTATACGTCGAGCGCGGCTCCACTGATCGTGCCGGCGCGAAGAGCCTCGACCAGCGCCTCCTCGTCCACGACCCCGCCGCGCGCCACGTTGATGAGGATGGCCGTGGGCTTCATGGTCTCCAGCTCCGCCCGGCCGATCATCCCCACAGTCGAGTCCGTGAGCGGAACGTGCAGCGAGATGACGTCCGCCGTCTCCAGGACGGTCGGAAGGTCCGCGGCATCGCCGCCCAGCTCCCTGACACGATTTGCGGCGAGGTAGGGATCGTACACCAAGACCGACATCCCGAAGGCCCGGGCGCGGCGCGCCACCTCTCCACCGATCCGGCCCGCGCCCACCAGGCCGAGCACCTTGCCGCGGAGCTCCATGCCACCGAAGCGAGACCGGGTCCACTCCAACGCGCGGACCGAGCGATCCGCCGCGGCCACCCGGCGGGCGGCCGATAACATCAGGGCCAGCGTCAGCTCGGCCGCAGAGACCGTGTTCCCTTCGGGCGCGTTGATCACCGCGATGCCGCGCTCCGTCGCGGCGTCCAGATCGATGTTGTCGACTCCGACGCCGGCCCGCCCGATGACGCGGAGGTTCTCCGCGCTGTCCAAGAGCTCGGGCGTAACGCGGGTACGGCTCCGGACGATGAGCGCCACCGCTCTGCCCAGGGCGTTGGCGAGCACCTCTCCCGACCCGTTCGCGGTGGACACGACCTCGAACCTCGGGTCCTCCGACAGCGGCCTGAGGCCCGTTTCGGAAATGGGGTCGGCCACGACCACACAGAAGGGTGGAGTGGCCCGGCGATCCCACTGCCGGCGATCCGCGCTCTGCCTCTTCTCGCCGTCAGTGGCGGCCAGGTTCGTTTGAGTGACGCGTTCCGACTGATTTGTCTCGGTCACGGGCTCTGCCTCGACGAGCCCCTCGGATCGCGTGTTGGTCACGCAGGCACCCCCGAGACCGACGCCGTCAGCACCGAATCCAGTGCCCCCAGCAGCGCATCCAGGTCCCCCTGCCGGTGTTCGCCCATGTGCCCGATGCGGATGCAGCGCTTTTTCAGTTTCCCGTATCCGGTTCCAATCACGAATCCTCGATCGTTCATGGCCTCTACCACCTCAGGACCGCCGACCTCTTCCGGAAGTTCCACGCACGTAACGGTGGGCGACCGGAATCCCGGCGCCGCGAACACCCGAAACGGCGCTCCCGTGCGGTCCGCCAGGTTGGACACCCACTCCCGGCACCGCTCCGCCATGGCGGCGTGGCGAAGGAACCGGGCGGACAGACCCTCCTCGTGGATCCGGCCGAGCTGGGCTTCCAGCGCGTACAGGAGCGTGACCGCCGGGGTGGTGGGCGTCTGCTCCAACTCGAGGTTCTTCGCGAAGAGCGTCAGGTCGAAGTAGAACCCCTTGGTGGTCCGTTCCTGCGAGCGGGCCATCATGCGCTCCGAAGCCACGCAGAACCCGAGTCCGGGTGGCACCGCGAACGCCTTTTGGGATCCCGTGAGCACGAAGTCCAGGCCCCACTCGTCCGCTTCGATGGCCAGCCCCCCCGCGCCCGACACCGAGTCCACCAGCACCAGGGCCTCCGGCTGACGCTCCCTAACGACGGGGGCCAGCTCATCCACCGGCGTGAGGGCTCCCGTCGACGTCTCCGAGTGACACATCGTGACCGCGTCGTAGCGCACACCCGCCAGCCGATCCGCGAGCTGATCGGCGCCGACCACCTGGCCCCACGGTACCGCAATCCGTTCGACCGCGAAGCCGCAGGCCTCTCCGATGCGGGCGAACCGCTCAGAGAAAGCTCCGTTCACCAGAGAGAGCATCCGCGAGCCCACCGCGTTGCGGACACCCATCTCCATCATTCCGCTGCCGGAACAGGTGCCGATAAAGACCGGCCGGCTCGTCCCGAACAGGGGCTTGAGGCCCCGCTGCAGGTCTGCCATCAGGAGCTTGATGTCATTCCCGCGGTGTCCGATGACGTTGCGGGCCTGGGCCATCAGCACGTCCGGGTGCACTGCGGTGGGACCGGGAAGGAAAAAGCGCCCCACCGCGGAGGGCGGCGGGATTGGCGTTGCCGACATGGAGTTCTCCTAACTCGTTGGACGCCCGAAACGGTACACAAGCGGGCCCCTAGCGCAAAGGCCCGAGACGGAAAACTGGCGTGTGACTTGCGGATTCCGGGCTGTAGAACCCACGCCCGGCTGGCTGGCTTGCGGCAGGGATCCACGCGCGAGACCGACCCATGAATCCGATCCGTCTTCTACGCAACACCCTCCATTTCCTGGCGTTGGCGCTCGTCGCCTCCGCCTGCACCAGCATCGAAGAACGCTTGGAAAAGGCCGAGACCTCCGAGGCCATGGGCCGCTACGAAGAAGCGGCGTACCAATACGTCGAGGTGCTGGAAAAGGAGCCCGGCCATCCCGTGGCGGACGAACGCCTCAGGGAAGTGACGCCCTTGGCGCTCCAAAATCTGGTCGACGACGCCAAAGCCCACCAAGCCCAAGGCGAATACGAGTCCGGCCTGGGCGCGTTGGCACGCGCCGATCGCCTCCAGGCTGCCGCGCGCCGGGTGGGCTTCCGGACTCCGCTCCCCCAAGGCGTGCCTCCGCTCCGCACCCGCCTCACCGAGCAGACCGTGGAAGAACATCGCAACCGTGCCGAGCATCACGCCCTGGCCGGCCGCTGGGGTGCCGCCGTCCAGTCGTATGATCGGGCATCCTCCTACCTGCCCGCCGACAGCCCTCAGCGGGAGAAGTTCACGCATCGGACCGCCGAGCTACACCTGGACTGGGCCGCCCACGACATGGACGAGGGCGCATTTCGGTCCGCCTACGCTCGCGCCGGCCGGGCACTGGACGTCGCGCCGGGCTATGACGACATCACGGATCGGGCCGTCGCTTTTCAAGACGATGCGCTCGTGTACGGCACCCGCCCGGTCGCCTTCCTGCCGCTTGCGCGTGCACACCCTGCCTCGGATGAGCACGCAGCCCGAGTGACCGAGGACCTCGCGACCGTGCTCACGCACAACCACTGGGCCCATCCGGTGCCGTTCGTGGTCGCACTGGATCCCGTGCTCGTGGCCAGGGAGGCCCGCCGCGCCGGGATCGACCGCGTCCGGCTGGAGCCGTGGGACGGCGCAGAGGTCGGCCGGGTCGTAGGCGCCGACTACGTGGTCATGACCGAGTTCCTGGACCTGCAGCGACTGGACCGGGACGTGCGCGAGGTGCGGCGGCCCGTACGGTTCAAGCGGGGCCGGGTGGGTCCCGTCGTGATGGACACCGTCTACGTCGAACAAACCATGGACGTGCTATTCGATGCGGCCGTCGCCTACAGGGTCGTGGACGCCCACACCCGACGCGTGATCGCCGAGCGCACCGTTGAAATCAGCGCCGAAGGGCGGGTGGAGCAGGCCCTGTTCACAGGGGACTACCGTGATCTGGACATCTCGGCCGGGACCCGGCGGCTGTTCGAGGAATCCGCGTACGTGGAGGAGCAGCGGATCCTGGACGGACTGGTGGACGAGTTGTCCGAGGAGCTGGCAGGATTGGTGTTCGGGGATGTGGTGGGGGTGATTCCTTAGGGGGGTGAGGTCTATGATCAGCCGAGATCTAGCCCACTTCCGACCCCGACAGGTCCGCTCCTCTGAGGAGCTGGGCGTTGAGGGCGACGATTACGGTGCTCGCCGACATGAGCACGGCCGCGAACGCGGGGTGCAGTAGAACGCCCCAACGGGCTAGCGCCCCCGCTGCCAACGGGATCGCGAAGACGTTGTATCCGGCGGCCCACCATAGGTTTTGGACCATCTTCCGGTAGCTGGCTCGACTTAGAGAGATAATCCGCGGAACGTCTCGGGGATCGCTACGAACCAGAACGATGTCGCCGGCCTCCACCGCCACGTCGGTGCCCGCGCCGATCGCGATGCCCACGTCGGCGGTGACCAGCGCGGGCGCGTCGTTTACACCGTCGCCAACCATCGCGACCCGCTTTCCCTCAGCCTGAAGGGAACGGACGTTCTCGGCCTTTTCGTCGGGCAGAACCTCGGCGAAAACGCTATCGATGCCGAGGTCGCCCGCGACCGCCTCGGCCACCGGTCGAGCGTCGCCGGTCAGCATGACGACCTCGACATCCTGACTGTGCAGCGCGGCCACCGCCTGATGCGATTCGGGCCGGATGCGGTCCGCCAGGCCGAACACCGCCCGAGGCCGATCGCCTTCGAGGAGAAACACGGTCGTCTGCCCCCGCTCTTCGCTCGCCCTCGCCGCCTCGCTCAGCTCCTCGGAAAGCTCGACGCCCGCCCTGCGGAGGAGCGCCGGGCCGCCCACTTGGAACGATCGGCCTTCGACACGCGCTACGACCCCGTGGCCGGGGATCGCCTCGAACGACTCGCTGTCAGGAACCGCGAGATTCCGTTCCTTCGCCGCGTTCACAATGCCCTGGGCGATGGTGTGCTCGGAGTCTCTCTCCACGGCGGCGGCCAGGCGAAGGGCCTCGGCCTCTTCCCACCCCTCCTCCGTATCGATCGTGGCAACGCCGAATTCGCCGAGGGTCAACGTGCCGGTCTTGTCGAAGACGACCGCATCGATGCTACGGGCCTCTTCCAGGCCGCGGCGATCCCTTACCAGTAGGCCGTTTCGGGCGCCGAGCGTCGTCGAAATGGCGACTACCAACGGAACTGCCAGCCCCAGGGCGTGGGGGCAGGCGATGACCAGGACGGCAACCACGCGCTCGACGACGGAGGCTCGCTCCGCCCCTGCCGCGAGCCATGCGACGAGGGTCACCAACGCGGCTCCGATCGCGACGATCGTGAGCCAAAAGGCGGCACGATCGGCAAGCGCTTGAGCCCGGGAGCGTGAGCTCTGAGCTTCGGCGACGAGCCGCATGATTCCGGCCAACGCCGTCCCTTCACCGACGTCGGTGACTCGGACCCGTAGAGAGCCGGCGCCGTTGACGGTACCGGCCACCACCCGAGACCCCGTGGTCACGTTCACCGGCTTGGATTCGCCGGTGAGCAGGGACTCGTTGATCGCGCTCCGACCCGAAGCGACCTCGCCGTCGGCGGGGATGCCCGCTCCGGGACGAATCAAGATCAGGTCGCCGACTCGTAGCTCGGCCACGGCCACGTCCTCGAGATCACCGTTGTCAGCAATCCTGACGGCCGTGTCGGGAAGGAGCTTGGCGAGTTCCTTCAACGCCCCCTCGGCCTGGGTAACGGACCGCATCTCGATCCAGTGGCCGAGCAGCATGATGGTGACTAACGTCGCCAGTTCCCACCACAGCGGGGATCCGTCCCACCCGAGGGTCACTGCCGCGCTGTAGAGGAAGGCAACGGAGATCGCCAGCGAGATCAGGACCATCATTCCCGGCAGCCGATTGCGTAGCTCGCGAATCGCGCCCTGCACGAACACCCACCCGCCGTAGCAAAACACGGCCGTGCCGAAAACGGCTGGGATATACGCCGATCCGGGGAAGCTGGGAGCGTTGTATCCGAACCATCTCTGCGGCAGCTCGCCCCAAAGGAGCGTGGGAACGGTCAGGGCCAGGCTCCACCAGAATTTGTCCCGAAACATCGCCACACTGTGCCCGGCGTGCTTGTCGTGGGCATCGTGTCCGGGCCCATCCGCGTGAGCGTGCGCGTGCGGAGCAGCTCCATCTGCGTGGTGCCCGTGGTGTCGCTCGTCCGCGCTCATTCCAGCCCGACCGGAACGGCTACCGGCTTCGAGGCCGGCTTCGTCTGCTCCCGCCTGAGCACCGCCTCCTGCCACAGGGAGAAGACGGCGGGAATCACGATCAGGGTCAACAGCGTTGCCGAGGCCATGCCCCCCACCATCGGAGCGGCGATCCTGCGCATGACGGTCGCGCCCGTCCCCTGTCCCCAGAAAATCGGAAGGAGCCCCCCGATGATCGCGGTGACGGTCATCATGATCGGACGGACGCGCAGGGCCGCTCCCTGAATCACGGCCTCGCGCAGGCCTGCAACCGAGCGGTCCAGGTGAACGTCACTGCGCTCTTTCCAAGCGCTCCCGAGATAGAGGAGCATGATCACGCCGATTTCGGCGGCCACACCCGCGAGGGCGATGAAGCCAACGCCCGTGGCGACCGACCAGTTGAAGCCCAGGATCGCCATGATCAGGACACCTCCCACCAGGCTGAACGGGAGAGACAGCATCACGATCAACGTCTCGCCGAACGTCCCGAAATTCAGGAAGAGAAGGAGAAAGATGATCACCAGCGTGGCGGGCACCACCATGGCGAGCTTCTCCTTCGCCCGCTGCATATACTCATACTGACCGGACCACGTGAGGCTGTATCCGGCGGGGAGGTCTACCATGTCGGCTACAGCACGTTGGGCCTCGGCAACGTACGATCCGAGGTCGCTGCCTTCGACGTCCACGAAGACCCACGCCGTCGGAAAGGCCTGCTCGGTCTTCACGGCCATCGGACCTCCCACGGTCCGGATCGAGGCTACTTGACCGAGCGGGATCTGGGCGGTGGCCATCGCCCCTCCCGCCACCATCCCCTCCATGCCGGACCGGGCGGAGCCTCCACTGGCGAGGATGCCGGACATCGTCGCCGGCGCCGCCATGTCCGCCATGTCGGATCCTCCTCGGCGGGTGGCGACGGGAACCAGGATCTCCGCCAGCTTCTCCGGCTGATCGCGCAGCTCCTGGGGATAGCGCACGCGAACGCCGTAGCGCTCTCGGCCCTCCACGGTCCGCGTCACGCTCATGCCGCCGATCGCGGAGGCAATGACCATCTGTACCTGTTTCACGTTCAACCCGTAGCGTGCGGCGGCGGCCCGATCGATCTCGATATCCAGATACGAGCCACTCACGACTCGCTCGCCGAAGGCCGAACGGGTGCCGGGAACCATCCGGACGGCGGCCTCGACTTCCTCCGCCAACCTCTCAAGCTCGTGTAGATCGGGGCCGAAGATCTTGACGCCCACAGGAGTCCGAATGCCGGTCGCCAGCATGTCGATGCGGCCCTTGATCGGCATCGTCCACGAATTCGTAATTCCGGCCATCCGGAGCTCGTCGTCCATTTCGCTGACGAGCCGTTCGAACGTCATCCCCCGACGCCACTCGCTCTCTTCCCTGAGGACGATCGTGGTCTCGAACATCGACAGGGGAGCGGGATCGGTCGCCGTAGTCGCTCGCCCGGCCTTCCCGAACACGCGTTGCACCTCGGGAAAGGCGGCGATGATCGAGTCTTGGACCCTCAACGTTTCGCTCGCTTTTGCGACGCTGATGCCCGGCAACGTGGTGGGCATGTAGAGAATGCTGCCTTCGTTGAGGGGGGGCATGAACTCGGATCCGATCCTCCGGAGCGGAATGGCCGTGAGGATGAGCACGGCACCGGCGACGGCAACGACCTGGACCCGCCGTGCCAGCGCGAACTCCAGGACCGGTCGGTACACCCTGACCAGGGCCCGATTCACCGGGTTGGAGTGCTCCCGTCGGATGCGACCCTTGATGAACAGGCCCATGGCCACCGGGACCATGGTGACGGACAGTAGGCTGGCCGCTGCCATCGACAGCGTCTTGGTCCATGCCAACGGTGAGAACAGCCGGCCTTCTTGCGCCTCGAGACTGAAGACCGGGAGGAACGACACCGTGATGATCAGGAGGCTGAAGAACAGGGCGGGCCCGACCTCCTTGGAGGAGCGCACGACCACGTCCCAGCGCTCTTTCGTGGACAGCAGGTCCGTGTGTAGACGGCCTCCGTCCGAACCGTCGGGAAGCACCCCTTTGGCGTCTGCCCACTTCGCGCGCTTGTCGTCGATCGCTCGTTCTAGATGCTTGTGCATGTTCTCGATCATGACGATCGCAGCATCGATCATGGTGCCGATCGCGATGGCAATCCCCCCCAGGCTCATGATGTCCGCGCCCAGGCCGAGGGCCCGCATCGTGATGAACGCCATCAGGATGCCCAGCGGCAGCGTGAGAATGGCAACCAAGGCGCTACGGAAGTGGGCCAGGAACAGCAGGGTGACGAGCGCAACGACCAGAGACTCCTCCAACAACTTCTCTTTCAGAGTCTCAATGGCGCGGAGGATCAAATCGGAGCGGTCGTACACCGGCGTCACGACGAGCCCTGCCGGAAACCCGGGCTCCAGCTCGGTGAGCTTGTCCTTCACTCGCCCGATCGTGGCGAGCGCGTTCTCTCCGAAGCGCATCACGACGATTCCGCCGACCACGTCACCCCGGCCGTCCAGGTCGGCAACGCCCCGGCGTACGTCAGGAGCCAGACGAACCTCCGCGACGTCCGCGACCCGCACCGGGGTGCCGTGAGCGGTGGACGCCACCACGATCCGCTCGATGTCGCGCAGATTCTGCAGATAGCCGAGGCCGCGAATCATGAACTCGCGCTCCGCCATCTCCAGCACCACCGCGCCGACGTCTTCGTTCGAAGCACGGATGGCGTCGAGGATCCGTGTCACAGGGATCCCGAATCCGCGGAGTTTGACCGGATCGACGGTTACCTCGTACACCCTCTCGTATCCACCGACCGTGGCGACCTCGCTCACGCCGGGAACCGCGGTCAACTGGTAGCGGAGGTACCAATCCTGATAGGACCGAAGGTCGGCGAGGGACATGGTGCCGGTGGTGTCTTCGAGGGCGTACTGGTACACCCAGCCGAGACCTGTCGCGTCCGGCCCCAGCGCTGGCTCCGCCTGCTCGGGCAGCCGCCCGCGGATACCCGATAGGTACTCGAGTACGCGGCTCCGAGCCCAGTAGAGGTCGGTGCCGTCTTCGAAGAGCACGTATACGAACGAGGTTCCAAAAAACGAGTACCCCCGGACGGTCTGCGCCCCTGGCACTTTCAGCATCTCAGAGGTGACGGCGTACGTCACCTGGTCCTCTACGATCTGCGGAGCTTGGCCGGGGTAGTCGGTCCGGACGATGACCTGGACATCGGACAAATCGGGAAGCGCGTCGAGCGGCATGTTGCGCATTGCCACGATTCCACCGGCGGCGATGATCAATGAGAGGATCAGCACCAGAAATCGGTTGCGGACCGACCACTCGATGACGCGCTGGAGCATTCGAGAGCCCCCTATCGCTCCGGATTGGACGACGGAGGCATCACGTGATCCATCTCTCCGTCCATCGTCTCGGCGCCGGCGTCCTGCAGCATGCCGGCGGTAAGCGCACCGAGGTTGGATTCGGCGTCCACCAGAAACGCCGCTGAAGAGACCACGCGATCACCCACAGAGAGACCGTCCAGCACCTCTATCTCCCGGCCCACCGCACGCCCGACCCTGATTTCCGTGGGGTTGAGCGATCCGTCCGTGGCACGAACGAACACCAGGTTTCTTTCGCCGGTGGACAACACCGCGCTGCGGGGAATGACGGAGGTAGGCGAGGAGGGCAAGGGCCCCACCGCAATCTCCGCGTACATGCCCGGCTTGAGCATGAGATTCGGGTTGGCGAGCTCCAATCGAATCCGTCCGGTACGCGAGTCCATTGCGACGGTCGGGTACACATAGGTGATCACGGCCGGAAACTCGCGGCCGGGATAGGACTCGAACTCGACTACCGCTCCTATTCCCTCATCCACCAGGCCGAGGTCCTTCTCGAAGACGTCCGCCTCGATCCAGACCCGCGAAAGGTCCGCGATGCGGTAGATGGTCATGCCGGGCGTGATTCGGTCGCCCTCGACCACGTTCTTCTCCACGATGGTTCCAGTCGCGGGCGCTCGGAGGGTCAGGGTCTTTGTCACCTCGCCGCCGGTCTCGATCCGCCGGATCTCCTCCGGGGAGATGTCCCAGTACGCGAGCCGTCTCCGTGCGGACTCCACGAGAGCCCGCGCGTTCTCAGACGCTCGTCCCTCCGCCGCAGACTCCATGAGCCGCGTGGCCAACACCAGCTCTTCCTGCGCGGTTACCAGGCCGGGACTGTAGACGGATAGGAGCGGCTGGCCCCTTTGGACGGGGGCGCCGGTGAAGTCGACGTAGAGGTCTTCCACCCATCCCTCGACCTTGGGATTGACGGCCGCCAGCCTGGTCTCGTCGTAAGCCACCGCCCCCAGGGCTTGAATCGTCTGCTCCAGAATCCGGGACTCCACCTCGGCGAAAGTCACGCCGATCCGACGGGCGTCGTCCACACCGAGCCGGACGGGCATCTGCTCGCCGGCCGCCCCCATCATGGCCTCATGGTCGTGGCCGTCGGCGGCCTGCGGGGGAGGCGCAGCAGAGTCGCCTCTGAACTGGAAAACGACGACCGCGAGAGCGGCCGCTACGATCCCGGCCGAGAGGAGCCACTGCCTCCGACTCGTCATCGATCACCTCCGTCTTCGGTGACGGCCCGTTGCGTATCGGGAAGCTCCCGACCGATCGCAGACTCCAAGCTCGCGATGGCACGCCCGTAGTCGGCGAGTACCTGGAAAAGCTCGCCCTCATATCGATTCACGGTCATCTGCGCGTCGACGAGCACGGTGAAGTCCACCACGCCGACGCGGTAGGACGAGAACGCGGACTCGACGGTCGCCCGTGCCTCGGGAAGCACTTCGCCGCGATAGAGACGGATCAGCGTGCGAGCGCGATCGAGCTCGGCAAGTAGCTCTCCGATCCTGGCGTCTACCTCCGCGCGGAATCCTGCCAGGTCGGCCTCCATGCCAACTCTGGCGGCGGCCGACTCCTCTCGCAGCGCCAGCTGCCGAGAGCCGGCGTGAACCGGCAGGCTGACCCCGAAGATGGCGCTTCCCATCCGCTCCACCCCCGCACCCCGGTCTCGCTGCCCATAGGCCAAGCCGATCGTGAGGTTGGGCCAGATCTCCTTTCGGGCCAGCTCCATCCGGGCTTCGGCCTGTTCCACACCGCGTCTGGCCTGCGCGAGGATGGGCCTGCTCCCCTCAGCCCAGGCGCGTAGGGTGTCCCTCTGGGGAACATCCGCAGGGAGACGTCCGAAAACGGGGAGGCCGAGCGGCGCGTCCGCGGGTTGGTCGAGCACCCCGTTCAATCGGGCGACTACCGTGATCCGTAACGCTTGCATCTTGCGGATCTCGCCGTCCATGCGAGCCACCTCGACATCGGCGCGGAGCACATCGACCTGCCGACCGTTCCCCGCCGCATACATCGCCTTGGCAGCCGCCTGAAAATCGATCAGCAAGGACAGCGTTCCCCGCATCACTTCCAGTTGTCTGTCCAGCGCGTACAGCCTGTAGAACAGGTCCGCCGCCCGGTCGCGGACGACCCATTCCGCCTCGCGCGCGCCCGCAACGGCCATGTCGCGCGCCGCCGTGGCGATCTCTCCGCGAAGGGAGAGCTTTCCCGGAAAGGGAAAGGACTGCGTCAGTTGAAGCATCGGAGCCATCGTAGCCGGCATATCCGCGTTGAAGTCCGGCAGCCCGACGTTCATGAACCCGAGCTGAAGCATCGGGTCGGGCAGGGTCGAGGCTTCTCGCACCCGGGGAACGGCGGCAGCCGCATGGGCCCTGGCCGCCCGAATCCGAGGACTGCGCGACGCCACTCTTTCGAGCAGGTCAGCCAAGTGGAGCTGCTCCCCGGATCGCAGGGGAGCGAATTCCTCCGCCGAGGCTCGTCCCTGGGCAAAGAGCGGTCCGGGGTCGGCCGCAAACCCGAGGAGAAGGATGATCCAGACCAAGCGCGACATTTACGTCTCCGCGCTGAGGCTACCCAGTTCGGACGCAATAGCTTACACGAAGCTTGGTGAAGGAAGGGTGATGACAGGATGAAGAAAGCTTCACACCGAGACGTGGGCCGGCCGATCCATCAGATTGGTGGAAGCGAAAGAACTCCCTTGCCCGTCTGGACGCCCCTCCCTATGGACCTAGCACAAAGACTCCGCCACGCCTCCTACGAGGGCGTGGCCGATGAGGTAGCAGCCCTGCTGGCGACCGACCCGGACTTGTGTCGGTCCACCGACGAGCATGGCAAGACTCCCCTCCACTGGGCTGCGGAGTCCGATCAAGCGACTTGCGCTCGTCTGCTCCTCGAAGCGGGCGCCGACCCGGAAGCCAGGTCGTCCTGGGGAGCGTCGCCCTTCGACTGGGCCTCAACGATGGGGAGCGGCCGTGTCGCGGATCTTCTCCTCTCGCGGGGAGCCAGCGGCCTCACGCTCATAACGGGAGCCGCGCTGGGCCACCTGGCTCACGTGCGGGCCGTGCTACAGTCCGAAGTCGTAGCCGCGGAGCACCGTCGTCGGGACGCACCCTCGAAACCGGACGACTATTGGCCCCACCACTCCGCACACATTCTCGGGGATATCCTCGGTGACGCGCTGTATGCGGCAGCCAGGAACGGGCACACCGAAACGGTTGCGGCCTTGTTCGACCACGGCGCCTTCGTCGACGCGAAGGGAGTGTTCGGAGGCACCGGGCTTCACTGGGCCGCCATCAACGGCCATTCCGACACGGTCGACCTGTTGCTGTCGCACGGTGCGAGTCGAACGATCCTGGATGCGAGCTTCATTGCGACTCCCGCGCAGTGGGCGCGGGAGGGCGGACATGTCGTGTTGGAGAGGCTCCTTCAGGGGGATTGAGCGGGTTCTTCCAGATGTGGACCCTCGCTCCGCACGGTATATGGTCGCGTCCTGGTCAGGCACGTCCTTGTTGGGATATCAACAGCCCACGCAGAGCTTTTCCTTCAGCCTGCGTTTCGCTCATCTCCAGGCTCTTTGCCACCCAGTAGCCGAGAAAGCCCAGAAGACCAAGCGCCTCCATCACGAATATCCACTTCCCTGTGATGCCGAGAAACGCCGCGGTGACCCATGCAACGATCGGGAACACGAACATGAAGATCGCCACCGCACGGTAGAAGGCCCGGTATCTTCTCCGCTTGGCCTCGTCTTCCATGAGCCTCAACGAGCGTTCAGGAGTGACCCAAGCGACGACCGCCAGACAGACGAAAGCCAGGACCGCGCAGGCTCCGTGAAGGCTGAACGCTGCGGCAGAGTCCGAAGGAGGCCAAGCCATGGGGAAGACGGCAACCCCGACCGCCAAGGCCCCGGCAGCGTTGAGTAGGACATTCTCCAGCTTGGTGAACCCCTTGTACAGGTAGAGCAAAGCCCCGAGCGCAAACAGGAAACCCACGAACCCGTCCCTCATCGCGCCACTCGCTTGAGCGCCCGTGTTGGCGTGGTAGTAGTGACTCATGGAATCCTGCAACGGTAGGCCATAGAAGCGCCCTCCGATCCAAAGCACGAATGGAAAGGCGATGCCGAGGGCCGCGAGCCCCCATCGTAGCGTGTAGTAGGTGGCGCTGACGTGCTTCTGGATTGGACCGTCGCTCGGCTGTTTCGTCTCCTGGAGCATTTGCCCTCCGTGGTCGAAAAGATCACGGTCGACTCTATGAGCCGCGCCGATGGACAGCGGTCCCGCTTGATTCGGGTCGCTACTTACCACGCGCAGCCTGGACCGGAGTCCGGCCAGCCCGATCCATCCCCCTGCACCCCACCGAGTCTTCCTACGCAGGAGCAGGTAGGCCGGGGCGACGGGCGTGGCATCGTTCTCCGCGGTCACGACGAGCTCGGAGACTTCCTGACCGGCATGTTCGACCATTTCGACGCGGAGGTGGCGGAGGAGGAGTCGTCCAACGTCGTACGTCTTTCAACCCGCTATCTGGGACCGGGAGTCATCGTTCACAGCACCAACGAGAGCACCCGAACCACCAACCGGGACGATCTCGCAAAACCTCGGAGGGTACACCGCACCGTGGTTCTCGAACGTCGTCAGGGCGAATGGAAGATCGTGCACGTGATGATCATGGATGCACGACTGTAAGGGCAGAGACTCCACTCGGGGACTACGCACCACGCAGAGGGCGGCGCCCGCCCGACAGTGAAATCGCCGTGCCGAAGGCGAGGATCTCGACGCCTGCCGTGCCCTTTCCGTCGCGGCGGGAACTGGCCAAGGTCGCCGTCTCGATCCGAACGTTGATGATCGTGTGGTAACCACGCGCATGGGCCACGCCCTTCATGCGAATCAGGGCCTCTCGGCGGGCACGCTCCAAAAGAGGTTCGTACGCCCGAATGTTGCCCCCGAAAACGCCTTTGATGCTCGCCGCGATGCGCTTGAAGTAGTCCTGTGAGATCACGACGTTGCCCATCACCAGCTCACATGATTCGACGTGCCAGTCCGGGGGGAGGTCCTCTAGCGTCAGGCTCAGCACGCCGCGTGATCCGCTTTCGAGAAGCCGCAGCCTGCTCAAGTGCCGGCGTTCGATGACAGTTCCGGAGATCCAAGCGACCAGTAGCATGGCGGGAGCGATACCATATGCAAGGAATTCCATGGCTCTACTCCACCGTGACTGCAGTCCCGTACGCGAACAGCTCAGCGGCGCCTTGCGCCACGCTGCTGGTCGCGAACCGCACGTTCACGATGGCGTTCGCGCCCATGTTCTCGGCCTGATAGCTCATGCGTCGAATCGCCTCACCGCGGGCATCCGATAGCAGTTCCGTGTAACCCGTCAGCTCACCCCCGACCACGTTCTTCAGGCCGGCCATGATGTCCCGCCCGATATGCTTCGCGCGAACCGTGCTGCCGGTCACCACACCAAAGAACTCGACGATGGTCCTTCCCGGAACTTCCTGTGTGTTGCTGATGATCATTTTCCCCACCTCTTGAGCGTTGGAGTGGCACGGGTTGTCGGGCGGCTGGTGCCATGGCTCGCGACGAACCCGAGGCGTTTCGTAGACTCACGGCCATCGCTGTGGTGCGCCAGTGGTGACATCCGATCACGCAAGGACACGCAAGGAGAGGAAATGGAGTCCCGTTCACACCTCCCCCGACCCTCCACGCTCTCGCGTCGCCGACTCCTGGAGATGTCGTGTGGCGCGCTGGGACTAACCGCGGCGGCAAGCTGCACGTCGACTCCGGTCCCTGCCGCCTCGTCTCCCGCGATCGGCGGCCGCCCTTTCTCTCCCGACAGCTTCGATCCGTGGATCGAGATCGACCGGGCAGCGTACCGACACAACGTTCGCGAAGCCGCCCGGCTGTCCGGTGGTCGTCCAATCCTGGCCGTGGTGAAAAACAACGCCTACGGCCTCGGCGACCGGGCGGTGGCACCGGTCTTGGCGGATCTTCCGGAGGTGGGCGGCATCGCGTGCGTCAGGGTCGAAGAGGCCCTGGCCATGAGGGATGCCGGGGTGACCAAGCCGATCCTGGTCATGGCAGAGGGGTCCGAAGCCGAGATCGAAGAGCTGGTCCGGCACGATGTCCTGCCATCCGTCTGGCTCGACGACGCACCGCGCCGACTGGAACGGGTGTCCGGGCGCTTGGGGCGCCCCGTTCCGGTCCAACTCTTTCTCGACACGGGAATGGGACGGGAAGGAATGCCCTACCAGCGTGCCCGCTCGTGGATGGAGGAGCTCGGCCGGAGCGCGTCGGTGCAGATCAACGGCACCTACACCATGTTCGCCCACGATCTCGACTTCGATCGGGAGCAACTCGGTCGGTTTGAGGAGCTCCTCCGTTGGGCCGGCGGACAGGGCCTGCCGCTCGGCACTCTCCACGCGTCTCCCACTTTCGAGCTCTTCCACCTCCCGGAGGCCCACTACGACATGGTACGCCCCGGCAACGCGCTCTTCGGAAACTATCCGAGCGGCGAGGGCGTCGAGGATCGCGCCGACCTGAAACCCGTGTTCCGACTCCGCTCCCGAGTGGTTCGCGTCGAACGCCTGGAGCCCGGCGAGAGCGCCGGCTTCTACCGCACCTTCAAGGCCGATCGACCAACCTGGATCGCTCTCCTCCCGGTGGGTCGCACGGACGGGTACCCGTCGGGCGCTCAGGACTCGTGTGAAGTGCTCATCGGTGGACGACTCTACCCGGTAAAGGGCGGCGTCAATTCCGCCCACACCATTCTCGAGATTGGTGAGCAGAAGACGGTCGCCGTCGGAGATGTCGCCACGCTCATCGGCCCTGACCACGCTGCCATTCTGCCGCACACCGTGGCCGAGCGAACGGGAACGGGATTCCTGCGCCTGATACAGGGCATGAACCCGCGCCTGCCAAGGGTGATCGTTTGACGATGTGACGCAGGCCGGATCTTATCACCGGGTAGATCGAGACCGTGATCGAAGCGCAGCGGCGAGGGTCCGCTGGCATCTATCGATGCGCGGTCACCGGCATAGCGGAGGGTCCGCCATGTCCGAGTACGCCGGGGGCCGGAGCTCAATGCCTCCTCCGAGCATCCTCTTCATGAACTCCCGTGTGTAGACCCGAAGCATGGCGCCTCGAAAGAGGAACTCGATCCGCTCGACGTCTCCGATGAGCACCGTCTGAAGCGTTGGGCCGATCATGGTGTGGCCGACGTTCCGCTCATCGAGCACGATGCACTGAACCCGTCGACCTCGGAACGGAAACCTCGTTTTGAGAAACTCCAGCAGCGTGGCGCCGCTCCAACGACGCAGCTCCTCTTGGTTGAAGGGTCCCATTCCCATTGCGCGTCGTCCGCCGGCACGATCGTCGAGACGGGCGATCTCGACTTCGATCATGCGCTCGGTGAGTGGGTCCGCCATGAGTGCGAACCGATGTCGGGAGCCCTCGGCCGGGACCAGGAGTGTGTCCAAGGGCAAATAGCGAAAGGCCCGTATGCCGATGCGAACCGGCAAACCCTCCGCGACCCGAAGTTTGAACGCTCCTCCCCATGACGTACGGGCGGGATCCACCTGGTCAGTCACGACCTCAGCCTCCGCAACCGGCACGTCGTGAACGGGATCCCAGACCCGTCCCTCCAACTCCACGGTGCGTGACTCGACCACCACGGAATCAAGCGGCAGCGGGGAGATCTCCAGCTCCAACAAGAGGGACACGTCGCCGTCCACGTCCAGCTCGCGCGTCTCCGTTTGATATCCGAACGCTTCGACCCGCAGCACGTACTGCCTTGCGTCGACCCCCTCGAACCGGAAGGCACCGTCCGCTGATGTTAGTCGGAACCCGTGCCCGCCGAGTGCAACCGTCGCGTTCGCAATCCCGGCTCCCCCACGCTCCACCACCCGCCCGTCGACGACGAAGGCTTGCGCGGAACCGGATCGGGGCAACGCCAGCATGCACACGCCGGCAGCCAGCCCGAACATCCAGACCTTCATGCGGAGGGAAGCGACGGACATCTCTTCTACGTGCAGCGGGTTTCTATCTCTAAGCCGGTGTGCGCGTTGTCATACGTCTACTGGCTGCACTCGCTACAGGGTCCGCGAGAAGCTTCGAGCCTCGGCGAGCCGGGACATCCGGCTCCGGCAGCGCTCGGACCATCGGACCGGACCGTTGGGGATCGGTGGCTCGAATCGTCATTCGATAGTCCCAAACCACCATGGACGGATTTTGGTGTGCGGCGGTGGGGTTGGCTGGGCCAAGGGGCGTGGACGGGCCAGGGCGGGGGTGCCCGGTCCTGTAAGACACGAACGACCGGGTGTCCGACTCGGTTGGCCTGGTTGAGCGTCCTCAGGTGTCTCCGAGCAATCTGAGAGGTCGAAAATCGGGCCTGTATATTTAGGGTATCTCGCTGTGTTACTGTGACTTACCGGAGACGCCCGCCATGCCGTACACGTACGTGCCTTTCGCCGATTCTGTCCGCTCGGCTCATTGGTCGCTCGCCGTCCGCGAGCGTGCCGCCGCGCCCGTGCCCGCGATACCACCCGCCGCCGCGGACGCGGCCGACCCCGAGGACGACCTGTTCGAGCTCGGCGAGCGCTGCGCCGAGGCCTACATGGAGGCCGCCGTCATGGAGTGCGAAGCGATGGCCCTGCTGGCCCGGTTCGACCGGCACCAAGGCTGGAAGCCTCAAGGCTTCGGGTCAGCCGCCGAATGGCTCGCATGGCGGACGGGCGTCACGCTCGGCACAGCCCGCGAACGCGTGCGCACCGCGCTGGCGCTCGAGAAGCTTCCGGAGACGTCGGCCGCGATGAAGAACGGTGAACTCTCGTTCTCGAAAGTGCGGGCACTCACCCGCGCCGCCACACCCGACAACGAGGCCCAGCTCCTCGAGTTCGCTCGGGCCGGATCCACGGCTACGCTCGAACGCGTCGTGCGAGGCTGGAAGAAGCTCGACCGCGCCGGCGAGGTCCGGGCCGAGCAGCTTCGTCACCGGACCCGCACGTTCTCGGCCTGGGTCGACGACGACGGCATGGTCGTCGTGAAGGGCCGGCTCGACCCGGAAGTCGGCGCCGCGCTGATGCGAGCGGTCGGGGCCGCGAGCGATGCACTGTTCCGAGCGACCGACGACACGCCGGCAGACGATGCGGCAGACGACACCGAGCCGGCCCAGCGTCGGGCCGACGCGATCGGGCTGATCGCCGAGCGGGCGCTGGCGGCGGGGTTCGGGGGTGAGGGTGCCCCCGTCAGTGGATCCCGGGCCGAGCGCTATCAGGTGATGCTACACGTGGATCCGGAGACACTGACTGAGCACACCGACCCCGGTCAGTCGGAGCTGGAAGACGGGACCCGCGTTTCAGCTGAAACGTCGAGACGCATCGCGTGCGACTCGGGAGTGGTGCGAATCGCGAGGGATACCGACGGATCGGTAGTCGGCGTCGGCCGAAAGACCCGGTCCGTGCCGCCGAGTCTGCGGCGTGCGTTGGAGGTTCGGGACCGGGGCTGCCGATTTCCCGGATGTGGGCTCCGGTTTACCGACGCCCATCACGTCAAACACTGGGCGGACGGCGGCGAGACCAGCTTGAGGAACCTCGTGCTGCTTTGCCGCAAGCATCACCGAGCCGTGCACGAGGGCGGGGTGCGGGTGTGTCTGGACGTCGAGGGCAAGGTCGCGTTCTTCGCGCCGGATGGGAGGGTGCTGTGTGACGCGCCGCCCAAGCCGGATCGGCCGGTCTTGCCGAGGCGACGGCTGGATCCGAAGGCCCGGAGCGGGCTGCCACGCCACCGGCTGGGTGCATCCAAGTGGGCGAAAGACTCCCAAGTGCCCTGGGAGGTGGAGGCGGCGGTGTGGGAGGTGCTCGATGAGTGACGAGCAAAGCTCGGTCAGTCCGGTTGACACCAATTTCCGGCCGGCCGTCGCCGGAAGCCGATCCATCTGCCCGGTGCTCGCGTTCGTCTTCACACTGTTGGGCTGCGGAGCCGACAACGTCGAGCATAGCTCGCCCGCCGCCTCGTGCGAGCTCACACCGTCGCTCGCACTCACCTTGGGCTTGGCCGACGAAGAGTCCTGGGTACCGACACCCACTGCGGTCGCCGAGACCCGGGACCGGTTCCTGGTCGTCGACATCAACCAGGCATCGGAGATCCGTGCCTATTCCAAGACGGACGGACGTTTCACCGGTCTCGTAGGTCGGGCCGGTGACGGTCCGGGCGAGTTCCGCAATATCCACCAGATTCGGGTGGGGCCGGCAGACTCGCTTTTCGTCATGGAGATGGGGGGGCAGGTCGATGTCTTGGACCCCGAGCTCCGATTTGCTCGATTTGCCCGTGGACCTGGCATGCTCATGTCGGAGTCGGGTGGGCTACCGACCGGGAACGGGTCCATCCTCTTGAACGGGCAGATGGGTGCTTACAGCGGCGGTCAGCCACTCCACGTTGTCGACACCGCGGGGAATATCCTGCGCTCGTTCGGCCGTCATCCGGATGACGTCGCGGACCGCGGTCCGGCGATTACGGATGTTCGTTTCTTCCAGCCCGACGCTTCCGACGAGCCCTGGGTGGCGCATCCGACCCGATACGTCCTCGAGCGATGGTCGACCGACTCCGGCCGTCTGCTAACCAGAGTCGAGAGGAGCCCACCCTGGTTCCCGTCCGATGCGTACGTCGGCAACACGCCGACCCTGGATCCCCCACCGATGCTGCTTTCGGTCCGCCCGTTCGACGAAGAGCAACTCCAGGTCATCGGGCGACGGGCTCAGACTGAGCCGGCCGAAGCGAAACGACCGCCCGCCGGAGTGGAAGAGCCGTTCGACCTGGGGGCCATGGACCGGCGATGGGACCTCGTGATCGAGCTCATCGACCTTGGCGGCGAGCTGCTTGGCCAAGCCGAGCTCCCACCGGCCGTGGGCGCGTTTCTTTCGACCGGCCGTTTCTACACCTACCGCGAGGTCGGCGTGGTGGAAGTCATCGAGATCTGGAATCTGGAGGTGGACTGCCCATAGCCTCTCATGCCCGACTCACCCCGCTCAGGAAGGTCGGGGAGCACGGCCCAAAACGAATCCGGTGACTGCGCCGGACGCAGCGACCAGGGCCGCCGAGACGAACGGATCGAGCAGCGTCGCCGCCAAGGTCCAGAGGTTTGACGTGCCGAACTGGGCGAAGTCGTAGCCAATCGCCATCAGGAACCCGAGGATCGCCCCGGTCTGGGCTCCCCCGGCGAGCGACGTGGCGCCCCGCCAGGAGATTACAAGGGCGACCAGTATACCGAACGCGACCTGGCCAGCCACGATCCAAGGGACGGAGGGCGAGGCCCTCATCACCCCGGGGAGGGTTAGGGCACCCTGCTCAAACATGAATGAGAAGAGCACGCCATAAAGAAGGAAACCAACCGGGAGCAAAACTGCAGATCCAGCCGCCACCGCGCGGATGAACTTCCAACTCATGTCGATCTCCCCACCGACCAGGTCGGCGCGTTGTTGAATGTGGAGTGCTTCGACGTGGAACGAGCGAGCGTTGCCCCGAAGCACGTCCGTCGCCCGCCGCGTTGGACATTGCTGGTACGGTCGGATTCGTCGTGTTCTTCACATGGGCCGGTCGGAGGCCCTCCTCCCCCCCCTTCCCCCGCCCACGCAACCCGCGTAGTCTGCCATCCATGCGGACACGATCGCTCCTCCCCGCCCTGCTCCTCGCGGTTTGGGTCCCCCAATCGGGCCAGGCCCTGCAGCAGGACGCTCCCGACCGACCCCGCGCCCGCGACCTCGGCGTCAGCCCGGGCATCTTTCAGCCCGGCCCTCACAACGCCATCACGGACGTCGAAGGCGTGCTGGTGGGCCACACGACGGTCGTCGAGGGCGACCGGGTGCGCACCGGCATTACGGCCATCCGGCCCCACACCGGCAACCCCTACTTCGACCGCGTGCCGGCAGCCATGTACGTGGGGAATGGATACGGGAAGCTGATCGGCGTCACCCAAGTCAGCGAGCTGGGCGAGTTGGAGACGCCCGTCCTGCTCACCTGCACGCTGTGCGTCTGGCGCGCCGCGGATGCCATGGTCGAGTGGTCCCTGACCCTTCCCGACATGGAGAACGTGCGCTCGCTGAACGCCGTCGTGGGCGAGACCAACGACGGCGGGCTCAACGACATTCGTGCACGGCCCATCCGGCCGGAGCACGTCGTCAGCGCTCTGGAGGGAGCGGCCGGCGGACCGGTAACGGAGGGCTCGGTGGGCGCGGGCACGGGCACTCGGGCGTTCGGGTGGAAGGGCGGGATCGGCACCAGCAGCCGCGTGTTGCCTGAGTCGCTCGGCGGATACCGGGTGGGCGTGCTCGTACAGTCCAACTTTGGCGGCATCCTTACGATGGGCGGGGCTCCGGTGGGTCAGGAGTTGGGTCGCTACTCATTCCGGTCCGCCGTGGAGGGCGACGGCTCGGACGACGACAGTGACGCCGGTGACGGTTCCATCATGATCGTGGTCGCCACGGACGCGCCCCTTTCGGCCCGGAATCTGGAGCGGCTGGCTAAGCGCGCGATCATGGGCCTGGCCCGGACGGGCTCATTCGCGGGGAACGGGTCGGGTGACTACGTGATCGCGTTTTCCACTGCGGAGTCGGTGCGTCGTAGGCCCGACGGACCGGCCGCCCCGGTGGAGGACCTGGGCAACAGCCGCATGTCGGCGCTGTTCCAGGCGGTGGTGGAGGCTACGGAGGAATCCGTCTACAACTCCATCCTCAAGGCCACGACGGTCTCCGGAATGGGCCGCACGGCCGAGGCCATCGACATCGAGGCCGTCAGAGAGGTCTTGGCGCGATACGGGTCCGGATCGCGGTAGGACCCGCGCCTCTCACCACTCGTAGTCCTTCCACTTCACGTAGTGGACGCTGGTGATCCCAGCCCGTTCCAGCACCTCCAGGCCCGCCGGATTACGGTAGGCGGTGCGGTAAAACACATGGGACACGTTGGCCTGTACCATGAGCTTCGCGCACATGACGCAGGGGCTGGCCGTCACGAACGCCACCTTGTCCCGTAGGGCGCCGGGCGCCTTGGTCAGGGCATTCATCTCGGAGTGGATGCACCCGCACTTGCCGGGCTCGTCGGAGTCGCAGCGGTTGGGAAAACCCCGGGCGTTTCCGTTGTAGCCGATCGCGACCACATTCTCGAGGCGCGGACCCGTCAGCACCGTGCCGACCTGGAGGCGGGCGCAGGTGCTCCGCTTCGCGAGCTGCTCTGCCATCCGCATGTACACTTCGTACAGCGGAGGACGGGTAACGGCGATATCCTCCGGATCCCGATCCGGTCCAGCCAGGTTGAGGGGGTGGATGTTGGCCTCGACCTGATCGAGGTGAACGGCTCCGGTGGGAGCGTCGGTGCTCAGCCGGACGCTCTCTCCGCTCACGTCGCCGCTCCCTCCGCACGCTTGCGCGCAGCCTTCTTTCGCTGGTTGGCGTCGAGCACCCGTTTGCGGAGGCGGATGGCGTCGGGGGTGATCTCGATCAGCTCGTCGTCTTCGATGAACTCGAGCGCCAGCTCCAGCGTGATGGGGCGGGGCGGCTCCAACCGGATGTTCTCGTCGCTGGCGGTGGTGCGCATGTTTGTGAGCTTTTTCTCTTTGCTCACGTTCACGTCGAGGTCGCCCGGACGAACGTGCTCTCCGACGATCATGCCCTGGTAGGCGGCATCGCCGGGACTCACGAACATGGTGGAGCGCTCCTGCAGGTTGAACAGCGCGAACCCCACCGCCGCGCCTTCGCGGTCCGCGACCAGCACGCCGCGCTTCCGGCCCTGGATGACGCCCGCCTGGGGCCCGTACGAGTGGAACGTATGGTGGAGAATCCCCTGCCCTCTGGTGTCGGTGAGGAATTCCGACCGGTACCCGAACAGCCCTCGGGCGGGGATGCGGAACCATACCCTCGTGGCGCCCGACTCCATGGTGCGCATGTCCGTCATCTCGCCCCGACGCTGGCCCAGCTTCTCGATCACCGTCCCGACCATGTCGCTCGGCACCTCGACCACGACCTCTTCGTAGGGCTCCTCGCTCCGGCCGTCGTCGTCGGTGCGGTAGATCACGCGCGGCCTGGAGACCTGGAACTCGTAGCCCTCACGCCGCATGGTCTCCATGAGGATGGTGAGGTGCAGCTCCCCTCGGCCCGACACCGTGAACGTGTCGGGTTGGTCCGTGTCGTCGACGCGCAGGGCCACGTTTCGCGTCAGCTCCCGGTGGAGGCGCTCGCGTACCTGACGGGTCGTGACGTATTTGCCCGAGCGCCCCGCGAACGGGGAGTTGTTGACGCTGAAGTCGACCGACAGCGTGGGCTCTTCGACCTGGATTCCGCGCAGCCGCTCAGGGTGCTCGGGATCGGTGATGGTCTTTCCGATCTCGACGCCCTCCAGGCCGGCCAGTGCGACGATGTCTCCGGCGGAGGCCCGCTCGACGTCGACCCGTTGGAGGCCGTCGAAGCCATAGAGCTTGACCACCTTGGAGCGCTGGATCTCGTCGATGGGCACTGTGCCGGGCTCTCCGAACGGCAGGAGTGCCACGTCCTGGCTCATCTCCACGACACCCCGCTCGATACGGCCGATGGCGATACGCCCCACGTAGGGGGAGTAGTCGAGGGTGGAGACCAGCATCTGGAACGGGCCCTCGGGATCCGCGCCGGGACGGGGCACCGCAGCCACGATCGTCTCGAAAAGCGGTCCGAGATCGGTCCCGATCCGCTCCGGATCGGTGGAAGCCCAGCCATCCCGTCCCGACGCATACAGGAAGGGCGCCTCCAACTGCTCGTCCGTGGCCTCCAGGTCGATGAAGAGGTCCAGCACCTCGTCGTGCACCGCTTCGGGACGAGCGTCGGCGCGGTCCACCTTGTTGATCACCACGACGGGATGGAGCCCCAGCTCCAGGGCTTTGCTGGTCACGAACCGGGTCTGCGGCATGGGGCCCTCGGCCGCGTCGACCAGGAGCAGCACGCCGTCCACCATGCGGAGGATGCGCTCCACCTCGCCGCCGAAGTCCGCGTGGCCCGGCGTGTCCACCACGTTGATCTTCACGCCCTCCCACCGGACCGCCGTGTTTTTCGACAGGATGGTAATCCCGCGCTCGCGTTCCAGCGGGTTGGAGTCCATAACCCGCTCCTCGACCTGCTGGTGATCGCGGATGGCGCCGGCCTGCCTGAGCATATGATCCACCAACGTGGTTTTTCCGTGGTCCACGTGGGCGATGATCGCGATGTTTCGAATCTCCATGGCCGGAGAAGATAACCCGTCCGGCGGCGACCGTGGGGGTCTTCGGCCGGACGAGGCGTCCGGTCGCATCGGAATTTCACGTCGGACGGACTGGTGCCGTTCTATGGGTGAGGACTGCCGCGGCCGCCTGGTCGGCCACACCCGGATCGGACGGAGAAACGTACCATGAATGCGAGACTGCACGACGTTCTGGAGGATGCGGGAGGAGCGCTGTTCGTGACGCTGACGACGGTAGTGCTGCCGGTGGTGATGTTTCGCTCGGCGCTCTACGTCTACGCCCTGGCCGTTCCGGCCATCTAGTGGCCCGAAGGCCAGTGGCCCCACGCACGGATGTCGGTACAAGCGACACCGTGAACGGCTGGATCTCGTCCTACGAGGCCGAGCTCTCGAGGCATCTGACTCGGATGCTCGGAAGTCCGGACGACGCGCAAGACGTGCTTCAACAGGTTTGGATCAGGGCCTACGAGCATCCACCTGCGCTCGGACCCGACGCGAACGTGCGCGCATGGCTCTATCGCGTGGGCACGAACGCGGCGCTGGACCATATGGCGCGAGACCGGCGGCGGCGGGACCTACTCTGGCAGCGCTACCTGCCCCCGACGCCCGCTGCCTCTGAGCCGCCCGGGCTCAACGGACTGTCGGAGCGGGTCAAGGATCTGGTGCGGAAACGATGTGCCGAGCTGCCTCCGAAGCAACGGGAGGCCGTCTGGTTCCGCTGGGTGGAAGAGGTGGACTACGCCACCATCGCGCGCCGGCTCGACACCACCGTGGAGGGTGCCCGCGCGAACGTCTACCAAGGACTCAAGAGGCTTCGCCACACACTTCGTGAAGTCTGGGACGAGGAGCAGAGACAATGACCGACACGACGTGCAACGTGAGCGAAGAGACCCTGGTCGCCTTCGTGGCCGGAGACCTTCCGGACACCGAGGAATTCGAGACCGCCGTCCACCTGGGAGAGTGCCGAGCCTGCTGCGACCAGGCAGCCGAGTATCTGTCCCTGAAGCGGGCCATCGCCGATTGCTGCGACGTGAATCCGGTCCGCTGGAACGAGTTCGAGACGGCGGCGGGAAACGTTCGGGCCGTGTGGGACTGCGACCGACTTACCCGGTTGGCCTGGGCGGATCCTGCGCGGGATCCGGAGGAAGAGCTGGGAGCGCTCTACCCGGACCGTCCCATTCTCCGCGACCCGGATGCGCTGCAATCGGCCGAACAGCAGGTGCGGCAGTATCTCTCGGGATCGCGGCAGGCGTTCGATCTGCCCCTCGATCTGTCGGAGTGCACGTCGTCGTTCCAGCGGGACGTGTTGGAAGCCGCCCGTTCCATTCCCTACGGCTCGGCCGTGAGCTACGCCGAGCTGGCGCGCCGGATCGGCCGGCCAAAGGCCTCGCGCGCCGTGGGCAACGCGCTGGGCCGAAACCCGCTGCCGATTGTGGTGCCCTGCCACCGGATCATTCGAGCGGACGGGACCCCGGGCGGATACGTGGGGGGTGCGGAACGGAAGCGCCGGCTCTTGGAGCTGGAGGCGGAGACGTTGCGGGTGGCGTGAGGGAAGAGCCCTACCGCAGCAAAATCCACAGCACCACCACCAGCACCAACGTCACCACCCAGAACTCGGGCATCTTGACCAAGCGTCCGGCGGACCGCCGGGCCAGCCCGGGCCGAGGAGCCGCTGCAGCCGGCGTTTCGGGAGCGCTTACCTCGGAAGCAGGCGATGGTGCCTCGGGCACCGGCTCTACCGCTTCCGGCGCCGTATCCGCCGCGTCCGGCGTCTCTGCCTCGACTGCCGCGGTTGCCGGCGGTGCGGACTCCTTCGGCTGGGATTCGGACGGAGGTGGTTCCGCGGGGCCCGTCTCCACCGGAACGGCCGGAGCCTCCCCTTCCTCCCCGTCCACCACAGTCTCCGCCAGGCAGGCCGCGCACTGCTCGAACAGGTTCGCGTATACCGCTTCCACCGGACCCCGGCCGATGCGGGCCGCCATTCCGGTCACGTTGAAGACCGACGTGATGTGGACGCGGGTGCCATCGCCATCGGCCGTCAGCCAGCTCGTCATGCTCATGTCGGCGGTGCCGTGTCCGTCGGTGTCGCGGCCCTCGGCCGAGAGCTCGGCGGTGTGGCTGGCCTCGTCCACTCGTTCGTACCGGAGGACGCCTCGATACACCCGCGGCTGCCCGGCCAGCTCGACCTCTATCGTTCCCGTGTATTCGTCCCCGTCTTCGCCGGTTATCGTGGAGCCCGGCAGGCAGCGCGACACTCGGTAGGGATTGATCAGATGCGCCCAGACCCGGGCCGCGGGAGCGGCGATGACGAACTCCTTGTGGATCTCGATGGCCATGAGGCTCGTCCCCTGGTCCGGTTGAAGGCGTATCGGGTGGCAGGCCGAGGCTACCGGGCGTCTGCTCCCGCAGCAAGCGATTCCTCGAGCCCCTACGGACCACGGCTCGGGGTTGTGCCCGCCCGGCGCGGACCTGGTCGGAGCGCCGGCACCCGGAAACGCCGATGAGCGCCCCGCTCGCTTTCGACATCGAGGGCGCCGGGCCGCTGGTCGTGCTGGCTCACGGATTCACCCAGACCAGGCGTTGCTGGGGCGTGCTTCGCGGCGTGCTCGCGCGATGGTACACGGTGATGTCCGTGGACCTGCCGGGACATGGCGACTCGTCCGACGTTCGGGCCTCGCTGGAAGAAGGGGCACGCCTTCTCGGAGCGGTCGGCGGCCGGGCCCATTACGTGGGCTATTCCATGGGAGCCCGACACGTGTTGGCGCTGGCCGCGGACCAGCCGGAGCTGGTTAGGTCCGCATTCCTGATCGGTGTCCACCCCGGGATCGAAGATTCCGCCGAGCGCTCGCATAGAAAGGCGGAAGACGATCAACGCGCCGACGAGATCGAACGCGTCGGTGTCGAGACGTTCCTGGAGGCCTGGCTTCGTTTGCCGTTGTTCGCCGGGCTCGATGAAGAATCGGCGCACCTGGATGAACGGCTGGAGAACACCGCGGCCGGCCTCGCGGCAAGCCTCCGCCTGGCCGGCACCGGCACCCAAGAGCCCTTGTGGGGCAGGCTCTCCGACATCACCGCGCCCGTGGCGCTGGTTGCCGGGGCGAACGACGAACGCTACGTCCGTATCGGCACCCGAGCCGCCGCGGAGTGCGCGGACGCCCGGTTCACACCAATCGCCGGTGCGGGCCACGCCGCCCATCTGGAACGACCCCACGCGTTCCTGCGGGCGCTGCTGCCGTGGCTCCGCGCGCAGACGCAGGCCGAGTCGGAGTCGGCCGCGCAATGAACCCCCGAGCTTGGAGCGGAGTCGTGATCGACAGACGGAGCTTTTCTTTCCCGAAGCTGGGCCTTTCGACCGTTGCCGTGCTCGCTTGCTCCTTCCTCGCGGGCGCCTCGGTGCCTGCGGCGGCGCAGGTCGCCGACTCCGAGGTCGAGCAGCTCCAAGACGAAGCCGTGCAGTGGCTCAGGGACTACGTCCAGGTCAACACCATCAATCCACCCGGCAACGAAACCGCCGGCGTCGAGTTCCTGGCGGGGATTTTGGACGCGGAGGGAATCGCTTACGAGACCGCAGAGTCGGCCCCAGGCCGGGGGAACCTGTGGGCCCGCCTGGAGGGCGGCGACGGGCCGGCCATCATCCTGCTCCACCACATAGACGTCGTGCCGGCCGACGAGTCCCGATGGACGGTGGATCCGCTGGGCGGCGAGGTACGGGACGAGCACATCTACGGGCGGGGCACCCTCGACACCAAGGCCTTGGGGATCCTGCAGCTCGCCACGTTCATCGGGCTCCATCGCTCCGGCGTGGCGCTGGACCGGGACGTGATCTACATGGCCACCGCGGACGAGGAGGCCGGCGGATTTTTCGGCGCCGGCTGGCTGGTCGAGAACCGTCCCGAGCTGTTCGAGGACGTGGGCGCCGTGCTCAATGAGGGCGGTGGCGGGACCCTGGACGGCACGCGAGCCCAGTTCGGCATCGAGGTGACCCAGAAGGTCCCCGTATGGCTGCGGCTGCATGCGACCGGCACGCCGGGCCACGGCTCCCGCCCGCGGCCCGAATCCGCGGTGACCCGGATCGTGAGAGCCCTGGACCGCATCCGCGAGCATCGGTTCACGCCGCGCATCCTTCCGCCTGTGGACGCCATGTTCAAGGCCATCGCCCCGACCGCCGGCGAGGAATGGGAGAGCGACTTCATGAACATGCAGGAGGCCGTCGAAGACTCCGAGTTCATGAACCGTCTGCAGCTACACGACCCGAGCCTCGCGGGAGTCACGCGGAACACGTGTTCGATCACCATGCTCAAGGGGAGCGACAAGATCAACGTCGTGCCGCCCACGGCCGAGGCGGAGCTCGACTGCCGCGTGCTGCCCGATCAGGACGTGGAAGCGTTCATCCGGGAGCTCGGCACGGTCATCAGCGACTCGAACATCGAGATCGAGACGATCATGGCCTTCACACCGGCCATCTCGTCCACCGAGACCGACGTCTATCGGTCGCTGGTGTCGGTCACCAGCGAGTATTTCCCGGACGCTGTGATCATGCCGTCGGTGCAGACCGGCTTCACCGACTCCCACTTTTTCCGCGACCTGGGAATCCACGCGTACGGGTACTCACCGTCGCTGCTTCCGCTGAGCGACGTGCAGGGCGTCCACGGAAACGACGAGCGCATCTCGATCGAGAACGTCCGCCGGGGCGTCGCCGTGCTGATCGACGTGATGGAACGGATCGTGGCTACGGTTTCGTGAGCTGCTCTTTTGCTCGGCGCGGCTAGCGGGCTGTAGCTGACAGTCGACTAGCCGCGCTGGATGTACTCCCTCAGGTGGGAGTTCTCCCGCTCGGCCGTCATACGACATGCGTTCACCACGTCGCCGATCGAGACGATCCCGGCCAGTCGAGCGCCATCCATCACCGGCAGGTGACGAATTTTGTTCTCGGTCATCACGTCCATCACGCTGTGCAGCTCGTCCCCGAGCCCACCCGTGATCACTTCCTTGGTCATGACCGTCCTGACAGGAATGTCGCCGAGCTTGACGTGCGACCGTGCAGTGAGCCGCAGGATGTCCCGCTCCGTGACGATTCCAACGGGTCGGCCGTCCTCCACGACCATGAGGCTGCCGATGTTTTCCCGGACCAGGAGCTCGATGGCGTCGAGGGCGGAGTGCTGCGGGGAGATGGTCACGACATCGTGACCTTTGCTGCGAAGGATCTCGTGGATCTTCATAGGGGCCCCCAATGTTCGGAGACGTTGGTCCTCAATTTGGGGGTCGGCAGCCCGTCAGACCACGGTACCGGGGCTCAAGGCGACCCGCCCGGCGGCAGGCGATCGCCCCAATTCAGGACGCCGTAAGCCCTTAGGATGTCCACCGTCGCGCCCAGCGGCAGCGCCTTGTAGACCCGTCCTCGCCCGCGCGTGGTCGTCGCCTTGAGGATCGCGTTGTAGATGGCCTCTTCCGTGGCTTCGACCGTCGCGGCGAACAGCGGCGACATTTGCGGGTTGAGGAGCGCTTCCAAGGGCCGGGGCTCCGGCTGTGACCGGACGCGGCGCACCTCCGGCGCCGTCGAGAACGCGATCACGTAGTCGCCCGAGCTGTTGTGGGCGAACGAGCCCGTGCGCACCGCTCCGAACATGGCCCGCTCGGCCAGCCGCTCGAGCGTCAGGGGCGTCAACGGAGCATCGGTGGCCAGCACCATCATGAGGGAGCCGCCGTCCTCCGGAGCGGGCTCGGGCGGCGCATCCGGCGCTTCCAACTGGGCTCGGAACGAGTAGGAGCCCAGCTCGCGGCCCACCGGCGCGCCGTTGATGGTCAATGACCCGCCGAAGTTGGTTTGGACCAGCACGCCCACCGTGTATCCGCCCAGGGACTCGGGCAGCACGCGCGAGCTGGTGCCGATTCCGCCCTTCCACCCGAACGCGGACGTGCCGGTCCCTGCGCCCACTGCGCCCTCCTCGACCGGCCCGTCGCTCGCGTTGTCGAGCGCCTCCTGCACGTGCTCCCGTCCGACCGGGTCGGCCCACATGTCGCTCAACCAACTGTCGTTGGTCTCGCCCACCACCGGATTGATGGTGTGCTCGCCGGCGGAGTCCCCCTCCATGAGGATCCACGCGAGTCCGCGGGCGGCCGACCACACGCACAGCGTGCACGTGAGCACAATCGGCGTCTCGATCTCGCCGAACTCCCGCACCTGGGTCTCGCCGATCAGCTTGCCGTAGCCGTTGGCCGTATAGATCCAGCCGGGGATGGGCTCGGCATAGAGGTCGCCCTCCGCAGGGATGATGGCCGTGACCCCGGTCCGGACCGTGCCTCCCGACCGCACGGTCGAGTGTCCCACCCGCACCCCTCCCACGTCGGTGATGGCGTTGTGCTCGCCGGGCGGGAATACCCCCACCTCCAGGCCCAGCTCGCGGGCTCGCGGACGTACCTCGTCGGCATCCGCGTAGACGCGGGAGTCCGCCTCCACCGGCGGACCCACCGCGATCCCGAAGGAACCCCCTCCGGCCGCCGCCGTGCACTCGCCTTCCCAGGTGTCTCCGGACCGGGACGTCAGCGCGCAGGCCCACTCGGGCCCCGCGCCCATGGGCGGAAGCGTGAACCGAAGCCGGTCTCCGTTGCGCGAGAGCCGGACCACGACACCCGCGCCGGCGTTCATGAGGAGGTCGGTCTCTGCGCCTGCCGCGGCGCTCGTGATGTGCAAGGTCCAGGTCTCCACTTCATCGCCAAAGCGCGCGTGTACGGGCCATTCCCCGGCCTCCAGACCCTGGCCGGCGACGATCCCGGGGTACGCGAGCAGCCCCGACCCAACCAACAGGACCCCCAGTGTCGTTCGGAACGCGTGGATCATGACCGTCTCCGATTGAGCGTGGCGCGGGCTCCAAGCGCAGGCGCCGCCTCGGATACTATGGATGAAGCCACCGCTCCCGGCCATCGACGGGGGGGCGGAGCGGCGGTATTCTCCGTTGCCGTTTCCTACTTCAACGGACTGTAGACACGACATGACTTCGCGGTGGTCTCGCCTCACCCGCTCCCCGATCCCGGCCCTCGGTCTCGCCGCCGGTCTGCTCTTCGCCCCTGCCCTCGCCGCACAGGTGCCCACCCCCGAGTCGGTCCTTGGTCACCGAGTCGGCGAAGACTTTTATTTGGCCACGTTCGAAGAGTCGCTCGGCTACTTCCAGGCGCTCGAACAGGCCTCCGACCGGCTGGAGCTCCGCCAGGTCGGGACCACCTCGTTCGGGCGGCCCATGTACGTCGCCCTGATCTCGTCCGCCGAAAACCTCCGCAACTTCGAGCAACATCGGGAAACGGCCCGCCGCTTGGCCCATCCGGAGGGACTCTCGGACGCCGAGGCCCGCCAGATGGCGCGGGACGGCAAGATCCTGGTCTGGATCGACGGCGGCCTACACGCCACCGAGGTCGCGCACGCCCAGCACACCATGCAACTGGCTTACGACCTGATCACCGGAGACGCCGACCCGGAGATCCAGGCCATTCTGGACGACGTCATCCTCATGCTCTGGCCCTCGATCAACCCCGACGGGCAGACGATGGTCGCCGAGTGGTATCGGTCCAACGTAGGCACGCCCTACGAGGTGGCCCCTACGCCGTTCCTCTATCAGAAGTACATCGGACACGACAACAACCGCGACGGATACGGCATCAACCAAATCGAGTCCCGTGTCGTCACGCGGGTGGCCCGGGACTACGAGCCTTTCGTGCTCTACAACCACCATCAGTCCTCGCCCTTCCCCACTCGTATCTGGATCCCACCGTTCGCCGAGCCCGTGTCCCGTCACGTGCATCCGCTCATGTGGCGGAGCGTCAACCTGTTCGGGATGGCCATGTCCCAGGCATTGGAGGAGCGCGGGCAACGAGGGGCGACCCACATGGGCACGGGATTCGACAACTGGTATCCCGGCTTCATGGACCACGCCAACAACTTCCACAACGTGGTGTCGTTCCTGACGGAAACGGGGCTTTATCGCTATGCCACGCCACACTTCTACACCCTACAGGACTTCCCCCCGCGTGAGCGGGAGCTGCGGCCGCGCTCCCTCTACTCCAGTCCTTGGGAGGGGGGATGGTGGCGCTTGCGGGATGCCGTCGACTACATGCTCACAGCCTCGTTCTCGGTGCTCGACGTGGCCGCCAAATACAAGTTCGATCTCATGTTCAACCGGTATCAGGCCGGCCGAGACATCATCGCACAGTATCGGGAAGAGCCACCGTACGGGTACTTCGTCCCCCAGAGCCAGCGGGATCCCGTCGCGCCCGCGGAGCTCCTCCGCAGGTTGGCGTTCAACGGCATCCGCGTGTACCAGCTCTCGGAGGCCGTCGAGTTCGACGGCGTCGCTCACCCGGCCGGCACCTGGGTCATTCCCATGGACCAGGAGTTCGGCAACTTCGTGAGGCAGCTCTTCGAGGTGCAGGACTACCCCGACCTGCGCGAATACCCCGAGGGTCCGCCCGACCAGCCCTACGACGTCTCGGGCTGGACGCTCCCGTACCAAATGGACGTGCGGGTGGTGGAGGCCGCATCCCCGCTGACCGACGCGGTGCGCTCGGCCATGACCGAGCTGACCGCGGACGCCACGCCCTGGGACGCCGACGTGGCCGACGCCAGCCCCTGGGATTCTCCGTGGGGCGTGGGGTTCGACTCCAATCCGGTCGCCGCGGCCATCCGTCCTCCGGCCGGCCGCATCACCGGCGGCGGCAACGGCCTGGTGCTGGATCCGGCTCAGACCAACACGTTCAAGCTGCTGGGACGCGCCTGGTCCGAAGGCGCCCAGGTGCGGTTCCGCGCGGGTGAAGCGGGGACCGATGGAATGCCGGGCACCAGCGGTCGCTACGTGGTCTCGGGGCTGGGGAACGTACAGGCCCTCACGCGCGATCTGGCCATTCAGGCAACCAGAGGGTCCACCGCCGGCGCCAGCCTGCGCACACCCCGTATCGGCCTGTACCGGCCCTGGAGTGCCAGCATGGACGAGGGATGGACGCGCTGGCTACTCGAACGCTACGCGATCCCGTTCGAAAACCTGTACAATTCCGACGTACTGGCCGGAGACCTGGCCGATCGCTACGACGTGATCGTGATCGCCGACATGGGTGGGAACCAGATCCGAAACGGCATGGCGCCGGGGTCGGTCCCTCCCCGCTACGCCGGCGGAATCGGCGGACAGGGCACCAGGGAGCTGGACGCGTTCGTGCGTGCAGGGGGGACCCTCGTGACGTGGAACGCAAGCTCCCGCTGGGCGATCGAAGATCTCCACTTGCCGGTCCAGAATGTGGTTGCGGAGGTCGATCGCACCGAGTTCTTCATGAGCGGGTCGATCGTCGAGATGATCGTCGATCCGTCCCACCCCGTGATGTCCGGGATGCCCGACCGGGCAAAGATCGTGGTCGAGCAGAGTCCCGTGTTCACCACCCTCGACGAGTTCACGGGACGGGTCTTCGCGAAGTATCCCGCCGAGGGCTCGCCCCTGCTCTCCGGCTATCTGCTCGGGGAAGAGCACGTACAGGGCTTGGCTGCCGGGGTTGAGGTGTTCCACGGGGAGGGACGCGTCATCTTGTTGGGGATGAAGCCCCAGTGGCGGGGCCAGCCGTTCGGAAACTTCCGGATTCTCTTCAACGCGGCCCTCATGACCGGTGAGGTGGCCGCCGCCGCCCCGGACTCCACCGGATTCTGGACGGCTCCCGAACAAGAAGAGGAAGGCGAAGCGGATCCGGGCAACGGTCCTGGACTATTCGAGAGGTAAGCCATGAGCCGCATCACCATTCGCAGGTCCATCGGCGCGCCGGTCCACCGCGTGTTCGAGGCCGTGTCCGACATCAGCAACTTCCGTAAGGCGGTCCCCAACATCGTCGACGTGGAGTTCCTGACCGATCAGCGGTCGGGTGTAGGCACCCGGTTCAGGGAAACGCGGGAGTTCAAGGGGAAACAGCAGTCCACCGAGTTGGAGGTGACCGAATACGAGCCGGATGATCACGTCCGCCTGGTCACGGATGTCCACGGAACCGTTTGGGACACCGTCTTCACGGTGAAGCCCGAAGGCGAGGGCACCGAGCTCGAGATGGTCATGGACGCCCGCGCCTACCGGCTCCTTCCTCGGCTGCTCAACCCGATCTTCAGGGGCTTCGTCAAGAAGGCCGTCGCAGCGGACATGGACGCCGTAAAGGCGTTTTGTGAGTCGCCGGTGAACTAGGGAACTCCCCCCCCTACTCCGCCCGCATCGCCCGCACCGGGTCGATCCCCGCCGCGCGCCGCGCCGGAATCAGCGCGGCCAGCACGGCCACGGACACCAGCACCAACGGCACCCCCCCGAATACCCAGGGATCGGTGGGGCCGACCTCGTAGAGCAGGAACCGCAGCACGCGCGTGGCAAACCAGGCTCCCACCAGTCCGATGCCTACGCCCGCGACGCTCAGCTTGAGCGCGTCGGCCAGGACGTGCCCCAGCACGGTGCGCGTGCGCGCTCCCAGGGCCATCCGCACGCCGATCTCGTGGGTGCGCCGGAGCACCTGATACGAGATCACCCCGTAGATGCCAGCCGACGAAAGGACAAGCGCCAGCAACCCGAAGATCCCGAACGCCACCGTGACGAAGCGGTCTCGTGACACCGACTCACGTAGAAGCGTGGTCACGGGTTGGAGTCCGTACAGCGGCTCGTTCGGGTCCAGGGACAGCGCGGCGTTGCGCACTTGGTCGCTCACGTCGAGGCCGGGGGTGTGCCGCACCACAACGGTCATGTAGCCGAACAGGTACTGCGCTTGGGCCACCGGCACGAACATCTGGGCCCGCGCCGGCTGGGCCAGCCCCTGATGTCGCGTATCGGCCACCACGCCCACGACTTCCCATTCGGTGTCTTCGACGTAAAAGATCTTTACCCGCTTGCCGACCGCGCTCTCCTGCGGCCAGTGGGTGCGTGCAAAGCTCTCGTTCACCAGGAGGACCGGCACGCCGTCTGCGCGATCGAAGCGATTGAACGCCCGACCCTCGACGAGGTCGATGCCCATGGCCCGGAGGTATTCCGTCGAGATGACCCGGTAGTCGATCTGGTTGGCCTCCGCCTCCGTGACCGCCGGCCAGCCCTCCGCGTGATACGCGAGGTCGAAGTCGGTGCCGGTGGGGTCCATGGGCAGGGTAGACGTCACGCCTACACTTTGAACGCCGGGCACGCGGGTCAGCGCATCTTCGAGCTGCTCGAAGTACTGCACGCGGTCTGCGCTCCGCGGGTATCGGCTGTTGTTGAGCGCGATCTTGGCAGCCAGGACGCTTTCCTGATCGAACCCCGGATCCACCCGGCGGAGCTCGAAGAAGCTCCTCAGGAACAGGCCGGCCGCGATCAACAGCACCAGAGACACCGCGACCTCTCCCACCACCAACAGCTTCCGCAGCCGCTCCGCGCCCCGTCCCGAGGCCGTGCCCCGCGAGCTCCGATCGCTGAGCGCCGCCCCACCGTCGTCCTTGGCGGCGCGCAGGGCGGGGGCCAGCCCGCAGAGGACGGCCGTGACGACCGACACCGCCATCGTGAACACCAGTACCCGGGTATCGAGCGTGACTTCGTCCAGGCGGGGCACGGCGCCCGGCTCCAAGCGGAGGAACAGGCCGACCGCCTGTTTGGCCAGTACCACGCCGAGGACGGCTCCGGCCGCGCCCAACACCAGGCTTTCCGTGAGGAGCTGCGCCACGATCCGTCCGTGTCCCGCACCGAGCGCGGTACGCACCGCCAGCTCACGTCCTCTGCTGATTGCCCTGCCCAACAGGAGGTTCGCCACGTTCACGCACGCGATCAGCAACACGAACCCGACGGCCGCCAATACCATCAGCAGCGTCCGACCCGCGTCGCCCACCACCTGATCCCGCGCGGAGACCAGGCTTACTTCCCAGTCCGTGTTCGATTCCGGGTAGAGCTCCGCCAACCGGGACGCGATCCCGTCCAGATCGGCCTCCGCCTGCTCGATCGTGACCCCCGGCGCCATTCGGCCCATCACGAACAGGTAGCGGGTTTGACGATGCTCTCGGTCGTTGGCCAGCCGTGACGGAAGCCACACGTCCGTGTCCGATCTGGGCGCGCCGAACGACTCGGGCATGACCGCCACGACCTCGTACGGAGAGTCCTCGAACTGCAACGTCCGGCCCACGGCAGGGCCGTTCCCAAAAAAGCGCTCCCGGGCTCCGTGGCTGAGCACGACTACGCCACCCGCGTCCTCGTCCTCCACCCGCAGATCCCGACCTTCCGCGGGAGCCACACCCAGCATTCGGAAGAAATTGGATGTGACGGCGATCGCGCTGAGTACGTCCGGGCGGTCTCCGCCCGTTAGGGTCACGGACGCGTCGGCCCAGGCGCCCAGCTCCTCGAACGTGCTTTGCCCCCGCTGCCAGTCGAGCAGGTTGGGCGGGCTGGGATTGTCGGCCAAAATCTCCTGGCGGCGGTTCTGCTCCCAAACCGTCACCAGCCGTTCGGGCTCGAGATAGGGGAGCGGCCGGAGCAGGACCACGTCGACCACGGTGAATACCGCGGTCGTGGCCGCAATGCCGAGCGCCAACGTCAGCACCGCCACCGCGGTAAACAGGGGGTTCCTCGCAAAGCCACGCAGCGCGTACCGCACGTCCCTCAGAAACGCTTCCATCCTCTCCGTCCTCCGCTCCCGTCTGAGCGCGTCCATGGCGATGCCCTCGCACTCCGCCCGCACCGAATCGGGATCTCCGAACCGGCTGAGCACCGCGGCCCTGGCGTCCCCGGCCGACCACCCCTCCTCGATCAACCGCTCCACCTCGGACTCGATGTGGGTATCGAGCTCCGCCCGGATATCCGACCGGATGCGCGCCGGAGACATCGGCAGCGGGCTCCCGCGGGAAGCGCGGGATCTCCGGTTCAGGCTGCGCCAGTCCACGCGACGTCCAGGACCTTGCACACCGCCGCGGTGTGCTCCAGCCAACTCCGCATCTCCCGCCCCATCCGCTCCTGCCCCTCCGGCGTCAGCTCGTAGTACTTGGCCCTGCGGTTGCGATCGGACACGCCCCAGGAGCCCCGGACCAGTCCGTCCCGCTCCAGTCGATGGAGGGCCGGATACAACGCCCCTTCCTCGAGCTGCACCGCATCGTCGCTCACGCTCCGGATCCGCCGCGCGATCTGCAGCCCGTGTGCGGACCCGGTGCCGGCAAGGGTCTTGAGAATCAGGAGGTTGAGCGTCCCGTACAGGGAGCCGGATCGTATCTTCGTCACTGATCACCCCGATGTTCACCTGGCTGCTTGGCCCCGCGGGATTCTCCACCGGATCGCGGCAGCCTCGGCCAACCGTTCACATAATCTGCTTAGGTAAGCTAGCCTGCCTGCCCCTGGACCTGTCAAGGGCGCCACGCTGCAGGGCCCCCGCAGTCCGCGCTTGACGGTCCCGCGTCGGCCTGTCATGTTCCTCTCGGTTACCGAGTGAACAGCAACGAGGTTACGACTCCATTCCGAGGAGCGGGCCTCATACCGCACGAAAGGAACCCGACCGGCATGACTGGACGACGTAACGACTTCATCCGCGGGACCTTGGAGATGCTGGTGCTCAAAGTCCTGCAGATCGAGCCCATGCACGGATGGGGGATCTCCGAGCGGATCCAATTGATGTCCAAGGAATCGCTGTCGTTCAGTCAGGGATCCTTGTATCCCGTGCTCGCCAAGCTTCAGCGAACGGGCATGATCACGACCCGCTGGGGCCGTACGGAGAACAACCGGAAGGCCAAATACTATGCGCTCACCCCCGAGGGAGAGCGGCGGCTCAGAGCCGAGCACGCCAACTGGCGTCGCTTGAGCGCGGCGGTGGACTGGATCATGGAGACGCCGTCGTAGGCCCAATCCCGGCTGTTCGGGTTGGCCATCTCGGTATTCGAGAGAACAGGGAGGGGACGATGATCGGGCTGATGGATCGATTGACGCGACTGGTGCGAGGGCTGGCGTTCCGCTGGTCGAGCCTGTTCAGGGGTCGTACATGGCGAAGGGAGCTCGACCTGGAACGGCAATTCCACGTGGAAATGGAAGCTGAAAAGCTGGAGCGCCAAGGTCTTTCGCCCGAGGAGGCCCGCCGCCGGGCAGCCATCGAGTTCGGAGGCGTAGACATGGTGGAGGAGCAGGTTCGGGATGCCCGCGGCGTCCGGGTCCTCGACGACTTCGTCCGCGATGTCCGACAGGGCTGGCGCCAACTGCGCCGAAGCCCCGGGTTTTCGCTGGCCGCCGTGGTCACGCTGGCCCTCGGCACCGGCGCCACCGTGGCCATTGTGAGCGTGGTGTACGGCGTGCTCCTCGCTCCGCTCCCGTTCACGGACGCCGAGCGGCTGACGGTCGTCTGGGAGTTCGACCGTCTGACCGGCACCCAGCGAGAGGCTGCGTCCATTCCCGATCTCCAGGACTTTGAGGCCATGAACCGCACGTTTGCGGGCATGGCCGCCTTCGAGCTCGGCTCCGCCAACCTCACCGGGCCGGATCGTGAGGCCCGTCATCTCACCGTGGTCCGCGCGACGCACGATCTGATCCCGCTCTTGGGATTGAACGTGTCCGGCCGCGGCTTCGTGGAGGAGGAGGCCACGCCGGGCGGTCGCGCGGTGGTCGTCGTCAGTCGCGGGTTTTGGCGCGCGGAGCTCGGCGGCAGCCCCGACGTGATCGGGCAACGGATCACGCTCGACGACCGACCCCACGAAATCGTCGGGGTCCTGTCCGCCGACCTCAGCTTCCCCGCCGCAGCCCAGATCTGGCTGCCGCTCCAGGAAGACGAAAACACCCGGCCGCGTTACAACCATCCGATCACCGTGGTCGGTCGGCTGAGCCCCGGCACGTCGCTGGAGGCCGCCCAGGTGGACATGACGCGCATCGCTTCCGAGCTGGAAGCGCAGTATCCGGAGAACGTGGGCCGGGGAGTGTTCGTGGAGCCCTTGGGTGACGTGCTCCGCGGAGAGGTACGGCCGGCGTTGCTGTTTCTGCTCGGTGCCGCGCTGATCGTCCTGCTGATCGCCTGCGTGAATGTGGCCAACCTGCTACTCGCACGGGGTGCGGTCCGCATCCGTGAGTTCGCCATCGCCACGGCCTTGGGCGCGACGCGAGGGCGGCTGGCCCGCCGCTTCGTCGCCGAGAGCCTCTTGCTCACCGGAGTGGCGGTGGCGGTGGGCGTGGTGCTTGCCACCGTGGCACTCCGGGTCATGATCGGACTGGCGCCTCCCGAGGTGCAGGCGCTCGGGCCGTTCGTGCTGGAGCGTCCCATCCTCGCGGTGGCGCTCCTCCTGTGCGGGGTCGTCGGCATCGGCTTCGGGCTGGTGCCGCTCCGGCAGTCTTCTCGATTGGACCCCGGGGCCGCGCTGGGAGAGCGGGCTACAGCCGGGAGCGCGGGCAACAGCCGGGTGCGACGGCTTCTCGTGGTGACCCAAATGGCGTTGGCCGTGGGCCTGCTCGTTCAAGCCGCGCTCCTCATCCGCAGCCTCGCGAACCTCCGCGGAGTGGACGCGGGATTCACCGAGCAGAGCGTACTCCGCGCAGACTTTCAACTGCCAGAGTCCCGCTATCCGCGCGACTTCTCGACGTACCCCGTCTGGCCCGAGGTCACGTCGTTCAACGTCGGATTGGTGGAACGGATGGAGAGGCTGCCCGGCGTGGAGTCGGCGGCGGTGGGCACCAACCATCCGCTGGATCCCGGGTTCACGAACTCGTTCAACATCGTCGGGCGACCCGCCGCCGAAGCGCAGGGCCAGGGAGAGCTGGCGACCCGCATCGTCTCCAGCGGTTACTTCGAGACCGTCGGCCTCCCCATCGTCTCCGGCCGCGCCTTCGGACCCGATGCCGGAGCGGAAACGCCCATGGTCCTCGTGCTGAACGAGGCGACCGTCGCGCGCTATTTCCCCGACGAAAACCCCATTGGCCAGCGGCTCGCGTTCTGGGGTTTGGAGCGGGAGGTGATCGGCATCGTGGCGGACGAGCGCATCCACGGCCTGGAAACGGCCGCGCCGCCCGCCATGTACGTGCCCATCCGACAAGCGCCCCCCGTCGGCCAAACGACCCTACTCGTGCGGACCGAGGGCGATCCCCGCACCCTCGTCGGCTCCGTCCGCCAGCAGGTGGTCGAATTGGATCCGGACGTGGCCTTGTTCAACGTGGCCACCATGGAGGAAACCGTACGCGTGGCCCTGGCCCGTTGGCGCTTCACGTCGGCGCTGCTCACCGTCTTCGCCGCCATCGCGCTGGCGCTGGCCGTGGTCGGCGTTCATGGCGTGCTCAGCTTTCTCGTGGCCCAACGCACGCGCGAAATCGGAGTTCGCATGGCCCTGGGCGCCACCCGCTCGGGCATCCTCGGCATGATCGTCAGCCACGGCATGCGACTGGCCCTCGTAGGACTGGTCGTGGGCCTGGGCTTCGCCCTGTTCGGGTCCCGACTCCTCACCGGCTTGCTCTTCGGAGTGGGTTCCCAGGATCCCGCGACCTACGTGCTGGTTTGCGTTACGCTACTCGGGGCAGCCATTCTGGCATGTGCCGCACCCGCAATGCGGGCCACAGGCGTAGACCCGGTCCGAGCGCTGAAAGCGGACTAGTCGTCCCGCCGGAGTGCGCCCATTTTGTGCCCGTGGGCGTGGCGTCAAGGCGTCCGCGCGCGCGGGGCGGTCAACCTTTGGGCGACTCTTCCCGTAGTGCGTGTCGTGAGCGGAGGTGGGGGCTACATGCAGAGGTGGGCAGCGCTACATGGATAACGTCGGAAACGGGACCCTGGTCAGCCTGCGCAACGTGGCGAAGCAGGTCGGGTCATCCAAAAATCGGGTGGACGTTCTTCGCGACGTCACGTTGGACGTCGCCGCCGGGGAGTTCATCACCATCACCGGCCCCTCCGGCGCCGGGAAGTCGACCCTGCTCTCCATTCTCGGCATGCTCGAGGGAGACTGGACCGGTGAGTACGTCCTGGACGGCCACCCCGTGCACTCCCTACGAGTGCGCCACCGCCTGGAGCTGAACCGTCGGTACGTGGGCTTCGTTTTCCAACACTACCACCTCCTCGACGACCTGACCGTTAGGGAGAACCTCGAGGTCCCCCTCTCTTACCGGGACGTGAGCCGCTCCGAACGCCGCCGCCTGGTCGAAGAGGCGCTCGAGCGGTTCGGGATCGAGAGCCGTCAGAAGCTCTATCCGGCCCAGCTCTCGGGTGGAGAGCAACAATTGGTGGCAGTGGCGCGGGCGGTCATCGCCAGCCCCTCACTGATCCTGGCCGACGAGCCCACGGGCAGCCTCCACTCCGACCAGGGTAAGGACATCATGGAGCTCCTCAAGCGGCTGAACGACGCGGGAACCACCATCATCCAGGTTACGCATAACGTGGCGTATGCCGCGTACGGGAACCGAGAGATCAAGCTGAAGGACGGGTCGATCGTTTAGCTTTTCAGCCACTCGGACTTATCGAGCAAGCCATGCGCCTTCAGGACCGCGATAGCCGCCTCATCGGAAGTAATTTCGCCCCAGCACATCTCGGTCAGCGTACGCACTGCAGCCAATAGATCGTCCCACGGTGTCTGAAGTAGGGTCGTTGTCCCCCCCATCACGGCTCGCCGCCTACTTCCAACCCATCGCTTCGAGGGACGACCAAACGACCGCATTGCCCGACGTACAATGGTCTGCGCGGCCTCCGCACCGTCCGCCCGCCACACGAACATCACAGTCAAGGCATTGGCCAATACCGATCCAATTACGGATCCGTTCCTTCCTGTTAACTGGCATGCTCCTCCCCAGATCAGAAAACTAATTCGCATTGCTAGATCGGCAGTAATACTCCAGGGTCTGGTTGGTACAGGCAATTCTTCCGTACCGATAGGAACGACCGCTCCTTGCGCCGATGGATGCGTCCAAGTAACCGGGTCATCCACATGAGCGATGGCTATTCGCATCTTGCCTCCCATCGGCACCGTAGTCGCAAATGTTTCTTCATACTTGCGTAGATACTGTTCTACGGTGTGACGATGAAACGGCGTCGTCATCGCGTGCCATGACTGCGTCTCCATGAACTCACATCGCGATCCGGCAACAATTGTTCGCATGTGTCTTTCAGGCCACAGCGAGCCTCCACAGTAGCTTCCCGTTGCAGTCCAAATCCCCAATGGAGTCCAGCCATGATGGCTACCGTCCACGAGCATCGTCGATCGTCTAATCGGCACCGGCAAACCGGTCAAGGCGAAGCTCTTCGGCAACATTCGTGGAACATCGAACGGCAGCAGAACCGGCTGACCCCCTATCGGCTTGGGAAGCCGTAAACGAAAGGTGGTGCTCGGATCGGATGTAGATGTATTAGTTCGTGACCAAGTGGTGGAGCCGATCGAGGCACCGATTCTCGACACCAAGTTATCGTCGCACGTCCATCCTCGACCGGACACCCCGGCGATAACGTGTCGCACCTCTCGCAGATCGTATACGATAGCGTGCGCGTCTGGCGACGCAGTGTACTCATAGGTGACGATAAGCGATTCGGGATCTGTGGGAGAAATACTATAGATGATATCATGATACGCCAGCTCGGAGGAATTGGCAGATAAATAACGCAAGATGCGATCGCTTAACACGCGATATAGGGATCTAGGTACTGCCATTGTGATTACGTTCGTCCCGGGTTTCTTCCGACTCTGATCGAGATCATGCGGAGCGTCCAAGACGGACACAACCGCCGTCGTGAATCGAGCCTAGGTACCCGTCGCTAGACGCTACGAAGGCAACGTCCGGAGCATGCACCGACGTCCGAGGTAGCCGCCGCGGGATCGGAGCGGCTCACTCCTCCCCGGCCAATCCCTCCACGACGGTCGACGCGGTCATGTGGCCGAGCATGTTGACGGCGCTCCGGAACATGTCGGGAATGCGGTCCACGCCCAGAAGGACCCCCAACCCGGCCAGGGGCGCGCCGACGGTGTCGAGGGCCGGGGCGAGCGTCATGATGCTGGCGCTCGGCACGGGCGCGACGGTGGAGGCGGCGAAGAACGTGGCGATCACGGCCCCAAGCCAGGCGCCGCCGGGTACGGTGACGCCGTAGAGCGAGGCGAGAAATACCACGGCTGCACCTTGAAACAACCCGCTCCCCGCTCGGTTCAGCGACGCGGCCAGCGGAAGGACGAGCGTCTTCACGCGTTCGGAGACTCCCAACTCGTCCGCCTCTTCCAGCATGACCGGGAGCGTCGCTACCGAGCTCGTGGTGGTGAATCCCACGGTGAGCGTGCCGACCGAGGACCGGATCAGGTGAGAAGGGCTCACACCGCCGATGAACCAGGCCAGCGGCAGATACACCGCACAGACGAACAGGAACAGACCGACCACCACGGTCACCACGAACACCAGCAGGGATCCGAGCATGGCCCAGCCGACCGACGCGGCCACGTCGGCCATGAGCCCGAAAATGCCGATGGGACCCAGCCAAAGGACCCAGTAGACCAGCCGTACCAGCGCCCCGGTCACGGCCTCTGCGAACCCGACCAGTTGTTGTCGCTGCGCGTCCGGCAGCGTCGTTGCCGCGGCCGCGAACAGGACGGTGAACACGATGAGCGGGAGCAGCGCGCCAGACGCGGCCGCCTCGAACGGGTTGCTGGGCACCAGCCGCAGGAGGAAGTCCACCAGCCCCGGAAGCTCCGTGGGCGCCTGGGCCTCGACCGCGGGTGGCGTGACGGCTGGCGCGAACCCAAGCGTCAGGCGCATGAGGCCCATGCCGACGAGCACCGCGGGAAGGGTGGTGAGCCAGATGAACCCGAGCGTCAGGCCGCCCAGCTTGCCGACTCGTCTGAGGTCCCCCAACCCCGCCACCCCCACGAACACTACGGCCATGACCAGGGGAATCACGACCATCTGGATGGCACGCACGAACAAGGTGCCCAGTGGTCGCACCCCTTCGGCAATTCGGATCAAAAGATCCGATCCGGTCGCGGCCGCGGTGAGACCGAACGCGAGGCCCAATACCAGCCCCAACGCCATTCCGACGTGGGGGATATGCGGCGTTCCGTTTTCCGATTGCTGTGTCATGCGGCGGAAGGTAGGGCTCCGCCGCCCTCGGGAGCCAATGCCTCGGCGCGTCGTCGAGCGCAGAGCATCCGCGGGAGCCTGGTCCCGGGCACGCCGGGAGCGGATCCGGGTCCGCGGTGCGGTTCAGGCGCAGGTCGTTGTGTCAGGGGCTCGGACCGGCGATCCTGGGGCGTTGTTCGAGCCACGCGTCAGCCGTCTCTCAGGAGTCCCGTTGCCTCTTTCCGGAATTCGCGTTGTCGAGCTCGCCCAGAATCTCGCGGGCCCCTACTGCGGTCAGATCCTGGCGGACCTGGGTGCGGACGTCATCAAGATCGAGCCCCCCGGCGGGGACGCGGCCAGACGTTGGGGACCTCCCTTCTGGGGCGGGGACAGCCCCTTGTGGTTGGGCGTCAACCGCAACAAGCGGAGCGCGGTCGTCGACCTCAAGACGCCTCGGGGAATCGAAGTGGTGGACCGTCTACTCGACACGGCCGATGTGGTCATCGCCGCGTCCAGGGCCGGCGCCATGGAATCCCTCGGGCTGGGCGCCGATCAGGTGCGGTCCAGCCGGCCGGCGCTGATCTACGCCGAGGTTACTGCATACGGACTGGAGGGTCCTCTCAGCAGCCTTCCGGGCTACGACCCCCTGATGCAGGCTCACGCCGGCCTCATGTCCATCACCGGATACGCGGACGGCGGACCCGCGCGTTCCGGCGCGTCCATCGTGGACCTGACCACCGGGATGTGGGGGGCGGTCGCCGTGCTCGGTGCGCTGGCCGAGCGGAGCCGAACCGGAAAGGGCGCCCGCGTGACCCTCGCGCTGCTCGACGCGGCGGTCGCGCTCGTCTCGCACCAGCTCACCGGCTACCTCGCCTCGGGAGAGGTGCCGGGGCGCTGGGGCACGGGCCTCGCGATGATCGCACCCTACCGGGCGTTCCCCACCAAAGACGGCCGGGTGATGATCGCCACGGGGAGCGACGGGACGTTCCGTAGGCTCGCGGAGGCCTTGGGTCTCGAAGGTGTGGCGGAAGACGCACGCTTTGCCACCAATGCCGAGCGCGTGCGCCACCGGGCCACGCTCGCGGAGATCATCTCCGACGCCACCGCCGCAGTGGACACGACCGCGTTGTTGGATCGACTCCGGGCCCACGGCGTTCCGTGCTCCGCCATCCACGACATGGCCCAGGTGGCGTCCGACCCCCAGGTGCGGGCCAGCGGGATGGTCCGGCCGTCCCCTCGACCCGACACTCCGGAATACGCCGAGATCGCGCCGCCCTACCGGTTCGACGGCGAGCGGCCGCGGTCGAGCCTGCCTCCTCCCACGGCCGGCCAGCACACGGCAGAGATCCTCGAGATGCTCGGCTTCGACCCCGCGGAGGCCGACGCCCTCGGCGCTACGGCCGATCCGTCAGCCAGGCCTCTACGGCCGAGTGCACCGGGATCGGAGCGTTCTCCAGGGCGGTGAGGTCGATTTGCTCCGCCATGTGGTGCACGGCAGCGAGCTGGTCCCGCTCGCCGGAGAAAATATCCAGCAGGTCATCCACGACCGTCGGGTCCAGCGACTCCATGGCCACGACCCAGTTGGTGAGGGCGAGCGTAGGAACCGGCTCGTCCAGCCCCGGATACGCGCCGGCCGGAATGGCGCCGGCGGTATAGTACGGGTGGGTCGACTGCAGCTCGGCCACGCGGTCGGCGGCAACGGGGAGCAATCGAATCCCACCGGTCGTCGTAGCGTCCAGCACGGAGGAGGCCGGATACCCGACCGAGATCAAGGCGGCGTCGATGGCACGGTCCTTCAGAGCCGCAGCCGACTCGGCGAACGACAGGTAGCGGACCTCCACGTCGTCATACGTGAGCCCGTGCGCGGCCAGGAGGTCCTTGGCGATCTGTTCGGTGCCGCTCCCCGGCGGCCCCACCGAGACACGACGTCCCCCCAGATCGGCAATGGAGGTAATCGAGGGATCCGGCACCGCCATGACGTGGCTGAGGTTATCGTACAGCGGGGCCAGGATGCGTAGATCGGCGACCGGCTCCGGGTAGGGATCTTCACCCCGATAGGCGGCCCAGATGGTGACCGGAAGAGCAAACGCCAGGTCCATCTCGCCCGACCTCAGCCGGTTGATGTTCTCGACAGATCCACCCGTCACCTCGGCCGTGACCTGCCGTCCGGCGGCCTTCAGCGAGAGGCGGCTGGCTATGGCGCCGCCCAGGGGGTAGTAGATTCCCCCGGTGCCTGCCGTGCCGAGGCTGAGAAAGCGCGTACCCCCTTCTCCGCCGCAGCCAGCGGACAGGAGGAGGAGCAGCATGGTCGTGATGCCGGCGGGGCGGCAACGGTCGAGTAGGCGCATGGAGCGAGTTTTCCTATAGGTCGGTGGAACTTCGAGGAGGACGGCAGCCCGGACAAGCATCCGTAACCGGCCTCGGGCAGGCAAGGCCCGCACACCTTAGTCGCGGGTAACGACGGATCTTTTCCGGCACAGTTCGCTTGACTACCGCTTGCCGGCGCACACCTTGTCTAAAACAGTGCAAAGCGTGCTTGCTTCGACCCCCCTAGGAGTTCAAGCGGCCGCCGACTCATAATCTCGACGCCGTGTCTCCCAACAAGAAGCGTCAGCACGCCGTGACTGAAGCATTGATCGATGCTTCCAACGGAAACGAGCAGGCCCAACGACTGCTCTGGGAGCTGACGTATGAGGAGATGCGCCGCATCGCGTACCGGCAACTGCAGAGCGAGCGGTCGGACCACACGCTTTCCGGGACCGACCTGGTTCATGAGGCGTTCATACGCTTGGTGGATCAAGATCGCATCGTTTGGCGTGACCGGGCACATTTCTTCGGAGTGGCGGCGCAAGCTTGTCGTCGGGTGCTCATCGACCACGCTCGCCGAAGGAACGCGAAGAAGCGCGGTGGGGGTCGTCTGAGGATTACGGTGGATCGGGCATCGCTCCAGGCCGAAACTCCGTCCGAGGAGATAGTGGCCCTCCACGAGGCACTTGAACGCTTACATGAATTGAACCCCCGACTCTCGCGAGTCGTTGAATTGAGGTATTTTGGAGGCCTCTCCGAAAAGGAGACGGCGGAAGTCATCGGCGTGGCCGTCCGAACGGTCAGAAGGGATTGGGTAAAGGCCCGTGCTTGGCTCCATCGTGAGTTGAGAAACGACCACGAGTCGGGCTGAGCCCTCCCCGACCACTTCAGCGGAAGCTTGAGCGATGTCCCCTCCCGAGTGGCACGAGATCGAGTCCCTTCTCGACTTGGCGTTGGACCTCGATCCGGACAAGTGGCCGGAGTTCCTCGACGCTCGGTGCCCTAACCGGCCCGAGCTACGGGCGGAGGTGTGGTCATTACTCCAAGCCTCCGAAACCCCAGACACGCTCCTGGACAATATTCCGCGGATTTCCGGTCGCGATCTGCTGGACGAGCTGAACGCCGACATCGACTCGGACGGTTTTCAGACGGGCGACCGCATAGACCGCTATACCGTCGTCAAGCTGCTGGGACGAGGAGGTCAGGGCGCCGTCTACCTCGCGGAGCGCTCCGATGGCGTGTTCGACAAACGGGTCGCGATCAAGGTCGTCAAGCGAGGGATGGTGACCGAGGAGGTCCTCGCGCGCTTCCGGGGCGAGCGGCAGATCCTGGCCGACCTCGAACATCCCAATATCGCGAGTATTCTGGACGGCGGCGTGACCGAAGACGGACTTCCGTATCTGGTCATGGAGTTCGTCGAGGGCGAAACCATCGACCGATATTGTGACCGGAAGCGGCTCTCTCTCGAAGATCGCCTGCGGCTGTTCACGACCGTGTGCGAGGCCGTTCACTACGCCCATAGGAACTTGGTCGTACACCGCGATCTCAAGCCGGGCAACATTCTCGTGACGGCCCGCGGAGACGTCCGGCTGTTGGACTTCGGCATCGCCAGGGTGATGGAGCCTCACGGTGCCGGGTTCCGGGCTCCCAAGACCCAAGCCGTAATCCCCCGGCTGACTCCCGAGTACGCGGCTCCCGAGCAGGTTCTGGGAATCGCGATGACCACGGCGACGGACGTGTATGCCCTGGGCGTCATCCTGTATGAGCTGTTGTCGGGCCTCAGTCCCTACGAGATCGCGGGCCGATCTCTACTGGCCATTCAAAGAGTAGTCTGCGAGCTGGATCCGAAGCCGCCCAGCCGAGCCGTGGACGAGTATCATCAAGATCCCGAAGTGGAAGACGGCGCTTCCCTTTCCCGCCTGCGATCCACCAGCCCTGCGGGTCTTTGCGACGACTTGAGGGGCGACCTCGATGCGATCGCGATGAAGGCCATGGAGAAGGATCCGGACGATCGCTACCAGGGCGCGCAGGATCTGATGGGCGACATTCGGCGGCATCTCAACGGCCACCCCGTCGAAGCCCGACCCCACACCCGGTGGTACCGGGCAACCAAGTTCGCCAGGCGAAACCGCCTGACCGTGTCACTCGCGGGAGGCGCAGCCGCGGCGCTGCTCGCCGGGCTGATCACGACCACGTGGCAGTGGACGGAAGCGCAGCGACAGAGCGGGCTACGACAGGCGGCGGCGGATCAGGCCCATTCCGCTCGGGAGTTCGTCGTGGGCGTGTTCGAAGGCATCCACCCCGATGAGCTCCAAGGCCAGCCGATCACGTCCCAGATTCTGATCGACAAGGGTCTGGACGACATCCGCCATCTGGATGACAACCCGGCCCTGCAGCACGGCTCGCTGAACGCCATCGGCCGGGTGGCGCTCAACCTCGGTGAGACCACGAGAGCCGACTCGATCTTCGACGCGGCCCTCGCGCTCCCGTGGCAACGGTCTCCCTCCGGGGCTCTGGACCGTGCCGAGACGCTCGTCGGATACGGGGAGAGTCTCCGGGACTCCGGAGAAGGTGAGCGATCGGTCGCGCTCCTACGGGAAGCGCTGTCGCTACAAGAATCGGCGCTCGATCCGAAGGACCCGGTATTGGCGAGCACCATGTTGGATCTGGGTTTCTCGCTGTACACGGTCGGCACCCCGGAGAGCCGCGCCGAGGCCGAAGGACTCCTCGTGCGTGCCAGCTCCTTCGGTATCGAGGGCCTCGAAGAAGCCCGGCGCCTCCAATATCTCGGAGACGTCTACCTGGCCCGCGAAGAGATGTCTCGCGCCATCGACTTCTATACGCGTGCGGCGAACGAGGCCGAACGGAGCGAAGGGCCCGACCATCCCGAGGTAGGCCGGTCGCTGATGGGCCTGGCCGCCACCCTTCGGCAGGCCGGCGACTACGCCGGGGCGGAGCAGACCTACCGGCGAGTCCGAGCCGTCTTCGAGCAGAGCTATACAGCGGAGCACCCGTTCGTGTCACGAGCCGTGCTGGGTCTCGCCAGAAGCCAATTCTTCATGGGAAGGTACGAAGAGGCCGTGGCGTCCGCCTACGAGGTTCCGTGGCCGAGAGCCGCACGGGTGACCGACCTCAAGATCTACGTTGCGGCGAGATTGGTTGCCGTACGCGCGCACATGGCGCTGGGCGATCACCAGCGCGCCGCCCAGGTCGCCGCAATAGTCGTACGCGAGATCGAGGCGACGGACGCGCACAGTTTGGCCGCCACTCCTCGCCTGCTTCTGGGCACGGCCCTTCTGTCGGCGGGCCAGCCCGGTGAGGCGCTATCGGTAATGAACGGGCTCTCCGCAGACCAGTGGTCTTTGCTCGAAGTGCAGCGTCAGGCCGAAGACGGGCGCGAGGTGCTGGCGAGGGCCGCAGCCGGAGCCACGGCCCTCGAGTGAGTTCTCCATCGGCTCGACGACGATGGTGAGCCCGGCGTCGGACTAACCCCGTCCGCTGAACCCGCCCGGCCTGAACGTCAGCCCGAACAGCAGCGTCGCCCAGTTGGAGTCCTCGGAGTGCAGCGTGACGGGCCCGCCCGGCGTGGCGAACTCGGCTTCACTCCGGATCCCTCTCTTGCCCAGCAGTTGGACCCTCAGCGCTACTCCCCGCTCAGAAAGCGACCCGGGATGGACGTCCAGCGAAAACCCGTATGTCAGCATCAGGTTGGTTTGCCCCTGCGTCAGATAGATCGGAGCGCTGGCCGGAGAGTCGTCGTCCGCGTCCGTCGTGATCTGCACCCCAAGGCCCACGAGCGGCTGGAAGGTGTACCCGTCTCGATGCGTTACCCGTAGATCCACCGCTTCTGCGGGACGGAACAACGCTGCGATCTCGAATCCATTCCCATGCCGTTGCACGAAGTCCTGGGCGGCGCCGCCGGCTCCCGGACCACCTCCTTCTCCCAGCGGCCAGTCGTCCCACGGCCAATCGGTATGGTTGAAGGTCAGGTCGGCGGCAAACGCGCCTTTGCTGAGCTGGACATTGTAGTTGGTGACGAAGGCACCGGACTCGTCACAGCTTCCCGAACCCGTCCGGAAAAAAGCCCCACCTCCGCCTCCCAGCGGCTCGCCGGTTGGCCCCGCACTATACAACGCCTGCCCAACGGAAAAAGTCACTTCGAATCCGTCGGCTTGTGCCACGAGTGACAATGGCAACGCCAACATCCAACAGAGAACTCCCACCCCACTGCGCCGTACGCACTTCGTCATACTTCCTCCTGATCTGTGCCGGGGGGGACATCGGAGGTAGTCGAGAACCGTCTCGACAGAAGCCGTACGCGTATTTGCCGGATGAAACCGGACAAGGGAGGATCAGCAGAGAGCAGGTGGCACTCTGCAGGGGGGAAGGTTCACCTGCGATCGCGAACGCCCGCAGGTCTGTCGGCACCGGGAAGCCTACGTCGTGAAACTAGTGTCCCGAATGGCTCTAGGGATCGACGCTCTCAACGATGGCGCCGGATCCCGTGAACGCCTCCTCCAGCCTCGTCACCCGCTGGCGGAACACCCGGCCTGACCACCAGGCTCCCAGGGCTTTGCCCGCGACGCCGCAGAAGACGATCGTGACGAGCCCACCCGCCAGGAGCGTGAGTGGAGCCGGGCTGACTCCGGAGCCGACCGCGGACCAGGCCACGAAGGCCAAAGCCCCGGCCAAACTTCCAACCAGGCCCGCGATGTCACCCGTCGCACGCAGGGCCGCGTTGAGGTCGCGTTCCCAGCTTCGCCGCTGGTCGGGAGAGAGGTAGGGCAGACGCACCGCAACGACATGGAAATCTCTGCGTGCGGTCGCGCCGCCCGTTCTGAGTCGTTTCAAAGCCGAGCGGCCGTCGATACGGTACGCGCCTTGGGATTCTGCCGCCGAGTTCATACACTCCTCGAAAGACACAGGGCAATCCAGCCTGTCCTCATACATCGCGGCGTTCACCCTTATACGCGGCGATACGTGACGAAAAGGGTCATCGACCAGGTTCCTATGTGGCATCCTCTTAGGCACATCTACCCCTTGGGCGCTTTGGTCTTCGCGGGTTTCCTGCTGGGCCTGTCCGCCGCCTGTCGGTCGGCGGACGCGGTCGACGAAACCGGGGCGGACACCGTCAGGGTGGCCGTGTTCAACGTCCGAGAGCTGACGACCGAAAAGCTGGACGCGGTCGACGAAACCGGAGCGGGAGCAGATCCCCAACTCCGCGCAGCCGCCGAGATCATCCGCCGCGTGGCACCCGACATCCTGATCCTCAACGAGATCGATCACGGAACCGGGAGTGGAGTCGAGCTGGACGGGCCGGCGCAGACGTTTCGTGACCGGTACATCTCGGGGCCGGAGCAAACGGTCGAGCTTCCCTTCAGCTTCGCCGCACCCAACAACACCGGCAGGCTGTCGGGGTTGGACCTGGATCGGGACGGATACGTGGCAACGCAGGAAGACCTGGGATCGCGCGAGTACGGGAACGACGCATGGGGATACGGCGAGTATCCCGGCCAATACTCGATGGCGGTCCTGTCACGATTTCCCATCGACCTCGAGCGCGTCCGGACCTTTCAGGAGTTCTTGTGGGCGGACTTGCCCGGCCATCACCTCCCGGAGGCGTTCTACGGTGAGCAGGTGTCGGAGCGCATCCGTCTGTCCAGCAAGTCCCATTGGGACGTTCCGGTCCGGCTGCCCGGGACCACCCTCCACTTGCTCATGAGCCATCCGACGCCACCGGTGTTCGATGGGGACGAAGATCGTAATGGGAGGAGGAACTTCGACGAGATTCGGTTCTGGGCGCTTTACCTGGACGACTCCCCCGCGCTCCGTGACGACCGGGGGGAGGCCGGAGGCCTGGGGCCGGACAACCGGTTCGTCATAGGAGGCGATCTGAACGCTCAGCCGGCCCCGGATCAGCCGACCTACGACGGTATACCCGCGATTGGGCAACTGCTCTCCCATCCGCGGGTGAGGGAGTCGGGCCCCTGGCTGTCCGCGACGGGACCGCTGGACGCCAAGACCGCCGGCCCTCCCGACTTCCCTGAGCGGGCCACCGCCAACTTCGGGGGCGGATCGCGGGTCGACTATCTCCTGCCGGATACTGCGCTGACGATCTTGAACGGAGGGCTGTTCTGGCCGTCGGTCGCGGAGGACAGCATCGGGAACGAGCTGGCCTTGGCCGCCTCCGACCACCGGCTCATCTGGCTGGATCTCGTCATTCCAGTCGGACGGTAGCCTGAGACGTGCCCCCGTCACGGTTCCTCGCCTCCCGGCGGATCGGGCCACCGGGGGGCGAGGGGCCGCGCGGGCGGCATCGGGCAGGCTAGTGCAGACGTTCGGCCATCACGCGGTGGTCGCGGGCCAGCTCCACCAGATTCAGGAACTCCCTCCGGTAGCCCTCACGGTCTTCTCCGAGTGAGCCACCGGCCAGCCGAGCGACGTCGCGAAGGGTGAAGTCTCCGCAGTGCTCGGAGTCCCGGAGAATCATTCCGAATGCGGCTACGGCGGCGGCGAAACGGAGGTCTGTCGACGGGTCGTCCACCCGGTCCAGGACCGGCCGCTCGATGAGTCGGCTCCGACGTCCATCCGGATCTTTGTAGCGCAGCTTCACGAAGAGCAGCTCCTCCGAATCGGTGGCGCGCGAGTCGAGCGCCGGCGCGTCATCCTCCGGGTCGGTAGGCCGTTGGTAGCGAAGCGGATCCACCGACCGGTCACCGAGCCACCCCGCTCCCTTGGGCACGACCTCGTAGAGCGCGGTGACGGTGTGCCCGGCTCCCAGCTCTCCGGCGTCCTTGGTGTCGTCGTTGAAATCCTCGGCGGCCAGCAACCTGTTTTCGTACCCGATCAGTCGATACGCCTCGACCCTGGCCGGGTTGAACTCCACCTGGATCTTCACGTCCTTGGCGATCGTGATCAGCGTGCCGCCCAGCTCCGTAACGAGCACCTTCCGGGCTTCGTTCTTCGAGTCGATGTACGCATAGTTCCCGTTCCCGTGGTCCGCCAACGCCTCCATCTTGGAGTCCTTCAGATTCCCCATCCCGAACCCGAGCACCGTGAGGAACACGCCGTCTCGGCGGCGGCGCTCGATGAGGTGGATCATGTCCGCGTCCGAGGAGGGGCCTACGTTGAAGTCCCCGTCCGTGGCCAGGACCACTCGGTTGTTGCCGCCTTCGATGAAGTGCTCCGAGGCGATGTCGTAGGCCAGGCGGATCCCCGCTCCGCCCGCCGTCGAGCCCCCGGCTTCCAAGCTCTCGATCGATCGTAAGATCTCCGTCTTTCGATGGCCCGGAGTGGACGGCAGCACGAGTCCGGCCGCACCCGCGTACACGACCATGGCCACGCGGTCCTGCGGCCGCAGCTCCTCCACGAGCATGCGGAAGGCCCGCTTGAGGAGCGGCAGCTTGTTTTCGGGCCGCATGGAGCCGGAGACGTCGATGAGGAACACGAGGTTGGCCGGTGGCGCGTCTTCCAAATCGATTCGCTTGCCCTGAAGCCCGATCCTCACCAGTCGGTGGCGTTCGTTCCACGGGGCCGGCCCGATGTCGGTGTGGATCTCGAACGGGTGGGCTCCGCGGGGATCCGGATAGTCGTAGGAGAAGTAGTTGATCAGCTCCTCGATGCGGACTGCGTCACGAGGAGGTCGATGCCCGTTGGAGAGGAACCGGCGGACGTTGGCGTAGGACGCCCGGTCCACGTCGATCGAGAACGTAGACAGCGGCTCGTCCCGCGCAGTGAGAAACACGTTCTCGACAATGGTCGCATACGACTCGGTGCCCCGAAGAGAGTGCCGTCTCACGCGACGGGCGCTCGCCATCGAGTCTGGGCCCGGTCCGGGGGTTTGGTAGGAAGCCCGCGGCGCTTCTCGTCCCTGCAGAAGCTTGGATTCTCCGTCTCCGGTCACGACGAGCTCCTGCATCTCCAAGCCCACGGGAGACAGGGCGACGTCCACCACGACGGCGGTCCCGGAGAGGTCGACCTCCCGCTCCTCGGAGGCATACCCGATCCGTTGTGCGCGAAGGGTCACCCGGGTTCCGCGTAGCGAAGTGTCTTCGATACGAATGACGTAACGCCCGTTGGCGTTGCTGAGCGCCCCGTAGCTACCCGGTTCGACCGTAACCTGAACCCCCTCCAGGGGACGGCCCGTGGCTTGGTCGGTGACCCGGCCGCTGATCGTGGCGTTCATGGCGGGCACGACCGGGGCCGAGGCCGACGCGGGCGCGTGGACCCCGCTGTCCGGAGCGTCCAGAGACGGCGCAGCCCACAGGCCGATGCACCAGGCCAGCGCGGTAATGAGAATGGCGTTCATGACAGGACCTCCCGAATGCGGACGCCGTGACGGTGGGGCCCGGCCTTCGAGCGCGGACCCGGCGGGCTGCGGCGTCACCCCGATGGGCGGTGAGCCGCCTCGCCCTTTCCCTCCGAGACGAGTGGCCGGGCAATTCTTGCACAGAGGGCGGGCGTGCTTGACCGACGGAAGAGTTTGCGACAGCGTGGTGGCTCGCCGTTTTTGTCCCATGCCACCAGGAGATTCCGGCGTGTCCCACATCCGGTCCGTCCAGACCGACCGTGCTCCCGCGGCCGGCGGCCACTATTCGCAGGCGGTGATCCATCGCGGGCTGGTCTATGTGTCCGGCCAGTTGCCCTTCGAACCCGGTGACGACACCAAACGGCTGGGCTCCGTGGCCGAGCAGGCGGAGCAGGCCTTGAGGAACGTGGAAGCCATCTTGGTGGCGGCGGGCAGCGGGCTCGCGCACGTGGTCCAGATGACCGTCTACCTCTCAGACGGAGACGACTGGGGCACCTTCAACGAGGTCTACGCGAGGATCATGGGCGACCACCGCCCCGCACGAGCCGTTGTGCCGGTCTCGCCTCTACACTATGGAGCGGCCGTCGAGATCCAGGCCGTCGGAGCGCTGGCGCCGTGAACACGAAATCCTCGAACGGCGCGGCCGAAGGGTCGCGTGACTTCATCCGTGAAATCGTGGCTCGGGACCAGGCCTCAGGGCGGTACGGAGGCCGAGTCGCCACGCGCTTCCCCCCGGAGCCCAACGGATACCTGCACATCGGACACGCATCGGCGATCTGTCTGAACTTTCTCGTCGCCGCGGAAAACGACGGGACGTGCAACCTCCGATTCGACGATACCAACCCACACACGGAGGAGCTCCACTACGTCGACGCAATGAAGCGCGACATCCGCTGGCTGGGGTTCGAGTGGGACGAAGAACGCTACGCATCGGACTATTTCGAGCAGCTCTACGAGTTCGCCGAACGTCTGATCCGCAAGGACAAGGCGTACGTCGATTCGTCGAGCGAGGAGGAGATTCGGGAGGCCCGGGGGAACGTGCTGGAGCCCGGTCGGGCGGGACCCCATCGCGATCGTTCGGCGGAGGAGAACCTCGACCTCTTCCGCCGCATGCGCGAAGGTGAGTTCCCGGACGGAGCACACGTGCTGCGGGCCAAGATCGACTTGGCCCATTCCAACATGATCATGCGGGATCCGGTCCTCTGGCGAATCCGCCACGCGGACCACTACCGGCGCGGCGGGGAGTGGTGCATCTATCCGCTGTACGACTTCACGCACGGGCTGTCCGACGCTATCGAAGACATCACACACTCGTTCTGTACGCTCGAGTTCGAGAACAACCGAGAGATCTACGACTGGCTCTTGGACGAAGTCGGATTCGAGGAGCCTCGCCCACACCAGTTCGAGTTCGCCAGGCGGAACCTGGACTACACGGTCATGAGCAAGCGAAGACTGCTCAGGTTGGTCCAGGAGGGGTACGTGGCGGGCTGGGACGACCCGCGCATGCCCACGCTCGCGGCGTTCCGCCGCCGGGGCGTCACGCCCGAGGCAATCCGCGCCTTCGCCAAGATGGTGGGAATCACCAAGTCCGAGAATCGCGCGGAGATCTCGCAGTTGGAGTTCGCCATCCGTGACGACCTGAACCGACGGGTTCCGAGGGTGATGTGCGTACTGGATCCGCTCCGCGTGGTGGTGACGAACTTCCCGGACGACCGCGTGGAATGGCTCGACGCGCCGCTTTATCCGCACGACGTGCCGCTCGAGGGCACCCGCCCCCTCCCCTTTACTCGGGAGCTCTTCATCGAGCGGGAGGACTTTCAGGAGCACCCGGAACGCGGCTACCGGCGGCTGGCGCCGGGCCGGGAGGTGCGACTCCGCTACGGATACTTCATCCGTTGCGACGACGTGGTCAAAGACGATTCCGGACAGCTCGTCGAGCTCCGATGCACGTACGACCCCGAGACCAGGGGCGGCTCGGCGTCCGACGGACGCAAGCCCGACGGCACGATCCACTGGGTCTCGGCAGCGGAGTCGGTCCCGTGCGAAGCCCGGCTGTACGATCGCCTCTTCGCCGTGCCCGATCCGGAAGACGTCGGGGACAACGAGGACTTCACCGCCAACCTGAACCCCGAGTCCCTCGTGGTGCGGTCCGAAGCCCGCATCGAGCCGTCGGTAGTGAACGATCCGCCGGGGAGTCGTTATCAGTTCGAGCGGCTCGGCTATTTCGTGTCCGATCCGGTGGACTCCGCCCCGGAACGCCTGGTTTTCAACCGCACCGTGACGCTTCGCGACACCTGGTCCAAACGCGGGCGGCCGAGCGCGGAGACGGAGGCGACCCCCGTCGCCCGGAAGCCACGGGATGAAGTCGTGCACGATCCCGAGGCAGCGGCGCTGGCCCGTGAGCGCGAGCCGGACGAGGCGGAACGGTTCAGGCGCTACACGGTCCTCGACGTGAGCCCACAGGACGCCGATCGACTCGCCCGGGATCCGGCGTTGACGGGGCTGTTCGAGGAGGCGCTCGAAGTGACCGGCTCGACGGCACGGCTGGCGGCCTGGACGGTCAACGAGGTGCCCCGCGCCGCGGGCGAAGACGGCAGCATGGGCGCGCTCACGGGTGCGGCGCTGGGCCGGTTGGTGGACATGATCGAGGAGGGAAGCACGTCAGCCCGCGACGCACGGACGGTGCTGGCCCTCTTGGTTGAACGGGGTGGCGATCCTGCCGCACTCGCCGCCGAGGTGGCGGGCGACACCGTCTCCGACCCCGAAACCCTGAGGGCATTGCTCAGTGGGCTGGTAGCCGAGCACCCGGACCGCGCGGAGGCGTACCGGTCCGGCCGCACCGGGCTGTTCCAGTTTTTCATGGGACAGGCCATGCAAGCCACCCAGGGCAAGGCGGACCCGACGGTGCTCAAGCGGCTCTTGGAGGAAACGCTCGCCGGCTCCTAGACGGAGGCTTCCCCACGGTTCACGCCACTTCCGGGATTTCGGAGACTCCCAGCCGACTCGCCAGCCGCGGCAGAACGCGGCCCGAAGCTTCAGAGATGGCAACCGTCGCCATCTCGTCGGCCCTGGTGGGTCCCAGGTTGACGATGGCCAGTGGCGTTCCTTCCTGGGAAGCCCTCAGCGCGAATCTGTATCCGGAAAAAACCGTCAGTGAGGATCCCACGACCAGGAGCAACTCGGCTTGTGCGAACAGCGCCCACGCCGCCTCCACGGTCTTTCGCGGAACCGACTCGCCGAAGAACACCACGTCGGGCTTGAGGATTCCTCCACACCAGCGGCATTCGGGCACGCGAAATCCTCGGAGGTGACGCTCCGCCAGGTCCGCGTCTCCGTCGGGTGCATCGACGGCTTCGGCGCCTTCCAGTTGCGGATTGAGCGCGGTGAGGCGGCGCTGCATGGCCGCCCGTGAAGACCGACGCTCGCAGCCCATGCAGCGCACCCGTTCGAGGGCGCCATGGAGCTCGACCACCGATTCGCTGCCCGCCCGGGTGTGAAGGCGGTCCACGTTCTGGGTGATGATCCCCCGCACGTGGCCCGACCGCTCGAGCTCGGTCAACGCGACGTGACTGGGGTTGGGCCGAGCGGACGCGATCCTGGACCAGCCGACCGTGCTCCGCGCCCAGTACCGGGCCCTCGCTCCGGCGCTTCCCAGAAAGGTCCGGTAGGTCATGGGCCGCCGCACGTCGCCTCCGGAGTCCGAGCCCCGATAGTCCGGAATGCCCGACTCGGTGCTGCAGCCGGCTCCGGTGAGGACCACGGTCCTGCGGCCGTCCATCAGGGACCTCAACTGCTCGAGGGCCGTGGTCATTGTCCGAGCAGATAGCCGAAGACCAGCGGCGCCACGATCGTCGCGTCGGATTTGATCAGGAACTTGGGCGTCTCCGGAGCCAGCTTGCCCCAAGTGATCTTCTCATTGGGCACCGCGCCGGAGTAGCCGCCGTACGACGGGTCGGAGTCGGTAATCTGGCAGAAGTACCCCCAGAACGGGACGGCCTGCTTGAGATCCTGGAGGATGGCCGGAACGGCGCAGATGGCGAAGTCACCGGCAATGCCTCCGCCGATCTGGAAAAAGCCGGGCGCCGGGCGCTCACCGAGCGACCCGGTGCGATCCAGGTACCACCGGATCAATCGTTCGAACTGCTCGGTGCCGGTGGTCACGCATTGGTGGTGTGGCAGCTCGCCCCGCATCACATAGGCCGTGAACATGTTGCCTAGCGTCGAATCTTCCCAACCCGGCACATAGACCGGGATTCCGGCCTCGAACGCGGCCAGCGTCCAGGACCCGCCGGGATCGGTCTGGTAGTGCGAGTCCAACTCGCCGGCGGCGAACACCTCGCTCAGGAACTCCGCGGGTGTCTTCCGCACGCCATCCGCGCAGGCCTGAAGCCAGCGCTCGTACAACCGGCCTTCCAGGTGACGCATCACGTGTTCGGGAATGCAGACGTCGGTCACTCGGTTGAGTCCGCTCTCGTAGAGCGCGTGCTCGTCCGCGGCGGACAGGCTTCGCCAGTCCGCCAAGCGCTCGTAGTCGGCGTGGCCCAACAGGTTGAACACGTCCTCTTCCAGGTTGGCCCCCGTGCAGGAAATGGCGTGGACCTTCCCCGACCGAATCACCTCCGCCAGCGAGAGACCGAGCTCCGCGGTCGACATCGCACCCGCCAGCGACATCATCATCTCTCCGCCGGCCTCGATGTGACGCTCGTACGCCCGTGCCGCCTCCAGCACCTCACGGGCATTGAAATGGCGAAAGTGCCGCTCCATGAACGCCCGCAGGACTCCGCCGGGGACGTTATCCGGCACCGGGGCTCTCGTGTAGGAGCACCTGGCCCGCCATGGATCCGGTAAACTCTCCGGCATCCACCACGACGGCGCCGTTGACCAGCACCCATTGCATGCCCTCGGCGAGCTGGTGCGGATCCGTGAACGTCGCCGGGTCACGCACCTCGGTCGGGTCGAAGATCAGCAGGTCCGCCGCCTGGCCCACACGCACCAGTCCTCGGTCGGTCACCCCGAACACCTGAGCAGGCAGGCCGGTCATGCTGTGGATGGCCTGTTCGAGCGATACGACCGGCTCTTCCACGGTGTAGCGCGCGAGCTTCCGCGCAAAGGCACCGTAGCTCCGGGGGTGGGGCACTCCTTCCTGCCAGGGCACGAGGTCGCCGTCGGACGAGGTCATGGTCCAGGGACGGGTCATGAACGTGCGGAGGTCGTCCTCGTCCATGTTGAACGAAACAATCGACGGGCTGCCTCGCAGAAACAGCGCGATGGCGGTATCGATGGGATCTTCGCCTTCCTCGGCAGCCAGGTCGCTCAAGAGCCTGCCCTCGATCTCCTCCGCTTCGGCGAAGCGCCTGAACTGGATGCGGTCCGCTCCGCCCCGCCTTGCGAGGTTTTCGACCATGGCCGTCCGGATGCGGGTCAGCGTTTCGGGATCGTGTAAGCGCGCGACCAGGGAGTCCCTTCCACCCGCTTGTGCCCAGCGCGGAAGCAGTGCGGCCGCCAGGCCGGTGGCGGACGCCACGTACGGATATTGATCGGCGTAGATCTCCAGGCCCTCCGCGCGGGCCGCCTCGATGTGCTCGACGATCTCAGCCGACTTGCCCCACACCGGCGGGCCGAGCGCTTTGATGTGCGTCACGACGGCCGGAATGCCCGCCTGGCGTCCCACATCGATCACCTCGTCTACCGCGGCGACCACGCCCACGGTGTAGTTGGACTCGTCTCGGATATGGCTGGTGTAGGCCCCGTCGAACTCGGCTACGACCTTGGCCAGCTCCACGATCTCACTGGGCTCGGAGTAGCTTCCGGGCGCGTAGAACGTCCCGCTGCTCAGCCCCCATGCGCCGCCCTCCATCCCGGCACGCACCAGGCTTCGCATCTCGTCCATCTCCGCTGCGGTGGGAGCCCGATCGGCCATGCCCAAGACGGCCCTCCGAACCGATCCGTGTGGCACCAGTTGGGCTACGTTCACACCGAGGCCGTGGTCGTCCAGGCGAGCGCGTTGCTCGGTCAGGTCGGCCGGTCCACCCCCGTCCGGATTCACGAACACCGTGGTCAAGCCCTGAGCCAGTAGCGGCCGGCCGTGGCTCAGGCCCTCCGAGGCCAACCCCGGACCGGCGTGCGAGTGGGTATCGATAAACCCCGGCGTAACGTGGAGTCCCCCGGCATCGATGACCCGGTCGGCGGCGTCGCCTGACAAGTCGCCGACCGCGACGATCACCCCGTCTCGTATGCCGACGTCGGACGTAGTCCCTGCGGTGCCCGTTCCGTCGATGACGATGCCCCCTCGGATGAGGAGATCATACGCTTCGGCCTCGGAGGCCTCACGGTCCACGTCCCGCCCACCGTCTCCACACCCGGCGGCCACTACTGCGGCCGTGATCAGTTGCCATCCGACCCTGCGTGCGCGCATCACCGTGGTCCGTCCCCTTATCGAAGGTTTTTCAGCCGGCTGCCCTTCACCGGTGCAGAGTACGGCGCGCGGCTCGCCCACGCGATGGTTCGCAGGGGAAACACTGGCTCCTAAGGGGCTTGACGGCCGGAGCATAAGGCGCCCGGCGCGTGTATGCTTCTCTTGCGATCCTGAGTCGATTCTGTGACATCTGTGTCAGCGGACCGCGGTCCGCGCTTCTGGATCCGAGCGCGCAAGCGTATGACCAGAGAGGTACCGATATGCATACCGCCACCACCGTCAAGCTCGTTGCCGGAGCGCTGATCGTCTCCGCAGGCTTGATTCCCCTACCCCTCCACGCCACCCCGTCGTCCGCGCTCGACGCCGCTGCGGACACGGTGATCCTTCTAGTCGACGTGCGTGTGGAAGACGACATCCGTCTGGATCTCCGTCAGGCTCAAGACGACGAAATCGCCGCGGAGCGACGCCAACGCGACGCCGAAGTCGAGCGGAGCGACGCCCGCGCCAGGGTCGAGCTGACGAAGGAAGAGGTCAACTTCATCGACGACGCCATCGACCAGGCCCGCGACGCCGAGCGGGAGGCTCGTGACGCAGAAGACGAGACCGCGCGCGAAACGGCTCGGGCGCAGCGAGACGAGCTCGAAGAGGACAAGGACTCCGTGAACCGGAGGCGACGCCTGTTCGAGGCCGAGGAGGACCTGGGCAAGGCCAAGGTCGAGCTGGCCCAGGCAGAACGCCGTTGGGCTCAAGAGCGCATGCAGCTCCACCGGCGAGAGCTCGAGCTGTCGCTGGCGAACGAGCGTCAGCGTCCCGAAGTGGAGCGCAAGGTTCTCGAGGCCCGCAAGAAGGTCGCAGAACGGGCGGGCGAGGTCTCCAACCGCGAGCGGCGCGTGATCGATCGCCAACTGGACCTGCTCGACCGAGCCGAAGACATCCGCGAACGGGGTTGAGCGCCGACGGGCCTGAAGGCTGTCAGGCCCCGAAGCGGACGAAGTATCCCAACACCCAGGCGGGTCCGGCCGTCAGGTTGCGACCCGCCAGCGGGATGCGGGCGCCGAGCTCCACCTGCCCGGGGCCGGCGCCCACGCCCACGCTCGGAAGTACCTGGAGCATTTCCCGGCTCGCGTTCTCCAGTCGGATGCCCTCCAGCAGCGGCGCGGCGCCGTTCCAGCCTTCCAGCGCCACCTTGTAGGTGAGACTTCGTACCGTCCCACCCGCCGCGGCGTAGAAGAACACCTCGTCACCCCAGTCCCTGAGACGTTCCTCGTTCGCCTCCCGCCAGCGGTACCCGATCCAACCCATGACGTAGACCGACCTGGGCCAGAACGAGTGTCCCAGCTCGAGCATGAGCTCCCAATCGGTCTGACCTTCTCCCAGGGGAATGATCTCCGCGTCCAGGGGAAAGTCTCCCACGGGCAGCTTGACGCCTCCGCGAATGGCTATCGGCACCGCGGATCCGAATACCGCCGTCGGACTGACCCGGAGAAACGCCCGAACGTCTCCGACACCCGAGCTGGTCCGCTCTCCCACGATGTCGGTGAACCGGATGCGGTGAATCGGCACCTGCAGCCACGCGTCCACACCCCGCAGCACGCCGACCGCCGCGGTCGCGAACAGGGACGTGGCCACGGCATGCCCCTGGTTTCTGATCTCCCTGCGCTCTCGGTCCAGCCCGAACTCGTCGCGGGTGTCCTGATGGTACACGGCTAGCTGCACCCAGCCCGATCCGGGTGGCTCCACCCACTGTCCGGCAACCTCGGGCACAACCATCCAGAAGACGAGGAAAAGCCCCACCCACTGCCCGAGTCGCGACCACGCCCGCCATGACGTTCGCACTACGATCCCTCTCACCGCGTTCGGCTCACCGGCGGATTGCCGCCCGGGCTTCGCTCACGACGGCTCCTGCCACAGATCCGTCAGGCGATTGAACGCCCGCCAGGCACGCCAGAACGCGGTGTAGGCGTCCGGATGGGGCTCGAGACGCGTCCCGGCCAACGGCCCGGTCCTGGCCGATCCGTCGACGGTCCACGTCGATCCGGTCTCCACGTCGACGATCCCGTTGGGGCCGACCTCGAAGGTGGCGGGCTGGCCGTCCACCACGGGAAGAAAGGCACCCGCCGCCACCTTGTCGCCGTCCCAGAAGACCACCACCGACTCTCCCCCCACGGTTGCCGTCGAGACCCCCAGGTCGCCGAACGCGTCGGCGAGGTCTCCAAACCCGAATGCCACCCCGCCCTCCGACCCGTCGGGAATGCCCAACACCCGCTCCTTGCTGGGCAGTCTGGAGTCGCCCGAGGGTATGGGGAACCACCAGTTGTTCGTACCCTCGTAGATCCGATACGGATTGCCCAGGCTGGTGTAGTCCCGTACGTGTCCGGTCGCGGAGGTCAGCACTCGCGTTGCCGGATAGAGCGCTTGCCATCCGGCCCAAGTGGTCTCGATCGAAAACGCCCGCGCGACCGCCTGTCCGTCCTTCGGCCCGCAGCGCGCGCCGGCAAACATCTGCGGCCACAGCGACTCTTCGGACACGCGGTCGTACATGATCAGGTTAGACTGGTACAGCAGGCCGGAAACACCGAACTCGGCCCCGTTGACGGACGCCCGATCGAACGCGAGAGAGGAGCCGGTGAGCGGGCAGTAGGTGACCGCGATATTCTCCGTCTCACCGTCGAAATTCACGATCTCGTGGTGGTAGAGGATGTTCAGCGGCACGGCGATCGGCTCACCGTCCACGAGCACACCGACGACTCGGTCGACATCTTCGAGGTAGTCGAGTCCGGTCGCGTTTTCCGGCGTGGTCATGGGTGGATTTACGAGCGCGGGAATGGCATCGCGCCCCACGCCTCCCGAGGCGAAGTAGGCGGCGTCCAGGCTACAGCCCAACTCGGACAGGTCTAACCCGGGACCGACGCGGTCGTCCGAGCAGGCCGTCAGCATCACGAGGCTCGCCATAACGCTCGCCGGCATGAGTGCGCCGGCTACCCGATGCCGGGACCGCGCCCGCGTCCCCGCATGCACGCGCGCCTCCTGATGGTGATCAAGCATTCTCGCTCCCTTCTCCGTTGTCCGCCGGACGCACATCGGTGTCGCCCGGTCCACCGTACGCGAGATCCGGTCTTCAATGGTACGCGATTGGCGGTAGACTTCCCCAGCCCCAGAACACGGCAGTGGGAGCGTCGGGTTCCCCCGGGGCCGGTTGCGGTCAAACCAAGGAACTCGGATGATCCGCTGATGTCGACACGCGAAGCCCTCAGCAAAGCGCTCACGGACCTGGAGCGCAAGGGGTACAAGGCCTACCGCACCGTCAAGGGAGAGTGGGACTTCGGCAGCTACACGCTCCACATCGACCACGTGCAGGGCGACCCCTTCGCGGTGCCGTCGCGAATCCGAGTGGAGGTCCCTGCCGACGTGGCCGGTGTGCCGTGGTCGTGCCTGGAGTCACCGGCTCGCCGGTGCGGAACGGAGGCCCTGTTGGCACGCAGCTTCGCCGCTGAGGCTCGTCGCCTGAGTCGGCGAATCGGGACAGGCCGGAGCGGCGAAATCCATATGGAGGCACCCGGTCAGGAGGTCGTGCCCCAAACAGCCGTCCAAATCAGCGACGACGGGTCGGTCGAGGCGCGCTTCACGGTCGGCTTGCCTGCTCGGGGGCGCCGTATCCTCGGCCGGGCGGCAGCAGAGCTGATGTGTACCAGGGTACCGGCCTGTGTGGATGAGGGCCTGTTGGCCGAGGCCGTGGGCAAGAAAGACCTCGTGCACCACGCCAAGCTCAACGAGGACGCCGAGCTACTGCGGGCCAGCCTCGCCGAGTTCGGGTTGGTGGCGTTCGTGGCGGAAGGTGCGAGTCTCCCGCGTGCGAGCGGGATCTCGGACCTCCCGCTGGAAGGACCGGAGGCGGTGCTTTTCCAACCTCCTCCGGAGCTCCGGGTGCAGGTGGAGCTTCCGTACCACGGGAAGCTGATTGGAATGGGAGTGCCGGAGGGCGTCACGCTGATCGTGGGGGGGGGCTACCACGGAAAGAGCACGCTGCTTCAGGCGCTGCAGTGGGGCGTGTACAACCACCGCCCCGGAGATGGCCGTGAGTTCGTCGTTACGGACCGGAGCGCGGTAAAGGTGCGGGCGGAAGATGGACGCTCGGTGTCGGGAGTGGACATCGCTCCGTTCATATCCACCCTGCCCGGCGGCCGGGACACAGCGTTCTTCACCTCGCCCAATGCGTCCGGCTCCACCAGCCAGGCGGCGGCGATCGCGGAGGCCATGGAAGCCGGTTCTCGCCTGTTGCTGATCGACGAGGACACCGCGGCAACCAACTTCATGATTCGAGATCGTCGGATGCAGGCCCTCGTGCCTCGGAAGCGCGAGCCCATCACGCCGTTGCTGGACCGGGTCCGTCAGCTCTACGAGGATCACCGCGTCAGCACCGTGCTCGTGATCGGCGGAAGCGGTGATTACCTGGACGTGGCCGATACCGTGATCTCCATGGAGGAGTACCGGCCCCGTCACGCCACGGCGGACGCACGACGCATTGCGCGCACATTTCCCACCGGCCGGGGAGCGGAAGGCGGCGGAAAGCTCGTCGCGCCCGCTCCACGCGTGCCCCTGGGCAAGTCCATCGACCCGTTGGGCCGTCCGGAGACCCCACGGGTCAAAGTGCCCGATCGGCGTACGATCCACTTCGGCACCGAGACCATCGATCTCAGCGCCGTCGAACAGGTCGTGTCGGGCTCTCAGGCGCGCGCAATCGCCGCCGGCCTGCTGCTGGCCGCAAGACGGTTCGTCGACGACCGCCGCTCGATTGCCGAGATCCTCGACCTGGTGGAGCGGGCGCTCGAAGACGAGGGCTTGGATGCGCTCGACGCCCGCAAGGTGGGAAACCTGGCCCGCTTTCGACGGTTCGAGCTGGCCTCAGCCCTCAACCGCCTCAGGTCGTTACGCGTGATTCCAAAGGGCTAGTCGGGTCGAGCACTCCATCGTCGAGCCCTATGCTCCCTGCCGTAACGCGAAAGAGGGGGCGTCCACGAAGGACGCCCCCTCTCTATGTGGTTGGACGTACCGGACCTGTCAGGTCTCCAAATACCCGTCTTCCACCAAAAGGCCCTTCAGCGTCGGCTCACGCTGAGGCAAAGCCGTCTTGGTCACTGCGCGGGCGTATTTGATCCGGTCCTTGACCGCGATCTTGTCCAGGATTGCGATAGGTGCTCCGTAACGGAGAAGGATGCGCTTGGCATCCGTCGCGACTGGATCTTCCAACGTGATCCCCCCTCTCGGGATGGTGAAACGAGGACCAGCAACGGAGTTCGCTCCGCGCCGGCCCTTCTGGGCACAACCTGTACAAAATAGACATCGCAGGGGTAGCGCGGCAAGCGAGCGCCGCGGCAAGCGGTTCCGACTTGTGTGCCTCGGTGTGTCGCTCAGCCGCCGAGCGCGAGGCCCACCGAAACCACGAAGTCGTGACGGCGATCTTCCAGCCCGGTGTCGGTGGTGAACGTGCTGACGTAGTCGGCCACCTCGACGACGCCGGTCACGATCCCGAGGCCGATCTCTCCACCTACGCCGAGCTGGTAGGCACGCTCGTACCGATCGTCGAACACCCGCTCGGACTCATCCAGGAACTGGTCGGCGCCGAAGTCGTAGCGCTTGACGCCGATTCCTCCGAGGAAGTACGGCTCGATGAACAGGAGCCTGAAGGGTCGCAGCACGACGCCACCGGCGAGCGCGACCATGGAGCTCCGGCCCTGGCACGTCGTGCAACCGAAGCCCGAGAACGGAATCTCGGAGTCGGTTGCGTACGCGACGGTGCCACGGACGCCCAGGAAGCCCTGTCCGATTTCGACACCCAGGCCATACGCGCGGGTGGATTCCTTCTTCCCGAACTGATAGGCGCCGTCGAACCCGTCCCCGGTGACCTCTCCCAGGTCGCTGGCCGGCACGTACATCCCGACCTGCGGGATGAGCCGGACGTTCTGGGCGTCCAGATGCCCGGCCGCCGACAAGTGGCCGAGGGTGAGTATCGCAACCGCAAGTAACCATCCGCGCATGGTCCATCCCCCCGCGTTGTGTGCGACCGTCTCGTGGGAACGGTTCGGGCAAGGTGTGTGCCGACCCCTGGAGGTCCTGTAACATAAGGGATTCTGGGGAGTACGGCGTACGGGAGCGTCCCTGAATCGAGACATCGCCTTGATCTTTATGGGTCAGCCTCCGTTCTTCCCGGCAACGTACGTCGACCCGCTTTCGGTCCTTTGTGTGATGGCGCCTCATGCCCGCTAACGAGCCCCACTTCTCCAAATCGGTGGAAGATTATCTGAAGGCCATCTACTCTCGGTCCGACGCCGACCGGTACGCGAGTACCAGTGATCTGGCCGAGGAACTGGATGTACAGCCGGCTTCGGTCACGGGCATGATCAAGCGCCTGGCGGAAGCGGCCCTCGTGGAGCACGTGCCGTATCACGGAGTCCGCCTCACGCCGGACGGAGAACGGGCCGCTCTGAGGATCGTACGCAGGCACAGGATCCTGGAGACGTATCTGAAGGAGCGCTTGGGGTACGCTTGGGATGACGTCCACGAAGAGGCCGAGCGACTGGAGCATGCGGCTTCGGAGCGCCTCATCGAACGCATGGCCGCTTCGCTCGAGAACCCCTCCTACGATCCCCACGGCGCGCCGATTCCGACGTCCGCAGGTGAAATCGAAGCTGTGGACCGACGCACGTTGGCCGATGCCGAGCCCGGCGAGATGGTGTCGGTGCGGGCCGTTCGAGACGACCACCCCGGCCCCCTGCAGGAGATGGCCAACTTGGGACTCGTGCCGGGAGCCCGCATCAGAGTGCTTTCGGGTTGCGCGCAACGGGGCCTTCTCGTGGCCGACTCGGACAGGGACGAGGGCCCGATGCGGGTTGCTTGGGATTTGGCGAAGCGGATCTACGTGACGGAGTTCTAGTCCTTCACGTGAAACGGACCCGCCACGTCTTCCAGGCGGTGGCGGACGCGGTAGTGGGCAGGCCAAAACCGTTTCCGGAGCGGCCGCACGACCTCGAACCGCAGCCAGCGCTGCCACCCCTTCGGCCGGCGAAAGTCGTACGTGCGGCGCTCGCCCGGGCCACGGTTGGCCGCGTTCCGGCCATGGATGACCTCCAGCCAATACGGCCGGTCCGCGATCTGACGAAACGGAGCCAGGCGGCGGGCCCGCCCGTGAGGTAAGCCGCAGTACACGGTATGGAACGGCGCGGAGGCGGCCGGCTCGACCAGGGTCGTGAAGTGGCCGTACTTGTGGGACTTTACCCAGGCGTGTCGTCCGTCGGTCACGTAGCCGAAGCGTAGGTTCAGAAACTCCATCCGGTCCGGCCGCACGCGCCCACGCACGGTCGCCAACGCCTCGGCGTGCAGGGCGTCGTCGTTGTCGAGCCGAGTCGTCAGGAGCACGTCCGGCTTCCCCTCGACACACTCCAGGGCCGCCTTTGCCACCGGCTCGCTTCCGGTGACCGGTGGGAGAAGGATCAAGCGGGCGTCCGCCACTCCCGTGAGGTTGCTCCGAAGGCGCTCGACATCGGCAGGCTCCGTGTCCCGGTCGAGGAAGATCAGCCAGGTGAAGTCGCGGACCGTCTGATGCCGCACCGAGGGCACGCAGTACTTCTCGAACAGGTCCAGACGCTCCCGCATCCACTCGGGGCCCAACACCGGCCGGCCGGCCTTGTCGTTTCTCAGCCCCTGGACGCGGAGGTTGAACCGGGTGAGCAGCAAGTGGCGCAGCGCAGCGGTCCGACTCAGGGCACGATAATGGCCTTCGTCACGCGCAGAGACGCGACATCGGCCAAGGCCTCGTTGGTGGAATCGAGTCCGTAGGTCGCGCCGATCACCTCGGCAAACGGCAGCCGCTCCCGGTGTAGAGCGAGCAGATCGAGGGCACGAACCAGGTGCCGGAAAGCCGTGCCCCACTGACCCAGCACCCGCGCGTGCTTGCGATTGAGGTGGAGGTGGGGGTTGATCGCGATGTCCCCGCCGTCGGTGTAGTGGCCGGCGATGACGTAGGTCCCGCCGTCCCGGAGCAGCTCCAGGCCCTCGGTGACGGCCTGGGGGTTTCCGGTCGCTTCGATCACCACGTCTGCGCCCCGCCCCCCCGTCAGGTCTCGCACTGCGTCGAGACGTTCCGCGGGTGAGGTGCCGCCCACCGAATAGGTCTGTGCGGCTCCCATCAGCGCGGCCAGCTCCAACCGCGCCTCAGGATCTCCGATGGCGACGACTCGGGCAGCTCCGCGCAGGCCGGCGAACGCGATCGCGCCAAGCCCGACCGGGCCGGTGCCCTGCACCACGACCGTGTCGCCCATGGCCAGCTCCGAGCGTTCGACAGCCGCAAAGCCCGTGAAGAGTCCGCAGCCCCCGCCGATGACATCTCTCGGCTCCAGCGCCGCCGGGAGCGTAAGCGCCAGGACTCCCGGCTTGAGATGGATTCGCTCGGCCCACCCTCCCAACGGACCGTCGTGAACGCTATACGTGATGCCGTAGACCTTCCGCTCCGGACACCGGTTGGGTTGGCCCGCTACGCGGCAGTGATAACACTGGAAGCAGGTCTCGTGGACGTCGAGAAAGGTGACGTCGTCGCCGACGCGCAGCGGGCGGCCCGCCGCGTCGCGCGTGACCCCCCTCGCTTCGAGGACCCGCCCTACGCTGACGTGACCGGGAATGATCGGGTACGGCACGCCCCCGAGCTTCCCGTGCATCAGGTGCACGTCCGTGCCGCAAACCTCGCTGGCCAACGTCTCCAACAGGATGGATCCATCCTCGAGGTCGGGATCGACGATGCTGCGCACCTCCACGGGCGTGTGGGGCGCGGGCATGACCGCTGCGCGTATGGGCATGTGTCAAGTTTAGGTGGGCGGCGCCGGTCCGGGAAACCGGACACTAGGGTTGTGTACAGTCGGGCTCGGATCCGTCGGCTTCCACGAAGATCGACCTCGACACCAACGTGCCGAACACCCCGATGCCGTCGCCCCTCAGGCTGGGGACCCGCACCTGGCCGGACGGATTGAAGTTTCCTCCACGCGCCCAGTTCACGTAGTTCCGGTCGACGGCCGCCACGACCACCTGCGTGGTGGTGCCGGCCGGGATTCCCGCCTGAAGGGCCCGAAGCAGCTCCGGCGAGTCGGCCCGATCGAAGAGGCCGAATTCGTTGGGAAGCACGATGGTGGTGTCGGTCGCCGAGACCGAAAGGCCCACCAGGGCCAGGTCCTCGGTCACCGGGAAGTCGGGGGAAAACGTGCCGGGCAGGTTGGCGATCGTGGCCTCGGAAATGTACGCCCAGGCCCCTTCCGAAACCGACCAGATCACTTCGAGCGCACTTCCGGCGGGGGTCGAGCATCGCTCCCCGCTCCCTGTAGAGAGGGGGTGATAGAGCTCGAAGTCTCCCGGCACCGTCGAGACGGCCTCGATGCGCCGCCCGTCCTGCACGAGGATCTCCAGCTCGAGCTGCCCCCCCGGCTGAACTTGGTCGCTCGTCGTAGAGAGTCGGTAACAGGCATGGCGCAACAAGCCGGGGGCCTCTCCCCGGATGCACTCTTCCACTGGGCGGGCTGGCAACACGAACTCCACACCCGAGGGAGCACGAACGCGGACCTCGGCCGCGTCCGGATTGTCCCCCAACGTCGCGGAGGGAGTCCCCAGTGTGCCGTGCAGAACCGCCGACATGATGCGCATGTCATCCACGAGCTCCACGTAGACCTCGCCCACCAGCACTTCTTCCGCGGTCGTGATCTCCACCTCGGTGAGGGTGCACGCAGACACCAGGGCGGCTGCCCCGAGGACGAGCCCGCGGGCAGGGACGATCCCCCTACGCCGCGCCGTCAAAACGAGATCTCCACGCCGATGGTGGGCAGCAGTGGAAGCATGCTCACACCGCTCCGAGTCGGTGGGTCGTTGTCGAACTCGAAGAAGTAGAAGAGCACGTTCTTACGGTTGTACACGTTGAGGATGTCCAGGTAGGGCGTGATCGTGCCCCAGGTCTTGGTCGAGGGACGGCGGAAGCTGATGTCCAGCCGGTGGTAGGCCGGGTAGCGCTCCCCGTTGCGCGGGCCCAGCGCCACCGACTCGCTGAACGTGCGCTGGTCCCAGAACAGGCGGGGATCGGCCAAGCCCCGCGTGTAGGTGGTGTATGCGCCTTGGGGCCGTGTGAAGGGCAGCCCCGACCCGAAGTTCCAGCGGAGCCCACCTTCGACGCCCCAGCGGAGCGGTCGACGGAGGACGAGGTCCACGTCGATTCGCCGGTCGAAGATGGGCGGGTAGCTCACGTCCGGCGCAGGGTCCAGCCCGGACACGAAGTCCGGGAACGTACGATCGGTCTGGAGCAACGACAGCGACAGCCAGCCGCTGGTGCCTTCGCCGGACTTCCGGATGAACAGATCGGCCCCGTAGGCGAAGCCCTCCCCGGCGAGGAGGTCGTCCAGCGGATCGTTCGTGTCGTCGGCGAAGTTCGGCGTCGTCACCCCTTGGAAGTTCCGTGCGTACACGTCCAGGGACGTGAACCAGTCTTCGGCCGGATATCCTTCGACGCCGAGCTGCACCTGATCCGAGACCACGGGCGGCGCGCGCTCTCCGGCCAACACCCAGACGTCCAGTCCAACCGGCAGCTCCTCGTCGCGAACGGAGTGCAAGAACTGGGTAAACCGGCCCACCGCGGCCTTGGCGGCCCAATCGCCGGAGCCGAAGAAGCGCTTCGCGGCCACGCGCGGAGCCAGCTTCGTCGTGCGCGAGCCCGGGTCGGGGACCCACGAATCCACGCGGGTGCCGAGCTCCAGGAGCCACCTGCCATACACGCTCCACTTGCCCTGCAGGTAGCCCCCCAGTAGCCAGCCCGTCCCCAGACCTCGGCGAAACTCCGTGCCGCCGCTGGCCACACGGTTGTCGTACGCGTAGCGATCGGCGGTGACCCCGCCGACCACGGTCCACTCGGTGCCCATGCGTCGCTCCAACCTCAGCGCGCTGGTCCACACGTCGATCTCGCTGCGAAACTCCACATCGGCGAAGTCGGGGAAGCCGAGCTCCGTGTCGAAGCGAGAGAAGCCGGTGCGCAGCTCCGTGCGACTGCCGCCCTCGTGAAGGTGACTCCAGGTCGCCCCGATCACGTCGTTGCCCCAGCGCCAGTCCACCCGGAGCACGTCGTCTTCTTCCAGCTCGCTCAGCGTGATGACGTCTGAGCCCGTGTATCCCGAGACCGTGATGCGGCTGCCACCCGGCGTCCAGCCTTCGAACACCCCCTGGAGGTCGGTCAGGTGGTAGGGGAACTGGAAGAACGGCGACAACAACACGTCGAAGTAGGAACGTCGGCCGGATACCCGCCAGCGGGCCGTGGCCAATCCCAACTTGGACTGAAGGCCCTCGGGCAACCCGCCTCCGACCGCCGCTCGCGCAGCGAGCAGGGATACGCCGAGGTCCACCTTCCGGCGACCGACCCCGGGATCGGTCGCAACGTCCAACACCGAAGACACCCTGCCGCCGTACTCCGCCGGGAAGGCGCCCGCAAACAGCTCCGCTCGGGAAACCATATCCGCGTTGAACACCGAAAAAAGCCCGCCCAAGTGAAACGGGTTGAAAATCGGAGTGCCGTCCAGGAGCACCAGGTTCTGGTCGGCTGATCCGCCTCGCACGTTGAAGGCGGACGAGAAGTCCGAGGTCGACACGACCCCCGGCAGGACAGCGATCGCGCGTAGCGGATCGGCCTCGGCCAAGCCGGGGATCAGCTTGATTTCGTCGGCGGCGAGATCGCGCACGGTCATCCCTGCCTGGCCCTCGAACCGAGCCCGATCCCGGCTGCGCTCGGCCTGGACATTGAACCCCTCCAGACCCAGGGCTTGGAGTGCGAGCACGAGGATCACGGATCGAGGCTCGTTCGCCGATACCTCGGCGGTGACGGCGGCCCGGGCGAATCCCAGCCGGCCGGCGGACACCTCGTAGGTGCCGGGCTGCAGTTGCCCGAAGAAGAACGTGCCCAGCGCATCGGTCTCCGCGGCACGCAGCAAAGGGCCGTCGGGAGAGGCGCGGAGCTCCACCAGAGCCGCGTACACGGCCGCGCTGTCCGAGTCCACGACCCGGCCTCGGAGCACGCCCGTCTGTCCGGTCAGCTCGGAGGCCGCCAGGGTGGGCACCAACACGAGGAGGTAAAGGCTCGCCACCCACCTCCGAACGGACGATCGGACCATTGCGTTGGTGAAACCCCCCGCCGCTGACACGGTTCGTTGCCGAACACCCGTTCGGTTCATAGCGTGCCTCGTGGACAACTCGCTCATCGACGCGACCCGCACAGCGTTAGAACGCTTTCCCAAGCGAAGACTCGCACATCTGCCGACGCCGCTGCTCCGGGCGGAAGCGCTGGAGCGCTCGCTGGCGGCCGAGTCGGGGCGCCCGGCGCCCAGGGTGCTCATCAAGATGGACGCGTGGACCGGCTTCGGGCTGGGCGGAAACAAGGTCCGGAAGCTGGAGCGGATACTGGCCGCCGAGCGGCTCACCGGCGTGACGTGCTTGATCACGGCGGGAGGGCCTCAGTCCAACCATGCCCGGGTGACCGCGGCAGCCGCTGCCCACCTCGGCTTACGTTGCGTTGTCGTCACCAATGGCGACCCCCAGTTGCCGGCTCGTGGGAATGCCGCCCTCCACACGTTGTTCGGCGCACGCATGGTGCGGGTCGCGGATCGAGACGATCGAGACCCCGCCATGAGCCGGGCGGCAGAGGAGGTACGCGCCGGCGGCGGGCATCCGCTCGTCGTCCCGATTGGAGCGTCCACGCCCCTGGGCGCTCTCGGATACGTCGAGGCCGCACTGGAATTCGCAGGACAATGGACGAGTCCGGCAGCCGGCGACACCGCCGGCCGGCCGCACGTCTTCGTGTCCACGTCGTCGGGCGGCACGCTGGCGGGCCTCTGGGCCGGATTGGGGTTGGCGGGACTGGGCGGGTGCCGGCTGGTCGGGGTCTCGGCCGATGTCTCCGAGACCGAGGGCCGGTCTCTGGCCGACGGGCTGGCCGGCGCGGCGGAGCGACTGCTGGAGCTTCCGGAGAGGTCCGCACGACCCGAATTGGTCGTGGACACCTCCGCCGTCGGCGCCGGATACGGCCGATCGACCGCCGCTTCCCTGGCCGCCGCGAAGAGATTCGCCGGGGAGGCAGGCGTGTTGTTGGATCCCACCTACACCGCGAAGGCGGCAGCGGCCATGCTCGACTGGATCCTCGAGGGTCGGCTCGAACCCGAGGACACCGCGGTCTTCTGGCACACCGGCGGATGGCCCAGCGGCCTGGTGTTCCTGCCCGACCTCATCGACCGCGGGGACGCCTGAGCGTTGCCACTCGGGACCCGCCGGGTCCCTACGTGTCGGGCCGGATTGGCAAGATTGAAATGCCCTAAGAAAAGTGCCCGGTGGCGCTTGCGCACCACCGGGCGAACAGGGCTCCCGTCCGGATCTCACCGCCGCACGTCTTCCCGACCCGTCGTCGGAAACCCTGGAGTGCCCCACACCACCACCACCCAACACCACCACCCTGTACGAGGCGGCGGGGACGCCCTTACATCTGTACGTATAGGACGCCGCGAAGGATTCGATGGTTGCCTTGCGGTGCACTCGACGCGGTGAAACCGGAGACTAGTGGACCTCCCCGACCTCGTATCCCTGCTCGGTCAGGCCCCGGGTGATGTCGGCCACGTGTGACCGGCCGCGGGTCTCCAGGTGCATCGCGATCTCGACATCGCCCACGGAGATGTCCGCGAAGCCGCGCCGGTGGACGATCTGGATGACGCTGGCCCCTTCGGCCGCCACGAACTGCGCCAGATCGGCCAGGGCACCCGGGCGGTCTCGGACCTTCACGGAGAGCCGCGCAATGCGTCCGGTCCTCATCAGCCCGCGGTCGATGATTCGCGACAGCATGGTGATGTCGATGTTGCTCCCGCAGAGGACCGGCACGACGACGTCGTCCTTCGTGAGCTCGATCTTCCCTCCCAGCACGGCCGCCAAAGATGCGGCTCCCGCTCCCTCCACGAGCGTCTTCTCTCGCTCCAGCAGCAGGAGGATCGCAGTGGCGATCTCCTCCTCGCTCACCACCACGATGTCGTCCACCAACGCTTCGATGATCGGAAACGTCTTGTTCCCGATGCGCTTGACGGCGATGCCCTCGGCGATGGTCTCGCAGGTATCCGTGGCCACGATCCGGCCGGCGTCCCGCGAGGCGCGCGCCGAAGGCGCCGCCTCGGCCTCGACGCCGATGACACGAACGTGGGGATGGCTCTCCTTTACGGCCGTCGCGATGCCGGCAATGAGCCCGCCGCCGCCGATCGGGACCACCACGACGCTCACCTCGGGCACCTGCTCCACGATCTCCAATCCGATGGTGCCCTGCCCGGCAATCACGAGCTCGTCATCGAACGCGTGCACCATCGTGAGGCCGTCTTCCGCCTCCAACCGCACCGCCTCCTCGAGGGCATCGTGGAAGGTGGTCCCCACGAGCACCGCCCGTCCGCCGTACCGCTGCGTGTTGGACACCTTGACCCAGGGCGTCGTCTCCGGCATCACGACGGTGGAGGGAATGCCCAATCGGGTCGCATGATAGGCCAACGCCTGCGCGTGGTTGCCGGCGCTGGCCGTCACCACGCCGCGCTTGCGCTCCTCTTCCGTGAGGTGGAGCAGCCGGTGCACCGCGCCACGCTCCTTGAACGCGCCCACCCGCTGTAGGTGCTCGGCCTTGAAGTTGATCCTGCAGGAGAGCACGTCGTCGAAGGCCAGAGAACGCGCACACGGCGTCCGACGAACGAAGTCCTTGATCTTGGTGTGAGCCGACCGGACGTCGGCCGCGGTGAGACGTCCGGACCGGGCCCCGCTCACCCCGCCGATTTCCGGTACTGCGCCACGCGTAGCGGGGGATCGACCGACCAATGGAAGTAGAACTGATTATCCCCGCCCACCAGGACGTCATCCCGCTTTTCACGCAGCTTGGGATAGTCGACACCCTGGCGGCTCTCGATGACCAGGATGTCGCCGGGCTGAATGTGGTCCAGGAAGGCCGAGAGCTCCGCTTCCAGATTCTGGAGTACCTGGACCTCGGCCTCGTACTGGACGGGACCCTCGGCGGTCGCGGTGAACGCCCGTTCCTCGATCCGGCTCCAGTCCGACTCGAAGTCGTCGACGCTGATGGAGGCTTTGCGGTTCCTACGGAACCCGATCTCGTTCATCGCGCGAGCGTCGAAGTCCACGTCCACGCTCTGCAGCGCCGATCCGTATCGCTTGAAGATCTGTTGCATACCGGTCCGTCGGTTCAGTCGTATGAAAGCAGCTTCGCAAGCTCTTCGGGGCTGAGGTCGTCCGCCAGCCTCGAGCCCGTGGAGGAGCCGGTTCGCGTATGGCGCCTGGACGAGCCCATCTCGACCGGAGCCCCGCCGTAGTCGAACTCGGGCAGGCTCACCCGCTCGATCGCATGGCCCAGCCGGTATTCGATGGATTTGAGATACCCGAGATCTCCGGCCGTCACGAAGGTGGCGGCGGTTCCTACGGCGCCCGCCCGTCCCGTGCGCCCGATGCGGTGCACGTAGTCTTCTGGATCGGTCGGAATGTCGTAGTTGACCACGTGGGAAATCCCCTCGATGTCCAAGCCGCGCTGGGCGATGTCGGTGGCCACCAGCACCCGCACGGTCCCCTCTGCGAACCGGTCGAGCGCACGGGCGCGGTGCTTCATGTGTCGATCGGAGTGCATCACCTCCGTGCGGACTCCGGACCGTTCCAGGTACACCTGGAGCGTGTCGGCGCCCACCTTGGTGCGCGTAAAAACCAACACCTGGTCCCAATCCGGGCTCTTGAGGAGATGGAGCAGGAGGTCAGGCTTCTGTTGGGGCTTCACCATGTACATCTGTTGGGTGATTCCCTCGGCCGCCGTGCCCGCCGGAGCGATCTCGATCCAGATCGGGTCTTTCATGATGCGCAGCACCAGCGCGTGCACGCCGTTCGGCATGGTGGCGGAAAACAGCAGCGTTTGGCGTTTGCGCGGAACGTCCTTCAGGACCTCGTCGATCTGTGGGCGGAACCCCATGTCGAGCATGCGGTCGGCCTCGTCGAGGATCAGCACCTCGACCGAGGACAGGTCCACGTTCCCGCGGCGCTGGTGATCGATCAGGCGTCCAGGAGTCGCCGCGATGACGTCGGGGCCCCGTTTGAGCGCCTTGAGCTGAGGTCCGAAGGGAACCCCTCCCACGATGCTCGCGACGTGCACCTTCCGTCCGCGACAGAGCGCCCGGGTGTCTTCTGCGACCTGCTGGGCCAGCTCCCGCGTCGGACACAGCACGAGCGCGCGGGTCTTCCGGCCGGCCACCAGCCGTTCCAGCGTCGGCAGCATGAAGGCGCCGGTCTTGCCGGTTCCGGTCTGGGCTATGCCTACGACGTCTTTGTGCGCCAAGGCGTGGGGGATGGCCTCGGCCTGGATAGGCGACGGCGTGCTCCATCCCAGGGCCTCGACTGCGGCGAGACTCTCCTGTGAAAGACCGAGGTCCTCGAAACGCTCGATCATGGGCAGCTCGCGGCCTTCCTCCTGAGTTGGGGGATGTTACGTTTGCCCCTAAGGAACACATCGGGTCACACCCCAGCTCGGGTTCGGTTCCGTTTCGGGCCCGCCCAACCCCCCAAGGATCATGGCCTCCACCGGCGTCCTGTTCGTCTGTCTCGGCAACATCTGCAGATCCCCCTTGGCCGAAGCCGTCTTCCGCCACCTCGCCGAGGCCCGGAGGCTGTCGGACCGATTCCACGTGGACTCCGCCGGTACGGGCGCATGGCACATCGGCGAGGCTCCGGACGCACGCTCCGTGGAGGTCGCTGCGCGACACGAGGTCCAGCTTGACGGACAGGCCCGACAGATCCGCGACCGGGACTTCCACGAATTCACCTGGATCCTGGCGATGGATCAGGACAACCTGCGGACGTTGGAGCGTCATCTGTCCGCCTCCGGGGGAGCCGCAACCGTCACGCTGCTGCGGACGTTCGATCCGGTCGCCAAAGACGGCAGCCGGGACGTGCCCGACCCCTACTACGGGGGAGAGGAAGGGTTCGAGCGGGTCTATGACATGGTGGCGCGGTCCTGCTCGGCGCTACTGGACCATCTCGAAAGCGCTTCGGCTCGAGGCGCGGGCGGTGCCGTGATCGAATGACGGTCGAGTCCTCGGAGCTTCCTCCCGAGGTGCTGGCGGCCGTAGCGGACCGGCTGGGCGGTCCACCTGGCCAAATCACCGTCCACCTCTCGCCGCGCGGCTGCATCAACAACGCCCACGGCGTTTCCACACCCGAAGGACGCCGCGGATTCCTCAAGTGGCAACGTCGAGCGGATCCGGGCTATTTCGGGGCGGAGGCGGAGGGGCTGGCCGCGCTCAGATCCGCCACAGCGGCGCTGCGCGTTCCAGAGGTCTGGGGGTGGGGGGATGTGTCGGGTGTGGCCTGGCTGCTTCTCGAATTCGTTCCGGCCGGGCGAGCGGGGATGGACTATTGGCGCGCGCTGGGACGGGGACTGGCGGAGCTTCATAAGCTAGGAAGCGATCCGTTTGGTTGGGAACGGGACAACTGGATCGGCACCCTTCCACAAGCGAACGAGACGGACACGAGCTGGATCGCGTTCTGGCGCAGCCGTCGCGTCGAGCCCCAGTTGCAGTTGGCACACGAGCACGGCCTCCTGGATACCTCACTGGCGCCTTGGACGGAGCTGCCGGACGCCCTGGAGGCGGCGCTGGGCTCGGACGTCCCGTCCGACTCTTCGCTGCTGCATGGAGATCTCTGGAGCGGCAACGTCTATCCGGACGAGCGGGGGACACCGGTGCTGATCGACCCCGCGGTCTACCGCGGGCACGGAGAGGTCGATCTGGCCATGGCGGATCTGTTCGGCGGATTCGGTGCGGGGTTCCATTCGGCATACCGAGAGATCCGCCCGGTGGGGCCGGGCTATGCGCGGGTCCGACGGGACGTCTACCAGCTCTACCCGCTACTGGTGCACGTCAATCTGTTCGGGGGGCACTACTGCGCACAGGCGACGCGCACCGCCACGCGGATCGTCCGGTCGACCTAGACCGACCGCTACACCGGGGCCGGGGCCAAGAAGCCGACCAAACGGTCGAAGGCCTCTTCAATCAGCTCGTCGGATGCCGCGAAGCTCAGACGAGCGAAGCGGTCGTCACCAAACGCGGCGCCGGGCACGATCGCCACTCCGGTCTCTTCCAGGAGACGAGAGCACAGGGACACGGAGTCCGGCGTCTCCTCGGAGAAGGCGTCATCGATCCGGAAGAACAGGTAGAACGCACCCTCCGGCTCGACGTAGCGCCAGCCCGGGAGGCCGTTCGCCATTCGTCGAACCACCAGATCCCGGCGGCGGCGGAACGCCGCCAGCATCTCGGCCACGGCAGCGTCGGTTTGCTCCGGCTTTCTGTAGGCAGCCAGCGCCGCCAACTGGGACGGCGTGGCGGCGTTGGACGTCATGTGGCTCTGCACCCCGGACATCCCGGCAGCCAGCTCCGGCGTGGAATACGAAAACCCGATCCGCCAGCCGGTCATTGCGAAGCTCTTCGATGCGCCGCCAATGACGACGTTCGGCCCGACGTCGGCGTCGTCGAGCTGGAGAACGCCCGGAGCCACGCCGCCGTCACCGTAGTAGATGCGTTGGTAGATCTCGTCCGAAATGATCCACACGCCGCGGTCGCGAGCCCAACGAGCGACGGCTGCCAGCTCGTGCTCGGTGTACACGGCGCCGCTGGGATTGGAGGGTGTGCTGAACAGGAGGCCCCGCGTACGGGAGCTCGCCGCCGCCTCGAGCGCATCCGGGGTAAGCTTGAACCCGCTTTCGGCCGGTCCGGCCACAGGTACGGGCTCCGCCCTGGCCAGCCGGATGATCTCGGGATAGCTGGTCCAATACGGCGCGCCGATCAAGACCTCGTCATCCGGCCCGAACAGCGTAAAGCACGCGTTGAATATGCTTTGCTTGGCCCCTGACGAGACCACCACTCCGGCCGGGTCCAGTGGCTGTGACGAGAACCTGGCGTAGTCGGTGGCAATGGCGGATCGCAGCTCGGGCAGGCCCGCCACCGGAGTGTAGCGGGTGCCGCCGCCTTTGATTCCGTCGATTCCACCCTTCGCAATGTGCTCGGGCGTGTCGAAGTCGGGCTGCCCGGCGCTCAGGTCGATGACGTTGCGCCCTTCGTCCTTGAGCCGACGCGCCAGCGTGCTGACAGCGATGGTCTGGGACGGGCGAAGCTGTTCGACGTTGGCGCTGAGCCGCATTTGGCACTCCCGAAGCAAAAAAGAAAGATCTCGCCCAATATCGCCGGGGCCGGAAGCCCGCTGCAACCGGGGTCCGGGTTGATCCCGGGCAGAGGATCCATCACTTATCGGCATGCACACGCGCGGCGTCGACGTCTATCTGGACTTCGTGGATCCCCTGTCCTACCTGCTCCACCAAAGGATCATCGCGCTCGCGGAACTCGGCTCGGGTACGGCACGGTCCAACCTTCGCCTGCTTCCGTTCGAGATGCGGCCGCACCCGCTGCCCCTGATCGCTTCGGACGCGGCGCAGTGGCAGACGCGATGGACGCGCGCGCGGGAGCTGGACCGGGACCGGTCACTTCCGATCGGACCGCGAGAGCTGGTGCCCTGGACCCTCAAGGCCCACGAGCTGGTGCGGCACGCGACGCGAAAGGACGCAGGCCCGGCCGTGCGCGAGCTCGTCTTCCGGGCGTGCCTGATCGACGGGAAGGATATCGGCCGAATCGACGTGTTGGTGGAATTGGCCGTCGAGGCGGGCTTAGACCGGACCGAGACCAAGGCGGTATTGGACGTGGACAAGTTCGCGGACGATGTCCGCGACACTCGTGATCGAGCGTGGGAACGTGGGGTGCGTGAGCCGGCGACGGTCGTGGGACCCTCGGACACGATCATTCGTTTCCGCGATGCTCCGACGGCCCTGGAGCGGACGCTGTCTGTTGGCTAGTGTGCTGTATAGAAGTAGTGTGAGCACGGAGCGCGTCCAGGCATGCAGGCGGACGAGTCGCACCATTCATTTCAACGCGGATCATGCATGGCGGGATACGTACGGAAGACGGCGCTGAGCCCGGCGGAGGTGCTCGCGATGGCGGAGCAGCTCCTGCCCCACGCGGTGGGCCTGGATCGAACGTCGGGGAGTTCCCACGGAGCCACCTACAGCGGAGACGAAGGGACCGTGGCGCTTTCGGCACATCGCCACGGCATGTACACGGAAGTCGTCGCCTCCACCGACGGCCTGCGTACCTCTCGAGTGGACTACGAAATTCAGCGGTTTCTGAATCATCTGCCTTACGAGCCCGGCGACCGGGGTGGCCCCGGGTCGGGCGAGTCCGGTTGAACGCAGGGATGGCAGCGGAGTCGTTCGAAGGCCTTGGACTCAGCGACGAAACCGTAGAAGCGCTGTCCGCCGGAGGATTCGAGCGACCCACGGCGTTGCAGTCGACCGCCGTTCCCCTGATCCGTAGGGGAAACAACTTCGTCGGGATCGCGGGACCGGGCGCAGGCACGTTGCTGGCCTTCGGCGCCCCGTTGATCGACCGGCTGGCCGACGCGGAGATCGCCGCAGCGCTCGTCCTGACGGATGACCCGGAGACCGCAGAGCGATCCGCCCGGTCCCTCGGACGTCTGGCAAGCCTCCGAGGCATCGACGTTTCAGCAGTCGTTTCGTCCTGGTCGGAGCCTTTCGCTGCCCACGTGGTCTTCTCCACTCCCGAAGCCGTGCTGTCCGCGGTGCGCGGCTCCAGGCTGTCGCTGGAGACGTTTGGAGCCGTCGTGCTCGATCACGGCGTGGCGGAGGCCGGCAGGCCGGAGACCGAGGCCGTGATCCAGATGCTCGAGAAGGGCACCCAGCGCGTAGCCTGGGCTTTGCCCGATGGGGCAGCGGCCGAGCCCTTTCTCGCCATTCACCTGCGGAAGGCGGTGCGGTATCCACCCCAGCCGGCGGATCCCGCCCTTCGGACCCGTCCGGCGGATCGGGGAACGCTGGAATATCGGCTTTGTCCGGCCCCGAGGGTGGTCGAGCTGACCCGAACAGTCGGGACTCTGCTCACCGAAGGGGCCGAGCGCGTCGTGGTTCACGTGGCAACGGACGACCAGGCGGCCGATGTCGGCGACGTCCTGGAGCTCTACGGCTACCGGGCGGGAGCCCCCGGGGATGGGGACGCTCCGGTATGGCTCGCCGCGCCGTCCGCCGAGACCCCGGAGGAGTCCGCCACGCATCACGTGAGCGCCGACGTGCCGCCCGATACGAGATCGCTCCTCGCCCGCCATGAAGGCGCCCGGGCGTCCCTCGTACTCCTATCGGGACGCGAGCTTCCTCATCTGCGGCAGATCGCCGCCGAGGCCGGCTTCACGCTGCAGCCCCACCCGCGTACAGGGAGCGCCGATCCGATTCTCCGAAAGCTGGAGGAACGAATCGCCCGAGGGATGGACTCCGGCGCGCTTGCGCCTTTTCTCCTGGCCGTCGAGCGGCTGAGCGACCGATACGATCCCGTCGAGATCGCGGCCGCGGCCCTGGCCTTGGCCAGTGATCCATCCGGGAAGCCCGCCACAGCCGGAAAGGCGGGGACCCTCGATGCGCCCACGCGTCCGGTGGACGCCTTCGTGCGGCTGTTTTTGTCGGTAGGCAGCAAGGACGGAGTGCGCGCGGGCGACCTTCTCGGTGCCATAACCGGTGAGTCCGGCCTGTCCGGCGATTCGGTCGGAAAGATCGAGATCCGCGACACGTTCTCGCTGATCGAGGTACCTGGCGCCAGCGCCGACCGGGTGATTCGGTCTCTCAACGGCATCAGCATTCGTGGTCGATCGGTACGCGCCGACTACGACCGCCAATCCGCGCGACGGAAGCGGACCCGCTAGAGAGGCGGTAGGTGAGCTCGTGAGCAAGACGTCCGAGTCCGCCTCGTTCTTTCGGCGATTCTCGATACGCTTCGGCCTGGTCGCGCTCTACGCGGTGGTGCTCCTTGCGATCGGCACCGTTGCGTACGTGAGGGTGGAGGGATGGACACCCGGAGATGCCCTCTACATGACGGCCATCACCATCACGGCCGTCGGCTACGAGGAGGTCCGTCCGCTCACCGACCAGGGGCGCTATCTGACCATGGGCCTTTTAGCCCTGGGGATCACCGGCCTCGGCGCTTGGTTCGCACTGATTACTTCGTTCATCGTCGAGATCGACGTCAGGAACCTCCTCAGGAGACGACGGATCATGAAGGAGATCGACGGCCTCTCCGGGCACCTGGTCGTATGCGGAGTCGGCCGCACAGGGCTCCGGGTAATGCAGGAGCTCTTCCCGTCCTCGGCCGAATTCGTGGTGGTGGAACACGACCATCAACGTCTGGAGACGGCCCGTACGATATTCGATACCGAGTTCCTGAGTGTGGAGGGTGATGCCACCCACGACGCCGTGCTCGTTCGGGCCGGCATCGAACGCGCAGCCGGACTGGTGAGCGCGCTGAGTCGCGACGAAGACAACGTCTACGTGTGCCTCTCTGCCCGGGCGCTCAACCCCGCCCTGACGATCGTGGCGCGCGCCTACGAGGAGGAGAGCACCAGCAAGCTCTACCGCGCGGGTGCCAACCACGTGGTGAGCCCGAACGTCACCGGGGCCGTGCGGATGGCTGCGGTTCTTCTCCGGCCCTCCGTCGTGTCGTTCCTGGACGTCGCGATCCGGGCGCCCGACGTGTCGCTACGGCTGGAGCAGTCCACCGTCGGCAAAGGGTCGGACATCGCCGGCAAGCGTTTACGCGATGCTCGGATCCGTGAGGAAACCGGCCTCATGGTGATCGCCCTGAGAAAAAAAGAAGCGGCCGGCACCGGGTTCATCTTCAACCCCGAGGCCGACACGCTCATTGAAGCCGGTGACGACCTGATCGTCCTGGGCAAGCACGATCAGATCGAACGCCTACGCACGTACGCGGTAGGCTGATACCCAACGTCCGCTAGGCGTACGTTCGCTTAGTCGTACCGCTCTTTCTTGCGAGACCGGATCAGCGAGAGCACGAAGTAGCCGATGGCTGCGATGATGGCGAACTTCACGACCATCCCCACCAGCCCCAGCGCCAAGCCCAGCAACGGCAGGAGCAGCTTGAGGCTCAGCAAGCCCGCCACCCCGGCGACCGTCAACTGCATCATCTTCATTCTGCCATCCTCCTGACGGAGGCGCCGTCGGGGCGCCCCGTGGCGAAGGTCATCGTTTTCGACGAGTCTGCCGAGTCCTACGCCTGCCCGCCGCCCGAGGTTTCACCGATTGCTATTGCCGAAACCGGTACGACAGCTTGAGGAACAGGCCGTCGGCCTGGGTGCTCACCTGGTCGAAGGCGAAGGCGCTCAGATCTTCCATGGCCCGCGAGTACCCCAGAAAGAACACCGTCCCCGGCGACGGCTCGTATCCGACGAGGGTTTCGACGGAAATGTCGTTGACCGTCGTTCCGTCCACGACGGCGCAGCTCTCTGCGCCGCAGTACTCCAATGGCTGGCCATCCGGCCCGGTCTGGGCGATCCGCTCCTGCGAGCCGTACTCCGCGATGGCACGGACGAACAGCGACCGCGAGAGCTGATACTGGGCGCGAACGCGAGGAATGGTGGCGACCGAGTACCGCGCTCCGTCGGACTGCTGGTCGATCGTGGACCGTCGAACGCCGGCCTCGATGGAAAGGGCGCTGGTGGGATAGACGGTCAGGTTGATGTCCGCCGTCCAGGCGTTCCCCACCTGAACCGGTGCCCCGGTGTTCCGATTGAAGATGGGCGTCTCGCGAAACTCCAAGCTCGTCCGGCCGCGCACCCGTTCCCAACGGTTCATGAACAGGAACAGCCGCGCTCCCCACAGAGGCGAAAACAGGTCCTGATCCGGATAGAACGCCGCCGGCGCGCCGCCGGACCCGCTGGTGAAGAGGCCGTCGTACGCGTCCGGCGTGAAGTGGAAATCGGAAAGGAAGACGTTTCCCCACACCGAGGTATTGCCTCGAAACGAGACACTGGTGTTGAGCTCCAGCTCCAATTCCTGCCACGACCGGCCTTCCCAGAACCGATCCCTTTCCCACACCACGTTGGTCTGCAGGCTGGGGCCCCAGCGTTCGACCAGGGCGTTTCGCCCGCCGTACCGGTTGTACCCGACCCGGGAGTTGAAGCGCGTGATGCCCGTGCGGCGAATGAACCCGCTACGCGCTCGGAAGGCATCGGAAAGGTCCTCCATCTCGGCATGGAACGAGAACTCCCGGCCCGTCCGATCGAGCCTGGCGCTCCACATCCCGCCGTTGTCGGCCTCGGGGTCGACGTCCCGGGTTCGGCTCAGCGCACCCAGGACCGTCAGCGAATAGCGCCCGCCGAGGACGAACCGTCCGTCTGCACCTACCACCCGGTTGTAGACGTCACGTTGTTCGGTGCGGTCGGTGTACACGAGCCCCACGTTGGAGTTGGCGCCCACGTCCCGCCGCACCCTGAGAAGGTTGACCCAGGTGTCGTTGTCCGAGCTGGTGCTCACCCGGTCGAGCGCGCCCAGATACCCCAGGCTGAACCCACCTTGTTTGCCGGTGACCTTCGCGCCCGCGATCGGATCCACGATTGACCGTGTGTACACCAACTGCCTCGGCATCCCGAACACTTCGGTGCCTTCCAAAAAGAACGGACGCTTCTCCGGAAAGAAGAGCGCAAACCGCTCGTTGACGGCGATCTGTCCCGCGTCCGACTCCACCTGGCTGAAGTCGGGGTTGATGGTGCCGTCCAGGGTCAGGTTCGACGTGAGCCCGTACGTGAGGTTGACCCCGAAATCACCGTTCGGTCCTTCGCGATTGAACCGGTTGGTGGCGTCGTCGATGGAGCCGTTGATGCTCGACGTCATCACCGGGTTGATCTCCAGGAACAGGCCCGGATCGAGCCCACGGAGGTCGGTCAGCGAGCCGGACTGCTCGAGCTGGTTGACCCGATCGCGGGTGATCGGCGCCCACGCTTCCTCGTAGCCGAAGCGCTCGATTCGACGCACCACCTGCAGGCCCCAGGTCTGGAGGTCACGCTTGGGAAAACGCAGGCTCTTGAAGGGAATCTCGACCTCGGCGGTCCAGCCCCAATCCTCGATGCTCGCTCCCGACTCCCAGAGAAAGTCGGGGTTCCAGTCGATCGGGGGACCGAAGCGGCCCCGGCGCCCACCACCGCCACCCTCCAGCCAGACGCCGTCCTGCTGCACTCCGAGCGGGTTGACGATGAACACCCACGCACGCCGCTGGTCGTTGAACGTGTCCAGCGTCAGCCGGACGTAGTCGTCTCTCCGCACCACGTTGTCGCGGTCCGAGAGAGCCGCCCGGATCTCTCCGGGATCGGTGTCGAACGCCCGGACGGCCATGTGGATGGCATGGTCGGAGACGAACAGCAGCACCTCCGTCCGCTGGGTGGCGGGCCGACCCTCCACGGGATCGTACTGGGTGAAGCCACGGAGAAGCGCTGCGCGCTCCCAGGCGTCTTCGTCGAGGCGGCCGTCCACCCGGATGTCCGGAGCCGCGATGTGTGGGGTCGAAATCGACGTCTCACCCGCGGAGCCGTCATAGGTCTCGTGCGCGAGCACCGTCGTGTCTGCAACCAGGACGGAGCTCAGGATAAGGAGGGCGCCGGTCACACTACCTGCCGAAGAGAGGGTTTCGGGTATAGACTCTAAACATATGAATTATCTGACGGGCGGGAAGCAGGGCTTTCGGCGCTTCGACGCCGCCGAGCGAGAATCTCTCGGCCAGGCGCTACACGCCGGTACGGTGCCCGGGTGTCCGAGGTGCGGCGATGCCTTGGATATGTCGGATGTTCTGCCAGCAAGAGCGGTTCCGTACGTACGCGCGCGTGTATGGCTGATCTGCCCACGCTGCCGCCTAGACACCGTGGTCGACGTCGGCGTTAGGTCGAACGACGGCTGAGCGCGTTCGTGAGGGCTGGGTTCCGGCACGGGCGTTCCCCACGACTCCGCGGGCACGGCTGTTGCAGCCCGGATCTCCATTCCCCAAGATCCTCAGCGCCCGGAACAGAGCTCAGGCATGTCCGTCAAACCACATCCCGCGGTAATCTTCCAACCGGTATCGGAAGGCGCCGTGCTGCTCCACTCGGAGACCGAGATCTACTTCGGTCTAAACCCTGTCGGAGCCAAGATATGGGAGTTGTTGTCCGGTTCCGGAGCCACGCTGGAGTCCATGGTCGACGCCATTCACGGGGCATACCCCGACGCCGAGCGCGACGTGATCCGGGACGACATTCGGGAGCTGATCTCGGAACTGACGGCCCAGGGACTGGTCGTTTCCGCCGGTCAGGACGATGAAGCTGGCGACCCTTCCGTCAAAGCTCCGCAGGTACTGGAGCCTTCCAAGAGCTGAGCGGGACGATCTGCTGTACGCGGCCGCCGCCCTGATTCGGGCGAAGCTGCGCGTGCGGCGGGTGCCCCTCGGCGAGCTGATCGAACGCGACGCGGTGGCCGGCAACGATCTGCCGGCACCCGAGGCCGCGACATCGGAGCGTGTCGGCATGGCCGTCAACCGAATCGCCAACCATTTGCCGATCGGGGCCACCTGCCTGGTCCGCTCGCTGGCTATCCAGCGCCTCTTTCTCCGGCGAGGCTATCACCCGGGCGAGCTACACGTCGGCGTGCGGATGAGCGACGGGGCTTTCGAGGCTCACGCCTGGGTCACCCAGAACGGCCGGGTGGTGGGTGACGATCCCGCCCGAGTGGCAAAGTTTACGCCCGTATCAGACCTCGGCACGGTGAGATTTTGACTTCCCTCGGCGTGATAGCGCGCCGGGAGGCCCGGCCCGGCGACGCGCAGACCGCTGCCGAGATGAGCGGGCAGCGCGGAGCGCATCCACAGGGGCAATGGCGGGATGCGCACGTCGCGTTGTGTCCCGCCAGCTCGATCCGCGAGCAGTTGGTCGTTTCCGCGGATGCCTCATTCTACTACTTGGCCGACCTGCGGCGCGCGTTGGGACGGGGGTCCCACCCGGCCGAGAACACCGGCGCGTGGAGTCCGGGCACCGTCGTGGCCGCAGCCTACGACCGCTGGGGCCCCGACCTGGCGGCCCACCTCGAAGGCGACTTCGCGTTCGTGCTCTGGGATGCGGCGGCACAGCGCCTCGTCGCGGCCCGAGACTTCGGCGGCAGCCGGGCGCTGTTCTGGGCGGGGGGACCCGACGAGCTTTGGCTGGCCTCTTCGGCCCGCTCCATCCGCGCCGGCAGGGAGGACCGCCACCCCATCGATGCGGCGGTCGTCGCGGCGGCGGCAGCCGGACTGTCCTTCGCAAACGCCGAAGCCACCGCGTTCCAAGGGATCCGAACGCTGCCGGCCGGGCACACGCTGGTTTGGGAGCCGGGACGTGCGCCGTCGGTCCGCGCGCATTGGACTCCACCCGAGTGGCGGACGCCCTCCACTCCGCTGGCCGACGCCGCGCGGGAGCTTCGCACACTGCTCTCCGACGCGGTGGAGGAACGGCTGGACGCATCCTCACCAACGGCCATCACGCTCAGCGGAGGCTGGGATTCCACGGCGCTGTTCGCCACCGCCCGCGACCTGATAGAGTCGGGTCGGGCGCAGGCGGACACCGTGCAGATCTCCGTCCGCTATCCGCCCGACGACCCGGGGCGCGAGGACGACTTCATTCGGATGACGCTCGCACACTGGGGAGTCGACACCCACTGGCTCGACTCCGAGCGTCTTCGCCTGTTCGACGGCTTGTCGGAGCGAGCCGGGCGAAGGGACCAGCCCATGGCCCACCTGTTCGAGACCTGGAACAGGGGCCTGGCGGAAGCCAGTCGCACGGCCGGGGCCAGGATCATGTTCACGGGCTACGGCGGCGACCAGTTGTTTCAGGTCTCCGACGTCTACATGGCGGACCTGCTCCGGAGCGGACGGTGGCGGCAGCTTCGGCGGGAGTGGCGCGCCAAGCGAGGCTCGGGACTGCGGTCGTTCTTTCGCTTCGCCGTGCTTCCCAACCTGCCCGACCCCGCCGTCCGGGCCCTCGGCTGGCTACGCGGCGGACGGCCGCCTCGGCGCTATCTCGAACGGCCTTTGCCGCCGTGGATCCAACCGGGATTCGCATCCCGTGAGGGGTTGTCCGATCGGGACCGGGCATATCTGGCGCCTCGAGGGGGCTCCCGAGCCGAAGCCGAATGGCGATGGTACCTGACCAACCCGTTTTTTCCCGCCGTGCACTCTTGGGTACGGTCTTTCGGAGCCCAACAAGGCGTGGAAGTGCGATCGCCGCTCTACGACGGACGGATCATCGACTTCCAGGCCGGGAGGCCGTGGTCCGACAGATCGCTGGGCGTCGAGACCAAACGGCTTCTGCGCCTGGCGATGAAGGACCTGCTCCCCGATGCGCTCCTGGCACCACGCGCCTCCCGGACCGGCGTGACGTCCGCCTATGCCAGCCGGCAAATCAAGGTCGACTTGCCTCCGCTGGTCCGTGGGTTGCAACAAGAAGAGCTACGGCTCTCGGCGTTGGGGATCATCGACGGTCGCCGCTTTTGCGACATGGCGATTCGAGCTTTCGCCGGGCAATCTCCCCAATATGAACTGGTGGCGTTCATGACGCTTTCTGCCGAGCTCTGGCTTCGCGGCCTCGAACGCCCGGCGAACGGTGCGGTCGAGCGACTCCCCGCTCCCGTCGAGGTGATGCATGGCTGACGCGTCGGCACCCGAGTATCGAGTCTTCGGCGGCGTATTGCGCTCCGCGCTCGAGTTCCCCGAGCTGCCTCCGGCCGAGGGGAACGAGCCCACCTGGGATCTCACCATCTGCCGGACGACGCCCTCCGAGGTAACGGGCGAGCTGTTGGGCACGACGAACATCGACGACCGGGTCCGGGTGGATCTGCTTAGACACGCAGACGGATGGCGGGTGACCTATTCCGACACGGGCACGTTCGATATCGATGCCGAAGGGCACTCGATTCGGTGGCGGCCGGGAGACGAACATGACCCGTCGGCCGCACGAGTGGACGTATTGGGACGTGTGCTCGCGGTTGCGCTGCACGCCGCCGGGGTGCTCTGCCTCCACGGTAGTGCCGTGGCTTTCCCGGGTGGCACGATCGCCTTTCTCGCTCCCAAGTATCACGGGAAATCCACGACCGCTCTGGCCCTGGCCAGATCGGGAGGAAAGCTCGTCACCGACGACTGCCTGCCGGTGATTCCCGGCGATCCGCCGAAAGCGTTGCCCGGCGTGCACGCAGTGCGGCTGTGGCGTGACTCCGCAAACCAGATGGAGCACCACGGCAACGTAGACGTGGGACCCGGTGGAAAGCTTCTGCTCACGGACCTGCCTCCCGAACGGTTGATGCACGACGAGTCACGGCTCGCGGCCATCCATCTGCTCACGCCGGTGTTGCACGACGAGCGGGACTCCGTGCCGGCGGTGGAGCGCATTCCCGTGGGTGGCCTCGACGCGGCAGTTCACCTGTTGGGACAGACCAAGATCGGCGCGCTGTTGGGCGGTGCGGAGGCCGGGGCGCTGCTTCGCCTCGCCACCGAGGTCGCGGCCACGGTCCCGGTCTACCGCCTGCGGGTCGTACGGGACTTCGACCGGCTGGACGAGGTCGTCGAAGGCATTCGCGGCCTCCACCCCGAGCTACTGAGCGAACGGCCCGAGGCGGTGGAAGCAGCGGCCGAAGACGGGGCCCACGGGTGACGTCCGTGGGGTCTCCGCAATTGCGGATGCGGACTGATCTCGCATCGTCGACGCCGTCGTCCGAGGGCGCGGCGGTGGAGATTCAGGGTCTCACCAAACGCTTTGCGGTGCGTCGGAGTTGGGGGGAGTTTCTCCGGCGCCCGTTCGATCGGCCTCTCCAGACCGCGCTCGCCGACGTGAGCTTATCGGTCGCCAAGGGCGAGTTTTTCGGCCTGCTTGGACCCAACGGCGCGGGCAAGACCACGCTGTTCAAGACCCTGGCCGGCCTCATCCTCCCGGACGCCGGGACCGCGTCGGTAGGCGGCCTGGACGTGGTCCGCGACCGCACCGGCGTGCGGGACTTGTTGACACCGGTCATACCGGACGAGCGGAGCGTTTATTGGCGCCTTTCGGCCCGGGAGAACCTGCGTCTGTTCGCGGCGCTGCAGAAGCTCCCGCCCACCCTGGCCACGCATCGGATCACCGAGTTGCTGGAGGCCGTGGGCCTGGCTGATACCGGGCACAAGATGGCCGGGCAGTTCTCATCCGGGATGAAACAGCGGCTCTTGATCGCGCGGGCGTTGTTGGCCCGTCCCCGCGTGTTGTTGTTGGACGAGCCCACGCGGAGCCTCGATCCCCTTTCGGCCAAGGAGTTTCGACGATTTCTCCGCGACGACATCGCCGGCCGTCAGGGATGTACCGTGCTGCTCGCGACCCACATCGCCGAAGAGGCTCTCGAGCTGTGCGATCGGCTGGCCGTGTTGCACAGGGGCACGCTGCGCGCCACCGGAACCGTGGAGGAGCTGCACGCACACGTCGGCGATGACCGTTATCGCGCGCTGGTGCGAGGAGAGGGCCCCGACCGGCCCGACGAAGCGCTGGCAGCCGTCGGGGTGGACTACCGCTTCACCGAAGAGCCGGAGCCCGAGTGGTGGTGGGTGGAGCTCGATGTCCCGGGAGACGCGAACCGGGCGGCACTGTGGCTGGAGCGGCTGCAGAATCACGGTCTGCGGGTGAGTCGCTTCGAGCGCGTGCCCCTCGCACTGGCCGACCTGATCGAACGAATCGTGGACGAGGAACCGGACGGAGGAACCGACTCCGTGGGAGCGGAATAGTGCGCGGCATCCTCGCGCTGATGCGCGCCCAGTGGCTGTCGATGACCAGCTATCGGCTGCGGATCGTCATGTCATTCGCGGCACTGCTCCTGTCGGTGGTTCCCATTTACTTCGTGGCCAACGCCCTCCAGCCCGTGATGGAGGATTCCATCGCACGGCAGGCGGAGCAGTACTTCGCGTTCGTGCTGGTCGGCACCGTCATGTTCTCCGCCATGAGCATGGCCGTGTCCACCCTCCCCCAACAGATCACCTCGGGAATCACGACGGGCACGCTCGAAGCCCTGCTGGCCACGCGAACCGGATTGCCCCGCATCCTGCTCGGCATCTCCTCGTTCTCCGTGTTCTGGTCCGCCGTCAGAGGGCTGGTGGCGCTGACCGCCGGTTGGGTCTTGGGTGCACAGTTCACGTGGTCCAACGTGCTGCCGTCGCTCATGATCGCCCTGCTGATCGTGATCGCGGCAGTTCCCTTCGGGATCATGGCCGCGGCGATGGTATTGGCGTTTCGCACACCGGGGCCGCTCCCGGCGGCGGTGTTGTTCCTCTCCGGCGCGCTCGGAGGCGTGTACTACCCGACCGAAGTCATTCCCGGATGGATTGAGCGGCTGTCCGATGCGGTGCCCCTCACCTACGGACTCCGCGCGCTGCGGCTGGTGTTCATCCGAGGTGAGCCCCTGTCGGCCGTGGCCGGCGACCTCACGATCCTGGCGGTATTCACCGCGGGACTGTTCCTGGTGGCGTGGGCCTCCTTCGCGCTCGCGTTCCGCTATGCCCGCAAGGCGGGCACGCTCACCCAGTACTGACGTGTCCACGCCCACCGCGTCCGTGCTGACTCCCGAGCAGCGGCTGCTCTATGCCGTGGCGCGCGAGGACCTGACGGCCGACCGGCTGGCGGCCCTGATAACGGACGACCTGCAGTGGGGGCCGCTGGTTTGGCTGGCGGAGATGTGCAGGGCCACTCCGGTGCTCTGGGGACACCTCAAACGGTTGGACCCGTCACTTCTGCCGCCCGAAGCCGAAGCGCTTCAGCACGCGTCGATGGTCTCGGAGTTTCGCATGCGCCACCTGGAGCGGCGCCTCGACCAATGCATCGGCTTGTTGGAAGGGGCCGGCATCCCGGTGATGCTGCTCAAAGGCGCTGGCTTGGCGAAAACCGTCTATGACTCCTTCGTGGAACGGCCGATGTCCGACCTGGACATCCTTGTGCCCTCCGCGCAGGCCCAACGAGCGTGGGAGACGCTGCGCGAGGCGGGATGGCATCCGGCGGAAGACGACGACCTGGAGGAGGTGTATCAGGAGCAGCACCATCACCTCCCTCCCATCTATGACCCCGACGGAACCGAGACGGCCGTCGAGATCCACCGGCGACTCTTCCCGGGCACCCATCCCTTCGGGCTCGATGCCGAAGACTTTTGGCAGGCGGCTCAACCGCTCCCCGGACGGGAGTCGGTGCTGATCCCGGCGCCCCACCATCAGATCGTCCATCTGGCCATCCACTTCGCCTGGTCCCACATGATGGGCCAGTTCGCGGCCTGGCGAACGTTCAGGGACATCGGGAGGCTCATGCGGGCCCACGCCATGGACTGGGATAGCGTGGTGGAGGACTCCCGGGCCGCCCGCGCCACGACCTCGACGTATTGGACCCTGCGGTTGGGGCGGGGGCTGGTAGGGCTGGACGTGCCGGACCGAACCCTGCTGGCGCTGGCGCCGCCCCTGAAGGCGATCCATGGCGTGTTGGAGCGCTCGTACGCGCTGGGCATGTTGCCGTGGGGCCGCAAGAGCAACCCTTCGGTTTCGCTGGCCCGTCGGCTCTGGAGCCTCGGCGTGCGACCTCGATGGAGCGGCCACGACGGGGTCAAGCCGTGGGAGGTCTCCGAGCCATTCACGGGTCCGGCCCGTTCCTCCTGGGAGCGAATGGCACACCAGGTTCGTCAAATTCCCGCGTGGGGCACATACCTGCGCGCGCTGCTACTCCCCGGTTCCTCGGCGTAGCCGGATGGGAGCCACTTGTGTAGATCGGGCTGCCCTCGTACACGTTCGGCCATGCGTTTCGGCCGAGCCGTTTCCTCCGCTTTAGGGGCCTGCGTCCTTTTCGGCGCGGCCTCCGTCTTCGTTCCAGACGGCCCGGCCGCCGCTCAAGAGCCCGGGGGCCTCCTCGTGCTCGACCTTCCGGCCGGGATCTCCGCCGCCGCGATCGGAGGAGCGCATCCCCTGGCTCGGGCCACGGGCAACGCCGTGTTCTATCACCCCGGCCTGTTGGCCGGCGCAAGCGGGTTCGGCGGCTCCGTGGCCCACTACGGATCGGGCGCCACGTTCCTGACGGCTTCGGCGGCCGGCTCCTGGTGGAACGGCGGCATCAGCGTCGGGCTCCAGGTCTTGACGTATCGGCCGGATCCGGCCGGAGCGGCGTACGAGTCGGATCTGCTGTATCGCGGCGCCACGTCGGCCTCACAGACCGCGTTGACCGTCGGGTATGCCCGGGAGGTCGTCGACGCGCTGTCGATCGGACTGTCCGCCAAGATGATCGACGTCGCCGGAGACGGCACGCGTGACCGCGTGATGGCCGTCGACGTCGGTGCCGGCCTCGATCTCGGCGACGTCGTCCTCGCAGCTTCCGCCATCGGAGTGGGGCCTGACGCGGAGCCGGGTGGTGTGCGCGTGAGTGCCGATCCCCGCCTGTCCCTGGGTGTCGGAACCGACCGGATTCCGGTGCGTGGGCTCGACCTCTCGGGAGCGGCCGCACTCATCCGCGACACCGATGGCTCCTGGACGCCGGGCGGCGGTGTGGAGGTGTCATGGTGGCCGGTGGTCGGCCGCCGATTCATCGGGCGGCTCGGATACCGGCGCGTGCGGGAGGGCGATATCGCACGAGGGGTGACCCTCGGAGGGGGATTCGAAGGTGACGACGTGGTGATCGAATACGCTCTCCAGACCTTTGACGGCGACCACGCCGTGCATCGCTTCGGATTGCGGTGGCGATAACACAGGTGGTGCTGCCTTGCAGCACTTCGACATCCCGCGACCCCTTATAAGACTGGAGTTTCACCAAGGCACCACGGTTGCGTGACTTGGGGTGGCGCATCCTCGCTCGTCACCTCTCGCCACCTCGTCGATGCCCATGGTTTCGTCCCGATCCGTTCGGGTTGTTCTGCTCACGTCGGCCGCCTTGGCTTGGGGATCGAGCGGGGCGGCGCAAACGGCATCCGAATCATCCCGGCTTTTTGATGCCGTCGACACCCGCGATCTGGAACGCGTGCAAAGTCTGCTCGCGTCGGACGCGGATCCGGACGTGCGGAACGCGAACGGCGAGACGCCGCTCCTGCGAGCCTCCGCCCTGAACGCCCCGGACATCTCCGAAGCGCTGCTCCGCGCGGGGGCCGATCCCAACGCCGTCGATCGCGACCTCGAAGGAGCGCTCGGCCTCCATTTTCCCTACGGGTCGGAAAGCGCACACCTCTTGGAGGTGCTGCTGGAGTTCGGCGCGGATCCGTCCGCGTCCAACAAGGCGGGCGTAACACCGCTCATGTTCGCGGCCAACGCCCGCCAGCCACACCTGGTGGCCACGCTGCTGGAACGGGGGGCCTATCCGCTCTCGGCCGACACGGGCGGGATGACCGCGCTTCACTACGCGGCCCTTCGAGGCTCCAGCGGGTCTGCGACGCTCCTGCTCGACGCAGGCGTGCCCATCGACGAGCCCGACCGTCTCGGGCGGTCGCCGTTCCTCTTGGCCGTGGGCGGCGGCGCCCCTCGGACCGCAGGGGTGCTACGGGGTCGAGGTGCGAACACCGATCACCGGGATGGGGCGGGAAACCACGCGCTGTCCTATGCGGCCCAGATCGAGGAGCCCGGCCTGCTCTCGTTGCTCCTCAGTTGGGGAATCGAGCCGAATCTGCGCGGCCGTGGGGGGAGCACCGCGCTGATGGTGGCCGCAACCGCAGGTCGGCGTGAGGCGGTGGATCTCTTACTCGCGGCCGGAGCCGACCCCGACCTGGCCAATGAGTCCGGGACGACGCCGCTGATGGCTGCATCTCGATCCGGAAATCTGGAGGTCGTGCAGCGACTGCTCGCGGCTGGCGCGAACCCCTTGGCCACCAACCGCTACGGTCTTTCGGCGTCGGAGTACGCCCGGGACCGCGGTCACGCTCGCGTAGCGCAGGCGCTCGGTGAAGCGGACGCGGGCACCGATGTGGCCGATCGCCCGGAGCCACTCGCACCAACGGCCGACCTGCGGACGATGCTGCCGGACACGTCGGACCTGCCGGGCGCGGTCGTGCTCAGTCAGGGGCCCGAGAAGGGATTCAGCGGCGAAGCGTACGGGCTGGTCTTCGCAGGACGGGGCGAGCTCGGCACCTTTACCCTGGACCCGGGGAGGGTGAGCAGCCTCGAGCTGGTGGCATCGCGATACGGGTCCGCACCGCTGGCGCGCGCCGCCCTTTCGAAGCTGGACGGACTCGCCCGCGAGCTGAAGCTCGGTCTCCCGGCAGAGCTGGGGGTCCCGGGCGGCACGCGGGACATGCAGGCAATCTCGCTCGGGGCTCCGGGCGACTCGGCGGTTGCATACCGTTATTCGGTGGCGGGCCCGAACGTCGATGTCGAAGTCTGGTATTCGGCGTTCGCCCGGGGACCCATCCTGATCTTTCTCTTCGGCCTGGCTCCCGCCGGCGAAGCGGATCCCGCAGGATTCACCGAGCTGCTTCGGACCATCGACGACCGCGTTCGACGTGGTGCCGCGGCGCCGGAGTAGTGCCGGGTGGGTGTGCCGTTAGCGGCCCACGAACCAATGCTCGTCCAGCTCAGCGAACCCGATGTCGTCCACCGCCACTGTTCCGGCCGGCGTCCGGTCGAACACGAGGCGAACCTCGCTGAGGCGCTGCAGATTGAGTCGTGGCTCGGAGGTGCGGAAATCGGCAAGTGGAATCGAGAAGCTCTGGAGAACGAGCTCCCACCTCTGCGGAAACCGGTCCTCTTCGATGTCGCCCCGACGTAGGATCGAAATCTCCAAGGGGCGCCGGATCGCGCCGTAGTCACTCAAGGCGACACGGCCGCGGTTACCAGCCAGATCGACGACCTCGACAGTCAGATCGATGGGAGGCTTCTCGGACTCCGCTGACGAGCGAGGCCCGGACCCGCCGTTCACCGTCTCAGGTGAGGACCCCTCCGTGGCCCGAGCGCTGTCCCCCTCCGCTCGCTTGCGTGGAGACGGCTCGTCCGACGTGGGCGCGAGCTTCAACTCGAGCGTGGAGCGCTCGCCGAGCCTCAATGCGTTACGGGCGCTTCCGCCGAGGGTGAGCGAATACACGGCGGGAGACGCCCGCTCGGTGGTGTCGGCACCCTGAATTCGGTTGTTCCAACCGAGCCAGAGCACCTGGTCATCCTGCGACGCTGACGTCGTCGTGCGGTTGCGGGAGCGAAGCTTGAGGTCCGCTTCCCGCCACGTAGCGAACGAGTCCGCTGCGAGCGTGACACCGCGCATGGTTCCGGTCGTCACGTCGATGTCCTCTTCGAACGTGGCCACCGGGCGGAAGCTGCTCTCCTCGAACTGTGTCACGTACATGGTGGGCGGAAGCCACCCGCCGGCCACGCGATGGTCACGAAAGAGGGGAAGGTACCGCTTGTCGTCGTGCAGCGTCGCTTCCAGGAAAGCCGAGATGTAGACCTCGGCGAAGCGACGCTGGTCTTCCGCCGGGATGAGCCCGCGCAGATCGAGGATCCGAGGGCTGCGGACGCCGTTGTCATGCGGGCCCCACACTTGGTTCCATTGCCCGTGGTTGGCCCGGTACACGTACACGGCGGCCTTGAAACGACCGGAGCGAGGATGGGTGAGCCGGAGGCGATTGAACAGCCGTAGCCCGTGGAAGCTCGTCACGTCCCCGTCGTGGGATCCGTGGAAAACCAGGTAGTTGACGTCTTCCACCGGCGCGAGCCTGTCGGTGGGACGGTACTGGCCGTCGACGGGCGCAATGGCCACGACGGCGCGAATCCCGAATCCGAAGTCGAACTCGACGTTGCCGTCGTCCGGGTAGCGATCGAGTCGGTTGAAGGCCGCGGCGTGCCCCACCGCCTCGCCGCCGCGTGAGTGGCCCATGACCGCCACACGGTCCAGATCCACACGCCGGTACACGGGGGCATCGGGATCCGCATTGAACTCCCGCCAGGCCTGAAGGTGCTTGAGGAGCAGCCAACCCCGCGCGTCGTTTTCCTGGCGGATGCCCCCGTTGATGAAGTTCATGTCGACCGACGCGAGGATGATCCCCCGGCTGGCCAACAGCTCGCCCAGGTACTCGTACCCGGGATCGGAAAAGTCTCGGGGGTTGTGATTGCCGTGCACGATCAGCGCGACGGGAAACGGCCCCTCACCGTTGGACGGATACCATACCCGCGCGTTGAGCGGGAGCGAATCCGTGGAAAACCCCCAGTATTCCTCTCTTTCCGAGGCATCGTCGCCCCACGAGACCAGGTCGGACCCGTCCACCGAGGCGGTCACCAGAGTCACCGAGTCCCGGTATTCGGGGCGCTGCCGGTCGGTGCCGGATCCGTAGTAGAGCTTGGCTACGGCGTAGGGCCCCGGCTCGGCCGGATCGGGAACGTCCAGCCGGTGCTCCGCGAGCACGACGTCCGAGTCGTCGGGCGTCAGCTCCAGCGCGGTCCTGCACCCGTACGCCCCGAAAAGCACCAAAACGCCAAGCGCTATCGGACGGTAACGGCGCACCGCCGGCGCCGGGCCGGGCCATCGGCGCGGTTGGTGTTGCCTTGAAGCTCCCAGCGATGCCTCCCGACGACCAAGGTTCGTTTCCCGTCACGGCGGCCTCGAGGGAGGCCGAGTTCCGAACAGTGCGGGCACCCCCGCCGCCCTGCAAGGATGCTCTTGAGGGCCGGTCCAGTGGCCCGTGTGGGGACATCTCCACGACTTGTGCGTCTTCTGCAACAGATCCGCGGTGGCCGGATCGCGCAAAATCCCTTGTTTTATAGGAGTTTTTCTCGATCGGCATGTCGGCACACCGGTTGCGACCCTGAGTGCCCGCCTACTCCAACAGGGAGGAACGGTCGAGCTGACCGTTCAACGGGTAGCGATACCCGAGAGGCCTCTGAATCAGATCCCAGGAGGGCACAATGTATCAGAAGCCAGTGATCGAGAGGTTTGGAACCTTTCGCGATCTGACTCTGGCCGGCTTCGCCGGTACTTCGGATGGCGTGACGTTCTTTGGAGCGAACAGCGGTTCTTCCGCTGGTGGCTCCGTCACGGAAGCCGCGCGCTCGTAAGAGTGTGAACGCGAAGCGGGCCTCCGGACGGAGGCCCCTTCGCCAGGTGTCAGATCACGACCGGTTCGGCGTCCCTCGCGGGCGGCCGAGCCCGCGTTGAGATCGCAAAGCCCCGGTCCCCGCTCGTCGGCGGCCGGGGCTTCGCGCGTCCATGACTCGGGGAACTCACCCACGGGCCTGCGGGTGACTAAAGCGGAGACATCCGGTCCCGAAGCGAGTCCACCCGAGCATACTTTTCGGGGGGCTGAGGTGTCATAGGAGAAACGCGGCGGGCCCGTCCCCTCCGCACATGCATCCGCCGTACGGGCGGGGTGGGGTCGTGGAATCACTATTCGCGTTCTTGTTCAAATACCGCCCGGTCGTTTTCCAAGAGGGCGATTTCGGGTGGGCCACCGGCAGGCTTTTGCCTGTGGCGCTGGGCCTCCTCGCGCTCGCGGGCGTCGCCCTCGTCACGTACAGGACGGTCGGCGGCAGGGCTCGCCGCACCGATCGGATCGTCCTGGCCAGCCTGAGGACCGCCATTTTCCTGGGCGTGTTCTTCTGCCTGCTCCGACCGACGCTCACGCTGGAGCGTGTGGTCCCTCAGCGAAACTTCGTCGGCGTCCTGGTCGACGATTCCCGTAGCATGACCCTGGACGGTGACGGGCAAGCCGGTCGGGGCGATGTTGCCGTCCAAGCGTTGTCCGACCGGGAAGGCTCGCTCCTCAACCAGCTATCCGACCGGTTCTCCGTACGCCTGTTCCGGTTCTCGCACCTGGCCACCCGCATGGATTCGGTACAGCAGCTCACCTTCGGCGGCACGCGTACCGACCTGGGAGGAGCGCTACGCCACGCCGCTTCCGAGCTGGAGGGCGTTCCCCTGTCCGGACTGGTCGTCTTGTCCGACGGCGGAGACAACGCGGGCGAGGGTGTCAGCGAGGCCATCGCTCCACTGCAAACCGCCGGAATTCCCGTGTTCGCCGTGGGCCTGGGGCAAGAGGTGCTTGCACGGGACATCGAGGTCGGACGGGTGGAAACGCCGTCCCGGGCCCTGCGCGGCAGCTCGCTGCTCGTCGACGTGGTGCTCACGCACGTGGGGTTTACGGGCCGTACTGTTCCGTTGGTGGTCGAAGACGACGGGCGCGTGGTCAACACCCAGGACGTGACCCTCGGCGCAGCGGGCGAACCCACCACCGTACGGGTTCGGTTCGAGGTCCAGGACGCCGGTCCACGCGTGTTCCGCTTTCGGGTCCCCGCCCAGCCTCAGGAAGCGCTGGAGCAGAACAACCAACGAGACGCGCTCATCGTGGTGGACGACGGCGTGCAGAAAGTGCTCTACTTCGAGGGTCAGCCCCGTCCGGAGGTGGCGATGCTACGGCGCGCCCTGGCCAACGATCGTGACATTCAGTTGGTGGTGGTCAACCGCACCGCGGAAAACAAGTTCCTGAGACTCGAGGTGGACAGTGAAGAAGAGCTGCTCTCGGGATTCCCCCGCACGCGGGAGGAGCTTTTCCAGTACCGCGGACTGATTCTCGGCAACGTCGAGGCGAGCTTCTTCTCGCACGACCAGCTCGAAATGATTTCGGAGTTCGCCGGCAACCGGGGCGGCGGACTCCTCGTGTTGGGAGGCCACTCGGCGCTCGCCGAAGGCGGGTACGGGGGCACCGCGGTTGCGGAGGCGCTTCCGGTCGAGTTGGATCCCGACCGGGAGCATCCGGATCCACCGCTGCTGGTCGATCTGGTGCCGACTCCGACCCGTGCCGGCCTGTCTCATCCGGTGCTTCAGATCACGTCGGGCGAGGAAGCATCGGCGGCGCTGTGGGAGGACATGCCGGGGCTGAGCAGCTTCAATCCCGTCACGCGGCTCAAGCCCGGCGCCACTGCGCTGCTCACAGCGGAAACGGAAACCGAGCTCGGTGAGGTCGTGCTTCTGGCGCACCAACGGTACGGACGCGGGAAGGTCGTCGTGTTCCCGGTCAACGACTCGTGGAAGTGGCAGATGCGCCGGCCGCTCGAAGACCAGAGCCACGAACGATTCTGGCGTCAAATGCTACGGTGGCTGGTGGACGGAGCCCGAGAGCCGGTTGCAGCGGCGGCCAGCGTTCAGCTCGTGGAGCCCGGAGAGCAGGTGGAGCTTCGCGCGCTCGTCAACGACTCCAGCTACCTGGGGGTGAACGGCGCGCGCGTGACGGCGACCGCCAGCGCGCCAGACGGCGAGGAGCTGGATATCCCGGTGGAGTGGACGGTCGAAACGGACGGTGAGTATCAGGGAACGTTCACGCCTTCGGCGGACGGCCTCTTCGAGGTCGACGTCGCGGCCGCTCGCGGGAACGAAAGCCTGGGATCGGGCAGGACGTACGTTCGAGCAGCCCCTTCGGATCGCGAGTTTTTCGACGCCGGATTGAAGTCCGGGCTGTTACGCCGAGTCGCCGACGAAACCGGCGGCCGATTCTATACTGCCGAAACGCTGAGCACTCTTCCGGAAGACATCGAAGTCACCGGCGCCGGAGTTACCCTGACGGAAGAGCGTGAGCTTTGGGACATGCCAGCCACTTTTCTCGCCTTGTTGGCACTCCTGGCCGCTGAATGGGCCTACCGGCGATCGCGGGAGTTGGTCTAGTGTCCTTCACCAGATGTTCGTTGGCCCTCACCGGGGAGGGAGCGGCGCCCGCCCGGCGATTGCCGAGGCGAGTGCTCCGCGCCGGAATTTGGGCCGTGCTGCCGGCACTGGCAGTCATGGGACAGGCGGAAGCACAGCAGCCCGAGAGTCACCTGTTGGTCATCGGGGGCTTGGGCGGGGACGCCGAGTACCGGGCCCTCTTCCACCAGTGGGCGTCCGACCTCATCGAAGGCGCTGCTCGCGCCGGCATCGATCGGAGCCGCATCACGTATCTGGCGGAGAAGCCGGAGCGGGATGCCGACCGGATCGACGGGGAATCGCGTCGGGAGGGGGTCGAGGCCGCTCTGCGTCGCTTGACCGAGACCACCACGCCGGGCGACCGCGTTTTCATCGTGCTGATCGGCCACGGGAGCTTCCGAGACTCGGAAGCGCGCTTCAACCTTCCGGGGCAGGACCTTACCGCGAAGGAGTACGATGCCCTCTTGGCCGGCCTGGCCGACCGGGAGGTGGTGTTCGTCAATACCGCCTCCGCATCCGGGCCGTTCATCGAGGCGTTGGCCGGCCCGGGCCGAGTGATCGTCACCGCGACCCGATCGGGACGGGAGAGTAACCAAACGAGGTTCGGCGGCTTCTTCGTGGCGGCGCTGGCGGAAGACGGCGCCGACGTGGACAAGAACGGCCGCGTCTCGGTGCTCGAGGCCTTTCAGTATGCCCGTGCCGAGACGGAGCGGAGCTATGCCTCGGCGAACCGGATCGCCACCGAGCACGCGCTGTTCGACGACGACGGGGACGGCGAGGGCTCGGCGGAACCGGCCGATGGCGGGGATGGCGCGCGGGCTGCCGCCTGGTTCTTCGGGCCCGGCCGGGCCAGCGTCGCGGCCGCAGCCTCGGGTGATACGGTCTTGGTCCGCCTCCATGGGCAGAAGCGCGATGTCGAGGCCCGAATCCAGGCCCTTCAGGATCGGCGCGACACACTCGACCCGACGGAGTACCGGGACCTCCTCGAGGAACTGCTGGTTGAGCTCGCGCTCGTCGATCGCCAGATCCGGGAGCGAGAGGGGTCACGGTGATCGCACGTCGCAACCGGGTGCGCGGGGTCGGGACGGCGTCCATGGCACCCACACGACCGCGCACGCTGCTGCTCGTCGCAATGGCGATGACGCCTGCGATGGCCTGCGCCCAGGAAGCCGGCACGCAGCAAGATCCGTTGGCCGCGTTGCGATCCGGCGACTACGAAGCGGCAATCTCGGGATTCGAGCGGCAGCTCGGCTCTCAGAACGACGCTGCGGTCAGGCGAAGCCTGTCGGACGCGCTCGTGGCGGTGGGACGGTACGCGGAGGCCGAGGAGCTGCTTCGGGAGGGCGACGCGGAGGCAATGCGGCTCCCACTGGGAAGGTTGCTCCTCCGTACCGGGCGGCTGGACGAGGCCGAAGCCGTGCTCACCGGAGCGGACACCGATGGCCATCCCGACCGGCTCGAAGCGAGACTGGCGCTGGGCAGAATCGCCCTCGAGCGTGGTGAGCGCGATCAGGCCGAAGCCCACTTCGATACGTTCTTCGACGCATACAATGGATCCGGTCGTCTCACGGCCAACGACCTGGCGGCCGTCGGCCACGCCGTGGCCCACCTGGGGCGCGCAGATCCGGACCTCTACCAGGACGCCCTCCGCGCGTTCGACGAGGCGTTGTCGGCCGACCCGTCGTTGGACGAGGTGCACGTCGCGATCGGGCACCTGTTCCTGGGCCGGCACGTGTCCGGAGAGGCAAAGGCTGCGTTTCAAGCCGTTCTCGACCGCAATCCGCACGATCCGGAAGCCAAGCTGGGGATGGCCAAGGCCGCCCGGTTCGATGGATCCCGACAGGCCATCGACCTGACTCGGGAGGCACTTGCCACCAACGAGAGCTTGGTAGGAGCGAGGGTGTTTCTCGGCCTACTGCTGCTGGAGCTCGAGAACTTCGAAGCGGCGCAGGAGGAGGCCGATCGGGCGCTCGATGTGAACCCGAGATCGCTGGAGGCCCTTACCGTCAAGGCGGCCGCGCGCCTCCTCAGCGGAGACGCGGACGGGTTCAGGGCCATCGAAGGCCGGATCCTGGAGCTGAACCCCAGCTACGGGTCCCTGTACGCGACCGGAGCCGAGCTGCTGGCCAGACAGCGACAGTACGCCGGCGCGGCCGAGCTCGCCCGAGCCGGCATCCAGGTGGATTCCACCGACGCGGATGTGCGGGGTCATCTGGCCATGAACCAGCTGCGGATTGGCCGGATCGACCAGGGCAGGGCGAATCTGGAGAAAGCCTTCGAGGGCGATCCGCACAACGTATGGTACTTCAACACCCTCGAGTTGCTGGACGACCTGACCACGTTTCCATCGGTACGGGTCGGCGACTTCGAGCTGGTTCTACACGAGCGGGAAGCGGACCTCTTGGCGCTCTACGTAGGCGCGTACGCGCAGGAGGCGCTCGACGCCCTTTCGGCACGCTACGGGATGCGGCCGCCCACGCCGATCCGCCTGGAGGTGTTCCCAAGCCACGCGGACTTTTCGGTCCGGACGGTGGGCCTGGCCGGCCTCGGAGCGCTCGGAGTGAGCTTCGGCAGCGTTCTGGCCATGGACTCGCCCTCGGCCCGGGACGTGGGGGCGTTCAACTGGGCCTCCACGCTCTGGCATGAAGTCGCGCATTCGGTGCACATGTCGCTGTCGGACCACCGGGTGCCGCGCTGGTTCACGGAGGGGTGCGCGGTGTACGAGCAGCGCCGAGCCCGTGAGGGATGGGGCGATCCGGTCTCGCCGTCGTTCGTGCAGGCGTTGCGCGAAGATCGTCTCCATCCGGTGAGCCGGCTCAACGAGGGGTTCGTCCGACCCTCTTACCCCGAGCACGTCGTACACTCGTACTTCCAAGCCTCGATCGTTTGCGAGTGGATCGAGGACAATCACGGGTTCGAGGCCCTGCGCGCGTTTTTGGAGGGCTACCGCGACGGCCGCTCGAGCCCGGAGTTGATTCGCTCGGTGCTGGGAACGGATCCTGCCGACCTGGACCGCACGTTCGACCGGCACCTGCGATCGCGGTTCCAAGCGGCGCTGGAGTCGTTGACCGCGCCGGCCCAAGGCGGAGGCCGACCCGCCATCGCCGGAAGCTTCCGCGGCGAGATGCGGGCGGGCATGGAGGCCTTCGGTGCCGGAGATCTGGACGAGGCGGAGCGGGCCTTCAACCGGGCAGTGGCGCTCTTCCCGCAATACGGCGGACAGGACGGTCCGCACCGGTTTCTGGCACAGATCCATGAACGCCGGGATGATCCCGACGCGGCAGCCGGCGAGTGGCGGCAGCAACTGTCGTTGAACGAGAACGACCGCGACGCCGCCCTACAACTGGCCAGACTCGAAGAGGCACGGGACCGGCCGGCCGCGGCCGCGGAAGCGTTGCTCCGGACGGTCGAGATTCATCCCTACGACGCCGAGATCCACGAGCGGCTGGCAGGTCTCTACGAGGCTTCCGATGCCTGGGAGGCCGCCGTGCGGGAACGCCTCGCGGTCCTCGCCTTGGAGCCGGTGGACCGGGCGGAGGCGCTGTATCAGCTCGCACGCGCACACTGGCGTGCAGGTGACCGTGATGCGGCCCGGACTCGGGTGCTGGAGGCGTTGGATATCGCCCCGGGGTTCTCGGCTGCACTCGACCTGTTGCTGGAGATCCGAGGAGGCGGCGGGTGAGTCGCTCACGGATCCGCGACACGCTCGTACCGGCAGCCCTGCTGACCTTCGTGCTGGTCGCAGCCGCGAAGAGTCTCACGTCGGCCCCCGTGGCCGTGGATGCTCGGGTTTCCGGCCGCTGGGCCACCACCGACGAGCTGGTTCGAGTCCGCGCGTCCGAGAGCACCGACATGAGCGCCGTGGAGGCGCCCGACGACGCAACGAGCGCGCCCCTGGCCGTCCAGATCGTGAACGAGCCCTACCGATCGGAGTTTACGTTCGTCCGCATTCGGTTCGATGTCGGACTCCGAGGGGGCTTCGGCCGACGGGGTGGAGGAAGAGAACCACCCTGGGCCCATGACTACCCGCGCGCCGAGCGGAACTTCGCCAGGCTGCTGGACGAGACCACGCTGCTCCGGCCGTATCTGGATGGCGGCAACATCATTACGCTGGACGACCCGGATCTCCTGGACTATCCGATCGCCTATATCAGCGAGCCGGGCTATTGGACCATGACCGACCAGGAGAGCGAGGGATTACGGGAATACCTGCTGCGAGGCGGTTTTCTCATCGCCGACGATTTCCGTGGCGGTGACTGGTTCACCTTCGAGGAGCAACTCCGGCGGGCGCTGCCGGAGCTGCAGCTCGTGCCTCTCAGCCTCGATGACCGGGTGTTCGACTCGTTCTTCCGGATCGAGTCCCTGGACTTCGCGGCTCCGACGTTCGACCAGTTCAGCCCCGAGTACTGGGGCCTGTTCGAGAACAACGATCGGGAGAGGGGTCGCCTGATGGTCGTGGCCAACTACAACAACGACATCGGCGACTACTGGGAGTGGTCCGACGCGGGGTTCCTGCCGATCCCGCTGTCGAACGAAGCCTACAAGCTGGGCATCAACTACGTGATCTACGCATTGACCCATTGAAGAACCAAAGGGAGAACACTGTGGCATTCGAGAATCTCCAGCCTGCGGTCGCAGAGCCGACGGACGAGCCGACCGACTCCGCCTTGGCGGACCGCATGCGCGAAGGCCGAGAGCAGATCATCGCCGAGCTTCGGAAGCTCATCATCGGCCAGGAGGACGTGATCGAGCAGGTGCTGCTCACGCTGTTCGTGGGCGGGAACAGCCTGCTCCTCGGAGTGCCGGGCTTGGCCAAGACGCTTCTGATCCACTCGGTGGCCCAGGTGTTGGACCTGGGATTTCAGCGCATCCAGTTCACTCCCGACCTCATGCCGTCGGACATCACCGGCACGGACATCATCCAAATGGATGAGACGGTCGGGAAGCGCGGGCTGATGTTCCAACCGGGACCCATCTTCGCCAACATCGTCCTGGCGGATGAGATCAACCGGACACCGCCCAAGACCCAGGCGGCGTTGCTCGAAGCCATGCAGGAGCACCGGGTCACAGTGCAAGGCGCTACGTACGACCTGCCTCAGCCGTTCTACGTGTTCGCCACTCAGAATCCGATCGAGCTCGAGGGCACCTACCCCCTGCCCGAGGCCCAGCTCGATCGCTTCATGTTCAAGATCGTCATGGACCACTTGGGCGAGGCCGACGAGATGGAAGTGGTCCGCACCACTACCCGAGTCCTGGACCCGGACTTCCGAGCGGTCGTCACCGGCGAGGACCTGCTCAGGTTCCAGCGCTTGGTTCGCCAGGTACCGGTGGGTGAGCCGGTGTTGCGCTACGCCGTCGGTTTGGTGCGGGCGACCCGACCCGACGGCGCCTCGCCCACGGACTACGTGAAAGACTGGGTCAGCTATGGCGCCAGCGTGCGTGCCGCGCAGTACCTGATTCTCGGAGGTAAGGCGCGTGCGCTCATGGCCGGCCGCTACCACGTGACCATCGACGACATTCGCGCGCTGTCCGCGCCGGTTCTTCGGCACCGCATCTTGATCAACTTCCGCGCGGAGTCGGAGGGCATCACCCCCGACGCCGTGGTGGAGCACCTGCTGGATTCCGTGCCCAGGCCCAAATCGGAGATGTAGGGTGGCTCGCGACCCCCGCGGCACGTCGGCCGCTCCCGCCCGGTTCATCGATCCCGCTGCGCTGGCCCGCATCGGCAATCTGGAGCTGGTGGCCAAGCGGGTGGTGGACGGATTCATCAACGGGCTGCATCGGTCGCCCTATCTGGGCTTCTCCATCGACTTCGCCGAGCATCGGCCATACATGCCGGGTGACGACATCCGGCGCATCGACTGGCGCCTCTATGCCCGCACCGATCGCTTTCACATCAAGCTGTACGAGGCGGAGACCAACGCCAATCTGCTGATCGCGCTCGACGTGTCGGGATCGATGGGCTTCGGTGTGGAACGTCGAGCCAAGCTGGAATATGGGAAGTTCCTGGCCGCGTCGCTCGCATATTTCTCGAGCCAGCAGCGGGACCGAATCGGGCTGGCGACGTTCGCGGACGACATTCGGACCTACGTCCCCTGCTCCGCCAAGCACCTCGAACAAGTGCTCCACGCGCTCGATCACGCACGGGCGGACGGCTCCGGCCGAGTGTCCGCCCCCATGCGGAAGCTCGCCGGCCTACTCAAGCGCCAGGGCTTGGTCGTCGTCATCTCCGACCTGTACGAGGGCCCACAGGACGTGATCGGAGCGCTCTCGGAGCTGCGCTTCGCGGGTCAGGACGTGATCGTCTTCCACCTCTTGGATGAAGCGGAGCTGGATTTTCCGTTCGAACGGCCCGTCAGCTTCCAGGATATCGAGACCGACGAGCGCATTCCGGTGATCCCCGGCAAGGTCAGGCAGCGCTACCACGATCTACTCGAGCGCCACCGCGCCGAGCTGAGGGACCGGTTTGCCCGCGATGACATCGACTACGTTCTGGTCGACACCCGGGCACCGCTCGACCGTGTGCTTTTCGACTACCTCTCCGCCCGCATGCGGCGAACCCGGACACGCTGATGGGCATAGGCTTTCTGGCGCCGCTGTTCATCCTGGGCCTCGCCGCCCTGATCGTTCCCATTCTGGTGCACCTCATTCAGCGACACCGGAAAGAGGTCGTGCGGTTTCCGTCGCTGATGTTCCTGGAGAAGGTGCCCTACCGCTCCATGCGCCGGCAGACGATCCGGCACTGGACGCTGTTCCTCATCCGATCAGCCGCGGTGGCCCTCCTCGCACTGGCGTTCGCGCGGCCGTTGCTCGAGGGAACCGCGCTGCCGGGGGCCTCGGACCGGGGGCCCCGCGAGGTGGTCGTCCTGCTCGACGCCTCCTACTCGATGGCGGCATCCGATCGCTTCGCGCAGGCGAAGGATGCGGCCCGCGAGATTCTGGGGGACCTGCGCCCCGAAGACCGCGCGTCGTTGGTTCAGTTCGACGAAGACGCCCGCATCGTTCGACGGAGTGAGTCGGATCCCGAGGTGCTCCTACGGAGCTTGGACGACATCGAGCTGGGATCCGAGGGAACGCGTTTCGGACCTGCCCTGCGTCTGGCGCAGACGGTGCTCGAGACCACCGACCAACCGGTGCTCGAGACCCACCTGATCTCGGACTTCCAGGAACGGGCATGGCGGAGCCAGGAGGACTTGGCCCTTCCCTCGGGGACGGAAGTATTCCCCGTGCCCATTTCGGGACCCGAGCCGATCAACGTCGCCGTCGCGAACGTGGCCTTCCGGCGAGACTCGCGTCAGGATCGGTCCAGGGTCACGGCCACCGCGCGGATCGTGAATCTGGGACCGGAGCCCGTGTCAAGCCTCGACGTGCAATTGTCCGTTGCGGACCGAACGCTTCAGACTACAACCGTAGATCTCCAGCCGATGGGCGAAGCAGGAGCCGCGACCGCGGTCGAGTTCGATCCATTCACCGTGAGCCAGGCGGACACCCGTGGGCGGGTCACGGTCGAGCCGGACGGGCTGCCCGCGGACGACACGTTCCATTTCGTGCTCTCGCCCGAGTCGGGCATCTCCGTCTTGATCGTAGAGCCGCGGCAGCGGCGGCGCGATGCGTCTCTATACCTTCTGAGGGCTCTGGAGATCGGCGATGCGCCGGGGTTCAGAACGCGCGTGGTCCGCGAGGATCGGCTCACGGCTGCCGACCTGGAGAGGAGCAGCGTGGTGGTCTTCAACGGCTCCACGCTGCCTTCGGCGTTGAGCGCCTCGCTAGGGGACCACGTCGACGCGGGAGGAGGAGTCCTGGTGGTGCTCGATGAAGGCAGTCGCTGGTCCGGAGCCGCGGCCGAGCTCCTGCCGGGCACGTTCGGCCCACCTCTCAACCGGGCCGGGGGAGCGCTGGGCTGGGTGGACGCCGACCATCCCGCGTTCGAGGCGCTGGGATCGGGCGGTGAATTCGCCGGCGCCCGTTTTTTCCGTTACCGTCGCGTAGAGCCGGACTCGGCGGTGGACGTGCTGGCCCGCTTCGACGATGGCTCCCCGGCGCTGGTGGAGCGCCGCACCGCCGGCCGCATCATGATGTGGGCGACCGGGGTGGACAACTTCTGGAACGACTTGGCTCTACAGCCCGTCTATCTGCCGTTCGTGCACGCAACGCTGGCCTATCTCGCGGGGGTGGACGGCGGCGAGCCCTGGCACCTGGTCGGCACGTCCGTCGATATCGCCTCGCTGTGGGACGGGGAGGTGGGGCGGGCGCTGGACGGTGGCGAGGCCTGGGTGCTGTCCGGTCCGGTGGGTGAGCCGGTCCCGATCCGCAGAGCCGGAACCGAAGGGGCGTTTGTACGGTTGAACGATCAGGGATTCGTGGAGATTCGACCTGCGCGATCAGGGGCCACCGGCCGTTGGCTGGCCGTCAATGCCGATCGTGCCGAATCCAACCTGGCGACCATCGATCCGACCGAGGTAACGGCGGCCATTGCGGCCACGGCCTCCGCGGCACCACAGAATGGAACCGAGTCGGATCGGTTGCGCGAGGAGCAAAGAGAGCGACGCCAGTCGCTTTGGTGGTTCCTGATGGCCGCGGTATTCGCTTTGCTGATGCTGGACACGGCAATCGGCAACCGCCTGTCACGGGCCCCGGCATGATCTCGCCCGCCGCAGGACCTGTTTCGAGTGACATGGGAGGAGGACGAGGATGACGACGAGAACCAGACGGACCGCGGATCGACAGCGCCTACTCCGAGTCCTCCGGGGCGTGCGGAACCGCTGGCGCCTGCGCACGCTGCTGCGAGGATTCGCCATCGTCGGGCTGGGTTTGCTGGGAGTCTTGGTCGTCTCGGGCCCCCTGCTGGAACGGCTCCGCTTCGACGCGACGGCCGTTCTGTGGCTGCGGGCGTTCAGTTGGCTCCTCGTGCTGGGACTGGGCCTTTGGTATCTCGTGCGTCCCCTGCTCCGCAGGGTCAGCGACGAGCAGGTCGCCCTCTACCTGGAGGAACACGAGCCCGAGCTGGGTGAAGCCGTCGTAAGCGCAGTGAGCATGCAGGACTCCGGCGCATCGGATGCGCTCACGGAGCGCCTGGTGGCGGACGCGGTGGCCCGATGCCGACGCGTCAACGAGGGACGGCGGATCGAGCGCCGGGGAATCCTACGCTCGGGTGGCGCACTGGCGGCCATGGGAGTCGCTTCCCTCCTCTTGCTGTTCGTCGGTCCTCCGTATCTGCGGCACGGCGCCGTTGCGGTGTTGAGGCCGACGCTCACGGCGGCCGAAGCCAACCCGTACAGCGTGTTCGTCGAGCCCGGAAACGTCACGATATCGCGCGGCTCCGACCAAACGGTTTCGGCGCTGCCCAACGGCTTCCAGTCCGGCGACGCCACGCTCTATCACAAGGCCGCGGGCGCGGCTCAGTATGCTTCGGTGCCGATGGTGCCGGTGGACTCCACGGCATTCCAGGCGTTGCTCCTGAATGTGGACGACGTCACGGACTACTTCGTGGAGTCCGAGGGTGTGCGTTCGGACGTGTACCGAATCGAGGTGGCGGACCTGCCTTACGTGGATCAGCTCACGTTGGTCTATCACTTCCCTGCGTACACGGGTCTGGCGCCCCGCGTGGTGGAAGACGGCGGGGACGTGGCGGTGCTGCGCGGCACGCGGGTCGAGTTGCGTGCCGCTCCCACCATTCCCACTCCCGGTGGTCGGATCCTGCTGTCGGACGGGACCTCGTCTGACATGACGTCAGGAGAGGACGGCGCCCTGGTCGGCGAGTTCACGGTGGCCGAGTCGGGTTTCTACGCAATCGAGTTGGCTTACGAGAACACGTTCGTCGAGGGATCGCCCGAGTACACGATCGACGTGCTCGAAGACCAGCCGCCGGCCATCACGCTGACCAAACCCGGGCGGGACGCCAGCGCCAGTCCCATCGAAGAGGTGTTCGTCGAGGCCCGGGCGGACGACGACTACGGCGTGCGGAGCGTTCAGCTCTACTACTCGCTGAACGGAGGCCCTGAAGATTCGGTCGAAGTGTTCCTGGGTCGAGGCACGCTGAAGGAGGTCTCGGCGGGACACACGTTCTTCCTGGAGGACTACGAGCTCGAGCCGGGCGACGTGATCTCGTACTACGCCAAGGTACGGGACAACAACCGGGTGGGCGGGTCCCAGTCGGTCATCAGCGACATGTACTTCCTGAGCATTCGGCCCTTCCGTAAGGACTTCACGCAATCGGAGCAGGCCGGCGGACAAGGCCAGGGACAAGGCGGCCAGATGCCGGGCGCCCTGTCGGAGCAACAGCGCGAGATCATCTCGGGCACGTTCAACCTGGTTCGGGATCGGGACACGTATACGGACGCGGAGTACCGCGAGTACGTGACCACCATTCGGCTCTCGCAGGAGCGCTTGCGCACTGAGGTGGACCAGCTCGTGTCGGACATGCGCGCGCGAGGGATTCTGGGCGCCGACCCCACGTTCGAGATCATCATCGAAGAGCTTCCCAAGGCGGTGGCCGAGATGACGGTGGCCATCGACACCTTGAACGCCACGAAGCCGCGTGAGGCGCTTCCGCCGGAGCAGCGCGCTCTGCAGCACCTGCTGAGGGCCGAAGAGGCGTACCGCGACGTCCAGATCCAGATGGGCCAGGGCGGCGGCGGGGGTGGCGGCGGCTCCAGCGCCGAGGAGCTCGCGGACTTGTTCGAGCTCGAGCTGGACAAGATGAAGAACCAGTACGAGACCGTGCAACGCGAGCAGCAACAGGCCGCGGGCCGACAGATCGACGAGACGCTGGAGCGCCTCAAGGAACTGGCACGCCGCCAGGAGCAAGCGGCTGAGCGGCAGCGCCGCACGGCCCAGTCGGGCCAGGGCGGCACGGCGGGCAACCGGGACGCGCAGCGGCAGCTCGCGGAGGAGACGGAAGAGACCGCCCGGCAGCTCGAGCGGTTGGCGCGGGAGCGGGAGCAGCCCGCGCTGGAACAGACGGCTCGCGAGCTACGACAGGCTGCGGAGGCCATGCGCGAGGCGGCGGCGTCCAACGGCGGGCAGTCCGCCACCGAGGCCCGGGAAGCGCTCGAGCAACTTCGGGAGGCCCGTCGGAGACTGGAGCAAGAGCGGTCGGGCTCGTTGTCCAATGGCGCACAAGAGGCCCTGGAGCAGGCACGAGAGCTGGCGGAGGAGCAGGCGGACATCGAGCGCGAGGTTGCAAACCTGCCGGTCACGGGACAGGAGCGACAGCAGCGCACCCGCAGCCTGAGCGAGCGCAAGCGCACCATGGAAGACGCGCTGGAGAGCCTGGAGAACCAGTTGGACAACCTCGCGGCGGACGGATCGTCGGATCCGGACCAGAGAGACGCCGCCCGTCAGCTCCGAGGTGCCGCGGATGAGATCCGCGAAGAGAAGATGAAGGAAAAGGTGCGCTATACCCGCGCGGTGCTGGAACAACGGCCGGACCAGACCACCCGCCCGTTGGAGCAGCAACTCCGGGAGGACCTGGAGCGATTGAGCGATGCGATCGAGAGTGCGGTCGGCAGCATCTCCGACACGGGTCCGGATGCGGGGACCGCCGCGTTGGACCAAGCCCGGGACCTGGTTCGCGGACTCGAGTCGCTGGACGAACAAGTGCAACAGCGGGCCGAGGAGGCTGAGCAGGCCCGTCGGCTCGGCCAGCGTTCATCGGACTCCGAATCGGAGACCGGAGACCAGCCTCAGGGAGAGTCGGGCCAGGCAGGCCAATCCGGAAGTGAGGGAAGCCAGGGACAGGAGGGTCAGGGCCGAGATGGCCAGGGCGGCGAGGACCAACAGGGACAAGCCCAGGAGGGCCGCGGAGGGGAGGGCCAACAGGGCGGACAGCCGCAGGACGGCGCAGGCAGCGGGTTCGGTCCAAACGCCGGCGGCGGCGGGCTGCCCTCGGGATTCCGCGGAAACCTCTCTGAAGAGGAGATCCGCCAGCTCCGCTCGGAGTTCGGACGGAGACTCGACGACGCCGAGCAGCTACGTGACGCGCTACGCGACGCGGGAGTTCAGACCGACGACATCGACGGGCTCATCCGCACGCTCAGGGAGCTGGACGATCGCCGCACCTATGACGACCTCGACGAGATCCGTAGGCTCCAGGCCGCGGTGCTCGAAGGTGCGAAACGACTCGAGTTCGGCCTGCGCCGAGCGATCGAAGGTGAAGGGGACGAGCTCCTCCTCCGAGGTGGCGGCGAGGCGCCGCCGGGGTGGGAGCAGAAGGTGGAGGAATACTACAGGGCGCTGGCCAGGGGCCGCTCACGCTGAGGGCTACGGGTGGGCCGAAGCTAAAACGCCCGGCCCACCCGTAGCCGAAGCCCCCAGTCGGGGCTGAAGCGGGCCAGCCCGGCCAATCCGTCCAGCTGTACCCACAGGCGTCCGGATCGACGCAGTGAGATCCGAGCCTCGGCCAGGTCCTCGTTCCCCCTCGGTGCCCCGTGCTCACGCGTGTCGAATTGGCCCACCACCGTGACGGCGGGAGTCCACCGGCCCGACCGGAGGGACGCCGACACCGCGTAGATGAAGGGGTCCGTCTGGTCGAAGCGTCCCACCACACCGTTGATCGAAATCCCCGCCTCGGCCGACACCGCCGCCCTCCCGTGTCGGTACCGTGTGCCGATGCTGGCGAACACGTCGGTGCGATCCCGCTCCAGCCCGACTCTTTCGTCGGAAATCGGGATACGGGCTCCGAACCGTACCGCCCCGTCCCAGCCACCGGCGCCGGACGTGAGCCGCACCGCGGTCGACACCAGGAGATCTCCCACGTCGGTCCGCCGCTCGCATTCGCACGGCTCGACCGATTCCAGCGGGGCGTCGAACGCCGTATCGGCGTCGAGCATTCGTAGCACGCTCCCTTCTACTCCGACGACGATCCGGTCCGCCCGGTACGTGAACCCGTACCAGCCGATCTCGGACAGCAGACCCTGCTCACCGGCCAGGGACGCCTTTTGCCCGCCGAAGATCGCCATCCCCACGGCCACGCTTCCTCGGGGTGGGTCGAACGCCGCCCAATCCAACGGATCGAGAGGACGGAGCTGCCCGACCAGCGGCCCCGCGCCGATCATTGCTGCAAAGGCCAACACCGGGCTGAGCCGACATAATTCCGTGATTCTTCGCGCCAAGTTGCTCCTCACGCTCGCTCGGTCGGTGCGCCGCAGGGGCGGACAGATGTCCGCGCCTACCCGACTGTAACAGCTAGGCGACCGGGATTCGAGGCAACGGCGGCTCCGGAACCGGGGCCGGCGCAGTGGGGTCGAACCGGCCATGGCTCTTCTGTCTCCCGTCCGAAAAGGCACTGTCGTTGCGGCCGCGCTGCTGTGGCCCTTGGTGGCCTGCGGAGGGGACGACGTGACCCCTCCGACCCCCCTTCCTTCCAATCGGGCGCCCGTAGCGAACATCGCTTTGTCGATCACGTCGGGAAGCGCGCCGGTTGGCGTGGTATTCGACGGCAGTGGGTCGACCGACTCCGACGGTCAGGTGGCGACGTGGTCGTGGACCTTCGGGGACGGCGGCTCGGCGTCGGGCCGTGAGGTGGAGCACGTCTACGACGCTCCGGGCACGTACATGGTCCAACTGACGGTCACGGACAACGTCGGCGCCACCGGATCGGCCTCGATCAGCTTCAGCGTGACCGATCCGGCTCCGGACGAGTTGTTCGGCATCGTGTTCCACGACCGGAACAACAACGGCACGCGGGACACCGACGAGTTGGGATTTCCGGGCATCACCGTCTACCTGGACGCCAACGCCAACGGATCTCTGGACGCGGGTGAAACGTCCGCCGTGTCGGGCGTCGGCGGCATCTATCGGTTCTCCGGCGTGCCGGACGGAGTCCATCGGGTGACCCAGGACCTGCCGGTCGGCTGGACCAGCACGGCCGCGGGAGCCGTTCCCGTGTCCGCTCCGGACGGCTTCGACAGTCCGCCTCACGCTCGGCAGTGGTCGGCGCAGATCATCGAGGGAGAAGCGGTGGGCGCCGGTGAGTTCCCCTTCCAGGTGTCTCTGCAGGACGCTTCTCAGAGCAGCCCCCAAGCCGGCCACTTCTGTGGCGGCACGCTCATCGCGCCCCAGTGGGTCATGACCGCGTCCCATTGCCTGGACTTTTGGACCTCCCCCTCACAGGTGGAGGTGCTCGTCGGCACACACGATTTCTCTCAAGGCGGCACCCGGATCGTGGCCGACAGCTTGCTCGTGCACCCGTTCTTCGTGGGCACCGAGAACAGCTTCAAGCGCGACATGGGGCTGATCCGCCTGGCGACTCGGGTCGACGACGTTCCCCGCGCGTTTCTAGTGGATTCCGTGCTGTTCGTACAGTTGGTGCAGCCGTTCGAAAACGCGACGGTCATCGGGTGGGGGAGAACGCAGCAGGGCGTGCCCGGCTCGATTCCCAACGTCATGCAGAAGATCGAGATTCCGATCCTGGCCGACGCCGAGTGCACCAATCGCTACGGCACGGTATTCGACCAAACCATGATCTGCGCCGGGTTCGTATCGGGCGGAAAGTCCGCATGTCAGGGCGACAGTGGCGGCCCGCTCATGCTTCCGTTCCGCGGCGTTTGGTATGAGGCGGGTATCGTGAGTTGGGGCGTGGGCTGCGGCGGGCCGGAGCGTCCCGGGGTGTACGCGCGGGTCGCCGCCATGTACGAGTTCATCACCGATCACGTACCGACGGAGCCGTCCCTGGTGGTCAACCTGACCAAGTCAGGGCAGGCGGCTCGCGTGGATTTCGGCAACTTCCACTAGTCGACCGCAACAGATCTTCGTGGAGCGCGCCGTGCCCGTGAAAACCGTTCCGTCGTCCGCCGAGTTGGAGGCCGCCCAGGCCCGCAGCCGTTGGGCAACCGTGGTGCCGACGCTGTGCGCCATCCACTGTTTGGTCACGCCGGCTCTGATCGCGGCGTTCCCATTTCTGCACTTCCTGCGGGGAGTCGAGCCGGTGCTCTACGGCCTCTCGCTGCTGCTGGCGGTGTGGGCCATCGGATCGGGGTGGTGGCGACATCGGCAGGCGCGCGTTTGGGCGGTGGCGGCCGCGGGCGCAGTGCTCTGGGGGGCTTCAATCGCCGGGTGGCTGGCCCCGGTGCCGGAGGCGCTTACCGATATCGCGGGGGGAGTGCTTCTGGCTGCGGGCGTGTTTTGGAGCGGCCGCCTGCGCCACCGGAGCGTGTGCGGCGGGGACTGCAGTTGTCCCGCGCCGCACTGATCGCCGTCGTCAGCGTCCGGACCGCTCCCGGATTGTGATCGTTCCACCCCAGGTCTCCACCTCGACCTCTGCGCTGCCGTCTCCCAGCGTGAAGCTCAGTCGGCCCTTGCGAGAGGGCTGCGGCACGCCGGGGTAATCGGTTCGGATCCGGCCCATCGCGCTCACTACTCGGAAGTCGGCCTGGACATCCGGATCCAGCTCCAGAACCACCGGCCCCCCGTGTGACCCGAAGTAATAGTCGCCGTTGGCCGCCACCAGGCCCTGATACTCGATACGTCCGCCCACCGACGATACCTCGACGGAGTGCGCGCGCATGTTCAACAGGACGACCTCTCCGCCAACGGCTTCCACCACCACCTCGCCCTCGGCCCCGTCGATCTCGATGATGCCGGCTGCGGAGGAAACCTCCGTGTCGCCGTCCACGTCCGAGATTCGAACGCGTCCGTTCACGGTTTCGACCGTAACGTCATTCCGGCCGCCCGCCACGATCACGTTCCCCTGCAGCGTGGACACGTCCACCGCTCCGCCGACGTCCTGAATGTCGACGTCGGTATTCATGCCGTCGATCGAGACCTCGATGCCCCTGGGCACGGTGATCTCCATATCGGCGATGGCGTTCCAACTCCATCCTGCTCCCTCGGCCTCGATCTGAATGGTCCCGCGACGGTGGTAGATCTCCAGCTCGGTCCGCCGAGAATGATCTGCTTGAACTCGGATCTCATCCCGATCCCATCCCCGCACGACGACCTCGCCCGCGGGACCCTCTATGTCGAGTCGGGTCGCACCGTCGGCCGCGAACGTCGTGTCCGTATCCTGCGCGGCCACGGTCAGCACCGCGACGAGCCCTAACGTCGTCAACATTTTCCCCGATCCTCTCTCAAACGTTGGACTGGATGGCCGCAGCCGTGCGCCGCAGCATGTCCAGCTTGGTCTTCATGTGTTTTGACAGCAGGCGACTGAGCGCGCCGCTGGCAGGGTCGGCCTCGAGCGCGTTACGCGCGTCCCGGATGGCCGCATCCACGGCGGCAAGGCTCTGCTCGAGCACCTCGACGGTCTCGGGCGAAAGCTGGTCCTTGCCGACCTCGATGATCGTCTCCAGCTCTGCGACGATCCTGTCGTAGTCCCGGAAGCCCTCGGTCGAGGCGAAGCTGGCCGGCCCGGTTGCCGCCGCGGGCGCCGTGACCGTCGGGTCCGCCGTGGCGACGCTGGCCGGGTCGGCGCTCGCCCCCGACCGCAGCGCGAAATACACGCTGCCGCTGGACAACAGCACGAGTGCGATCCCGGCGGCGATCAACCCGGACACCGGCACCTGAAGCGTTCGAGACCACTTTCGATCCGATCGTTCCCGCGCCGGAGCCGCCGATCGGCGGTCCGTATCGAGCGCCTTGAGGCGCGCTTGAATGCCAGGCCAGAGATCACGCTCGGGCTCGCGCTCCTCCTGCAGATCGCCGAGGTCGCCCATCAGCGTCCGCAGGTCTTCGCACCGCTTGCGGAGCTCGGCGTCGTCCCCCATCCGCTCCTCGAGCCGGGTGTGCTCGGACGCGGCGAGCTCGCCGTCCAGATAGTCGAACAGGACCTCGTCCGGAATGTGATCGCTCATCGCTCCAACGCCTCCTGCACCATGCGTCGTGCCCGGTGCACCTGTGCCTTTACCGTCCCTACCGCCACGCCCGTCAACTCTGCAACCTCGCGATACTTGTAGCCTTCCACGTCGCGAAGGATCAGGACCTCCTGAGCCTTCGGCGGCAGCGTCTCGATGGCCCTCTCCAGGTCGATCCGCGTGGCCGGAGTAGCCCTCCCGGCCGCGTGGCCGAACTTGGCCGGATCGTCCGTCAGCGTTTCCCTGGCCCACCGCCGACCCTGCGTCCTTCTGTGTTGCAGCACCACGTTCACCGCCAATCGATGGAGCCACGTCGTGAACCGACTGTCGCCCCGGTACGTCTCCAACCGCTGCCAGGCCCGCACGAACACGTCCTGGGTCAACTCTTCGGCCTCCGGAGCGCTCCCCACCATGCGCAGGCAGAGTGAATACACCCGCCCGACGCAGGCCCGATATACGGCCTCGTACGCTTGTGCGTCGCCGCGCTGCGCTTCCCGCACCCATTCCTGGATGCCGGGTGAGGGGTGGGATTGCGAGTCCACCCGCGCTGCGGCCGTCACCGCCATGATTCCTTGCTCATTCCGCCTTTTCAGATGCCGGGGCATCCGCTTTGGTTTGATTCCCGGAAGCGCCTAGGGGAGCCGCGCAGTCCCACACGCGGTAGGGCCCGCGGTCCGCCAGTGCACGGAACCCTGAAAACGTGCGTTCGAGGATCGACCGCACCGGCAAGCGGCGCTGGGTCACGAACACGCAACGACCGTCCCGCCCGAGGCCTTCCGCGGAGGCTCGCACGAACTCGCGGAGCGTCTCCAACGATTCGGCTTTGCCGACGTGAAACGGAGGATTGCTGACGATCAGATCATAGCGCTCGCCTGTCGGGATCCGATCGGAAAGCCGTACGCCGGCCCCGGGGACGTTTTCGCGAGCGGCCGCCAACGCGAGGGAGTCGATGTCCACGAGCTCAGGCGCGATCTCGGGAACGCGCCGGAGAAGGGCCGCGGCGATGATCCCGGAACCGCAGCCGAAGTCCAAGACGCGGTCACCGGGCTTGGGCTCTGGTACGGATTCCAACAGCAGCGCCGTCCCCGGATCCACATCGCCCCGGACGAGACGGCGGTGGCCGAACACGCCAGGGTAGGACACGAGCGTGCCCTCGGGACCGAGTACGGTACAGGGGCGCTCCTCCCGCCAATCCTCCAACCTGCTCCGCTCCGCCGTGGCGTCCGGACGCTTCCGGAAGTGTTGCACTCGGCAGCGCCCGCCGACTGCCACAGTGCCCAGATGGTCAAGGACGCCCGGCGCTTCGCTGGCGGTCGAACGGATGCCTTCGTCCTTGGCGCCGTAGAGAAAGACCGGCGCATCCGGAGCCAAGACCGAAGCGGTCGCATGAAGGGTCATGGCCAGCTCGTCCTTGCTGCGGGGAAGGCGCACGAACGCCGCGCCGTGCCGCCCCGGCGACGGCCAAGGACGGGCCGGACGCCCACCGGAGAGGCGGCGGTCCCAGCGGACGGGAGGCATCCCGCGTGCCGCCAAGGCCTCGGACAGGTCCTCTCCGGGCTCTCCGACCACCATTGCCGAGCGGTCCACCGGCGCTCCAGCGCGATCACGCCCGTCCGCGAGGCAACGGTCGAGGTTGCTCACCACCAGCGTGGCCGCCGCGTGGTCCCGCCACGTGTCGGTTCTTCGCCGGCTCACCGCCGGGCCTCCGCCCCCCGGTCCGGTCTGTAGTCCTGTTTCAAAAGTTCCAGCTCGGTTTCGCGGATGATCGTGGTTCCCTGTAGGTGAAGTGGGCCCGGCCTGGACGCGGTGTTGGAGCTTACCGTCGGCACCGGCGCAGAAACAGGCGGGCCGGCCCGAAGCGGGCGAGCGACTCGCGAGGGGTTGACCTCCCCGAAGTCCGAGTGCTAGAATTCCAGCAATTGGTGGTTTTCCAGCATTTGGTGGGCATGGCCGCCCAAAGGACGGTAAAGCGGTGGACGCGTTGGGATCCGGACCCCTCGACAATCTCTCCAAGCGAGAACGCCAGGTCATGGCTGCGCTTTACGCCGGCTATCCGGCCACGGTAAACGATGTCATCGAACGCATGGAGGCACCGGCTACCTACTCGGCCGTTCGGGCCACGCTGAGGGTTTTGGAGGAGAAGGGCCGGGTGGAGCACGAGGCCGAGGGAAGACGCTACCTGTACCGGCCGGCGGTGGAAGCGGGTCCGGCTCGGCGCGCGGCGCTTTCCGAGCTGGTCAAGACGTTTTTCGACGGCTCGGCCGAGAAGGCCGCGGCCGCACTTTTGGGCATGGCGGACACGCGGCTCACCCCTGAGAAGCTGGAGAGTCTGGTTGAGGCGGTGGAGCGAGCACGGAGGGAGGGACGGTGATGGATTTGGGATTGGGGATGCTTGAACGGCTCGCTGCATACGCGAGCGGCTCGTGGGCGACGTTCATGGCCGTGGGACTCACGGCCTGGTTGGTGGGTGCGCAAATCCTGTCGTGGGCCCTGCGTCGAGCCACGGCGGCCGAACGGCATCTGGTGTGGAGTCTCGCCCTCGTCGGCGCGTTGCTCCTGCCCATGGTGGCGGGCGCGGTGAGCTGGCGCTGGACGCCTGATGTCGAGCAACGGATCCGGTCCGAAGCGGTCGCGACCGCCGCACTCGACGTGGCCGTGCCGGTTCACTTGGAGCCGGCGACAAAGGCCCATTCGGGCGCATGGGTGTCGGGGCCCACGGATGATGTCGGTACAGCGACATCCGTTGCTGCACGGCAAGAGCCGGAAGGAACGGCGGCGTCGGATGCCGGCTGGGCTCCGGGCGCGACGCGGGTGGCGGTGGCGGTGTGGTTGCTGGTCGCGTTCGGCCTGGTCGGTCATCTGGTAATCGGAGTCATATGGCTACGGGCGCTGACCCGGGCCGGAGCTCCCGCGCCGCCCGCCGTCGCGAGGACGGTTCATCAGGTCCTCGGATCGCGCAGCCGGCAGCGGAGAGTTCGGGTCCTGATCAGCGATCGTGTATCGATGCCGCTGACGTGGGGAGTGTTGAGGCCGGTGGTCCTGTTGCCGATGGAAGCTGAGGATTGGTGCGATGAGCGACGCTCGCTGGTCATCCGCCACGAGCTTGCACACGTGGCGAGAGGAGATGCGCTCACGGTCCTCGTCGGACGTCTGGCTACGGCGCTCTACTGGTTCCACCCGCTGGTGTGGACGGCCTTCGCTCGCATGCGAAGCGAAAGCGAGAGGGCATCGGACGATCATGTGCTGCGGTCCGGTGCGACAGCCTCCACGTACGCTCGACACCTACTGGAGATGCTCAGTGCCTCTCCGCGGAGGCCAACCCCGGCGGCGGCCCTGCCGCTTGCCCAACGCTCGCATTTCGAGGGACGCGTGATCGCGATTCTGGAGCCGGCGACGCGCAGGAAGGCCGTGGGCCGGGTCCGCCTCCTGGGATTGGTGGCCCTGTCCGTGTTGACGCTGTTGGTCACGGTTGGAGCCGCGCCGGAGAGTAGGGCGGCGAAAGACGGGGCTCCGAGTGGAGACGCTCCGGCTGCGTACAACGGTGCCCGAGTCGACAGCTCCGACTACATCGAGCCTCCGGCACTACCCGAGCCCGCTGCGGACCCGGCTGGCGACGACGCTCGAGACGCATGGGCGAGCATCGTGCCCGCCGAGACCGACCGGATGCCCCAGGCCGGCAGCGCGCAGCAAATCATCGAAGACCCCCGTTCGGTCGCCGCTCTGATCCGCGCGCTCGAGACGGACTCGGACGCCACTGTCCGCAAGACCGCCGCCTGGGCGCTGGGACAGATCGAGGACCGGTCCGCGGCGGACGCTCTCGCTCGGGCGCTCCGCGGGGACGACTCGGCAGATGTCCGTTCGACCGCTGCCTGGGCGCTGGGACAGATCCAACAAGCGAGCTCGGTCGACGCGTTGTTGGATGCGCTGGCTGACGAAGACGCATCGGTTCGAAGGACCGCCGTCTGGGCGCTGGGCCAGATCCAAGCACGCGAAGCCGTCGATGCGCTGGCAGGGCTACTGAACGACCCCGATGCCGGGGTCCGCAAGGACGCTATCTGGGCCCTCGGACAGATCGAGGACCGGTCCGCGATCGACCCGCTCGTCCGTGCGCTGAGAGACGATGACGGCGAGGTGCGGGCGCAGGCGGTGTGGGCAATCGGACAAATCCAAGATCCCGATGCGGTCGAGGGACTGCACGGCCGCTTGGCCTCGGATGAGGAGGTCGGCGTGCGACGGCAGGCCGCGTGGGCGCTCGGCCAGATCCAAGACCCGTCCTCGATCCCGGCGCTGTCCGCGGCGCTGAGCGACCAGGACGCGCACGTGCGGGCACAAGCCGCGTGGGCAATCGGCCAGATCGAACCCCGATCCGCGCCGGCCGGGCTGTTGGATGCCATCGGAGACCCGGACTCCGGGGTCGTGGACCAGGCGTTATGGGCCCTGTCTCAGATCGAGGATCCGGCCACCGTGCCGACGCTGCAGGCCGCGCTCCGCACCGAGGACGGCCGATTGCGTGTACGGGCCCTTCGCGCCCTCGCGGCCATCGGCACGACGGAAGCGCTGAGCGGCATCGCGGAGCTCATGCAGGACGAAGATCCCGAGGTACGCGCCGCCGCGGCGCGGGCCCTCGCGGGCTCGCGCGGCCCGAACCCTCGTCCTCGACCCCGACCGAGGCCGCGCCCCCGTCCTCGACCCCACGGCGGGGGAGCATGAGCATGACCATGTACTCGGTCCCCGCGGTGGGCGGGGTGCTGCTGCTCAGCTTCGGACTGGCCGCCCTCGCCGTTCGTGCTCCGGCCCCGTCCATTCACCCCGTGGCGCAACAGGACCAAGAGGCCGGACCCGAGGCCAGAGTCCTGGCGGAAGCCAGGTCGGCAGATCCGCTCGGCTGCGCCTTGATGATCAGGTCCCTCGAGTGGAGCGTGGGGTCGGGGGCGGGATACGGTCATGCGACACTGAACCTGCCGGGCGACCCCCAGGCCGCCGATCGCGAGGCCTATACCTGGATCGTGTCCGACCGCCCTGATCCGTCGTCCCTGCCGACTCTTCGCCGCGGCCTGGGCAGCGAAGACCTTTGTGAACAGCGTGTGGCGGCCCTACTGCTGGGACGCATGCAGGGCCCCGAAGGCCGCGCGGCCGTCCGACAAGGCCTGGATGACAGCTCCGAACGAGTGCGCGTGGGCGCCGCCCTTGCGGCGGGCTATGGCCGGGACCGGGAGGCCGTTGACGCGTTGGCGCGCGCGCTCGACGGACGGGGCGCCGACCTCAGGCTGGCGGCTGCCTGGGCGCTGGGGAAGATCGAAGATCCCTCGTCGGTCCCGGTGTTGGCACGGAGCGTGGACGATCCCGATCCCCTCATTCGCCAAAACGTGCTTTGGGCCCTCGGCATGATCGAGCGCAGGGAGGCCATCGCCGCGGTTCTCCCGGCATTGGCCGACGCGAATGCGGACGTCCGGCTCAACGCGGCCTGGGCGCTGGGAAACATCGAGCACGCCGATGCCATCCCGGGATTGGTGGAACGACTTGCGGTCGATCCGAGTCCCGAGGTGCGACGCATGATCGCCTGGGCGCTGGGCCGAATCGAATAGGTCGGTTCGGGCCTGCGGCTCGGGCCTGCCGCGGGAGACGAACAGGCGGGCCGGAATTGCCCGCCGGACGGGACTAGTGTCCCGTTTGAAAAGTAGTGTGGCATTCGAGGGCCGATGCTTCACGTCGGACGGCGTTGCTCCTTCTCGAAATAGCCCTGCTATTCCTCGGCGTCGCGCCTTGTCCGCCGCGCGCCTCAGCCCCCTCTGTGCTCACTCTACTTTTCAAACGGAACACTAGCCGCCCCGGTTTCGTCTCCTGCGGCGCTCCGGGGGAAGATCAACGGCGCCCTGGACATCACGATAGCGGACGCGCTCCCGGCGACTGTCCTCGACGGTGAGATCTCCTCCCACCTCTTGGACGTCGATCATCCCCGAGCCCTTGCGGGCGATCACGACATCCATGTCGACGGATCGAATGTCCACGCTCCCGGAGCCGTCCGACACGCGGACCGATCCGGCAACGTCGTCGATCTCCAGCCCGCCGGAGCCGTCCCGCACCTCCACGTCACCCCTCACCCCGCGAATGTGCAGCCCGCCGGAGCCGTCTCGCACGTCCAGATCGCCGCCGATGTCGATCAGGTCCAACGAACCGGATCCGTCTTGTATGGTCAGTGACCCCACGCCCCTCAGCTCGGCCTCCCCGCTCCCGTCCTTGACGTGCAGGTCGAGTCCCGCCGGGACCTCGACCTCCAAGTCGATCCGCGCGTACTGGTTGCGTCCGCCCCAGTCGTTCCAGTCAGGGTAGTCCGTGTCGAGAACGGCTTCGGATCCGGACCGCTCCAGCACCACCTCCAAGGCCTCGAGCCGCTCTTCCGACGATGCGCAAAGGGTGGCAGATACCCGAATCTCCGAGGCGGAGCTCGTGCCCTCCACGAGCAAGTAGCCCGAGCCTGCGGTGATTTCGAGCGCGTCGACCGAACCGGTCGGAAGGGTGAGCTCGCGGTCCGCCTGAAACTCGCACTGGTGCTGGGCCGTCGCCGGAGAGGCGGCCAGCAAGAGCCAAAGTCCGCCGGCGACCGCCCCGATCCCCTTCCCGTCCAACCTCCACCGGAGTCGCCCGGCGCCGTCGCCTCCGCCACGGACTCTCACGTCATGTTTCCACACGGCACACCACCTCCGTTCGCGTTCTGGATCAGCACCTCTTTGGACGCCGCCCGCGCGGCGAAGGTTGTGAGTCGCGCACGACACCGCGGGCCGTATAGCCGAACGTGCCAGAAGTCGTTGTCCGGTTTCGCGCTCGGCCTTCGCGAGATCATATATCAACCGACGGACCGTACCGGCGGTCCGTGTGGCTCCAGGTAACGACGTGACGAATGGCACTTCCCGCTCTCGTGGCCGTGCTGGCACTGCAGGCTTCCGCCATCCAGGCCGAAGGTGATCCCGCGTTGGTACATGCCAACGGGCGTACCCCCCCGGCCGTGGTCGCCGTACGAACGCCAACACCCATCAGGGTCGACGGAGTATTGGATGAGCCGGGCTGGGCTGCCGCCCGGCCGGTCACCGGATTCCGGCGGGACGTGCCGAGCGATGGGGAACCCGCCTCGGAGACGACCAGAGTACGAGTCCTGTTCGACGAGGCGGGACTGTACGTGGGCGCAGAGTTGTCCAGCTTGAACGGAAACTCCGTCTCCCGTCGCCTGGGACGAAGAGACTCGTTTTCGACCCTGAACGATGTGTTCTTCGTGATGCTCGACTCTCATCACGATCACCAGACGGCGTACGTCTTCGGTGTGACACCGGCCGGAGGCCGACGCGATGCCGTGGCCGGTGGCGACGGCTCGGGTGCGTTCGACCCGTCGTGGAACCCCATCTGGGAGGCGAGCACCAGCGTCGGCCCCGACGGATGGTTTGCGGAGCTCCGTATCCCCTTTTCGCAGCTTCCGTTCTCGGCATCCGAGACCTCGGTTTGGGGCATCCAGTTCCGACGGGACATCTTGGACGCGGGCGAGGCCTCGGACTGGGCGTGGAGCCCGCGGACCGAGCCGGGACAGGCGTCCAAGTTCGGGCATCTCTTGGGACTGGAAGACCTCTCCAAGCCCGGGCGGCTCGAGTTGCTCCCCTACGCCGTTACGAGTCTCTCGCTGACCGAAGGCGCCGACGGCTCCAATCCCTTCGACGACGGCAGTCTCCCGGAGGGAGCGTTCGGCCTCGATCTCAAGTATCGGGTCAGCAACGAGCTCACTCTGGATGCCACCGTGAACCCGGACTTCGGACAGGTGGACGCGGATCCGGCCGTCGTCAACCTGACGGCGTTCGAGACGTTTTTCCCCGAGCTCCGCCCGTTTTTCGTGGAGGGATCTAGCGTGTTCGACTGGATGCGATTCGGGCACGATCTCTTTTATTCACGGCGGATCGGACGCGCGCCTCGCCGGTCTGCCCTGGGCTCGGCTCCCTACGTGGATCAGCCGAGCTCCACGACCATCCTCGGCGCCGCAAAGCTATCCGGACGCACCCGATCCGGATGGTCGATCGGCGCCATCGAGGCCCTCACGGCTGCTGAACACGCCCGCACAGCCGGTAGCTCGGGAGAGCCCGAACTCGACGAACCGGTCGAGCCACTCACGAACTTCGGCGTCGTGCGCATCAAGAAGGACCGCGGTGACGGCACCGGCTGGTACGGATTCACCGGCACTTCCGTCAATCGAGACATCGACGATCCCAAATTGGATTTCTTGACCCGCAACGCCTACAGCGCCGGGTTCGATTTTCTGCAGCGGTTTTCCGGAAACCGCTTTGCCCTGACGGGAAACCTGGCCTTCTCTCGGGTCTCCGGAAGTACCGAAGCGCTGACCGCAATCCAACGATCGTCGGCCCGCTACTTCCAGCGCCCCGACCAGACGCGCCTCACGTTCGATCCCGACCAGACGACCATGTCGGGCGCGCTCGCCATCGTGACGTTCGCCAAGCAGAGCGGCAATTGGACGTTCACGACGTTCTCCGGCTTCTCGTCTCCCGGCTTCGAGATCAACGATGCCGGATTTCAGACGTCGGTCGACCGACGGGTCGCGATCGCGTCCGTGAGCCGCCGATGGCTGGAGCCCGGCAGGCTGTTTCGCAACTTCCGTGTAGGCGGCGGCGTCAACCAGCTCTGGAACCACGGGTGGGACCGACTTCGCAACGCGTTCTCCATGAACGCCGGTGGGCAGTTGAACAACTTCTGGTCGGTGTCCTGGTCCGGCGGGCTGAACCTCACCGCCCTCAACGACCGCACCACCCGCGGCGGACCGCTCATCCAGGATCCGCGTGGTTGGAGCTCGACCGTCTCCCTTCGGAGCGACCCCCGCAGGTCGCTCACCTACGGGTCGAGAGTCCGTTTGACCGGCGACCGGGAGGGAAGCTGGAGCGTCGATGTCTCGCCTGATCTGGTGCTCCGCCCCAGCGGAGCGCTCACGCTCACGCTCTCTCCCGGATATCGTCGTTCCTACGACGACGCCTTTTACGCCAGACAAATCACCGACAGCACGGCCACGACCACCTTTGGAAAGCGCTACGTTTTCGCCGAGCTGGATCGAGAGACCGTCGACCTCCGGCTTCGCGTGGACTGGGCCGTGACCCCGCGCATGACGCTTCAGTTCTACGCGCAGCCCTTCGTGGCCGCCGGCCGCTATCAGGCGTTCAAGGAGTTCACCACCCCTTCGGAGTATGCGTTCCTGCGGTACGGCGAGGGTGACTCGTCCATCCGCTTCGAGCCCGACGCGAACACCTACACCGCCGACCCGGCCGGATCGGATACGCCCGCGTTCACGTTCTCCAATCCCGATTTCACCGTCCGCTCGCTCAACACCAACCTGGTGCTACGGTGGGAGTACAGCCCGGGATCGACCCTCTACGTGGCTTGGTCCCAAAGCAGGCTGGGCTTTCGTCCGGAAGCCGAGTTCGACTGGCTGGGTGGGCTGACCGACGTGTTCGACGAGCGGCGGCGGGACGTCCTGCTCATCAAGGCGAGCTACTGGCTCAATCGGTAACGAGGCCGGGCACGGCCTCGATCTCCGCACGCACCGTCGCGTCCTCTTCCCGGCTCAGCCTTTCCGCCAAAACCCTTCGTGCTGCGGCGGACCCCACCCGACCCAGGGCCCATACGGCGTGCCCCCGCACCAGGGCGGAACGATCGGAGAGCGCCGAAACCAGCGTGGGCACGGCTTCCTCGGAGCCCCAGTTGCCGAGGGCCACGCAGAGGTTGCGGAGCAGACCCTTTCGGCCGGCCCGCAGCACCGGCGAGCCGGCGAACGTCCTCTTAAACCCTCGGCCCGAGAGCGCCAACACCCGCTCGGTCAACTGGATCAGGAGGGGGCCGGAGAACTCGGTACGGGGAGTGTACTCGGGTTCCGCGCTCGGCTGCGCGAACTTCAGGTTGAACGGGCACACCTCCTGGCAGATGTCACACCCGAAAACGCGGTTCCCCATCAGCGGCCGGAGCGCGTGTGGTATCGGCCCCTTGAGCTCGATGGTGAGATACGAGATGCACTTGCGGGCATCCATGACCGGCGCCCCATCCGGCGTCCTACCCAGCAAGGCACCGGTCGGGCACGCGGTCACGCACGCCTGGCAGGTGCCGCAATGGTCGGACGTGAACTCGGGATCGGGACGCAGATCCAGATCCAACAGGAGCACGCCAAGGAAGAAGTAGGATCCCCGACGCGGGTGGATGAGCATGGTGTTCCGGCCGAACCACCCCAACCCCGCCCTCATCCCCAGCTCGCGCTCCAGTAGCGGTCCCGTGTCCGTATAGGCACGTCCCCCCACCGGCCTCCCTACCTGGGTCTCGATCCAGCCGTGGAGCGCTGCCAAGCGGGGGGCGATGACGTCGTGGTAGTCTCGGCCGCGTGCGTATCGGGCAAAGATCGCCCTGGCACGATCCCCCGCGGCCGACTCCTCAGCGTGGGTGCCCGGATCGTACGCATGACCCACGACGATCACCGACGCCACGTCAGGGAGGGTCTTGGACAGATCGAGTCGGCGCTCCCGTGTGGAATCGCGCGCCAGGTAGGACATCTCTCCGTGATAGCCTCGTCCGAGCCACTCCTCGAACCAGGCGCCGTGCGCACCGTCTCCGGGCGCCGTGATTCCTACCAGGTCGAAACCCATGCGCCGGGCCCGATCGCGAATCCGCTCTTCGAGCCTTACCCCTTCGGTCACGCCGGACATGGTTATAGTCTTTTCCCCACCATGACGTCCGAACCTGCAGTCTCTTCAGGCCAATCCCGGGATCCCGGAGTTCTCCGTCAACTTTGGGCGCTACTCGCGCCGTACAAGGGGCGGGTGCTCGCGCTGTCGGCGCTGATCAGCTTCTCGGCCGCGCTGGGCACCGTCGGTCCGCAGTTCGTCCGGCTCGCGTTCGACGAGGTCATTCCCGCCGGAGAGCTCCGCCTGTTCTGGCTGTTGGGACTCGCGATCCTGGTCTTCTACCTCGTACGGGCGGCCATCGGCTACGCGGGAATGTATCTGAGTTTCGCGTTCACGCAGAGCATCATTGCGGATATCCGCCTGCGCGCCTACTCGCGGCTCCTTCGCCTCCCCATCCTGCGATTCACGGAAGAGCGTTCCGGCTCCATGGTGTCCCGCGTCGTGTCGGACGTGAACGCGCTCGAAGGAATGATCCAGGCCGGAGCCACCCGCCTGGCCGGCCAGCTCTTCTCGATCCTCGTCGTGGCGACGATCCTCGTGTGGATGAACTGGAAGCTGGCCACGGTGAACCTGATCATCGCGCCGCTCCTGGCCGGAATCACCCGGTACTATCAGGAGCCCTTACGGCAGGCCTCGCGCCGCATCCGTAGTCGGGTCGGGGAGATGACCGCCGTGGCGAGCGAGGTCATCAGCAACATCCAGATCGTGAAGTCGTTCGCCAACGAGCCACTCGAAGCCGCGAAGTTCGAGGCCGAGAACAACCGATACGTGAACCTCAACCTCGATCGCCGGAAGGAAGTGGGGGCGATGGAGGCCCTCATCACCCTCACCTCGGAATACGGTGTGGGTGCCATCATCCTCCTGGGAGGTTGGATGGTCGTCACCGGCGCGCTCACGCTCGGGGAGCTGACCGCGTTCGTGCTGTATCAACGTCAGCTCCAGCGGCCCGTGATTTCGGTGATGTTCTTCAACAACCAGCTCCAGGCCGGAATGGCGGCGCTCGAGCGGGTATCCGATCTCCTGGATGCGACGCCCGAAACCGAAGGTGAGGCCGCAGCGCCGTCGGCGGGCGACATCCAGTTCGACGACGTGACGTTCACGTATCCCGGCCAGGTCGACCCGGCCCTGACGGACTTGAGCTTCCACATCGAAGCCGGGGAAACCGTCGCGCTGGTCGGGCCGTCCGGTGCGGGCAAGAGCTCCGTGGTCAAGCTGCTCACCCGGCTCTACGATCCCGACTCCGGACGAATCAACATCGGCGGCAACGACATTCGTGACCTCAGATTGGAAGCCCTCCGTAAGGCCATCGGCGTCGTGCCGCAAGAGCCGACGCTCTTTTCGGGAAGTGTGCGTGAAAACATCCGCTATGCGGATCCGGATGCGTCGGACTCCGACGTGGAGCGGGCGGCCAGACTGGCCAATGCGGACACGTTCATCTCCGATCTGCCGGACGGGTACGACACGGAGATCGGAGAGCGCGGCGTCAAGCTCTCGGGCGGCCAGAAGCAAAGGTTGGCCATCGCCCGAGCCATCGTGAAGCACGCGAGGGTCCTGGTGCTGGACGAGGCCACGGCCAGTCTGGACAGCGAGTCCGAAGCCGTCATCCAGGACGCGCTCGAGGGCCTGTTCGCCAGAGGCGACGGAGTGACCAGCGTGGTAATCGCCCACCGACTCTCCACGGTGCGCAATGCCGACCGGATCTTGGTGCTCGATCACGGAAAGCTGGTGGAAGTCGGTTCCCACGAACAGCTTCTCGCGGTGGACGGGCTTTACCGCAGACTGCACGAGCTCCAGTTCGAGGACGAGCGTCTGCTCGCCTGATCCCGGGCAACGGAGTGAGCGCCTGTGGCGATCCAAGCTTCCGTTGAATCCGGAGGGCGGGTTGATCCGTATAGGGAGTCGGGAGGTGAGAAGCTCCCGCGATACTCATCTCTCGGAACAGGTCTGAACCAACACACATGATACGAGAATCGGAAGAGCGAACATGTACAATAGAAGCGCAGTCATCGGTGGAGGCCGGATCAGGCCTCACGGTGCCCTGCGGCGCCCGTGGTTTGTCGTCGGCTTTGGAGTGGTCGTGGTGACCATGGCGCTCCTCGCCGTCACCGGATGACGAACGGGTGGCCCCCGCAGGGGCCGAGACCCCCAAACGGGGTAGTGAGCAAACCGGCTCCGACCTTTCCCAAGGCTCGGAGCCGGTCTCTTTTCGGGGATGCCCCGTCCCTGCTGTGGCGCTCCTGCGACCACTGAAGCCGGACGTCGCCTGGTGTCCCGTGCCGGATACTCTCCGCTACGCACCACGGTAGTCTCGGGCCTTCCAACGAATGCGGTCCCCCCTCAGCACGCTGACCACCAGGATGTAGGCGGACACGAGGGCACCGGGAGCAAAGAGCAGTCCCGACCACAGCGGGATACGGAACTCTCTGGCGGCTGCCATCCAGAACATCACTCCGATAAGCGTGGACCCCCAAGCCCATACCGCGAAGGCGGCATCCCCGAATCCGGCGAGCGAGAGCGCCACCCCGAGAGGCGGCAGGACCCCGAATCCGACGCAGAGGGGCGCGGCCGCTGCTACCAGGAGGGTGCCGACAATGGGCGTCGTGGTCTGGCGAGCGGCCGTCGACAGGTTCTTGATCCACCCCTCCAAGATCGCTTTCAGCGAACGGTACATCCGTGTGGAGAGCGCCTCGGGTGCGTCGAAGAGGGCCAGTCCCATACCATCGCGAACGATCTCCTGCGCCAAGCGCAGATCCTCCACCACCTCGCCCTTCACACGCCGATGCCCACCCAGGCGATCATAGGACTCCCGTCGAAAGAGCATGAACTGCCCGTTCGCCAGCGCGTGCCTCCAACGCGTCGGGTCGCGTAGGGTAGGGTTGAAGTCCTTGGCCAGGTTCGGAAAGCGCGCCAGGAGCAACAGGAAGATCTGAGGCTGCACGGCGCGCTCCCAGAACGACTCCATGAGCTGGCGGGCCACCAGTGAGAGCACGTCCGCCCGAGCCTGCTCGATGGCTTCCACCGACCGGGCCACCAGGTCGGGCGTGTGGATCGTGTCCGCGTCGGTGAACAACAGGAAGTCGCCGCGGGCGTCCTGAGCGCCTTGCCAGCATGCCCATGGCTTCCCGAACCAACCTGCCGGCAACGGCTTCCCGGCGAGCAGGCGGACGGGGACTCGTGAGCGGTCGGATGATTCATCCGCGAGGCGGCGAACGATGTCGGCGGTGTCGTCCTGACTCTCGTCGTCCACGACGATGACGTCCAACGCGGGATAGGTGGAGGCGCGAACCGAGGCCAGGCAACTTCCGATCGTCGCGGACTCGTTCCGTGCGGGGATGATCACGGTGACGGCGGGCGGGTCGGAACGCGGCGCGGCGGGGGGCAGAGCCGGCGGCAGCTCGCGGCGTAGGACAAAGTAGAGCGCGGCAAGGACCCAGGGGATTGTCCAGAGAAGGCCCTGGATCAACGTGATCCGGTCTCCCGCGCTCGCTTTGGCGTCCAGCGGGCGCCGTCCCTTTCCTCATACTTCGAAAGGACACGTTCAAGCGCATCGTCCAGGTCGATCTCCTGGCTATTGGCCAGCGTTATCAACACGAACAACACGTCGCCGATCTCGATCGCCAGGTCCTGTTCCGGCTCCTCGGGGCGCTTGGGCTTGGACCCGAGGCGGTGGTTCAGCTCCCGGGCCAGTTCCCCCATCTCCTCGACCATTCGGGCCAGGATGTCCAAGGCCGGCCAGTATCCTTCCTCGAAGCTCGTGATCCAGGCGTCAACCCGCTCCTGCGCCTCCTTCAGCTCCACGACGTATTCGCCCGCCCTACCGAACCTGAAGCTCGAACGAGTCCAGCGCCCTGTCCCGGGCCTGTTCGGAGACCTGCTGCCAACGGCTGGGATCCTCCAGATCCGAGCGGGTCAGTCCCAGCTCGGCGAGATCTTCCATGTAGATGATCATGAGCTCGTTCCGCCCGCTCGCCGACACCCAGACAAACCGCCAGCGCAGGACGTCCGCCCCCAGCCGGTAGCCGACCGTCTGGAGAAACCCCTTGGCCCTGGCTCCGTCCGAATCACGGGGCGTGTCCAGGTCGGTCGTTGGATAGAACGCCGCGTCGTGGTGAACGACGAGATCGCCAGCTGCGACGGTGGGAAGGTCGCTGTAGTCGTAGGTATGGTCCACGGTCTCCAGAAACCCCTCGTACTGCACCCAAAGCAGGCGCGAGACCGTGCCCATGGACCCCAGCTCGGCAAAGAAGTGCTGCTCGGCCCGGGCTACATCGCCCAGCGTGATGGTCTGAGACCCCGCGTAGGCAAGCGCCGGATCCACAATCAAGCTGGCCGTGGGCATGGCGGTCGACGAGAGAATGTTGCCCTGGAGCTCCCGCACGCCGCCCTCCGGGGGCGGCGGTGTCGACGCGCAGGCCGCGGTCGCCGCCACGGTCACCGCGATTCCGAGCCATTGGGTGGCCCGGCAGGACCGCCGCCCCGGCACGCACGTCATGGCTTCACCACGAGCTTGCCGAACACCTGTCCGGACTCCAGGAGCTCGTGTCCCCTCCGGACGTCGTCCAGCGAGAGCACCTGCTGAATGAGTGGTCGGATGCGGCCTGAAAACACCAGCTCCATCACCCGCCGGAACTCCGCCTGAGTGCCCATGGTGCTCCCCATGATCGACAGTTGTTTCCAAAAGACTACGCGAAGATCGGACTCCGCCATCGGTCCCGACGTCGCCCCGTAGGTGACCAACCGCCCGGAGGGGGCCAGCGCTCGCAGGCAGGTGCCCCAGATTGCCGCGCCGACGGAGTCGATCACCACGTCCACTCCGCGCTTCCCCGAATCGGCCCAAACCTCTTTGCCCCAGTCCGCGGTGAGGCGGTCGTACACCACATCTGCGCCAAGCATCCGTACCCGTTGTACGTTCTCCGGACCGCTGGTCACGGCGTATACCCGCGCGCCGGCGGCTTTGGCGATCTGCAGCGCCATGGTCGACACGCCGCCGGAGGCCCCCGTGATGAGGACCGACTCACCCGCTCTGACGCGAGCGCGGGTCACGAGAGCCCGCCAGGCCGTGACGCTCACGAGCCCGGCCGCAGCGGCAACCTCGAAATCGACCTCGTCAGGAATCTGGACCAGGTTGGAGGCAGGCACCACGGCATATTCGGCCAATCCGCCCGGACCGTGCTCGCCGATCACTCCGAAGCGCGGGCTGGGTAGATCCACGCCGGCCGAAGTTGCCTCGTACCACTCGTATCCCAGCGATGGATTCACCACCACGCGGACGCCGGGCTCGATACCCTCGACGCCGGGTCCGACCGACTCGACTTCGCCCGCGATGTCCGAGCCGCCGATGTGGGGTAGCGCGATGGAGACCGGCAAACCGCGACGGACCCACACGTCAAGGTGATTCAGCGAGGAAGCCACGACCCGCAACCGAACGTGGCCGGGGCCGGGTTCGGGGGCCGGAAGCTCAAAGGTCTGGAGGACCTCCGGACCGCCGTGCTTGAAGAAAACGGCTGCCTTCATGGCTCCAAGCTCCATGTCGGGAGTGCCGCCGGCAACCCGCTTCGAATAACTTGGAACGCGTGAACGCATTCGAGCCTCCGCCTTCCGATTCCGGACCGCCGGATCAAACGCTGGGAGGGTATCTCGATACCCACAACCGGCCTCCGGCCTTCGAAGGGTCGGACGGGAGCCCGTATACCGTCTCGTTGGAGATCGAGCCGACCGGCGACCTGAGAGCGCCGTTCGCCGGTTATCTCGTGTTCCCCAGGTGGGCCCACACGGGCGTCGGCATCGTAAGCCACGTGGAATCGGACACCTTGGCACGCGGCGGAGACCGCGAGAACGTCGACCGGAAACTCCGCGCCCTCACGCTCGCCCAGGTCAAGAACGCCCTGGAAGACGCCCTGACCAATCGCGCGGGGACGCCCGACCCACCGAGCCGGAAAGAATGAACGCCCGTTCCGACGAAGTCCGCGTAACCGAGATCTTCCACTCCATCCAGGGCGAGTCCACCTGGACGGGGCGGCCATGCACGTTCGTCCGCCTTACGGGCTGTCCGCTTCGATGTGTGTGGTGCGACACCGCCTATGCCTTCCACGGCGGCAAGAAGCGGACGCTCGACGAGGTCGTCGAGGCCGTCGACCAGATCGGCTGCGACCTGGTGGAGATCACGGGCGGCGAGCCACTGGTTCAGCCCGGCGCCGTGACGCTGGCGGACCGCCTTCTCGCACGAGGATACACGGTGTTGATGGAAACGTCCGGCGCGTTGGACGTGTCGGGACTGGACCCCCGCGTGCACAAGATCATGGACCTCAAGTGCCCCGGCTCGGGCGAGGAATCCAGAAACCTGTGGAGCAACCTGGACCATCTGACCTCCCGGGACGAAGTGAAGTTCGTCGTGGCCGACCTGGACGACTACGCGTGGGCAGCCGACGTAATCCGAACCCGCGGTCTCGATGATCGGGTGCGCAACGGAAGTCTCTGCGCGGTATTGATTTCCCCGGTTTGGCACGCGGCCGAGAGCAAAGAGGCACCGTTTCTGCTTCAACTGTCCCGCGAGGTTCTGGAAGATGGACTTCCCGTACGCCTTCAGATTCAGTTGCACAAGGTGATTTGGGGACCGGAGACGGCGGGAGTCTGACAGTGAACGAAGGGGAGACCCCCGTGCATGCGTCCGCTATAGACACGCGTTTCGAGCAGATTCGCGCCACGCTGAGCGCGCTCGCGATGCCCGAGCCGGAAGGTCAGGTTTTCGGGACATTGGAGCGCGCCGCGGTGGCGTTGATTCTCAGGGCGCGTCAGGACCTCGAGATTCTTCTCATCAAGCGGGCGGTATTCGAGCACGACCCGTGGTCGGGCCATATGGCCCTCCCGGGAGGCCGAGAGGAGCCCGGTGACCCGACCCTCGTGGAAACGGCCGTGCGGGAAACCCTGGAAGAGACCGGACTCTCGCTCGAGGGCGGTGAGCTCCTGGGACCCTTGCCGGTGGTGAGCGCTCAAAGCGCCCGCATCCCCAGGTTCCGGATCTCACCGTTCGTGTTCGGGGTCGACGCGGACGCCGATGCGTGGATCGCCAGCCGTGAGGTAGAGGCCGTGTTCTGGGTGCCCCTGGCCACGCTGCTGGATCCCGCAGTCCGGTCGACGGTGACGATCCCGCTCGTGGGCAGCACGAGGGAGTTCCCGTCCCTCGATGTCGATGGTCACACCGTCTGGGGCCTCACCTACCGCATCCTCAATCGGTTCCTGGAGGTCTCTCCACTGGGTTGAGGCCGTTCAGTTCTCAACCCAATCCGCGATGAAGATGTTCGTCTCGCGGGGCTGCTCGTTGTTTCGGTTCGAGCCCCAGACGAGGTAGCGACCATCCGGACTGAACACGGGAAAGCCGTCGAAGTCCCCCGTGTACGTAACCTGCTCCAGCCCCGATCCGTCCACGCCGATCATGTACAGGTCGAACTCGCGTCCTTCCGGGTCGTCCATGTTCGACGAGAACAGGATCCTGTCGCCGTCGGGATGCCAGAAGGGGCCGAAGTTCGCGGCTCCGTTGTCCGTCACCTGCCTCGGCTCGGAGCCGTCCGCATTCATGACCCAGATGTCCAATTGGGAGGGTCGGATCAGTCCTTGATCGAGGAGGCCGGTGTACTCCGCGATGTCCTCCTCCGTTTCCGGATAGTGCGCTCTCCAAACGATCTGTGAGCCGTCTGGCGAGTAGAACGCCCCGCCGTCGTAGCCCAGCCGATCGGTGAGGCGTCGGACGTCGGAGCCGTCCGGGTTCATCGCGTACAGATCCAGGTCGCCGTCCCGGGTGCTCGTGAACACGATGCGATCTCCCACGGGAGAGAACGTGGCTTCCGCATCGTATCCGTCGGTATCGGTGAGCTGGGTGAGCGAGCCGTCCGTCTCCGTCACGAACACGTCATAGGTCGGGTAGACCGCCCATACGTATCCCATCGAGAAGTCCGGTTCCGCGGGACAGGCCTGATCGTGATGATGGGTGGATGAATAGAGAATCCGGTCGCCACTGGGGTAGTAGTAAGAGCACGTAGTCCGGCCCGCGCCGGTGCTCACGCGCTCGACACCGGAACCGTCCAGCGCCATGGAGTAGATTTGATCGCACCCACCCTCACGGGGGGTACGCTGAAAAACCAGTCGGCTGCCGTCGAACGCAAAGTATGCCTCGGCGTTCTGGCCATCGAAGGTCAGTTGGCGCACGTTCGCCAGGCGTACCTCGCGGGAGTCTCGCAGCGGGTCCGACCCCGCCTCGCCGGCCATCGCCGGGCCATCGCCGGTGCTGGTGGACGGGGGAGGGGACGCGTCGACGCATGCGGCCAACAGCGTGGACCCGAGGGTCCAAACAAGGAGATTTCGAGTCATATGCTTCAAGGATCTCGTGCGGCGGTCTGGTTGACGTTCATCACCGGTACACTCCCGATACACCTCGGAGCGCAGGAGGCGGAGCGTTGTCCGCCGGTTTCCGGGGAAGGGGAGTTAAGCGCTATGTGGGACGTGCGCTACCTCGCGGACGATCGGCTTGGAGGACGAGAAGTGGGCACCTGGGGAGCCCACTGCGCCGCCGACTACCTTGCGGAGCGATTCCGGGGAATGGGCCTTCGACCCGCATATCATGCGTTCGCAGAGTCGTTTACGGTCAGGACCGGATATCGTTCAGGTAGCCACAACCTGCTGGAGACGGGCGAGCGGACGTTCACGCCCGCCGACGGGTGGACTCCCTTCGGCTTCGCCGCCACCGGCATGGCCGAAGGGCCTTTGCTCCAGGTGGAGGCGGGCGCGCTCGGAGACGACTTTCGGGTCGGGCTCGCCCACTCGGGAGCCCAGGGCAAGGTGGTCCTGGTCGATCCGGCCGACGACTCCGACCCCCATGTGATGGCGTCCGCCGCGGCGTCGGTCGGAGCCGTAGCTCTCCTCTGGAACGTGGGCCGGGATCCGCTTCCCGACCTGGAGGCGGAGACCCGGCCGCCGGTGTCCATACCGGCTGCGGCCGTCTCCGGTGATCTCGCGGAGGCGCTGCTGGACGGCGCCGCGCCCGTCTCCTTGATGACCCACCTCGAACGCCGCGAGGCCGAAGCGCGGAACGTGGTGGCCGTGCTGCCCGGTCCGGCTTGGCCCCAAGGGGACGTCGTGGTCGTGGGCGCACACTTCGACCACCTGGGTCACGGAGGACAGGGCTCCCTGGATCCCGACGGATACGGCAGCGTCCACAACGGCGCGGACGACAACGCCAGCGGCACTGCGGTGCTGCTGGAAGTGGCCCACCGGCTGAGCGAGGGCCCCGAGCTCGATCGCTCGGTGATCTTCGTCGCCTTCACCGGAGAGGAACGGGGCCTGTGGGGATCGGGCCGATTCGTAGAGGAGCCTCCGGTGCCGGTCGAGCGCATGACAGCCATGATCAACATGGACATGGTCGGCCGACTGGAAAGTGGAGGGCTGACGATCTTCGGCGTCGGCACCGCCGAAGAGTGGCCGGAGCTCCTCGATCGTGCGAATGGGTCCCTTTCGGAGCCGGTGACGTTTACGGGCGCGCCGGACGGATACGGTCCGTCCGACCACTCGTCCTTTTATGGCCGCGATATCCCGGTGCTCCACTTCTTCACGAACACGCACACCGACTATCACCGCCCGTCGGATGACGTGGAGCGCATCGACGGACCCGGCCTGTCCAAGGTCGCGGCCCTCGTCTCCGCGACGGTGCGCGAGGTTACCGACGGACAGGAGCTTACGGTGATTCCCGGCGTCGGTGCGCCGGTGGCAGCCGCATCGCCCGACGAGGAGCCCCAGGCCTCACGCGGCTACGGCGCTTACCTCGGCACCATCCCGGACATGAGCGGAGCCACCGAATCCGGGGTTCGCCTGACTGGGGTCCGGGAGGGCAGCCCGGCTGCGGCGGCCGGCCTCGAGGCGGGAGACGTGCTCGTAGAGATGGCCGGACAGCCCATCACCGATCTCTACGCCTTTACGTATGTGCTGAGGGATCACAAGCCCGGCGACACGGTCGAGATTCACTACCTGCGTAACGACGAGCGCCGGGTCACGACCGCCGAGTTGGGACGTCGCTAGTGTCCCGTTTGATAGGTGGTGCGGACCGCCGTTGATGCCAACCCGCTCCAACGGCGACGAAGGTGTCGGCCGTGACTTCGCGCTGCTGTTCGACGCCGACGGAGTCCTGGTGGACTCGGAGCCGTTGGTCAATGGCGTCCTCGCGGAGATGCTCGGGGAGCTCGGACTGGCCGTGGCGCCCGACGAGGCGGAGCGGCTGTTCAAGGGCGCACACATCTCGCAGACCATTGCCCAAGTGGAGGTTGAGCTCGGCCGGCCGGTGCCCGATGACTTCGTCCGGGAGTTCCGGGCGCGGTCCGTCCGTGCCTTCCGCACGGAGCTGGAGCCCGTGGTCGGAGTGCGGGACGCCATCAACAGGCTGAGCCATCTGCCTCGCGCCGTCGTCTCGAACGGTCCGCCGGAGAAGATGGCGGTCAGCCTCTCCGTGACCGGACTGGCGAGCCTGTTCGCCGCGGAGCACGTATTCAGCGCATACGACATCGGCGCCTGGAAGCCCGAGCCCACGCTCTTGCTCCATGCCGCTGCAGCGCTCGGCGTGGCGCCCCGAAGGTGTGTGGTGATCGAAGACAGTGCCGTCGGCCTCGAAGCCGCCCGCGCAGCGGGGATGCAGGCACTCGCCTACCTTCCCAACGGGCACTCCGGTCCCCTTCCCGGCGGAGCCACGGCGTTTCGCACCATGGAGCGGCTGCCGGAGCTGGTCGGCCGGCTGCTCGATGGACTCTGAAGAAGCGGTCGCTACACCCGCACCACCCGTATCCCGCTTCGGGCCAACTCCTCCAGATACGCCGATGCCGGCATGGCCTCGTCCGGTGTTCGGACGCCCTTTTCCGTAACCCGTCCGTCGGCCTGCATGAGCGACGTAATCGCGAGGGAGTACCCTGTGGTACGCATCATGGCGGTGATGCCGTTGTCGGTATCGTAGCGGTCGATCAGATCGTAGCGAACCCGGGCGGAATCCCCATCCTTTCGCCCACGCACCTCCACTCGTAGCGCGACCAGGTCATCGCCCTCCGCATTCGTGAGCTTGGGTGACACGGTGGCGATGAAGCTCTTCCGGGGCACCACCGACACTCCATCTACGGAAACGGGCTCCAAATCCAGTAGGCCCAGTTCACGGATGGCCCACATGATCTTCGCGTGGCCCGGGTAGCGAAGCGTCTTGTAGTTCATCTCGGGAATGCGTCCGGCGTAGCGGTACGGCATTGTGGAGATGCCCCCTGCAGTGTAGAAGGCCTCCAGCTCGCCGACCGGCTCGGGAAACGTGACGGTCTCAAGGCCGTCCAATGCGTCCACCTCGGTAGGCTCTCCGTTCGTGAGGATGAGGGCCCGGGTCGTGTAGTAGTCGAGCACCCCTTCCATGGAGTAGACGATCTGGTAGTTGAGCGGAGGTTGGGGATGTTGGGGCAGACCTCCTACGCGAATCTCCACCGAATCGATGTCGTCCAGCTCGTCGATGCCGGCCTGGGCCAGGATGTTGACCATCCCCGGGGCCAACCCGCAGTCCGGAATCACGCTCAGGCCCGCTGACCGGGCCCGATCGTGCAGTGCGCGTTGCTGGCCCACGATCTCGGTGTTTCCGCCGAGGTCCGAATAGTGTGCTCCGGCTTCGACGGCCAGGCGGGTGATGAGGGGGTTCAGGTAGTAAGGCAAAGCGCTCATCACTGCGTCCGCCGCCTCCAGGAGCGGAACCATCGCGGAGGGATCGGTCGCGTCGACCGTCCGGAGGCGCAGCTTGTCGCCTTCGAAAGGATGGAGGAACGGAGGGACCCGGCTCACGTCCAGATCGGCCACCGTGACCTCCTCCACCTCTTCACGACGGCAAAGGTCGAACGCGGCCGCGGTGCCTTGGGCACCGCCGCCCAATACCAAGAACTTCACCTGCTACCTCCAGACTTTTATGGATTGTCGATCTCGTTACGTGCGAGCGGACACCGAAAACCGCCCACGTTCGATCGCCGAAATCCCGTTCACATGAGGCCGAGCTGTTCGCGAGACCCGGATCCACCTCTGTCGCCTTGGCCCGAGCGACCGGGTCCGCTAGCGCCTCCCTGCCCTCGCGTGACGTCCGCGATTCGGTCTCCGGCCGGAATCTGCACCAGCGAGGTTCCACGGGTCCGTCGGCCTTGAACGGGGATCTCGTCGGCGTGGAGTGTCAGGGCGTTGCCTCCTTCTGTCAGCACCATGATCCGATCGCCGTCCACCACCTCCAGCGCGGCAACGAGGTGCGTATCGGTGTCGGAAGGCAGTGCCTGGGTGCCCATGCCACCCCGTTTTTGCAGTGGGAACTCGTCGACATCGGTGCGCTTGCCCAGTCCGTCTTCGGTCAAGGTGAAGACGGTGGCGTCCCGGCGGACGAGCACCATCCCGACCACCTCGTCGCCATCCGGTCGAAGGGCGACGCCCTTTACCCCCTGAGCCGAGCGGCCCACCACGGAAACCTGGCTTTCGGGAAATCGAATCGCACGGCCTTTGCGGGTGAATATCAGGACATCCGATTCACCATCCGAGGCCACGACGTCCAGCATTCCGTCTCCCTTCCGCACTCCGGCGCCGATCACCCCGCCCGCCCGCGGACGCGAGAACTCGGAGAAAAGCGTGCGCTTGATGAGCCCCTGACGGGTAAGGAACACCAAAGGCCGCTGGGTGCCCAGCTCCTCGGCCGACACGACGGCCACGACGGGATCTCCTCGCTTGGCCTCTACGAGCGATGCCAACGACTGACCCCTTGAAGAGCGGCTACCCTCCGGGACCTCGAGCACGGACAGATGGTAAGTGTGCCCGCTCTCGGTGAACGCCAAAAGCCAGCCCTTCGAGCGGGCTACGATGACACGTTCGAGATAGTCGTCGTCGTAGCGGTCCATGTCCGCGAGGGCTCGGCCGCTCTTCAGCCGCCGGTGGTACAGGTGCACGGGCATACGCTTCACGTAGCCGCGATGGCTCACGGTGACGACGACGTCTTCGTCAGCCGCGCTGTGTTCTACGGTCTCGTCGACCTCCTGGTCGCCGGTGACGATCTCCGTCCGGCGCTCGTCTCCATACCGCTCCACGAGGCGGTCCAGGTCGCTGAGCAGCACGTCGAGCTGCTTTCGCTCACTCCCCAGAATGCCGCGCAGCTCGTCGATGCGGACCGCCAGCTCCTCCAGGCGTGCCTCCAACTGCTGCCTCTGCAACCGAGTCAGCCGTGCAAGGCGCATGTTGAGGATCGCTTCCGCCTGCGCCTCGGAGAGGCCGAGCTGGTCCCGTAGACCGACCGAGGCCGCCGCTCGATCTTTCGAGCCGCGGATGATGCGAATGACCTCATCGATCTGGTCGAGCGCAGCGATCAAGCCCTGCGTGATGTGTCGCTCCGCCTCCGCCTTCTCCAGCTCGAAACGACTCCGTCGACGGATCACGTCGAGGCGGTGATCGCGGTAGTGCTCCAGCACCTCCTGGAGCTTGAACTCCCGCGGTTGGCCGTCATCCAACGCCAGCATGATGGCTCCGAACGTGGACTGCAGCGCGGTCTTCTTATACAGCGTGCGCAGCACCTTCCCAGGATCGGACCGACGCTTGAGCTCGATTACGACCCGAATGCCCTCCCGGTCGGATTCGTCTCGGAGATCCGAGATGTCATCCACGGCTCCCTTCCGGGCCAGAGCGGCGATCTGGCCGATGATCCGGGACTTGGAAACCGCATAGGGCAGCTCCGTCACGACCAGCTGGGCCTTCCCGCCACGCAACGACTCCCGCACTACACGCGCCCGCATCACGATCCTGCCGCGGCCGCTCTCGTAGAGGCTGCGTATTCCGTCTTCTCCGAGGATGAAGCCTCCCGTAGGGAAGTCCGGACCGGGAACTACACGTAAGAGGTCCTCGGTCGTAACCGGCTCGTCTCCGCAGATCAATCGCACCGCTTTGGCGATTTCACGCAGGTTGTGCGGCGGTATGTTGGTGCTCATCCCCACCGCAATGCCCGAGCTGCCGTTGAGGATCAGGTTGGGGAGTCGTGCCGGGAGAATGACCGGCTCCTCCAGCCGGTCGTCGAAGTTGGCGGTGAAGTCGACGGTCTCCTTCTCCAGATCGGCCAAAAGCTCCGACGCCATGTCGGTTAGCCGGGCCTCCGTGTAGCGATAAGCAGCGGCCGGATCGCCATCGATGGATCCGAAGTTTCCCTGGCCGTCGATCAGCGGATAGCGGAGCGAGAAGGACTGGACCATCCGCACCATGGCATCGTAGACCGGAGCATCTCCGTGCGGATGGTATTTACCCAGCACCTCACCCACGACCGTCGCGCTCTTCTTGTACGGCCGCTCGGGGGTGAGACCCAATCCGTGCATGGCAAAAAGAATCCGCCGGTGGACGGGCTTGAGTCCGTCGCGGATATCCGGGAGGGCACGTTGCACGATCACGCTCATGGAATAATCCAAGAACGAGTCGCGCATCTCTTCTTCGATCAAGCGGGGGACGATCGTCTGGCGACGGGCCGTCATTCAAACTCCTGTTGGGGCCGGGGTCGCGCGCTCGCGCGGCTTCTCGGGTCGGTGCTCGGGTCGCGGCCGGCTTCGCGACCTTTTGTCATTGCGGCGGGCCGTGCCGCCATCTTCACAGGATCGCGGGGGCGAATCAAGATGAAACGGGCCACGCTTCCGCGTGGCCCGTCGGGTGTTTCGTGTTTTGGGGGAGGGAAAAGGCTCGAGCTTTTGTGCTGTCCTCGAAGCCGCGCTCACCCCGAACTCGTCAGCCCACGTCCTCCCTGAGAGCAGCGAGGACTCGTTCTTTGAGCTCCTCGGGCGCGGAACGCCTTTCCCGCGCCCGCTCGAGGGCGTCCAGGAACGACCGCTCGAAAGCTGCTCGCGGATAGCACCGCTTGCAGATTTCGAGATGCTCTTCGACCCGTGCGGCCTCGCCGGGATCCAGCTCACCGTCCAGGTACTCGAAGAGCCGATCCAGCGCCTCTTCGCATCCCATCATTGAGTTTCCACGAACCAGTGCTCTGCACCACTCGATCACTGCTCGTATCATATGACCTTCCTCACTTCCCCAACCGCGCCAGGCTCAGGTAGCCTGCGGAAAGGGCATAATCCAAAAGCTTTTCCTGCAGTTGCCGGCGACCCCGGAACAAGCGGCTCTTCACCGTGCCGACGGGTACTTCGGTTACCTCCGCGATCTCCTGATACGACAGCCCCTGGAGGTCCGATAGCACGACCGTGGTCCGATATTCTTCTTGCAGTCCGTCGATCGCCCTCAGGACTTCCTCGTCGACGATGCTCTGAAAGAAGTCGCCTTCCGGATCCTCGTCCCGGGACGCAGCGAACACCGGATTTTCGCGACTCAAGCTGGCCGGAGATGCCTGCGCAGTCTCGCTCAGGATTTCCTCGTGCCGCTTCGCGCGCTCGCGCTGCCGCAGGTAGACGTTACGACAAATCGTAAACAGCCAACTCTTGCAGCGGGTTCCGACCGTGTATTGGTCCCACGACCTGAACCCCCGAAAGTAGGTCTCTTGAACCAGATCCTCCGCTGCGTCCGGGGATCCCGCCAGTCGCAACGCAAAACGGTAGACCGCATCCAGATGAGGCAGTGCCTCACGCTCGAACGACGCGCGCACGTCGTCGCTCGCCGTGCTACCGGCTTCGTGTTCCGGGGCCTGTTCGGGGTTGTTCGTCACGCGTCGTCCCTCGGTCGACCGAGGCTACGCGGGACACAGGGCGCGGCCTCGGGCGGGTTTCCCGACTCGATGCCAATACACGAAAGGCGGGAAAAGTGCCCGTTCCGACCTCAGTCGGGGAATTCGAACGTGCGCTCCAGCTCTCCGTTTACCGCCACGCCTGTGAATACTTCGATCATGGCAGCCATCTCCGCCTGCATCTCCCGGATCCGGGAGAGCACGGCGAATGCGTGGGCGAACCCGAAGTAGGCGTCCACCGCGCCTTCGTCACCCGGATGGGATTGGACGACGACGTTTTTCATGGCGCTTTCGAGGCAACGGACGATCGTCTCGAGCGCCTTCCCCACCTCGCGCGCCTCTGAGAGCGTGCGCAGGGAAAGGTCTCCGTTCAGCCGGGGCAGGAGCGCCTCGACGCGCTGAGCATCCTCTGCGGTCACCCGGGACGAACATCCATACCCGTCCGCCTGCCCCAGCACCGCCGAGGCCCCGTGCTTCAGCGCCTGAAGCTCCTCGTAGTTACACCAAAGAATCACCTATCCGACTCCCCGGACGCCTATCGGGTCTCTCTCAAGCAATACTGGGGGCATCACCGGAAAGTTTCCACTCACTCGACGCCCAGACGATGCGATCCGTATGGGACGGGGTGCAAAGGCTGATCCAGTCGAAAACGCCTGGCTGGGCCGGATGGAACCGACAGATCATGAGGGCAGCCACACTGGTATTCAATCATGCTAAGCCATTATTTTTCAATAGTTTACGGTACACGGATCCGGCGCCGCATCGACGACCGCAGATTTCGATGCCCCGTCGTGCCGAGGTGTTACGCGCGCTACGCCTGATGCCCGGACGCCACGCCTGCCCCGCCCCCGACCGGACCGGAAACCATCATGGGAATCGACCGGACGTGCTCACCGTCCAGCGTGACGTCGAAGACGTACCGGCCCGGCCCGGGGAACACGATTCCGTTGAGGTTGATCAGGTGCGGCACGCGAATGCTTCCGCCGTACTCGGCTGGCCCCGGCGCAAAGCGAAGCTCACCCGTGAAGCTCAGCATCTCTTCCTGCTCGGGGCCCACCAATCGGATGCTCAGCTCGTGGACCCCCGCCTCGGCGAGCACGCCCTGGAACCTTAGCACCATGGCGATGCGATCGTGCCGCGCCGGAAACGAGGCGGTTTGGATGCGGTCGAACACTCCCAAGAGGTTGAGCTTGCCGGCAGCATCCAGGGTGGCGGCGTCAGCGAGCAGTGCCAGATCGATGTCCATGGCTACGTTAGGTGCGGGAGGCGGTCGTTGTCGGTCTCCTCGATTCCCAGAAGGCGCTCGCCCACGAGCAGCCCTCCGATCCAATCGACCAGGACGTGGGCGGCGATGGCCGGCCACAACGATCCCGAGACGACGACGGGCACGGAGAACATGAGTCCCAACAGCCCGGCGCGCACCATGCCCACGCTTCCCTGGTACGCATGGACGAGCCCGAACGCGGAGGAGGAGGCTGCCAGCGCGAAGGAGGTGGAAGCGGTGATCTCGGTCAGGGCCGAGAGCGCAAACCCACGAAAAGCGATCTCCTCCCCCACACCCGCCGTAACGCTCAGGACGGCGAAGGCCGCCTTCTCCCGCCCGGATTTGGGCAAGATGCGACGCACCCACACGGACTCCCCGGTTCCGGTCACCCTTCGCCAGACGTACACCACCATCATCAGCAGCAGAGCCGCGCCGGTCAGAGCCGCCGTCCAGACGGCCTCCCGAGAGATCCGGAAGTCGCTGAGCGCCAGGTATTCCCAGCCCCCGTGCCGATGGCCGAGCCAGGCGCCGATCGCTCCGAGGAGAACGAGCATGATCCCGGAGCTGGCGTACGCCGGGAGTCGACTGAAGCTCTGCTGGTCGGCGTAGTCCATCTGGACGTTCGCCAAGTGGGGCAGCAGAATGAGCAGCGCGCACAGGTAGAGCGAGGCGAGCACCCCCAGCGAGCTCCACCAGGCGACCGCGGCGGCTGCCAGAACGGTGGCCAGCACCCACGCACGCAGCCTCGGTTTCGAGGTCGGCCGCTCGTCGGAAGTGGACACCCTTCCTTCCCGTGGATCCACACCCTCCGGCATCTCCGTCAGGACGAAGCCCTCCCGGCGGCGTCGACGACGGCGTGCAGCGTGCGCCGCACGTCGTCCGCGGTCGTCGACGGATTCAGGATGCAGAGACGGAGCGCGTACCGTTCCCGAATCTGCGTAGACGACAGCATGGCGAGGCCGGAGTCGATGACGTGCTGTTGTACTTCCGCGTTCAGGGCGTCGAGCTCGGCGTCGGTACCGCGAAAGTGCGCCGGTCTGACCCTGTAGCACACTACTCCGAGGGCCGCCGGCGACAGGAGCTCGAGATTGGGATGGTTCTCAATGGTCCGCTCCGCCTCCAACGCGAGCTCCATTGCCCGTTCGATGGCTTCACGGAAGGCCTCGAGGCCGAACGTCTGCACCGACATCCAAATCTTGAGTGCGCGAAAGGAACGCGTGAGCTGTACCCCGCGGTCCGAAAAATTCACGTGCTCTCGCCCGAGCTGCGCGTCTTGCAAGTACTCCGGCGAGATTCGAAATGCGCGTTCTAGATCGCCGATGTCTCGGACCATCAAACATCCGCACTCGTAAGGCTGGAACAGCCACTTGTGGGGATCCAACGTGATCGAATCCGCTCGGTCCATGCCATCGAACCACGGTCGCCCCCGGTCGGTCAGAAAAGCGAAGCCCCCGTACGCCGCGTCGACATGGAACCACACGTCATGCTCGGCGCAGACGTCCGCAAGTGCAGCGAGCGGGTCGACGGCGCCGGTGTTGGTGGTGCCGCCGCTGGCCACCACCGCAACCGGCACGATCCCGGCCTCCCGATCGGCCGCGATGCGATCGGCCAGTACCTCCGGAACCATGCGGAATCGGCAATCCGACGGGAGAGCTGTTACGGTACCGACTCCGGCGATGCGGGCCGCCTTGGCAACCGAGGAATGGCCCTGGTCGGACACGTAGACCGCCAGGTCCCGACTGGACGTTTCGTCTGCACGACCGTTCCTCGCCGCCCGACTCCGCGCTGCCACGATTGCCGTCAGGTTGGCCGACGATCCGCCGCTCGTCATGACGCCGCTCGCGCCCTCCGGGTAGCCGATCCAGTCCTTGAACCAGTCCAACACCTGCAGCTCGACGCGGGTGGGACCGGCGGACTCCAGCCACGTGCCCTGAAAGGTGTTGAACCCCGCCGCCAGGAAATCGGCGATCACCCCCGGCCACGTCGGCGCGGAGGGAACAAAGGCGAAGAACCGTGGATGGTCCACGCTTCCCGCGAGCGGCAGCACGCGGTCGAGCACGTCGTCCAGGACCCGCTCGGGTGGCCGGGCTCCTTCAGGAGCGGGGGTATCGAACCACGTCTCGATGTCTGCCCGATTCGCCCCTCGCCAGGCCGGCTGGGCATCCAGTTCCTCCCACCGCCGCACCAGCGCGTCCACGGCTCGATATCCCAGTCGTCGCATCGCCTCCGCTTCCAGGGCAAGCGGAGAGGTCCACGAGTCGTTGACGCTTCTCTGCACCGTGTCTAGTGTCCTGTTCCAGGGTCGGGGGTTCGGCAAGCGACTGCAGGTCTGCGAGGAACCTAGCCGTTTACACTCGACCTGCCATTACGACCATGGACAGGAGCACATGGCTCACTTTCGGGTGATCGACGCGCTGGACGCGCCCCACGCGGGGCAGATCCTGAAGCTACGCCTGACGAAGGGGGATCCCCCGACCAGTCGGGACTTGAAGGGATCCATCCTGGAAGCCCGATCGCCTTCCGGCGAGCACCGACATCGGTTGAGGGTCGCCGGATTCCCGGTGTTCGGAGGGAAGCGGCGAAACGCGAGGATCAAAGAAACCGGCCGTGTGGACGTCTGGGTTCTTCCCGAATCGGACGGCTCGACGGTACGGCCCTCGAGGCGATGGGAGGTCGAGGGGCCCCTTACGTAGCCGCCGTGGGCGCACCCCCGGGGCCGGTGTCTCGCCCCGCCTCCTCGGCCTCTTCGCGAAGACCCGGCGGAAGACGGTCGAACGTTCGTTCGAACCAGGCCCGGTACTCGTCGAGCTGACCCGCGTTCTGGGCCGTCCAATCGGCCCGTTCCGCCTCGAAGTCGTCCCCACGGGCAGTCAGGATGTAGGCATCCAGAAACCCTTCCTCCGTCGCGTAGGTCAGCTCGTCCATGATGTCGTCGGGCACGAAGGCCCAAGTGGCGCGGCCGTAGAGCCACGCGTCCGAGACCCTCTTGAGAATCGCCCGTTCGAGCTGGTAGCCGGTGGCGTCGGGAGCTTCCGGTAGCCACTCGGCCTGGCGGTCCATCGTGACCATCAGATGGAGATGGGCGTAGATCTGGTACACCGACTGAACGTCGGACGACGTCCGCTCGAAGGCTACGCGCGCCGTGTCGGCGTTGATCTCCAACCCCTGCCAAGGCAGAGCGGGCTGGTCCTGAGGAACGGAGACGATGAGGAACGTGGGATCTTCCCGGATGTTGGTCAGCTCCTCGGTAACCCATCGGTCGATCGCAGCCATACGCTCGGGCTCCGGACGGAGTCGAGCTCCGGAGTGAATGATCAGGGGCCTCGGCTGCGGGAGCCCCCCGGTGCTTCCGCAGGCCACGGCGGTCACGGAAAGCGCGGCGAGGATCAGCATGCGTCTCATCTTCACTGTACCCATTCGATCAGGCGGGTGACGAAATCCCACGACCTGCTTAGACCGATCGCGCAACCGGGAGTTCCGCGCGGGGCGGGTGTGACGGCACGCTAAAAGCCGGGAAGCACCTCTCTGCCGGTCGATGGTGCCCGGACGCGGCTCCCCGGCCTCTCTCGAACGAGTGAGTAGACGTGCTTGGGACCCAGGTCCGGAATCTCCACCCGGCCGTGGTCCTCGAACTCGAAGTCCGACTCGATCAATCGGTGCGTGGCGCCGCAGAGGGTGATCTCCATTGGCTCCGACAACGCCTGCAGGGCCGCCGCGAGGTTCACGCCGGGCCCGAAGATGTCGTAGACGTACTTTTGCACGCCAACGATCGAGCTGATCACCGGGCCGGTGTTGATCCCCACGCGACACGTCCACTTCTCCCGTTGCGCAGCGTTCCTTCGCTTCAGATAGCGCACCAGCAGCAATGCCACCTTCGCGATGTTCTGCGCGTGATCCGGGGTCGGCTCGGGCACACCCGAGACAGCCATGTACGCGTTGCCGATGGTCTTGATGCGCTCACAGCCGAACTGCTCCACGATCTGATCGAACGCGGCGAAAATGTCGTTGAGCTGCGCCACGAGAGTCGCAGGATCTTGAGTCTCCGTGCGCTCGGCGAAGCCCACGAACTCCAGCATGAGCACCGAAGCCGACTCGAACCGCTCCGGAGTGGTGACGCCGAACGTGCGAATCTCTTCGTAGACCTTCTTGGGCATGATGTTGAGCAGCAGCTTCTCCGCTCGCTCCTTTTCTCGCTGGAGCGAGCGATTCTGCTTCTCCACCATCTTCGAGTACGACTCGATCATGTACTCGAGCTCCCGAAGCTTGGAGACGTTCTGACCCTCGAGCACCAGAAGGGCCTGCTCGTCGGACTGGTTTCCGCTGATACGCAGGAGGACCGAGATCTGTCGTCGCCCAACCTTGATCGAGATCTCCGTCTTGAAGTCGCGACCCTGGCTCAGCCGCGCCTTCAGCTTGTCGACGTCCAGGTCCGGAATCAGGGTCTGCAGGCTGGCGCCATAGCTGTCCGCCCCGGGAAACCACTCCTCGAACCGGGGATTGCTGAAGATGACCGCCAAAGAGCGGGGCTCGGCGATCGCCAATCCGACCCCGACGGACTCCAGCAGGAGCTTGTTGAATTGCTCGAGGTTCATGCGGCCACTCAGCCGCGGACGATGAGCGCCCGGCGTGACTCCAGCTCGCCGACGATGGTGCGAGTGTCCACGGGGTCGACGTCGAAGTCTTCGAGCGTTTCCTCGAACAGCCGCGTCATCTCGTCGAATGCCGCGTCGGTGATCGCCAGGTGGCTATGGAGGTGGGCGAGCGCGGGATCCGAATAGGTGGCCGGGCCGCCCATGATTTGTGATATGAACTTGGTTTGGTGATCGATCAGGCGTCTCATATCCACGCCGTCGAAGTAATCGCCGATCACGTCCGAGTCGAGGACCTTGTCATAGAAGGCCATCACGACCTTGCTGAGCGTGCCGAAGCCGCCGTACCGCTCGAACATCGTTTGCGCCATTTGAGGGCCACCCCGCGAGTGAAGAAGTCGGGCCGGGAACGGAAAGTAGAAGCGGAAGAGCTAGTGTGCCATTGGGGATTCGAACCTACCTGCCCGTCGGATCAGCGCTCCGGACGGGCCGCTCCCCATTTCACGTACTCGAACGGGGATCGGCAGGCACGACACCAATACGTGGATACGGACAGCTGCGAGCCGAACGCCGAGACCAGCTCGGTGCGAGTCGACTCGCAAAACGGACACTCCGCCGAGACGGGCAAACCACCCGGCAGCGGATCGGCGTTCGGCGACGTGCCCGGCTCGTTCATTCGACGAAGAGTGCGCGGTTGCGATCTCCGCGAGCCCGTTCGATGGCGTCCATGTCCGGCTGTCCCGGACCGCGTCCGCGAACCGGATCCCAGCCTTGACGCTCCGCGCCGTCCGGATCGATCTCCAGATCCAACGCCGCAAGCACGGGTTGAACGCGCTCGATGTAGCGGGCAAGCAGCGTCCGTGCGTCGTCGGTCAGACCGTCGGCCGCAAGTCGGACTTGCTGTTCATCGACCGGCGCCAGCCAGGCGAGCGTCCGAGGCAGCATGCGCTCCACGGTATCGAGCAGTGCCTGTCTTGCTGCCGGACTCCCGTCCGCCAGGCGGCGAAACCACGCGGCACCCAGGTCCTCGTGGAACCGCTCTTCCGCGAGCATCTTCGGCACCCTGGTTCTCGCGAGCTCGAATCCCCCCTCTCCAAACCCCTCGAGGGCGGTCGTGGCTGCTCCGTCCACGAGTACGGTCGCCGCGACGAATTCGGCCCACGTATCGAACGGCCGATCCAACGGATCCGCCGAGGTATACGCCTCGGGCGGCCGCTCGTGCTCGATCGTACGCGGATCCCTGCCGAACTCCTTCAACATCGCGTACAGCAGGCGGGCATGGCCCCATTCGTCCTGGCACATGGACGAGGCCGCGATGCCCATCTCGATCGACGGGGCGCCCAGGAGCCAGTCGCTGTACCGGATCCCCAGGATCCGCTTCGTATCTGCCAGCGTCAGCACCAGGCGCTGGACGGCTTCGGATGACGCGGTTGCCATGGTCACCTCGGTTCCCTCCCTGCCGCAAACGGGCCGTCCGTTCGGTTCACCGGAATGATCGACGCCCGAGGTACCACACACATCTCGAACCAGTTTTCCTCGTCGTACACGCTACGCGCGTAGACGCGGGCCAACTCGTTGTCGGGCGCGTCCAGATATCCCACGTGCCGGAGCGGGTCTCCGCGCTCTTTGCGGGCGAAAACGTCGTACACGGCTTCTCTCACGAATGCCTCCTCGTCAGACCCCTACGCCGAGGGCCTTCAGTTGCTCTCTGCCCCGCACGCTGATTCGTTCACGGCTCCACGGTGGATCCCACACTTCGACCAGCTCGACTCGATCAATCCAGGTCTCCTGGGTGAGCCGATCGGTGATGTCCTCCCGGATGAACGCCATGCACGGACAGGCGGTGGCGGTGTAGGTCAGCTCGATGCGCACGGCGCCGTCCCCGTATTCGATGCCGTAGATCAGCCCCAGGTCGATCACGCTGATGGGAATCTCGGGATCCAGCACCTCCAGCAGTGCATCCTTCACAGCGGTGTCCGGGTCGAACGGCGGTCTGGCGAGGGGTGAAGACCATAAATCGCGGCCCCCACTCACCCGGGACATGACGGGAAGGGCCCTCACGCGGCCACCGCCTTGCCGTTCAGCCACTTCGAGACATCGCCGCGGGAGCGCCGGATCGACTCCACGTAGATCTCGTTCATGGGCCCTCGACCCTTCCACCGCTCGAACACGGCCTCCCACGTGATCTCCCCTTCGTCGAAGAACCAGTGCTTGGCTTCGGCGTCGTATGCGCAGGGGAACGGGTAGTCCAGGACGAACTCGTCGGCGCTCTCGTCGTAGTGGGCGGGCACCTGTAGTCCCAGCGACTCGCACAGGGGCACCGTGGAGGACATCCAAACCTGACGGAGCTGGTCGTTCGTCAAGCCCTTGAGACGGTACTCCAATTGGCCGGAGTGCCGTTTCAGCTCGTCGGGAAGCCCGAACCACTCGAGCGTCATGGGAAACATCCAATCCACCGCGCGTTGCAGGACCTCGCGGGCCTCGCCGCCCGACTTGGCCAGACGCCGCATCCAGACTTCCCCATGGCGGAGGTGGAAGGTCTCTTCCATTCCGATTTTGACGAGCGCCCGCTTGAGCGGTCCGTAGGAGGTGTGCTCGTGCACGTCGGACAGCAGGGTGATCCCCGCCCGGTCGAAGAACCCTGTGGCCACGACCAGCTCACCCCAGTGATCGAGTGGTTGATCGAACCCGTACGGATGCTTGAACTCGTGGGGCTCGCGGCCGTACACGAGGTGCTCTTTCGAGACTCCTAGGTCCTCCAGGAGCCGATACGCGATGTTCGCGTGAGCCAGCTCGTCCTGGATGATCGCGTGGGCGCTCACCTGCGTATTGGCCGACGGCGCATACCGGGCGGGACGCCAGTACGCGGGGGCGCTCATCAGCTCGGTGTCGGCCTGGACCGTGAGCTGGACGATCAACGATCGCTTGTAGCCGGGCGTCATCTCCTCCGGAGATTCGACGATGTAGCCTTCCTGGACCTTGGCCTTGATATCGTTTTCGGCCTGCTCCGACGCCTGTGACGGTTCTGCCATTGCGGCTCTCTCCGGATTCGAACGAACGTTCGATCTAACCTAATCGACCACCTTGTGACCTACCAGCCCCGAGGAGTTGTAATCCACGGCGCGCAAAACACATAACAGCAAGTCTGACTAGACGTTGTCCAGAAACGCTAGAGTCCGAGCGAAGACCGGATCAGAGGACTGATGCGCTCGGGGGTCCAGGGAGGATCGAACGTCAACTGGACCTCTGCGCTCTCTACCCCTTCCACGCCGAGGATGGCCGTCTTGGCGTCCTCGACGATTTGGGGGGCTACCGGGCACAGTGGCGTGGTGAGCGAGATCCACGCGTCGACGTGGTTACCATCGACTTCGATGTCGTAAACCAACCCCAACACCACGAGATCGAGGTGCAGCTCGGGGTCCTTCACCGTCCGAAGCGCCTTCTCGATCTGTTTTTCGGTCACTGTCATAGCCGATCCACGCGGTTGGTTGATCCTCACGAGCGCCGGATCCTTCCTACCCCTTCCGGGTGTCTGGTTTCCGAATCCGCCTTCGACGCGGACAACCCTCCACTACCTCCGTGCGGGGCCCACATGTCGATTCGTCGAATTGCCGTCAACACCGGAGGCGGCGACGCTCCCGGTCTCAATGCCGTGATACGGGCCGTAGTGCTTTCGGCGTTGCGGCGCGGATGGGAGGTGGTGGGCATTCGTCAAGGATACAACGGCCTCCTGGACGGATCCGAAGACGGACTCATGCCGTTGGACGCCAAGGCGGTTCGAGGAATTACCCATCTGGGCGGAACCATTCTCGGGACCACGAACCGCGGGAACCCGTTTGCGTGGGCCGGGCCCGATCCGTCGGCCGGCACGCAGCCCGAGGACCGTTCCGCGCACGTGATCGAGGCGTTCGAGCGGCAGGAGATCGACGCGCTGGTGGCAATCGGAGGCGACGGTTCCCTCCGGATCGCGGAGCGCCTCTACCGGCAGGGGCTCCCCGTGGTCGGCGTTCCCAAGACCATCGATAACGACCTGGCCGCCACGGCCGTGACCTTCGGGTTTCAGACCGCCGTAGAGACGGCCACCGACGCCTTGGACCGTCTCCATTCGACGGCAGAGGCCCATGAGCGGGTCATGGTCGTCGAGGTCATGGGTCGGCACACCGGTTGGATCGCGCTGTTCGCCGGAATGTCCGCCACCGCGGACGTGATCCTGGTGCCCGAGATTCCCTACTCGATCGACGCCGTCTGCGAGAAGATCCGACGGCGCTATGCCCGGGGCAGGAGGTTCGCGATCGTCGTCGTGGCCGAAGGGGCGGCGGGACGAGACGAATCACCGTCGTACGCTCAAGCCGGACGGTACGGTGGAATCTGCGTCCGACTGGCGGACCAGATCTCGGAGCGCACCGGGATCGAGACCCGCACGCTGGTGCTGGGACACCTCCAGAGGGGGGGACGGCCCAATGCGTACGATCGCCTGCTGGCACTGCGGTTTGGCGCCGCTGCCGTGCAGTTGTTGGCGGACGGCTGCGTGGGATGCATGGTCGCGCTGCATCCGCCCGAGGTGGAGGCGGTGCCCCTCTCGGAGGCGGTGGCTCAGCGCAAACAGGTCCCCGTCGACGGAGACGTGGTCCAGACCGCCCGAGCGCTCGGAATCAGCCTCGGAGACTGACCGGCCTTACCCAGGCACGGCGTGCGCCGAGGGCTACCTCGCGTAGCACAGGCGCGGCAGGCGCCGGTCTGCCGGCGGACGGTAACGGTCCGCTAGCGGGGCTGGCCTCGTCCGAGGGGCTTGAGATCCCGCTCCTGACGATGCACACGGATCTCCCCACCGGCCGAGACCGTGAGCACTATCGTCACGCGCCGGTTCCGTGCGTGGTCCATCTCGTTCCGCGCCGTGACGTGGTTGGTAGTCTCGCCAAGGCTTTCGGCACTCATCCGTTCCGCTACGACGCCCGCGTTGGCGAGGTAGGTGCGAACGGCTTCGGCCCGTCGCATCGCGAGGTCCCGGTTATAGGCCGGGGATCCGCGGGTGTCGGTGTGACCCACGATCACGGCCGTCGCCTCCGGGCGGACCGACAGGACCGCGACGACGGAGTCGAGCACGATCTTGCTCCTCTCGTCCAGCTCCGCACGATCGAAGGCGAAGTGCACGACGTTGGGGACGGATGCGTCGGAGCCCTCGACACGCATCGTGGAGTCCGCCGCCGCTGCCGTATCGGGAGCCGTGCGAGGCTCGGTGGAGTCGGGCACCATCACGGTGTCGGCGACGGTGTCGCGGTCCGCGGACGGTGCCGACACGGAATCGCCCGGGCCCGGCGCAGCCGGACGGTCTCCTTCGCAGGACCGCGCCGCCGCCTCCAGCGCGTCTGCCAGCTCACGTGCCTTCTCGAGGTGGGGACGGGGATCGTCGACGGCGCAGGTCATGTGCTCGTTGCCTGCCCACAGCAGCTGGGCCTCCAGTCGGGCGACGTCCTCGGCCACGCACGCAAAGGAGGGGGAAGCTTTGATCTCGTCGATCCGGTCCCAGATCTCCGGCGCAACCTCCGCTGATCCGCTCACGGCTGTCCGGCCGGAGAGATCTTCGCGGCCCTTCACCAGATCGGCCACTTCGACCACCAACGCCGCCGGGAACGGCGTACGATCGTTCTCCTCGTACTCCTGACGTGCGATGTCGAGCAGCGCCCGGGCCCTTGCGACGCGGTAGCGTTCGGCTGGAGTGACCTGGTCACCAGCCTCCAGTGCACGGAGCCGCGCCTCCCACTGATCGAGAACGGCCAGGTCCGCGCCCACGACGCGATCGCTGATCCGCGCATCAGGCGTGGCCAACGTGTCCCGATCCACCGCGACCGGGACAATGCTCCTGAGATCCGTGCCCCGGTTGGTCCGTCCGGCTACGTCGCTAAACGCCGGTTGTTCGGTCACTTCCGGTCCCAGCCCGAACAGGCTCTGATCGAACTTGAAGCCGAGCTGGAAATAGAATCCGTGTTCGCTGTACTCGTCCGCGACCAGCTCGTCGTCCCGGAATCCGAAGAGGTTGTAGCCTCCGGAGAGCCGTAGGTTGTCGCGCAACAGAAGCCCGACCTCTGCGCCGGCGCCGTACTGCACGCGGTCCAGAGCGTTTCCGCCCAACAGCGCACGTCCTATGAGACCCACATCGAGGCGATCGGTGAGGTCGTAAGTGCCTCGGAGCGCCAACAGGTGGGCGGTCTCGTCGGACGTGAAGTCCGGCGAGGTCTCGGACGCCCACTTGGACGCCCACTGTGCCCGGACGAGCAACTCGGGTGCGAGCAATGTGTTGACGTGTGCGGACAACACGTGCGCGCTGCGGGTCGTTTCGAGGTTCGTAAAGTCCGGGTTCCGGTCGTACCGATGCTCGTAGCGGGCGAGCGCGTTCCAGCGGTTCCGGTCCGTCTGCCTGTACGCCAGACCCAAGCGGGTGCGTGCGTAGGCTCGATCGCTCTCGACGAACGAGGAGAACAGGCTCGTTCCCAACAAGCTCCAATCGCGGTTGAGCTTGCGGGCGTATCCCAATGAGCCGAGCACGTTGTCTCCCGAGTCGGCCGCTCGGTATTCGAGGCGGGCGCTCCCCTTCCACAACGGGTTGGCCGTGTACTCGAACGCGCCTGTAATGGCCGTTGCGGTCGAGCCGCCCTCGCTGAGGGGAGACAGGCGCTCGAAGGACGACGAGAGGCGCACGCCGCTGTCCAACTGCCACCGGTTTCGTAGGCCGATGGCCGCCTGTGCCTCTCGCCCTCCGAACGCGTCACGCGAACGGTATTCCGAGAAGATCGATTGGCCTGCCAGGTAGTCGGCTGCGACACCGAAGACGGTAGTCGTCCGCTCCTGATCGGAGTTCAATCCGTATGGACCTGAGAAGGAGCTCAGGAGCTCGTGGCGAGCATATAGCCGGGCTCGGTCGAACAAGCGGTAGTCGGCTCCAATGGCCGCGCGACGCTGCTTGGCTTCGGCTACGTCCTGCTCGTACTCGGCGAACACCGAGCCTCCCTCCAACCACGGAAGCCGGGCATTGATCCCCGCGCTCAGGGCGAGCACGTCGTTCGGCGTCGGTCCGGATTGTGTGGTCGCAGGGGTGGTGGTCTCGCTGGCATAGCGGAGTCCAAGACGTGCCCTCATCCAGGCGCCCAGATCGCGCTCCACTCCCACCGTGGCTCCTACGCGCCGCCCGGACGTGGTACGGTCTTCCGTGCGGAGCGCCTCCCCGAACACACGGGTCTTATTCGCGAGCCGAGCGGTCAAACGACCCCCGAGCTCACGGCGGCCACTGCCGAACGCGGACGACGGGTTACGGAAATCGACATCCGCGTCGAGGAAGTACGCAGACGCACTGACCCGGTCCGAGCTGTGGCTGAGCTCCAGGCGGAACGCGTCTCCGGTCGAAGTCGACGCACTGTCGGTCCGCGCGAACTCGCCCGTCAGGAACGTGCCTCTTCCGAGACCCACGGTCGCGTCGACTGCGTAGAGGTCAAAGGTCTGGCCCGGGTTTTCGTCCCGAACGATCGTGCCGCCCAGCTCCAAGCCGTCCACCGGTTTCACCCGACCATTCAGTCCCAACACCCAGAAGGGATCTCCTCCGCTTTCCACTTCGTAGCTCACCCGGATCGTGACCGGGTTCAGGGAGGCGTCTACGCTGGGCACCGGCCGCTTGAAAACCAAGCGCCCGCTGAACGGCTCCATCGTGTAGTCCACATACCGCTCGAGTCTCTGCACCCGGAGGATCAGCGCAGGCTGATTCCGGTCGCGGGTCACCAGCTCCACCCGCTCGGAGTTGATCAGCCCATCGGCCCGACTCAGGGCGTACGGTCCGCTGATTCCCAGGCCCCGGATCTCGTCGACGATCTGCACGAAGCGGTCGCGGCTCGCAAAACCCCTCAACAGAGCCCTTTCTGACTCGAAGTGTTCAAGGGCACCGTTCAGCGTCCGGTTGTACGTGCCCAGCGCTCTGCCTCCGGCTCCGTGCACACTCCCGAACCCGGTGTTGAAGTCCCCGAAGAGGGCGTACGAGGGGCCCTTGTCGACACGCGCGAAGAAGCGTCCCTTCGACTGGGCGTCGAACCGCTGGAGCGACGCATCGCCGTAGAGCGGATAGAGCTCCTCGGGACGGAAGTCACGGAACAGTCTGGACCGCTCGTCCTCCTCGGTGTCCAGGCGCAACGTGAGTCCGTATCCGTCGCCCAGGGCTCCTTGTGCGAACAGGGTAGCCCGTGCGCCGGCGCGCAGCCTGCCATCGTCGCCGTCGGCCATGACGCTCTCAAGGGCGTCTTCGAACGCATCCCGACCGCGACCCAGCCCAAACTCGCTGTCGGCCAGCGATCGCCCGTCAATGCGAGCCTCCAGCAGACCGGCCAACACCAGCGACCGGATCGAGGACGTGAAGTCGATTCGCTCGCTACGCTCGTGACGGTCCCCGGCTGTGACCCTAATCGAGCCGCTTGCGGGAACGTCCGGCGCGAGCAGCACCGCCTCCGCCCTGCCATCGGCTACCGGAACCTGCAGCCCCGGGCTAGACGGATCGGCGTCCTCGACGAGCCAGCGGCCCGAGGAGCTCTCCATCGTCACGTGGCCGTTGGGCAGGGACGCCTCGGACGGCACGTGAACTCGAATCGGAATTTCAGTTTCTCCGTCCGCGACGAAGGCGGTGCGCGGAAGGTCGATGACGACCTGATCGCTCGTTTCGCCTGCGGCCGCGCGATCCGGCTGCCAGATGGCCACACCCTCGGGCGCCGGCGTGACGATCCGTTGTTCTTCCGCCAGCGAGCGGTAGTGCGAACCGCGATGATCTCGCGTTTGAAGGGTTTGCGACCGGCCCGCGTCCGGCGAAAAGGTCAGCCCCTGTTGCTCCACTTCACCGTTTCGCCTCCGCTCGACGACCTGGTCGAACACCGCCACCGAGCCCGATCCGTCCGCGAAGTCCGCACGATGTAGCTCACCCTTCTTCAGATCCACGAAAGCGGACCCTCCGACCCCTGCATGGCGGTTCGACAACGGGATGAGTCGAGCGCCTCGAGGTAGGCTTCGGGGATCGACACTGACGACGTAGGTCCGGGGGCTGAGGCCCAGGAAATGGTACTTCCCTTCTGAATCGGTTACGGCCGAGGTTCCGTCCTGGAGATAGACGACTACTCCGGGCACGCCGATCTCCTCGCCCGTCTGCTCCCCGGGGCTGCACGCGCAGTCGAGGAACACCTTTCCGACGATTGTGCCCTCGTCCGCGAACACGCCGGCGCGGAACAGCACACGCGCCACCGCTTCGCCCGACTCGACACCGGCCGTGACGCTGCGGGCTCGCGCCCGGTTGATTCCGTCACCCAGATCTGCACCGGGGCCCACACGCGTGCGGTAGGTCACCAACACAGTCCCGTTCGCGTCGATGGTGCCCAAATCGAACGTCAGCGTGGGGCCCGGGCTGCCCGACGGATCGGTCACGGAAGCACCGTCGATCGTGGCGGAGCCGGGCACGAACCTGAAGCCCTGGGGCAAGACATCGTCGACCTGCACGTCGGGAACGGGAGCCGATCCAACGACGCGGACCGTCAACCCGTATTCGATCGTCTCGCCCATCTCGACGTCCGGGCGCGAAGCACGTTTCTCCACGACCAGCACGCTGCTGGGCGCCACGGTCACGGCCGGCGTGGCGGCCGCATTGTTGGCTGGATCCGAATCACCCGCGGTTGAGGCCACGGCGTGGTTGGTCACCGCCGGCACGGCCTCGGGTCCAACCAGGACCTGAAGCGTAAACGCCGCCGACCCCGGGCTGGCGATTACGGCAGGATAGACCGCCGTGACCACCGACCCATCAGCACTCACCGTCCATCCCACGCCCTGACCCGACACGAACGTCAGGCCCGCCGGCAGGGTGTCCACAACCGTTATAGGCCCAGTCGTCGGTATGCCACCGACGTTGTCGACGGTCATCTGGTATGAAACCGTGTCCCCCACCATGAAGCTGCCCACGGCGATCTTGTCCAACGCAATGTCGATCGCGGAGACCGCGGCCGTGTCGGCATCCAAGTCGTTGCCGGCAAAGCCGTCTCCCGGGGTCGAAACCCGGGCCACGTTGACGATCTGCCCGCCGAGGTTGGACCCGACATCGACCGACACGTCGAAGGTGGCCGTGTCTCCAACCGCCAGCGGAAGCGTCCTGGTGGCCACCACTTCCGACCCGCTGGCCGTAACCGTCCAGTCGACACCGGATCCGGATTGGAAGGTGAGCCCGCTCGGCAGCGTGTCCGTAACGGTCACTACACCTGTGGTGGGCGCCGCTCCGACGTTGATGACCTCGATGCGGTACAGGCCGCTCTGTCCTTCATTGAGCGCACCGACGTGAACCTTCGAGATGGAAAGGTCCGGCGCCGCAGTTACGTCGACCGACGCGGTGGACCGATCGTTGTTCGGATCGGAGTCCTGTGTAGCGCTTTCGACGCGGCCCACGTTGACCGAAGCGCCGGCTCCACCCGGGATCGCGCGTAGCGTGTACGACACCGTGCCGGACACCGCGAGTGAGTCGACCAGCGGCCAGGTGACGACTCCCCCTGAATGAGAGCCGCCATTTGAAGCGGCCACGAAGGTGAACCCGGCTGGGAGCGAGTCCGTTACCGCCACCTGCCTCGCGGTAGAGGGACCGAGATTCGTCACCGTCAGCGTGTAGGTCACCGTATCGCCGACCGCCACGGTCGCGGGTCCGGACTTGGCGATCGCCAGATCGGCCAGCGCGTCGATCGTCGTTACGACCTGGGCATCCGGACTCGATCCGTCGTTGTTCGTCGAATCCGGATCGCCGGTCGACGATGTCGCCGCGGCCAGGTTGACCAGCGATCCGCTCGGCGGCATCTGCACGGACACCGTGAACACCACCGAGTCTCCCGCAGCGATGGACGGCACAGCAGGCCACGTCACCACACCGGCCGCAGTTGTGTCGCCGCCGGCCGACGCAGCGATGAATTGCCCCAACGCCGGCAGTGTATCGGAAACCGTCACGTCGGCGGCGGAAGAAGGACCGCTGTTGGTGACCGAGATCGTGTAGGTCACCGTGTCCCCGGCACTTGCCGTGGCGGGGCCGGCTTTCCGAACATGGATGTCCGCCGACTCCACCACCGTCGTGGTGACACCAGCTTCCGCGTTCGTTCCGTCGTTGTTGGTCGCGTTCGGATCCGCCGTCGGACTCGACGCTGCAGCCACGTTCGTGATCGTGCCGCTGTTCGGGACGATGAACGTCAGCGCATAGGAAACCGAGTCGGCCGCCGCCAGTGTCGGGATAGCCGGCCAAGTCACGACGCCGGAGCTCAGGGTGTCGCCGCCCGCAGATGCCGAGACGAAGGTTCCCGCCGCCGGTAGCACGTCGGTAGCCACCACGTTGACCGCATCCGATGGACCCTGGTTCAGCACCGTGACGACGTACGTGATCGTATCGCCGGCACTTGCCGTAGCCGGCCCCGACTTTCTGACCAGAACGTCCGCCTGGGAGGATATGCCGGTGGTCAGCGAGCTGACGTTGTTTGTTGTGTCGGGATCGCCCGTCGCACCGGATACCGCAGCCAGGTTGGTCAGGCTTCCGGTGCCGGGAGCGACGAACACCACCGTGTGCGTCACCGTGTCGTTCGCCGCCAACGTGGCGAGCACCGGCCAGGTGACCACCCCGTTCGCGAGCGCCCCGCCACCGGAGGCCGACACGAAGGTCCCTGTGCTCGGAAGCGTGTCGGTCACGACCACCGAGCTTGCGTCGGAGAGCCCCAGGTTCACGACTTCGACCGTGTAGGTGATCGTGTCTCCGGCCAAAGCCAACGCCGGACCCGTCTTGGCAATCTGCAGATCGGCCCCCGGCGTCACGCTCGTAGATACGGAGCTGACGTTGTTCCCCGGATCCGGATCGGACGTGCCGCTACTGGCCGCGGCCACGTTCGTGATCGAGCCGGAGGCCGGTGCGACGAACGTGACCGTGTAGGTCACTGTGTCGTTGGCCGCCAGGGTCCCGATCGTCGGCCATGTCACCACGCCTGCCGACTCGACACCTGAATCCGTGGCACTTACGAACGTTCCGGTGCTCGGGAGCGTGTCGGTGACTACTACCGACGCCGCGTCCGACAGCCCGAGGTTCACCACCTCGACCGTGTAGGTGATCGTGTCCCCGGCGTTGGCCGATGCTGGGCCGGTCTTGGTGATGGCTAGGTCAGCCTGTCCCGTTACGCTCGTGGTGATCGACGATGTGCTGTTCGTGCCGTCCGGATCGGTGGTCGCGGCGGTCACCGCGGCCACGTTCGTGATTGAGCCGGAGGCCGGTGCGACGAACGTCACCGTGTACGTCACCGTGTCGTTCGCTGCCAGCGTTCCGATCGTCGGCCATGTCACTACGCCGGCCGACTCGACACCGGAGTCCGAGGCGCTTACGAACGTGCCGGTGCCCGGAAGCGTGTCGGTAATCACCACCGAAGCGGCGTCACTCAGACCGAAGTTCACCACTTCGACCGTGTAGGTGATCGTGTCCCCGGCGTTCGCAGATGCCGGCCCGGTCTTGGTGACTTCGAGATCCGCCTGCTCGGTGACGCTCGTCGTGACCGACGATGTGCTGTTCGTGCCGTCCGGATCAGCGGTCGCGGACGTCACCGCAGCCACGTTGGTGATCGAGCCGGATGCCGGTGCAACGAACGTCACCGTGTACGTCACCGTGTCGTTCGCCGCCAGCGTCCCGATCGTCGGCCACGTCACTACGCCGGCCGACTCGACACCGGAGTCCGACGCGCTTACGAACGTGCCCGTGACCGGAAGCGTATCCGTGACGACGACCGACGTGGCGTCCGACAGACCCAGGTTCACGACCTCGACAGTGTACGTGATCGTGTCCCCGGCGCTGGCTGTGGCAGGTCCGGTCTTCGTGACTTCGAGATCCGCCTGCTCGGTGATCGACGTGACAACCGACGACGTGTTGTTTGAACCGTCCGGATCAGCGGTCGCGGCCGTTACCGCGGAAACGTTCGTGATCGAGCCGGAGGCCGGCGCAACGAAGGTCACCATGTAGGTCACCGTGTCGTTCGCCGCCAGCGTCCCGATCGTCGGCCACGTCACCACGCCCGCCGACTCGACACCCGAGTCCGAGGCGCTTACGAACGTGCCCGTGCTCGGCAGCGTATCCGTGATCACCACCGAGGCGGCGTCGCTCAGGCCGAAGTTCACCACTTCGACCGTGTACGTGATCGTGTCCCCGGCGTTGGCCGATGCCGGCCCGGTCTTCGTGACTTCAAGGTCGGCTTGCTCGGTGACGCTAGTCACGACCGACGACGTGTTGTTCGAACCGTCCGGATCGGCGATCGCTGAGGTGACGGCTGCCACATTCGTGATTGAGCCGGAGGCCGGTGCGACGAACGTCACTGTGTACGTCACCGTGTCGTTGGCCGCCAGCGTGCCGATCGTCGGCCAGGTCACCACACCACTCGACTCGACGCCGGAGTCCGACGCGCTTGCGAACGTGCCCGTGCTTGGTAGCGTGTCCGTGATCACGACCGAGGCAGCGTCGCTAAGGCCGAAGTTCACCACCTGGACCGTGTAGGTGATCGTGTCCCCGGCGTTCACAGATGCCGGGCCGGTCTTCGTGACGGCCAGGTCAGCCTGTCCGGTCACGCTGGTGGTCACCGACGCCGTACCGTTCGAGCCATCCGGATCCGTGGTGGCTGAGGTGACGGCTGCCACATTGGTGATCGAGCCTGTTGCCGGCGCGACGAAGGTCACCGTGTAGGTCACCGTATCGTTCGCGGCCAACGTGCCAATCGTCGGCCACGTCACGACACCGGCCGACTCCACACCGGAGTCCGACGCGCTTACGAACGTGCCCGCGCCCGGAAGCGTATCCGTTACGACGACCGACGTGGCGTCCGACAGACCCAGGTTCACGACCTCGACCGTGTACGTGATCGTGTCCCCGGCGTTGACCGACGCCGGGCCGGTCTTCGTCACCTCCAGGTCCGCTTGCTCGGTGACGTTGGTCACGACGGAAGAGACGTTGTTCGAGCCGTCCGGATCCGTAGTGGCCGACGTTACCGCGGAAACGTTCGTGATCGAGCCGGAGGCCGGCGCGACGAACGTCACTGTGTACGTCACCGTGTCGTTGGCGGCCAACGTGCCGATTGTGGGCCACGTTACCACGCCACTCGACTCGGCGCCCGAGTCCGACGCGCTGATGAACGTGCCCATGCCCGGTAGCGTATCCGTAACCACCACCGAGGCGGCGTCCGACAGACCCAGGTTCACGACCTCGACGGTGTAGGTAATCGTGTCCCCAGCGTTCACCGATGCTGGGCCGATCTTCGTGACTTCGAGATCCGCCTGCTCGGTGATCGACGTCACGACCGACGACGTGCTGTTCGTGCCGTCCGGATCCGTGGTCGCGGATGTCACAGCAGCCACGTTCGTGATCGAGCCCGAAGCCGGTGCAACAAACGTCACCGTGTACGTCACCGTATCGTTGGCCGCCAACGTGCTGATCGTCGGCCACGTCACCACGCCAGCCGACTCGACACCCGAGTCTGACGCGCTTACGAAGGTGCCCGTGCCCGGAAGCGTATCCGTAACGACGACTGATGCCGCGTCAGACAGACCCAGATTCACGACTTCGACCGTGTAGGTGATCGTGTCTCCGGCGTTTACCGATGCCGGGCCGGTCTTCGTGACCTCCAAGTCCGCCTGCTCGGTGACACTGGTCACCACCGAGGAGACGTTGTTCGAACCGTCTGGGTCCGTAGTGGCGGACGTTGCCGCTGAAACGTTTGTGATCGAGCCGGAAGCCGGCGCGACGAACGTCACCGTGTAGGTCACCGTGTCGTTCGCCGCCAGCGTCCCGATCGTCGGCCACGTCACCACGCCTGCCGACTCCACACCCGAGTCCGAGGCACCTACGAACGTGCCGGTGCTCGGAAGCGTATCCGTGATCACGACAGAGGCAGCGTCGCTCAGGCCGAAGTTCACGACCTCGACCGTGTAGGTGATCGTGTCCCCAGCGTTTGCGGATGCCGGCCCGGTCTTGGTGACGGCCAGGTCAGCCTGTCCAGTCACGCTCGTCGTGACCGACGACGTGCTGTTCGTGCCGTCCGGATCAGCGGTTGCGGACGTTACCGCGGCCACATTCGTGATCGAACCCGAGGCCGGCGCAACGAACGTGACCGTGTACGTCACCGTGTCGTTGGCGGCCAACGTACCGATCGTGGGCCATGTCACGACGCCGGCCGACTCCACACCGGAGTCCGAGGCACCTACGAACGTGCCCGTGCTCGGAAGCGTATCCGTGATCACCACCGAGGCAGCGTCGCTCAGGCCGAAGTTCACCACCTCGACCGTGTAGGTGATCGTGTCCCCGGCGTTTACCGATGCCGGGCCGGTCTTCGTGACCTCCAGGTCAGCCTGTCCAGTCACGCTGGTGGTGACCGACGCCGTACTGTTCGAGCCATCCGGATCCGTGGTAGCTGAGGTGACGGCTGCCACATTCGTGATCGAGCCCGTTGCCGGCACGACGAACGTGACCGTGTACGTCACCGTGTCGTTCGCGGCCAACGTACCGATCGTGGGCCATGTCACCACGCCGGCCGACTCCACACCGGAGTCCGAGGCACCTACGAACGTACCCGTGCTCGGCAGCGTATCCGTGATCACCACCGAGGCGGCGTCCGACAGGCCCAGGTTCACGACCTCGACCGTGTAGGTGATCGTGTCTCCGGCGTTGGCCGATGCCGGCCCGGTCTTCGTGACTTCAAGATCAGCCTGCTCCGTGATCGACGTCACGACCGAGGACGTATTGTTCGTGCCGTCCGGATCGGCGGTCGCGGACGTTACCGCGGAAACGTTGGTGATCGAGCCTGAAGCCGGCGCAATGAACGTCACCGTGTGGGTCACCGTGTCGTTCGCCGCCAGCGTGCCGATCGTCGGCCAGGTAACCACGCCCGCCGACTCGACGCCTGAGTCCGACGCGCTTACGAACGCGCCCGTGCTTGGTAGCGTGTCCGTGATCACTACCGACGTGGCGTCGCTCAGGCCGAAGTTCACCACCTCGACCGTGTAGGTGATCGTGTCCCCGGCACTGGCCGATGCCGGGCCAGTCTTCGTGACGGCCAGGTCAGCCTGTCCAGTGACGCTGGTGGCGACCGACGCCGTGCTGTTCGAGCCGTCCGGATCGGCGGTAGCGGACGTTACCGCGGCCACGTTCGTAATCGAGCCGGATGCCGGCGCGACGAACGTCACCGTGTACGTCACCGTATCGTTCGCGGCCAGCGTCCCAATCGTCGGCCACGTCACGACGCCGGCCGACTCCACACCGGAGTCCGAGGCACCTACGAACGTGCCCGTGCTCGGAAGCGTATCCGTAACGAGGACTGAGGCCGCGTCCGACAGGCCCAGGTTCACGACCTCGACCGTGTACGTGATCGTGTCCCCGGCGTTGACCGACGCCGGGCCGGTCTTCGTGACCTCTAAGTCCGCTTGCTCGGTGACGTTGGTCACGGCGGAAGAGACGTTGTTCGAGCCGCCCGGATCCGTAGTAGCCGACGTTACCGCTGAAACGTTCGTGATCGAGCCGGATGCCGGTGCTACGAACGTCACTGTGTACGTCACCGTATCGTTCGCGAGAAGCGTCCCGATCGTGGGCCAGGTCACCACGCCGGCCGACTCTACACCCGAGTCCGAGGCGCTTACAAACGTGCCCGTGCTCGGAAGCGTGTCCGTGACGACGACTGATGTCGCGTCACTCAGACCGAGGTTCACGACCTCGACCGTGTAGGTGATCGTGTCCCCGGCGTTCACCGACGATGGGCCGGTCTTCGTGACCTCGAGGTCCGCTTGCTCGGTGATCGACGTGACAACCGACGACGTGTTGTTTGAACCGTCCGGATCAGCGGTAGCCGACGTTACCGCGGAGACGTTCGTGATCGAACCGGAGGCCGGCGCAACGAACGTCACCGTGTAAGCCACCGTATCGTTGGCCGCCACCGTGCCGATCGTCGGCCAGGTAACCACGCCAGCCGACTCGACACCTGAGTCCGACGCACTTACGAACGTGCCCGTGCCCGGAAGCGTATCCGTGATCACGATTGAGGCCGCGTCGCTCGGACCCACGTTGACGACCTCGACCGTGTAGATGATCGTATCCCCGGCGTTCACCGATGCTGGGCCGGTCTTCGTGACTTCGAGATCTGCTTGCTCGGTGATCGACGTCACGACCGAGGACGTGTTGTTCGTGCCGTCCGGATCAGCTGTCGCGGACGTTACCGCGGAAACGTTCGTGATCGAGCCGGATGCCGGTGCGACGAACGTCACTGTGTACGTCACCGTGTCGTTCGCGGCCAGCGTCCCGATCGTGGGCCATGTCACCACGCCAGCCGACTCCACACCCGAGTCCGAGGCACCTACGAACGCGCCCGTGCCCGGTAGCGTATCGGTGATCACCACCGAGGCGGCGTCCGACAGACCCAGGTTCACGACCTCGACGGTGTAGGTAATCGTGTCCCCAGCGTTCACCGATGCTGGGCCGATCTTCGTCACCTCCAAGTCCGCTTGCTCAGTGACGCTAGTCACGACCGACGACGTGTTGTTCGAACCGTCCGGATCCGTGGTGGCCGACGTTACCGCGGAAACGTTCGTGATCGAGCCGGAAGCCGGCGCCACAAACGTCACCGTGTAGGTCACCGTGTCGTTCGCCGCCACAGTCCCGATCGTCGGCCAGGTCACCACACCACTCGACTCGACGCCGGAGTCCGAGGCGCTTACGAACGTGCCCGTGCTTGGTAGCGTGTCCGTGATCACGACCGACGTGGCGTCGCTCAGCCCCAGGTTCACGACCTCCACCGTGTAGATGATCGTATCCCCGGCGTTCACCGATGCAGGTCCGGTCTTCGTGACCTCCAAGTCCGCCTGCTCGGTGATCGACGTCACGACCGACGACATATTGTTGGAACCGTCCGGATCAGCTGTCGCGGACGTCACCGCGGAAACGTTGGTGATCGAGCCGGAGGCCGGTGCAACGAACCTCACCGTGTAAGCCACCGTATCGTTGGCCGCCAACGTGCCGATCGTGGGCCACGTCACGACGCCCGCCGACTCGACACCCGAGTCCGACGCGCTCACAAACGTGCCGGTGCTCGGTAGCGTATCCGTGATCACCACCGAAGCGGCGTCACTCAGACCGAGGTTCACGACCTCGACGGTGTAGGTAATCGTGTCCCCGGCGTTCACCGATGCTGGGCCGATCTTCGTGACTTCGAGATCCGCCTGCTCGGTGATCGACGTCACGACCGAGGACGTGTTGTTCGTGCCGTCCGGATCAGCTGTCGCGGACGTTACCGCGGAAACGTTGGTGATCGAGCCGGAGGCCGGCGCAACGAACCTCACCGTGTAGGTCACCGTGTCGTTCGCCGCCACAGTCCCGATCGTCGGCCACGTCACCACGCCAGCCGACTCGACGCCTGAGTCCGACGCGCTCACAAACGTGCCGGTGCTCGGTAGCGTATCCGTGATCACCACCGAAGCGGCGTCACTCAGACCGAGGTTCACGACCTCGACGGTGTAGGTAATCGTGTCCCCGGCGTTCACCGATGCTGGGCCGATCTTCGTGACTTCGAGATCCGCCTGCTCGGTGATCGACGTCACGACCGAGGACGTGTTGTTCGTGCCGTCCGGATCAGCTGTCGCGGACGTTACCGCGGAAACGTTGGTGATCGAGCCGGACGTCGGAGCAACGAACCTCACCGTGTAGGCCACCGTGTCGTTCGCGGCGAGCGTCCCGATCGTCGGCCACGTCACCACGCCAGCCGACTCGACGCCTGAGTCCGACGCACTTACGAACGTGCCCGTGCCCGGTAGCGTATCCGTGACGACGACTGACGCGGCGTCGCTCAGTCCGAGGTTCACGACCTCCACCGTGTAGACGATCGTGTCCCCGGCGCTGGCTGTGGCAGGCCCGGTCTTCGTGACTTCGAGATTCGCTTGCTCGGTGATCGACGTCACCGCCGACGACGTGTTGTTCGAACCGTCCGGGTCCGTGGTAGCCGACATTACCGCGGAAACGTTCGTGATCGAGCCCGTTGCCGGTGCAACAAACGTCACCGTGTACGTCACCGTGTCGCTGGCCGCCAACGTCCCGATCGTCGGCCACGTCACCACACCCGCCGACTCCACACCCGAGTCCGAGGCGCTTACCAACGTGCCCGTGCTCGGAAGCGTATCCGTGATCACAACTGAGGCGGCGTCCGACAGACCCAGGTTCACGACCTCGACCGTGTAGGTGATCGTATCCCCGGCGTTCACCGACGCAGGCCCGGTCTTCGTGACTTCCAGGTCGGCTTGCTCGGTGATCGACGTCGTGACCGACGACGTGTTGTTCGAACCGTCCGGATCAGCGGTCGCCGACGTTACCGCGGAGACGTTCGTGATCGAGCCGGACGTCGGAGCAACGAACCTCACCGTGTAGGCCACCGTGTCGTTCGCGGCGAGCGTCCCGATCGTCGGCCACGTCACCACGCCAGCCGACTCGACGCCTGAGTCCGACGCACTTACGAACGTGCCCGTGCCTGGTAGCGTATCCGTGACGACGACTGACGCCGCGTCCGACAGCCCGAGGTTCACGACCTCCACCGTGTACGTGATTGTGTCTCCGGCGTTCACCGATGCAGGCCCGGTCTTCGTAACCTCCAAGTCCGCCTGCTCGGTGATCGACGTCACGACCGACGACGTGTTGTTCGTGCCGTCCGGATCCATGGTAGCCGACGTTACCGCGGAAACGTTCGTGATCGAACCGGAGGCCGGCGCGACAAACGTCACCGTGTAAGCCACCGTATCGTTGGCGGCCAACGTGCCGATCGTGGGCCATGTCACCACGCCGGCCGACTCGACACCTGAGTCCGACGCGCTCACAAACGTGCCGGTGCTCGGTAGCGTATCCGTAACGACGACTGATGCGGCGTCGCTCAGTCCGAGGTTCACGACCTCCACCGTGTAGACGATCGTGTCCCCGGCGCTGGCTGTGGCAGGCCCGGTCTTCGTTACCTCGAGATCCGCTTGCTCGGTGACGCTGGTCACGACCGAAGACGTGTTGTTGGAGCCGTCCGGATCAGCTGTCGCGGACGTTACTGCGGAAACGTTCGTGATCGAGCCGGAGGCCGGTGCAACGAACGTCACCGTGTAGGTCACCGTGTCGTTCGCCGCCACAGTCCCGATCGTCGGCCACGTCACGACGCCAGCCGACTCGACACCCGAGTCCGACGCACTTACGAACGTGCCCGTTCCTGGTAGCGTATCGGTGACCACCACCGACTCCGCGTCAGACAGACCCAGGTTCACGACCTCCACCGTGTAGATGATCGTATCCCCGGCGTTCACCGATGCTGGGCCGGTCTTCGTGACTTCGAGATCTGCTTGCTCGGTGACGCTGGTCACGACCGAGGACGTGTTGTTCGAACCGTCCGGGTCCGTGGTAGCCGACATTACCGCGGAAACGTTCGTGATCGAGCCCGTTGCCGGTGCAACAAACGTCACCGTGTACGTCACCGTGTCGCTGGCCGCCAACGTCCCGATCGTCGGCCATGTCACCACACCCGCCGACTCGACGCCCGAGTCCGATGCGCTTACGAACGTGCCCGTGCTCGGGAGCGTGTCCGTGACGACCACCGACGTGGCCTCAGACAGCCCCAGGTTCACGACCTCGACCGTGTAGGTGATCGTATCCCCGGCGTTCACCGATGCCGGCCCGGTCTTCGTGACTTCAAGATCGGCTTGCTCGGTGATCGACGTCACCGCCGACGACGTATTGTTCGTGCCGTTCGGATCGGCGGTCGCGGCTGTTACCGCGGCCACGTTGGTGATCGAGCCGGATGCCGGCGCGACGAACGTCACCGTGTACGTCACCGTGTCGCTGGCCGCCAACGTCCCGATCGTCGGCCACGTCACCACACCGGCCGACTCGACACCCGAGTCCGAGGCGCTTACGAACGTGCCTGTGCCCGGTAGCGTATCCGTGATCACGACCGAGGCCGCGTCCGAAATACCCAGGTTCACCACCTCGACCGTGTAGGTGATCGTGTCTCCGGCGCTCACCGACGCAGGCCCGGTCTTCGTCACCTCCAAGTCCGCTTGCTCAGTGACGCTGGTCACGACCGACGACGTGTTGTTCGAACCGTCCGGATCCGTGGTCGCGGATGTCACAGCAGCCACGTTCGTGATCGAGCCCGATGCCGGCGCGACGAACGTCACCGTGTACGTCACCGTGTCGCTGGCCGCCAACGTCCCGATCGTCGGCCACGTCACGACGCCAGCCGACTCGACACCCGAGTCCGACGCGCTCACAAAGGTGCCGGTGCTCGGAAGCGTGTCCGTGATCACCACCGAAGCGGCGTCACTCAGACCGAGGTTCACGACCTCGACCGTGTAGGTGATCGTATCTCCGGCGTTCACCGACGATGGGCCGGTCTTCGTGACGGCCAGGTCCGCCTGCTCGGTGATCGACGTCACGACCGACGACATATTGTTGGAACCGTCCGGATCAGCTGTCGCGGACGTTACCGCGGAAACGTTCGTGATCGAGCCGGAAGCCGGCGCAATGAACGTCACCGTGTAGGTCACCGTGTCGTTTGCCGCCACAGTCCCGATCGTCGGCCACGTCACCACACCACTCGACTCGACGCCGGAGTCCGAGGCGCTTACGAACGTGCCCGTGCTTGGTAGCGTGTCCGTGATCACGACCGACGTGGCGTCGCTCAGCCCCAGGTTCACGACCTCCACCGTGTAGATGATCGTATCCCCGGCGTTCACCGATGCTGGGCCGGTCTTCGTGACTTCGAGATCTGCTTGCTCGGTGACGCTGGTCACGACCGAGGACGTGTTGTTCGTGCCGTCCGGATCAGCTGTCGCGGACGTTACCGCGGAAACGTTGGTGATCGAACCGGAGGCCGGTGCAACGAACGTCACCGTGTAGGTCACCGTGTCGTTCGCCGCCACAGTCCCGATCGTCGGCCACGTCACCACGCCAGCCGACTCGACGCCTGAGTCCGATGCGCTTATGAACGTGCCCGTTCCTGGGAGCGTATCCGTGACGACGACTGAGGCCGCGTCCGACAGCCCGAGGTTCACGACCTCGACCGTGTACGTGATCGTGTCGCCAGCGTTCACGGACACTGGGCCGGTCTTCGTTACTTCGAGATCTGCTTGCTCGGTGACGCTGGTCACGACCGAGGACGTGTTGTTCGTGCCGTCCGGATCAGCTGTCGCGGACGTTACCGCGGAAACGTTCGTGATCGAGCCGGAGGCCGGCGCAATGAACGTCACCGTGTAGGTCACCGTGTCGTTTGCCGCCAACGCGCCCATCGTTGGCCACGTCACCACGCCAGCCGACTCGACACCCGAGTCCGACGCGCTCACAAACGTGCCGGTGCTCGGTAGCGTATCCGTGATCACCACCGAAGCGGCGTCACTCAGACCGAGGTTCACGACTTCCACCGTGTAGGTGATCGTATCCCCAGCGTTCACCGATGCAGGGCCGCTCTTCGTCACTTCGAGGTCTGCCTGTGCGGTGACACTTGTCACGACCGAGGACGTGTTGTTCGAACCGTCCGGATCCGTGGTCGCGGCTGTAACCGCGGCCACGTTGGTGATCGAGCCGGAGGCCGGAGCAACGAACGTCACCGTGTAAGTCACCGTGTCGCTGGCCGCCAACGTCCCGATCGTCGGCCACGTCACGACGCCCGCCGACTCGACACCCGAGTCCGACGCGCTCACAAACGTGCCGGCGCTCGGTAGCGTATCCGTGATCACGACTGAGGCAGCGTCGCTCAGCCCGAAGTTCACCACCTCGACCGTGTACGTGATCGTGTCTCCGGCGTTCACCGATGCAGGTCCGGTCTTCGTGACCTCGAGATCCGCCTGCTCGGTGATCGACGTCACCACTGAGGAGACGTTGTTTGTCCCATCCGGATCGGCGGTCGCGGCTGTTGCCGCGGAGACGTTCGTGATTGAGCCGGAAGCCGGCGCCACAAACGTCACCGTGTAGGTCACCGTATCGTTCGCCGCCACAGCCCCGATCGTCGGCCACGTCACCACGCCAGCCGACTCGACACCTGAGTCCGATGCGCTTATGAACGTGCCCGTTCCTGGGAGCGTATCGGTGACCACAACCGACGCAGCGTCCGACAGCCCCAGGTTCACCACCTCGACCGTGTAGGTGATCGTGTCTCCGGCGTTTACCGATGCTGGGCCGGTCTTCGTGACCTCCAAGTCCGCCTGCTCGGTGACACTGGTCACCACCGAGGAGACGTTGTTCGAACCGTCCGGATCGGCGGTCGCGGCCGTTACCGCGGAAACATTCGTGATCGAGCCGGATACCGGCGCAACGAACGTCACCGTGTACGTCACCGTGTCGTTGGCGGCCAACGTACCGATCGTGGGCCATGTCACGACGCCGGCCGACTCCACACCGGAGTCCGAGGCACCTACGAACGTGCCCGTGCTCGGCAACGTATCCGTGACGACGACTGACGCGGCGTCGCTCAGTCCGAAGTTCACGACCTCCACCGTGTAGGTGATCGTATCCCCGGCGTTCACCGACGCAGGCCCGATCTTCGTCACCTCCAAGTCCGCTTGCTCGGTGATCGACGTCACCACCGACGACGTGTTGTTCGAGCCATCTGGATCCGTGGTGGCGGACGTTGCCGCGGAAACGTTCGTGATCGAGCCGGAGGCCGGTGCAACGAACGTCACCGTGTAGGTCACCGTGTCGTTCGCCGCCACAGTCCCAATCGTCGGCCAAGTCACGACGCCAGCCGACTCGACACCCGAATCCGACGCACTTACGAACGTGCCTGTGCCCGGTAGCGTATCCGTGATCACGACCGAGGCCGCGTCCGAAATACCCAGGTTCACCACCTCGACCGTGTAGGTGATCGTGTCTCCGGCGTTCACCGACGCAGGCCCGGTCTTCGTCACCTCCAAGTCCGCTTGCTCAGTGACGCTGTTCACGACCGACGACGTGTTGTTTGAACCGTCCGGATCAGCTGTCGCGGACGTTGCCGCGGAAACGTTCGTGATCGAGCCGGAGGCCGGTGCAACGAACGTCACCGTGTGGGTCACCGTGTCGTTGGCCGCCAACGTGCCGATCGTGGGCCATGTCACCACGCCGGCCGACTCCACACCGGAGTCCGACGCGCTCACGAACGTGCCCGTGCTCGGAAGCGTATCGGTGATCACCACCGAGGCGGCGTCCGACAGACCGAGGTTCACGACCTCGACCGTGTAGGTGATCGTATCCCCGGCGTTCACCGATGCCGGCCCGGTCTTCGTGACCTCGAGATCCGCCTGCTCGGTGATCGACGTCACCACCGAGGAGACGTTGTTTGTCCCATCCGGATCGGCGGTCGCGGCTGTTGCCGCGGAGACGTTCGTGATTGCGCCGGAAGCCGGCGCCACAAACGTCACCGTGTAGGTCACCGTGTCGTTCGCCGCCACAGTCCCGATCGTCGGCCACGTCACCACACCACTCGACTCGACGCCGGAGTCCGACGCGCTTACGAACGTGCCCGTGCTTGGTAGCGTGTCCGTGATCACGACCGACGTGGCGTCACTCAGCCCCAGGTTCACGACCTCGACCGTGTAGGCGATCGTATCCCCGGCGTTCACCGATGCAGGTCCGGTCTTCGTAACCTCGAGGTCCGCCTGCTCGGTGATCGACGTCACGACCGACGACATATTGTTGGAACCGTCCGGATCGGCGGTCGCTGACGTTACCGCGGAAACATTCGTGATCGAGCCGGAGGCCGGCGCGACGAACGTCACCGTGTAGGCCACCGTATCGTTGGCCGCCAACGTGCCGATCGTCGGCCACGTCACAACGCCAGCCGACTCGACACCCGAGTCCGACGCGCTTACGAACGTGCCCGTGCCCGGTAGCGTATCCGTAACCACAACTGAGGCGGCGTCCGAAAGCCCGAGGTTCACCACCTCGACGGTATAGGTGATCGTGTCCCCGGCGTTCACCGATGCAGGCCCGGTCTTCGTCACTTCGAGATCCGCCTGCTCGGTGATCGACGTGACCACCGAGGAGGAGTCGTTGGTAGCCGTCGGGTCGTCGGTCGCTGCCTTGACGGTGGCGAGATTCGTGATCGGACCCGAGGCTGGCGCGACAAACGTCACCGTGTAGGTCACCGTGTCGTTGGCGGCCAGCGTTCCGATCGTCGGCCACGTCACAACGCCACTCGACTCGACTCCTGAGTCCGATGCGCTCACGAATGTGCCAGTCGCCGGCAGCGTATCTGCGATCACCACGGAGGTCGAACTGCTGGCGCCCAGGTTCACCACCTCGACCGTGTACGTGATCGTGTCTCCGGCGTTCACCGATGCCGAACCCGATTTCGTCACCTGCAGATCAGCGAGCTCGGTAACGGTCGTTGCCACAGACGATGTGTCGTTCGATGCGTCGGTGTCCGACGTCGCGGAAGCTACGGCGGCAAGGTTGGTGATCACGCCCGTACCCGGAGCCACGAACGTGACGGTGTATGTCACGGTGTCATTGACCGCCATGCTGCCGATGGTCGGCCAGGTCACGATACCGGACGATTCGACCCCCGAGTCCGATGCACTCACGAACGTGCCCGTTCCCGGAAGCGTGTCTGTGACGACGACGTCCGCGGCCGAGTTCGGCCCCACGTTCACGACTTCTACGTTGTACGTGATCGTGTCTCCGGCGTACACGGTGTCCGGGGCGGTTTTCACGATCTGCAGGTCGGTCCCGGCACCTTGATATCCGAAATCCACGTCCTCCCGCGCGTCAGCGGTCCCCAAGGTCACGGCCCGTGGGCTGGGTCCACTCGATCCGATGGTGATCAGAGTCGCCCCGGCCAACACGCCATCCGCGTCCGTGACGGTGACGACATAGTCACCCGGGAGGAGATTGGAAAACCGGTAGAGTCCGGCGGCGTCCGTCGTGTCCGTAGCCAATAGGCCTTCACCTACGTCTACGGCCCCGTTGCCGTTGACGTCGTCGTGCAGCGTCAGCGTGACTCCGACCGCTCCCGGCTCTCCGGCGTCCTGGACCCCGTCACCGTCATTGTCCCACCAGACGAAGTCGCTGATCCCACTTGTCGCCGGCACACAGCCGGCACCGTCGTTCAAAAGTCCGAGCGGGGTGCTCCCATCGACCGTGATGGGCACCGGAAAACCAGTGAGGTTGCCGGTGAGCTTATCGATCTGTTGAGCGGAGGTAGTGAGGTTCCAGATCTCGCCGGCCCTGTCGGCTCCCGCCTCTCCAACGCCGACGAAGCTGCTGCCACCGATCGGGATCCCCGCCGCATTGAAGATGTCCACGTATCCGAGCAGGTCGAACGAATACAGACGAGAATCGGAGGTGATTGGGCTGACTATATCGCCCCAATCGACGGTGAATGGCATGTTCGTGTATACTGACGAACCGGTGACGGATAGTCCGTTGGCCGCCAACGACACTCTATATATACGGTCGTTGAATCCGTCCCAGGTTTGGACGCCCAGGTAGATGGCCGATCCGCCGATATCGAATCCTGCGCCGGCAAATCCAACACCGGTGGGACCTACGAAGACCCCGTGACTCGTGAGGTTCGAATCAATGACGACGTGGGTGCCGGAGACTACGTCATATGCATATAGACCGTAGTCCGTGGCGCTCTCGTTCGTGTAGTAAAGCAGCTGGTTCTGTGGATCCCAAGCGGCCGAGTTCGCGGTTCCGACCAGTGTCGACGTAGTCACCAGGGACGCGCGGCCCGTCGTCAGGTTGATGCTGTAGAACCGGTTTCCCGACACACCCCACAGCGCGCCCAGCGAACCGTCGAATGGCGCACAGACGGCTGTAGATCCACTACCGGCGATGACCGTGGTCACCACGGTGTCGTGCTCGTCACCGGGCGCTCCGTCCGTGGTGGCGCTGGTTGCTGCGGCGGCATTGACCAGACTACTCCCACCGGTGACCTCGAAGAGTACGCTGTACGTAACCGTGTCACCCGGGTTCATCGTGGCGATCGTGGGCCACGTGACGATTCCCGCGGACTCCACTCCGCCGCCCGAGGCCGAGACAAACGATCCGACGGAGGGCAGCGTATCTGTGATCACCACCGAAGTCGACGCGAGCGAGCCGGCGTTGATGACCTCGACGGTGTAGGTGAGCGTATCACCGACCGACGCCAACGCCGGCCCAGTCTTGGTGACCTGGAGGTCCGCGGCCGCCCAGTAGCCGAAATCGACCGAAGTGTCGATCGTCGCCACCGGCATCGATACCGATCGGGGATCCGGACCACTCTGATTGGTGGTGACCAGGGTCATCCCCGACAGCACACCGTCGACGTCCGTGACGTCCACGATGTAGTCCCCGGGCAGTACGGAGGCGAACGTGTAGTTTCCCGACGCGTCCGTGGTATCGACGCCCAACAGCGCGTCGGTGCCGCCGTCGATGACTCCGTCCGCGTCGACATCGTCGTAGAGGGCCACCGTAACTCCGGCAATCCCTGGCTCGCCGCCGTCCTGGAATCCGTCTCCGTCGGAATCCTGCCAGATCCGATCGCCTAACTGGCCGGTGGCCGGGACACAGCCGCCCGCATCGTACGCCGGCAGCGGTAAGGGCGTGCTTCCATTCAGCGTGATGTTCAGCAGCGGCCCGGTCCACGTCAGCGTATTGGTATCGATCTCCTGGGCGGTACTGGAAATGCCCCAGAGGCGACCGAATCGATCCGTCGCGGCCTGACCCAAGCCGGTAAGGAAGTTGGAGGTTACGAACGATCCGAAACCGTCGTAGACGTTGAGGGCCCCCCCACCGGTGTCCATCGAGTAGACACGAGAGCTTGCAGTGATCCGCACCTGGACGTCGCCCCAATCTCCCGCCACGGTGTTGAACACCGAGGTCGAGACCACAGACGTGCCGGTGCCGTCCAGATTGATCCGGTAGATTCGATCGTTGACACCGTCCCACTCCTCGACGCCCAGGTACAGGGTACCACCCTGGTCGAATCCTCCTGCGGCAGTGCCGACTCCCTGAGGACCGACGACCACGCCGTTGTTGGTGAGGTCGGTGTCGATGACGATATGGGTGTCGTTCACCACATCGTAGGCGTAGAGCCCGTAGTCGACTACGGAGTTGTTGGTGTAGTAGAGAAGCTGGCGATCCGAGTCGAAGGCCAGGGAGTTGGCCTCCGTCAGCAGCCCGGACGTGGTCACGAGCTTGGCTTTCCCTGTCCTCAAGCTCAGGCTGTAGATCTGGTTGGTTTCGTTGATCCACACGGCGCCCACGCCGCCGTTCAGGGGCTGGCAGATGGCCTGTGCAGACACGGTGGAGCGACCGGCCGCCAGCAGCGCTGCCAAGACCAACGCGAGCCGGCAGACCCCAGCAAGCAAGGTGCGGCAGCTACGGAGCCCCGCCGTGTGGCGTGGCCTGACGACTGCCGTCATCCCTGACTTTGGTACCGTTGGACGCGGCCCGGGTTGAGCCGCTGCGTTCGCTGGCATCTGCGGTGGGGTCCTGCTCTCAGTCGGATTCTGCTAACGGGATCGGCTCGAAGGCGGGCGCTCGGCGGGATTGCCGGGCAGAGCCGGTAGCCCCTCTGGGTTCTTAACGTCCCGCGTTGAGCAAGCCGCATGCCGACGTCCGAGGCCGGATCCTCGGCAAGCATCCAACCCGGTAAACGCGGATAAACTGCAGGACGGTGCCTCGGATGAGGATCGAGCCCTCGCTGGATGACCGCTCTACCCTTTGTTTCCCGGCCCGGAAACCGGCGGGCATACCGCTTGCTTCCCCTACGGGCGCGTAAAGGGAGTTAGAGGACACTTCCGGAATCAGAATCTTCCCGGACCCCAACCCGGGATTATCCAACGGGGCGCGAGACCATGGACGAGCAAGCGACGATCACCGCAACGGCAGCGGTGGATAGCGGAGAAAGGGAACAGTCCGCCGAGGGGCAAGGGCCACATGATGTTCCCAGAATTCTCGTAGTCGAGGACGAGGACGTGGTTGCCAGGTCCATCGAGCGTGTGCTTCGGCGACAGAAGTTCGAGGTGGAGGTCGTACACTCGTCCGGAGAGGCACTGAGCTGCTTCCGGCTACATCAGCACGACGTCATCATCTCCGACATTAATCTGCCGGGCATGAGCGGAATCGAGTTCCTGCGGCGGGTCAGGGCTACCGCCGGAGAGACCCCCGTCATCATGATCACCGGACGGCCCACGGTCGACACCGCCATCGAAGCCGTGGAGCTCGGGGCGTTCCTCTACCTGACCAAGCCCTTCCGCAGCGAAGAGCTCAAGGTGGCCGTCGGAAACGCGGTGGGACACGCGCGCATGGCCAAGATGCGGACCCAGGCGCAGCAGGTCGCCGAGAGTGGCGTGGCCACCGCCGACGACCAACTGTCCCGAGAGTTCCAAAGCGCCATGGACACCCTTTGGATGGCCTTTCAGCCGATTATCGACCGCAACTGGAACATCATCGGTTACGAGGCGCTCCTCCGGAGCGAAGAGGCGTCTCTGCGCGATCCTCGTCGGTTTCTCAAGACGGCCGACCGACTCGACAGGGTTTCCGAGCTGGTCCTCAAGATCCGTGAGGCTTCGCTGACCCCCCTTCAGACCCGCCCCGGATCCCTGCTCTTCATGAACGTGCACCCGAGCCAGTTCGCACACGAATACCTCCTCGCCCCGAAGGACGAGTTCAGCCAGCAGGCCAAGCGAATCGTTCTGGAAATCAGCGAGCGCCACGACATGGCTGACGGCGCCACGACCGATCATACGATTGCTGAGCTCAAGGGCCGCGGGTTCCGCCTCGCGGTGGACGATCTCGGCGCCGGCTACTCGGGCCTGACGACCTTTGCCCAGATCTCGCCGGATTTCATCAAGCTCGATGGTGCTCTGGTACGCGACGCGGGCAAGCAGTGGCAAAAACAGCGTGTGATCGGCGGTGTGTGTGACATAGCCCACGAGCTCGGAATGGAGGTCATCGCCGAAGCCGTTGAAAAGCAGTCCGAGTTCGAACGGCTACGGGAGCTGGGATGCGACTACTTCCAGGGCTTTTTCGTAGGACGTCCCGAGCCGCTCTCCTAGGCCTGGTCGATTCGAACCATCGATTCACACGTCCCCATGTCCGACCTCGGTCCAGATCGACCGGAGAGCGACGACGTAGCTGATCAGGACGAGCTGATCGGGGCGATCGCGGTCCCATCGGATTCCGAAGCCCCGGCCGATGCCGACTCGGACGTCGCGCTCGACCTGCCCAGACGCGAGTCGCTGTCGTCCGCCGCCCAGGAGCTCAATGCCTACTTGGCCGCCTTGGATTTGGCGGCGGACGCCGCGCGTTCGGGCACGAACCGGGCAGTAGACTCTTGTCGGCGACTTGCGCAGGCAGTGGCCGCCTCTCCCACGGAAGGGTTGGATGGGGACCTTCGCCTGGCTGCCGAACACGTGGCTCCGGCCCCGGCGGACGAGCTGCTCGGGTTGGTGGATCAACTGCGAGAGCGGATCCGCACCCACCTGGAGCAGCACACGTCCGAGGCGGAGATCGGTGGAATCACCCGTGTGCTGGTGGTGGACGACGATCCCATCCAGGCCCGCCTGCTCGAAGGAGCGCTGCGCAACGCCGATCGTGTGGTGCAAAGCGTGTCGACCGTTGCGGACGCTCGCGCGGTCATCGACCGCGAGGAAGTACACCTCGTCGTCGTCGATCGCGTGCTCGGCGACGCGGATGGCCACGACCTGCTGGTACACGTCCGTGCGCAGCCCGCCCTGTCGAACGTTCCCATGATCGTCCTCTCGTCTCACGCGGAGGACGCGGACGTCAGCGAAGCCTATGCACTCGGGGCGGACGCCTACTTCTCCAAGGACACTTCACCGCGGGTGCTGGCGTCCGCGGTGTCCGCCCATCTCCACCGGTCCGCCGAACGACGTATGTCCGTCCTTCGAGATCCGGACACCGGAGTGCGGTCCCGCACGGTCTTCATCGAGGCCTATCAGCAGGAGGCCCGCCTGTCGACCCGACGGGGCGTGCCCCTCACGGTTGCAATGCTGAGCGTGGACCGGTTCCGCCATATGGTGGACTGCCACGGCCCGGACGTGGGCCGAAAGATCGTCGGAACGCTCGCGAACGCGATCTCCGGCACGATCCGGGGGTCCGACATCGCAGGCCGGTGGTCTCAGGATGTCTTCGGGCTGGCGCTGCCGGATACGGATATCGAGGGCGCTCGACTCGCCCTGACCAAGGTCTGGAAGGACCTTGCCGATCGGACGGTCTCGTCGCCCAGCGGCACCACTTTGACCATCACCGCATCTGCGGGTGTTGCGGGGTTGTGGGAAGCCTACGGCGACATCGACGTCCAGATCGAGCGCGCACTCAAGCGTCTCGCCGCAGCCCGCCGAGCGGGTCGCGGAAACGTCGCCCTGAACGACGAGGCATTCGACCGCTCCGACACGCCCATCCTCTTGATTGAAGACGACGAGCTGACGGCCGAGCTCATCCGGCACCGACTGGAGCGCGAGGGATTCGAGCTCATCCACTTCAAGCACGGAGCCGACGCCCTCGCCGACGCTCCGGCTCTCGAAGTGGCCCTGGCCATCGTGGACGTCTCCATGCCGGGCGCAAACGGATACGAGATCCTGCTCAAGCTCCGGGCCACCGGCAGCTACGCCGGAGTTCCCATCCTGATGATGACGCAGGGAACCGAGGCGCAAACCGCCCGAGCATTCCGACTTGGCGCTACGGACGTGTTGAGAAAGCCGTTCGCTCCATCCGAGCTCATCGCTCGTGTGAATCGACTGGTCTCGGCCTCATGAGCAGCCTGTTTTCGGCGGACCGCGTTCTCGATGTCGTAGCCTGGGCTGCGATCGGCATGATGAGCCTCGCCCTGGTTCTGGCGGTCGCGGCCTTCTGGGAACGGACGGTCATCCGCGCTCGCCAGCGAACGGCGAACGAGCTCAAAGCGCGCTGGGCCGACCCCGTCTGGCGGGTACTCTTCGGTCGCGCGCCGCTGAAGACCGTCTGGTCGCTCGTGGACGATCGACACGTCCTCGACTTCGTCGCCTACCTCTTCCCGCTCATACGCAGGGTGGACGGATCGGAACGCCTGAAGCTCGCGGAGATGGTTCGTCCCTACCTGCCTCGGGTGCGTAGCGAGCTGCGCAGGAGATCGGCAGGCAGAAGGGCCATGGCCGTGGAGGCCCTGGGATATTTCGGAGATCCCGAAGACGTGCCTCGACTCCTGGCCGCACTCGACGATCGGTCGCCGCTGGTGTCCATGGTGGCCGTTCGCGCACTCGCAGAGCGCCAGGGTTCCTGGGAAAATGCGGCGACCATCCTCCACAGCCTGGACCGCTTCGGATCGTGGGATCCCGGGTTCTTGGCCACGCTGCTGGTGGAGCTCGGGCCGGAGGCCTGTCCAGCACTGAGACAGGCGTTCGCAAACCCCTCGACACCTCTGGGCATTCGCATCGTCACCGCCATCGCGCTGAAGATGCTCAACGACGTGGAAGCGGCCGACAAGGCGGCGGAGGTCCTGGCCGTCTCCGCGGACAGGGACCTTCGCGCGGCAGCGCTGAGGCTACTCGGTCAGGTGGGCAACGAGCGGCACGTCGAGGTGGTGGCCGATCACCTGTCTTCCGGAGACTTCGTGCTTCGGGTGGCGGCGGTGGACGCCTTTGCCACCGTCTCGCCGAAGGACGACCTCCATCGCCTACGCAACATGGTGCTGGACGACTCCTCGCAGTGGGTCTCGATCCACGCCGCTCGCGGGCTGCGCCAGGCGGGCCAGGTCCGCGTTCTCGAAGAGATGGCCGCATCAGGGCATCCACGCCGGGCAGTCGCGCTCCAGGCCCTCATGGAAGGTGGTTGATGCTCCACCCCGCACTGGAGGCCTTCGTAGCCGTCACGGAAATCGCCGTGCTCTGCTACTTCACGCTGATGCACATCGTGCTCGTGACGCTCTCGGTCGTGACGTACCTGTCCCTGCGAAGGTACCTGCCCGGCCTGAGGGGCTTCGACGTTGCGGACGCGGCGGTGGCCCGAGCCGCTCCTCCCATTACGGTCGTGGCACCGGCGTTCAACGAAGAGCCCACGTGCGTTGAGGCCACCCACTCGCTTTTGGCACTGGACTATCCGAACCACGAGATCATCGTGGTCAACGACGGATCCACCGACCGCACCCTGGAGCTCCTGATCGAAGAGTTCGAGTTGGCGCCCGGTGCACGGGTGCCGACCGCAGACATCCCTTCCGCCGACATCCGCGGAGTCTACCAAAGCCGAAGGCATCCCAATCTCTGGGTGCTGGACAAGGAGAACGGTGGCAAAGCCGACGCGCTGAACGCCGGCGTGAACTTCTGCATCACACCGCTGTTTTGCGCCGTGGATGCCGACAGTCTGCTGGAGCGCGACGCCCTTCTCCGCATCGTACGCCCCTTCCTTACCAACGCCTCGACGGTCGCGGCGGGAGGGATGATTCGTGTGGCCAACGATTGCACGGTCCGATACGGCGTGGTGACCGAGGTGAAGTTGCCTCGGAAGCTGCTGCCGCGTCTCCAGACCGTCGAATACCTACGAGCGTTTCTGATGGGTCGAATCGGGTGGGCAGCTATGGACGCGCTGCTGGTCATATCCGGCGCCTTCGGCCTGTTTCGGCGCGAGGCGGTCGTGTCCGCGGGAGGTTACGCCAGCGCCCGGACCAGCGGCGAGACCGTTGGTGAGGACATGGAGCTCGTGGTTCGGCTCCGGCGCTGGGGCAAGGAAAACGGGACACCGGCCAGCGTCGACTTCGTTCCGGACGCAGTCGCGTGGACGGAGGTGCCGGAGACGTTGTCGGCCCTGGCGCGCCAGCGTGATCGATGGCAGCGCGGCCTCTTTCAGACCGCCACCCGTCACATCCGGCTGTTGTTCAATCCTCGCTATGGGCTGGTGGGGATGGTGGCGTTCCCCTATTTCGTGTTCTTGGAGTTGCTCGGCTCCATGATCGAGCTGATCGGCTACGTGGCCATCGTGTTTGCGGTGGCGCTCGGACTGGTGTCTCCCAAGTTCTTGATCGTTTTTACGATCGCGGTGGTAGCCGTTGGGCTGGTGCTGACGTTCTTCAACCTCCTGTTGGAGGAGATGGCGTTTCGTCGCTATGAGCGGACGTCGGACGTGCTCCAGCTCTTCTTTCTCGCGATCGTGGACAGCCTGGGCATGCGTCAGCTGTCGTCATACTGGCGATTTCGTGGCATGGTGGGGGCGATGTTCGGTCGACAGACGTGGGGGCGGCAGGTGCGGAAGGGATTTTCGGCCGAGCCTGCGCTGCCGTCCGCGCGAGCACCCAGTGTCGTCGGAGAGGAAATCGAACCGCAACGAGAGGTGGCTTTGACCTAGCACCTCAGTGTGAGAGGTGCCAATGAATCGTCGTCCAATCGCTCATGTGGCCTGGATCGCGGCCCTGGCCAGCTTCTACATGCCCGGGAGTGCGTCCGCCCAGGCTGTCGCCCAGTATGAGCCCGCAGTCGCCCGCACGGCCGAGTTCCCCCTGACCATCCGCAGCATCATGCGGGGTCCGGAGCTTGTCGGTGAATCCCCCGTGGGAATCCGCTGGACCGACGACTCGCAGTGGCTCTATTTCCGCTGGCGTCCGGGTGGCGGAGTCTGGAGCGACGACCGCGCTCTGTACCGTGTCCCGGCCTCCGGAGGCGAGCCGGAGCGCTTGAGTGAGGCCCAGGCGGACTCGCTGGCTCCGCTGATCGCGTCGGGTGACCTGTCCGATGACCGACGGTGGCGGATATCCGCCGTCGAGGGCGACCTCGTCCTCGTGGACCGTCGTCGCATGTCCGTGCGTAGGCTGACCAGAACCGTCGTGCCCGAATCGGACCCGCGGTTCGTATCCGGAAACCGGGTCGTGTTCCGTCGCGGCAACGACCTCTTCGAGTTGAGCCTGGACGATGGCGCAGTTGTCCAACTCACCGACCTCCGGGACGGGGTCGAGGCGGACGAAGAGGAGGAGGCGACCGGACACGAGGCCTTCCTCGAAGAACAGCAAAAGGAGCTGTTCGAGCATGTCCGCACCGACGAGCTGAGGGAGGAGCGACGGGAAGCCCGTACCGAGCGGCGTGAGGCCCGAAGCCTCGAGCCCGCCTATCTGGGAAGAGGTGTGCGCGTGCAGCGTCTCGACCTCAACCCTCAAACGGGCGTCGTGGCCGTGACCGGCTCCGTTAGGGCGTCAGACGCTCGGCAGACATCCGTTCCCGACTGGGTGACCGAATCCGGATTCACGGAGGACCTCACGGCGCGGCCCAAAGTCGGCGACGAGCAAGGTGTGCCGCGTTTGGGCCTACTCGATCCCAGCACCGGCACGCTGACCTGGCTCGATCTCGTCGAGGACGAGGTGGAATCCGATTCGATCGAGGCCGCAGAGCGGGCAAACGAGTCCGGTCGATCCCGATTGGCTCGCGTCGCATTCCACGGTTGGAATGATGCGGGCACGCTGGGTCTGATGTCGGCCGTGGACTACGACTTCAAAGAGTGGCGGATCTACTCGGTCGATTCCTCGGGTGCGTGGACGCTCCTCCACCGCGTAGAGGACGAAGCGTGGGTCGGCGGACCATGCTTCCAGTTCTGTCTGGGATGGCTTCCGAACAGCGAACGCGCTTGGTTCGTTTCGGAGACAACCGGATTCGCCCACCTCTACACGATCGCGGGTGAGGGCGGGGACGAGCGGGCGCTGACCTCCGGTGATTGGGAGGTCTTAGGGGTGTCGATCCCCGAGCACCGAGAGCACTTCATGATCAGAACCAGTGAGGCGTCGCCGTTCGACGCTCACGTGTACCGTCTCTCGTTCGACGGCGCGCGCAAGGAACGCCTCCTGGAAGGCACCGGCAGCTTCGGCGCCACCCCTTCCCCCGACGGGCGTAGGCTCGCCGTCGTTCACTCCCGCGCGAACCGGCCGCCCGAGCTGTACGTGGCCGACAACCGCGCCGGGGCTTCGATGGACCAAGTCACCGTGTCTCCCACGGCCGAGTGGCTGACGTTCCCGTGGACCGAGCCCGAAATCGTGCACTTCCCTGCGGAGGACGGCACGCAGGTGCCCGCCCGCATCTATCGGCCCGCCGACGTCGGGGCCACGGCCAACGGAGCCGGGGTCGTATTCGTCCACGGCGCCGGCTACCTGCACAACGTGCACAACTGGTGGTCCAGCTACTACCGCGAGTACATGTTCCACCACTTCCTGGCCGCTAACGGCTATACGGTCCTGGACGTGGACTACCGCGGGTCGGCAGGGTACGGACGCGACTGGCGGGTCGGGATCTACCGCTGGATGGGCGGCAAGGACCTGAGCGACCAGGTGGACGGAGCCCGCTACCTCGCACGAGCCGAAGGGGTGGATCCCGCCCGGATGGGTCTGTACGGCGGGTCCTACGGCGGCTTCATCACGCTCATGGCGCTGTTCACGGCGCCCGACGTGTTCCTCTCCGGAGCCGCGCTCCGCTCCGTCACCGACTGGGCCCACTACAACCACTGGTACACGAGTCGCATCCTCAACCTGCCGCACGAGGATGAAGAGGCGTACCGGCAGTCTTCTCCCATCTACTTTGCGGAAAACTTCCGCGGCCACCTGTTGATGGCTCACGGCATGGTCGACACCAACGTGCACTTCTCGGATGTCGTCCGCCTGGCTCAGCGGCTCATCGAGCTCGGGAAGGAGAACTGGGAGATGGCCGTGTATCCCGTCGAGAGTCACGGATTCGTGGAGCCGTCGTCTTGGACCGACGAATACAGGAGGATCTTCGAGCTGTTCGAGCGCACCCTGATAGAAGGCGCTTCGGGATCGGAGACGGGCGGAGGATGACGGCGTGACCGACCGACGAGCTCGGTGTTCCTGGGCAGAGGGGAAGGCGCTGGACGAGCGGTATCACGACACGGAGTGGGGGGTGCCGGTCTTCACGGACGCCGACCTGTTCGAGGCCTTGACCCTAGAGGGCGCCCAAGCCGGCCTGAGTTGGTCGACCATTCTCAAGAAGCGCGAAGGATACCGGGCGGCGTTTCGAGGCTTCGATCCTACGCTCGTAGCCTCGTTCGGCACGGCCGACGTGGATCGACTGGTGGAGGACGCCGGCATTGTCCGGCATCGCGGGAAGATCGAGTCGACCGTGAACAACGCGCAGCGCGTTTTGGAAGTCCAGTCCGAGCTCGGGAGCTTCGCCTCCTACATTTGGGACTTCGTGGACGGGAAGCCGATTCAGAACGCCTTCGAGGCGTTGAGTGAGCTTCCGTCCACGACACCGCTCGCCACGCAGCTCAGCAAGGATCTCAAGAAGCGGGGTTTCCGTTTCGTGGGCCCCACGACCGTGTATGCATTTATGCAGGCCGTCGGGATGGTCAACGACCACGTACGGTCCTGCTTCCGCTACGTGGAGATCAAGGATCTCGGAGGGCGGTCTATTCCACCTTGAGCCGCGCACCTCCCGTGAAGCGGCTGATCACCAATCCAGCCACGATCACGGCCACCGCGCCCACGACGTTGTACCACAGCCAGGACACGTCCGTGGTTCGCGCCACCGCGTACACGGAAGCCATCCCGGCGAGTAGGCCGGCAAAGGCGCCGTGCCCGTTGGTCTGTCGGAACAAGAAGGCCAGCAGGAAGACCCCGAGCAGGGATCCGTAGAAGTAGGATCCCACCTGGTTCACCGCTTCGATCAGCGATCCGAGCTGGCCGGCATAGAGCGCGAAACCCATCGCGAACAACCCCCATCCGAGGGTGGCCAGACGGGACACCCAAAGATAGTGGGCATCCGAAGCCTCGGGGTTGAACCAGCGCCGATAGAAGTCGATCACCGTAGCGGACGAAAGCGCCGTCAGCTCAGAGTCCAACGAGGACATCGCAGCGGCAAAGATCACCGCGATGAGTAGCCCCAGCAGGCCGGGAGCAACGTACGTGGTAAGATATGTGGGGAAGACGTAGTTGACGTCGTTGGACGTGGTGCCTCTCACGTCCGCAACCACGGCCTTCGCTGCATCCCGAATCTCGGTCAGCTCTCGATCGTACTCGCCGATGCGGGCTCGTATCGCCGAAGGGTCTCCCCCTTGCTCACGAACCTCCAACAACTCGAACGTCGCATCACGGCGGGCCGAGTGGACGCCGGAGAACGCGGACTCCAGTCCCCGGTAGTCGTCCGCTCGATCGCTGGCCGCTACGGCCGCGACCTCGGACGAGTTGAACACCAGGGGTGGCTGCTCGAAGTGGTAGAACACGAACAGCGTGACGCCGATGGACAGGATGAAGAACTGCATCGGCACCTTGAGAAAGGCATTGAAGATGAGCGACAGGCGGCTGTTCTTGAGGGAGCTGGCCGTGAGGTAGCGCTGTACCTGACTCTGATCCGTGCCGAAGTACGCCAACGCCAGGAACAACCCGCCGAAGAGGCCCGACCACACCGTGTACGTGTTGGTCGGGTCCCAGGAGAGGTCGATGCTCCGCCACATGTCCTGGATGCCACCCACGTACACCACGTCGGAGACGCCCACCCCCGAGGGTAGCTCGGCGAACAGAATGAGGAGTGCGCCGAAAATGCCGGCCCACATCATCAGCATCTGCACCACGTCGGTCCAGATCACGGCCGTAATCCCGCCCATGAGCGTATAGGCCACCGTGACGGCGGCCATGATCAGGATCGTGACCTTTTCGTCCCAACCCAGGATGACCGACAGCACGATTGCCGGTGCGTAGAGGATCACTCCCGCGCCCAGGCCTCGTTGGATCAAGAAGATGAAGCTGGCCAGTGACCGGGTTTTGGGGTCGAAGCGGCGTTCGAGGTACTCGTAGGCGGTGAAGATCCGAGCGCGGTAGAAGAACGGCACGAACACCGCGCAAATGATCACCATGGCAATCGGGAGTCCCAGGTAGACCTGGATGAACTCCATGCCGTCGTCGAACGCTTGGCCGGTCGTGCCGATGTACGTGATCGCGCTGGCCTGCGTGGCCATTACCGAGAGGCCGATGGCCGCCCAGTGCATACGTCGGTTGGCCAGAAAAAACCCCTCTACTCCTACGTTTTTCCGGCTCTGGTAGTAGGCGAACCCGATGACGCCCAAGAAGTAGACGAGGAAGACTCCCCAGTCGAGTCCGGTCATGGAGCCCCGCCGAAGGAAAGCACCTGTGAGAGTAGGTAGAACACCACGATCAGAACGAGCGCATAGACCACTACGGTCGTGTAGAGCGCCCGCCAACTTGGGAAGATCCCGATGGGCCCGTGGTCTTCTTCGGCCACTTGGTCATCCCAGCGGTTGTGCTCGGAATGGGGCAAGGCGGCGTTCCTCGGCTAGTGTGGCTCGGCTCGGAGCGACAACAGGTTGGCGAACAGCCGGTACGCGCCAGGCACTCCGGCCGGAAGCTGCCGGAAGAACGACAGCCCCGTGTACACGTAGATCCCGCGATCCAGTGGTGCGATCAACAGAGATCCCCGCTTGGGCTCCTCGCCGGGATCGGCCATTTCAAACACCGGGCGAAGCTGCGGATCCCACTCTGAAAGGAAGTACAGCCCCCGTTCCTGCACCCATCCGTCGAAGTCCCGCGACTCGATACGATTGGGGGCGTTCAACACCGGCGCATCCGGATCGAGTACGGTCACGGGCGCGGTTTCGACGGAAACACGGTCATGCGGTCGGCGAATGTCCACGGCAAAAGGCGCGAATCCGCCTCTCGGAAACTCGTATTGGTTGTACTGCACGATGAGCGTGCCTCCGCCGCGGGCGAAATCCAGCACCCGGTCGTTGTTGCGCACCAGGTCGGGCCTGGTCTGGTACGCTCGCACACCCAACATGATGACGTCGAACCGGCTCAGGTCCCCCGCTTCCAGGTCGTCGGCGTCCAGCAGCTCCGGCTCGACGCCCAACTCCCGGATGGCCTCCGGTCCCGCGTCGCCGGAGCCCATCACATATCCCACCTGTAGATCCGACGCGACCTCGACGTCGAACACCGACAGGTCGGTGGCAGCCGGGAAGAATTGGAGCGTGCGGGGGATGTGATCGTAGTCGACCACCGCCACCCGGTCCCGGTACTCCCGACCCATCTCGTCCGTGGCCACCGCCTCCACGGACAGTCGTCCGGCCGCGGGCACGCCGTTCGGGAAGAGCCGGAATCCGAGGGTGGCCGTCTCACCCTCCCGGTTCAGGTCGAACGCCTGGGACTCGGGTTCGGCGGTCCATCCGGAAGGCACCTCGAGCGCCAGCGTGCCGCGCACGGCCTCGGGATCGAAGCTCTGGACGGATACCGTCACCGACCGGGGCTCCGTGCGGGCCCGGGGCCACACCATCGTCGCCGGATCGGCCGACACGGAAAGCCGAGGAGCCACGAGTAGGGGCTGGCGGAATTCGCCCAGGGCGCGATCCACCCCGCGGAACTCCGCGGCGGTCGAGATCTCCATCTCGATGCCGTTCAGCTCGAGCGTCACCGCCGCCGGAAGCACCTCCGGATTTCTCGGTTGGGCCCAGAGCGCGCGATCGTCGGGCCATTGATACAGGCCACCGTCACGGGGAGCGGCGAGGTAGTATTGCTCGGACGGGCGTGCCGCTTCCGCCCAGCGCACCTCGAAGCTCCAACGTCCAAGGCTGCCCGGGGCCACCGCTTCGGTCGCTCCGACCGCCGTTTCGATCCAGGGCTCGGTGTTTTCGGCGGGTGGAGGGGGCGGCGGCCCGAAGAACCTACGCCGTGGCTGCGGCGGCTCGGTCTTCCGAGCCAGCGTGCCCGCCGGCAGCCGAAGGCTGGGGGAGACCGCCTCGACCGGCTGTCCGCCACCGTTCCAGACCTCGATGTCGACGCGGAACGCCTGGCCGGGAATCACCAGGTCGTCGCTGCTACGCACGTCCACCGTGATTCCAGCCGCCGACAGGGCCGTGCGTGCAGCCACCGCGCGGCGGTCCCGAAGCTCCTGAAGAAGCTGGCCGTTGGCCGCGGGAGCGATGGCAATCGCTCGATCCAGGGCAGTGATCGCCCGGATCAAGGCCGGCAGCGCAGAGCCGGGCTCCAGCGGGGTCAGCGCCGCCCTCGCTTCCGCTACCGCGTCCGAAAACGCACCCAGCTCAGGCTCGACGCGAGCCCTGACAGACCCGTCGAGACCTGCGGCCAGACCCCGAACGGAGGTGTCGACGCCCGCGAGAAACTCGGTCACCCGCCCCGGCGAGCCGCCGCTCAGGCCACCGCTCGCGCCCCCACCCGATACCAGGCGAAGCCTCGAAGCCGCGGGACCGAGCGGCTGCGCCACTCCCATGTCCTGAGATCGATGCTGACTCCGGCTCTCCATGGCCACCTGGTGGGGAGACCGGCCCAGAAGCGGATCGAAGCGGCCCGTGGCAACCGAAAAGTCGGCGTCGGAGGGATCGCGCCAGGCCAGTTGATAGAGAGCGGCCGGCGCCCAGGGGGCCACCCCGCCCGTGAGCTGATCGGCGTATGCGGTGGGATCACCGGCTGCGGCGTACGCTTGACGGGCCATGATTCCCGCCGCCTGGTGCTGCCCGTGGCCGTCTGCCGGCGTGCCAGTGAAGACCGAGACGATGGCGTGCGGACGGAACGTGCGGACAACCCAAACCACGTCCGCGAGCAACTCGTTCCCGGGCCAAATCTCGAGTGCTTCTTCCGCGCGCTTCGAGTACCCGAAATCGAACGCACGCGTGAAGAACTGTCCGGCGCCATCGCGCTGGCGCGCCGCCAGGAGCTCGCCCGTCCGGACGATCCCAAGGCCTTCACCCAGCTCCGTCCCGATCAGGTTTTGCCCACCCTCACCGCGGGTAAGCGCCAGATACGCCACCCTTGCGCCGCGCTCGCGGGCCAGGGCCGACAGCAAACTCGTGTCCTCGTCGTCCGGATGGGCGCCGATCATGAGCACCCGGGTGGTGTGGTCGAGCTGTCGTAGAAGCAGGCCGGTGCGTACTGTGCCGGCCTCCTCGATCGCAACCTGCGCCGCGGCCGCCGGAGGACAGAGCGTCAGCGAAAGGGCAACGAGGACCGGAGTAATCGGGAAGCGTTTCATTCGTGTAGTGTAACGCGGACGGAAACGGCGTGTCAGTTTTCCGCGCAAAGAGAGAGGGAAACACGGGCCCGTAGACTGATGGGTCCAAACCCGGGTTGTCCAGGGAGGCATCGATGCACCGTCTTACGAGTTGCGTGGCCATCGTCTCTTGCGCGTGTTGCGCGTGGTCCGGTGACATGCTCCTAGCGCAGACGTTCACCACGTCCGACCCCATCCTCGAACAGATCTGGGAAGAGGGGATGGCGCGCTCTCAAGCCATGAGCCTGGCCCAGTCGCTCATGGACTCGGTAGGCCCGCGCCTGACAGGGACGCCGAACCAGCGCGCGGGGAATCAGTGGCTTCTGGACTCGTACGCGGCTTTCGGCATCGAGGCTCGACGGGAGGAGTACGGCACCTGGAGACACTGGTCGCGCGGGCGGCTTCACGTCGACCTGATGGAGCCGCGGGTCCGCACGCTGGAAGCCATCCAGTTGGCGTGGACACCGGGAACCGGCGGAGAAACCCGTCGGGGACCCGCGCTGGTCCTGCCCGAGTTCGCTGACGCCGCCGCATTCGAACGGTGGCTGCCCTCCGTGGCCGGTGCGTTCGTCGCGATTTCGTTTCCGGAGCCCACGTGTCGCCCGAACAGCCAGTGGAATGAGTTCGCGACCGAGGCCTCGTACACGCGCATGCGCGAGGATCGCGATGCGGCCCGTCAGGCCTGGGCGGACAACCTCGCCGCCGCGGGATTCGACGCCTCCGGCCGAAGGAACCTGTTCATCCTGGCGCAGCGGCTCGAAGAGGCCGGCGCGCTTGGCGTGCTGACATCCACGTGGCCGGGCGGCTGGGGGGTGCAGCGTGTGTTCAACGGCGGAACCGAACGGGTGCCGACCGTGGCGCTGAGCTGCGAAGATTTCGGACTGGTGAGCCGGCTCGCGGCGGAGGGTCAGCGACCGGTGCTGGAGGTGATGTCCGACGCGGAGATTCAGGGTGAAGGCCCGGTGTTCAACGTCATCGCCGAGGTCAGGGGCTCGGAGCTGCCCGACGAATACGTCATGCTCTCCGCACACTTCGACTCCTGGGATGCGGCCTCGGGTGCCACCGACAACGGCACCGGCACCATCACCATGCTGGAAGCCATGCGTATTCTCCGGCGGGTCTATCCCAATCCGCGACGTACGATCCTGGTCGGTCACTGGAGCGGCGAAGAACAGGGGCTGAACGGGTCCCGGGCGTTCGCCGCGGATCATCCCGAAGTCGTCGAGGGACTGCAGGCTCTCTTCAATCAGGACAACGGCACCGGCAGGGTGGTGAACATGAGTGCGTCGGGATTCCCGGACGCAACTGGCCCGCTGGCCCGTTGGTTGGCGCGGGTGCCGCGGGAGATCTCGACGCACATCCGGTTCGGATTCACCGGAAATCCGGCGTCCGGAGGCAGCGATCACGCCGCGTTCGTTTGCTACGGAGCCCCGGGATTCAGCCTGGGCGCGCTGAACTGGGAGTACAGTCCGTACACGTGGCACACGAACCGGGACACGTACGACAAGATCGTCGCGGACGATCTCATGAACAACGCGACGTTGACGGCAATGCTGGTCTACCTCGCCTCCGAGGAACCCCAGCGCTTGAACCGCGATCGTCGCACCGTCTTCGGCAGAAATCCGTTCTCCGGACAGGTCGGCAGTTGGCCCGAATGCCAGCCGGCGCGTCGAAGCTACGACGAACGTCGCCGGTGAGCCGGCCGCTCCCGGCAGGTGGGGAACCCGCTAGCGGGCGGGAACCGTCCGCTAGTGGGTCCCGTGGTCGGGAGGCCAGGCACGGCCCAACGCGGCAGGCGCCCGACTACGTCCCACTCGGCCGGCCAGCGCCGCCAGCGTAAGGACGTAAGGCAGCGCCAGGAAGAGCTGATACGGCACATCCGAGTCGGACGCCTGCAGCGCGAACTGGAGCGCCGACGCAGCGCCGAAGAAGAGCGCTGCCGGCAGCACCAACAGCGGATTCCAGCGGCCTAGCACGACCACCGCAATGGCGATGAATCCCTTCCCCGCCGACATGCCCTCCGCAAACGTACCGGCGTGGGCGAGGGACAGGTGCGCACCCGCCAGGCCCGCGGCCGCACCAGCCAACAACACGGCCGCCGTCCTCCGCGTTCGGACCGGCACGCCCGCGGCCTCGGCGGCTTCGGGCACCTCCCCGACCGCCCGCAACTCCAAGCCCCAGCGCGTCCGAAAGAGCACATACCAAAGCATTGGAGCCAACGCGTAGGCCACGTACGTCGTCAGCGGCTGGTCGAACAGTGCAGGCCCTACCAACGGGATGCGTGAAAGCAGCGGTACGGCAACGGGACCCAAGGTGGGAATCGTCAAGGCGGTTCCGGTGGCTCCGAACAACTCCTGGTAGATCACGCCGGTAAGGCCCAGCCCGCCCAACGTGAGCGCAGTGCCCGTGATGATCTGATCACCCCCGATCCCGACGGCGACGATCGCGAACACGGCGGCCACCGCCATTCCGGCCAAGGCGCCCGCCACCACCCCCATCACCGCCCCGCCCGTCCACAGCGCGCCCAGAGCCCCGCCCAGCGCGCCCGCGATCAGCGACCCTTCGAGGCCGATGTTGATCACGCCGCCTCGCTCGCTCAACGTCTCGCCGAGCGCGGCAAGTGCGAGCGGCACGCCCAGCCGCACCGACGCCTCCAAGAAGGAGCCCAGCTCCATTCAGGACGCCTCGGCCCGAGGCGCGACGGAAAGCCCGGACCCGGGCCCGTTTCCGGTGCGACCCAGTCGTTCGAACGAGACCACCGTGAGGATCACGATGGCTTCGATGAAGCCGACCCACACCGCGGGGATTCCGGCCTGACGCTGCATGGCGCTGGCGCCGCCCTCCAGGATGCCGAAGAAGAGACCGGCCAAGACCACGCCTCCCGGACGAAGTCCCCCGAGCAGGGCTACGGCGATTGCCGTGTATCCGTATCCGGGGGAGAGGTCCTCGTAGAGCGCGAACGTCACGCCGGAAAGCTCGACCCCACCCGCGACGCCGGCGATGAACCCCGAGAGCGCCAGTGTCCGAAAGATGACTCCGCTCGGCCGGATACGCCCGGCGATATGAGCGGCCACCGGCGCCGCACCGAACGCGCGAACGCGGAAACCGAACGCCGTCTTGGCCAGCAGCACCCAGAGCACCTCAGCGACCGCCAACGCCATCGGCAGTCCCAGGTGCAGGCGGCTGCCGGGAATCAGGATCGGGAGGCGGAACGCCTCCGCGATGGCCTCGGTCTGGGGAAAGACTCCGCGGGGTTCCCGGAGGGGGCCGTGCACGATGAAGGCGGCGAGGTAGAGTGCCACGAAGTTCATCAGCAACGTGGTGATGACCTCGCTCGTTCCCAGTCGAATCTTCATTAGCGCCGGAAGAGCGGCCCACGCGGCGCCAGCCAGCCCCGATAGGAGGAGGAGCGTCGGAATCCCGATCCAACCGGGCAGCCCCGTGAACGTCACTCCCAGCCAAACCGCCGCAACGGCGCCCGCGTAGAGTTGGCCTTCGGCGCCGATGTTCCATACCGCAGCCCGAAACGCGAAGGCCACCGCCAGGCCCGTGAGGATGAGGGGTATGGCACGAACCAGGGTGATCGAGACGATGCGCTCCCACGACCCCAATGCGCCGCTCACGAGGGCGACGACCCCGGTCACGGGGTCGTGACCTCCAACGAGAAGCGCCAGGCCCGCGAGCGCCAACGCCGTGCCGGCCGCTGCGAGCGACGTCCACCACCTACGGCGTGATCCGTTCACGATCCTCTCGGGACACCGGCATCGTGCAGTCTACGCTTCGGCGGATGCCGGATCCTCGCGCCCGGCCAGCATGAGTGAGCCCACCGTCTCTCGGCTGGGGCTTGGGCCTTCCACCGGGATCAGGCGGCCGCGATGCATGACCAGCACGCGATCCGCAAGCGCCAAGACCTCGTCGAGATCGGTGGAAATCAGCACGATGGCCGGCGCCGATTCGCCCTGTCCACGAAGCCGCGTCAGTAGCCCCCGCACATAGGCCGTTGCCGCGATGTCCAAGCCGCGGGTCGGGTTTTCGAGCACCAAGAGGTCGGGTGAGCGCTCGACCTCCCGTCCCACCACCATTCGTTGTTGATTCCCGCCGGAAAGCGTTCGGGCCGGTTGGTCCGGGCCGGCGGCCACCACCTGAAACCGGTCGAGAATCGAAGTGGTCTCGCCACGAATCCGGGCCCAGTCCAACAGCGGTCCGGACCGGTACTCCGCTCGGTCGTGTAGGGCCAGGGCCACATTTTCGGTCAGGCTCAGATCGGCCGCCAACCCCTCCAGGCTGCGGTCCTGTGGGACCAGTCCGACCGCTTCTGGGATGACCACGACACCGGATCTCGGGCGGAGGCGGCCCGCCAGGACCAGCGCCAACTCCCGTTGTCCATTCCCCGCCACGCCGGCCACCCCGACGATCTCTCCCCGCCTGGCCTCCATGGATACTCCGGCCAGATGCACACCCCTGTCCCGATCGGACACGGAGACCGCAGCCAGCGCCGCAATCGACTCCCCGACACTGCGAGGCGCGGGCACTGTCCGCTCCAGCTCGACCTCCCCAACCATGGCGCGGGTCAGGACGGCAGCGTCCACATCGGTCCTCGGAGCCGAAAGGATGGTTCGACCGCTCCGAAGCACAGTGACGCGGTCCGCCACAGAAAGCACCTCGTCCAGCTTGTGTCCGATGAGCAGCACGGTACGACCTTCCGCCGCGAGCCGGTTCAACGTGTGAAGGAGCACGCTCACCTCGCTGGGCGCCAACACCGCCGTGGGCTCGTCCAACACCAGAAAGCGGGGTCTTTTGAGGAGGAGCTTGACGATTTCCACGCGCTGCTTGGCACCGACGCTCATGAACTCGACCGTCGCGTCCAAATCCACCTGCAATCCAGCCTCTTGCGCCACGGCCGTCGCCTCTCGCCGAAGTGAGCCGAGCGGGAGTCGCCAAGGGGAGCCGCCGGACACGAGGGCGATGTTCTCGAGCGCAGTGAGGGTTGGGACGAGCTTGAAGTGCTGGTGCACCAGCCCGATGGACTGCGCCGCCGCGTGGGCGGGCGAGTCGAGGCGAACGATCTTTCCGTCGACGCGCACCTGCCCGCGGTCCAGCCGCACCAGGCCTCCGAGCACGTGGGCCAGGGTGCTTTTTCCCGCTCCGTTTTCGCCCAGAACGGCGTGGACTTCACCGGGGAAGGCCGTCAGCGACGCGCCGTCCAACGCTCGCACACGGCCGAAGCCCTTGTGGATATCGACGGCTTCCAGCGTCCCTCCGCCGGCGCGGTGATCCGCATCGGCAAGCGTCAGGGTTCGCCTCCGGTATCACCCTCGACAAAGATCACCCGGGGAACCTCGAGGGCGCCGGTCCGGATGCGCTCGCGGGCGTCGTCGACCCGATCCAGCACCTCGGGCGGGATGCGATCGCTCAGGGCCGGATTCGGAACGAAGTCGATGATGCCGCTCCGGGTGCCCGTGTAGAACGGGGCAGCCTCCAACGAGCCCGCCTGATGGCGTTTGGCCACCGAGAGAAAAGCCTGCGAAATGCGGATCACCGCGCTTCCCAGGATCACGTCGGGCGCGATGTCGTTCTGATCGCGGTTCATGCCGAGCGCCCACCGCGGATCGGACGTGCTCGCCGCCTCCCGCACCGCCTGGAAAATCCCGAAGCTGCCCGCGTCGGTATTGTGGATGATCACGTCCGCGCCGCTCCGTAGTTGGGCCACCGCCGCTTCCTTGGCCGCGGCCACGTCATCCCAATCACCCGTGTAGGACTCGAGTACTCGGATTCCCGGCTGGGCGGCCTCCGCTCCCGCCCTGAACGCGTTGAACGTGCCCCGAGCCGGAGGGATGTCCACTCCCCCGACCATGCCAACGGTGCCTCGCGCCGACACCCCTCCCGCCACGATTCCGGCCAAGTAGGAGGCTTCTTCCAGTCGGAAGATCAGCGGGATGACGTTGTCGCCGACCCGGCCGCCTCCGCTGACCACGATGGTCATGTCGGGATAGCGCCCCGCCGCCCGCATGGCTGCGTCCTGGTATTCGAACCCATGCGCGAACACCATGTCATACCCTTCCGAGCCGTAGGAAAGGAAGGCCTCGTCGAACTCCGTCGGAGTGCGGGTCTCTTCGTGGCTCACCCGGGCTCCCAGCGAGTCCCTGATCGCCATGAGTCCTTCATACGCGCCGGCATGCCAACCGGCATCGGTGATCGGGCCCGAGGTAAGCAGCGCCACGCGAAACTCGGGTTCGGTCTCGACTCGCTCCGCGTCAGGGCTACACCCCATCAGGGCCCATCCGGCGAGCAACGGAAGGAGCCGGAGACGACCGGCGGATCTGGGGCTCATACCTGCGCTTCCTTGTTCAAGACGGTTCCACGTTCAATATATGTGTCGCCTACCGGGGTACTGATCGTTACTCCTACGTTCCCTTCGAGGCACCGAACCGCTCACCCAAGAACGGCAGACAACCATGCAAGGTCAGCGTGACCATTGGAGTTCCAGCCTCGGCTTCGTCCTGGCTGCCACCGGCAGCGCCGTGGGACTCGGCAATCTGTGGAAGTTCCCGTTCATCACCTGGGAAAACCGCGGTGGCGCGTTCGTGCTCGTGTACTTGCTGTGCATCGTGGCCGTCGGCCTTCCGATCATGATGGCGGAGATCCTCATCGGCCGGAAGACGCAGACGAGCGCCGTCGGCGCGCTGCGGCAAGCGGTCGGGAAGGGCTGGGGAATCGTGGGAGCTTGGGGTGTGCTCGCGGGATTCACCATTCTGAGCTTCTACGCGGTCGTGGCGGGCTGGTCCCTGGCGTACTTCTTCAAAACGCTGGGTTGGACCTTCGGCGGCTTCCCCGCCAACGCTCAATTGGGTGACGAGTTCGCCGCCTTCGCGGCCAACGGACCCGTACAGGTCGGCCTCGCGGCCGCCTTCATGACGTTGACCGCCGGCGTGGTGTGGACGGGAGTGCGGGGCGGAATCGAGCGTACGGCCAGGCTCCTGCTTCCGATCCTTTTCGTCATCCTCCTCCTGCTCTTGTTCTCGGCTCTGACCATGGACGGGTCCGGGGAGGCGCTCGCGTTCATCTTCCAGCCTCGCTTCGACGAGCTCGATCGGGCCGGTGTGCTCGAGGCGCTCGGACACTCGTTCTTCACGCTGTCGCTGGGGATGGGAGCCATGATCACGTACGGCTCTTACGTCGCCAAGGACCAGTCGATCGTAAAGGCCGCGGGCCTCATCGTGTTGCTCGACACGCTGATCGCGCTGTTCGCCACCATCATCATGTTCAGCGTGATCTTCTCCGTGCCGGGCATGGACGAGCAGGTGGGCGCCTCCACCGTGGGGATGCTGTTCATCTCTCTGCCCCAGCTCTTCTTCACCGAAGTGCCGCTCGGACATGTGTTGGCGCCCATGTTCTATGCCTTGGTGGCTTTCGCCGCTCTGACCTCCACGATCTCTCTGCTCGAGGTAGTCGTGAGCGTGTTCATCGACGAACGGGATTGGTCCCGGCCCAAGGCCACGCTCATCTGCGCGGCGTCCATCTTCTTCTTCTCGCTGCTCTGTGCCCTCTCGTTGGGAGCATCGGCCGGGCTGTCCAACTTCGAGATCGTCGAGGGCAAGGCGGGGTTCTTCGCCACACTCGATCACTTCGCGTCCAACTGGCAACTGCCCATCGGCGGATTGCTGATCACGATCGCGGCCGGGTGGTTCATGACACGAGAGTCCACCGAAACGGAGCTTGCCACCGGAGGGGCTCCTGCCTGGTACAGCTATGGCGCTTGGCGGTTCTTCATTCGGTTCGTGGCGCCGGTGGCGGTGGGGGCCATCCTGGTCGGCGTGATCTTTTTCGGAATGGACTTCACCTGATCCGCGGAGCGGACTTCAGCGGGCGGACGTGGCCAGGTCGACCCCCTTCGCCAAGTCTAGGTCTTTGTCTGTCACGCCGCCGGCCGAGTGAGTGGACAGGGTGAGCAGCACGCGGTCGTAGCGAATGTCGACATCCGGGTGATGATTGGCTTTGTCCGCCAGCGTCGCGACTCGGTTCACGAACACGATCGAGTCCCGAAACGAGTTGAAGGTGAACTGCTTGCGGATGGCAGCTCCGTCAGCCACGAGCTTCCAGCCCGTCTGCGCTGCCAGCCAACCCTTCACCTCGTCTTCGCCCAACGTCTTCTCCGCCATCACTCCTTCTCCTCCGAATCCCCGCGATCCGACACCAGTTGTTGAAGTTAACGTCCTGGCCAAGAGGTGGCGGATGCCGGACGGGAGCCGGGAGCGGCCACGTCCCTCCAGCGGCTCGCGGGGTTGAACGGGCTTCACAGCCTGTCTATCTTTCCGGTCCTTTTCCCCGGAGGCGGACGGCCGAGAGGCGTGGCGCTGTCGTCCGAGGATAGGGCAGGCCCCCATCGTCTAGTGGCCTAGGATACCTGGTTCTCAGCCAGGAGACCGGGGTTCGATTCCCCGTGGGGGTATTGAGGTCGCTTAGCTCAGCTGGTAGAGCGCTACGTTCACATCGTAGAAGTCGCTGGTTCGAGTCCAGCAGCGACCATCGAGTCGGCAGAGACCTTCGGCCGATCCGGTGAAATCTTCCGCCGGTGGCGACGACGGACGCGAAGAGAGGGCGGACCGCCGAGGTCCGCCCTCTCTCGCTCGTTCAGGCTTCAGCGCGCCATTCAGGTCCGTGAAACCGCGCGGCCCGACCCGCTCGTCATGAGCAGCTCAGCTTGTTGTTCTTGCCACGTGCCGTGCACGTGATCGTGCGGCTCGCGCTGTCGGTGTTTCCGGACCCGTCGGAGACGGTAAGCGACACCGTGTAACTGCCGGCCGCGGTGTAGGTCTCCGACGCCGTCACACCGGAGGCGGAGCTGCCGTCGGAAAGCGTCCAGGCATAGCTTGTGATCGGCCCGGTCGACCCGCTTCCGTCGAATGTGCAGTCCCCCCGTGAGCAGCTGCGGTCGATCGAGGCTGTGAGCGAACCGCCGGGAGGCCCACCTTCAACGAGCGTCTGGGTGGTCACGGCCCTGTAGCTGTTCAGCCGGCCGTGTCCATAGTCCGTGTCGTAGCCGGACTGGCCCAGGTCGTCCACGGTGCCTTCCAGCCGAGCGCGGAGAGCCGGGCCGGTCAACCCGGCGACCGACGCCACCACGGCCGCCGTCCCGGTTACCTGGGGTGCAGCCATCGACGTGCCTTGCAGGTACCCGTACCCACCCCGGACCGCGCTGTAGATCCCTCCCTCGTCGGTCGTGTTGGAGTACAGCTCTCCGCCGGGCGCGGTGATGTCCAGGCCCGATCCCCAGTTGGAGTAGTACGCCCGTCCGTCCTGCCAGTTGCTGGCTGCGACAGATATGGCGTTCGGGTCGCACGCGGGGCAGCTCACGGTCCCCGTGCCGTCATTCCCGGCCGAGGCGATCACCAACACGCCCTTGTTCGTGGCGTACTGGATCGCGTCCCGCTCCGCCTGGGAAAGGCTGCCGCCGCCCAAGGAGAGGTTCATGGCCACCATTCCGGGATAGTCGGCGGCTTCGTTGATCGCGTTTGCGATGGCGGAGCTCGGACAGCCGCGGTTTCCGCACACACGCTGCACCAACACTTGGACGTTGGCGCCCGCGCCGGACACTCCCGCCACGCCAACGCTTTGGCCGACCATCGTGCCGGTAGTGTGAGTCCCGTGGTCGTCCTCGTCGTCCGGGCTTCCGTCCCCGTCGATCCAGTCCGAGCCCTTGATGAGCTGACCCGACAGGAATTCGCCGTGGGCAAAGTCGACTCCGGTGTCGATGCTTCCGATCACTACTGCCGCTCCGCCGGCGCCGTAGCCCTCGATGTTGTCTTCATCCGCATCGGCGGTGGAGATCTTGGAGGAGACCACCTGACCGCGGTTGCCGCCGCGTGTGTAGCGAATCTCCAGTCCGCCCGGGTTGTAGAAGGCCCACAACCGAGGGTCGATGGCGGTGGGCTGGCGGAGGAAGTCGGGCTCGGCAAACTCGACCTCGGCCTCCGCGCGTAGCCGAGCGGCGAGAGCCCGTTCGTTCCCGGCGGCACCGCGGACGATCGAAAAACGGGCATGGTTGGCGGCGACCTGAAGACCGTGCCGGCCCGCCACTTCGGCCAAATCAGCGTTCGGCTGAAGCCTGACCAGGACGTGACCGGGCACCACGGCTTCGGCAGCGGCGCCCTGATCCGGCGCGATGGTCAGTGGTGCTTCCGCTGGCGAGACGACAGAAGTCGGACTGTCCGGCGCCGCCTCGCACGCTGCGACGAGTACGATAGCCGTCAGCGCGGTTGTACGAAATCGAGAAGTCATACGTGCTCGCACCTTGTGTCTGCGGGCCCGTCGCGCCGGACATGAGGCACGACAGCCCCTGGGTGGCGGTGAACTATGGGTTTGGAAGACGTGCACAATATGGACACGATTCGGAAGGCGTTGGTCACTCGTGGCGCCGTTCACATACCGAAACGGCAAACGGGGCGGACCAACGGCCCGCCCCGTTCTTCGTCTTCAGGTCATCGTCTGGCGACGGTGACTCCTCGGACTATCCCCTGTGCGGCGCGCAGAGGTTCCCGTTGTTGTACTCGTCGAGGGTGGTGTGCCAACCGCTGGCGGCAGTCTGCCAGGCGTCACTATTGGCTTTTACGCCGATCCCTACCGTGTACATGCTCAGCCATGCGTCCGCCAAGGCGATCGTCTCGTCGATGCAGTCGGATTCGTTTCCGATCAGCACATTCAGCTTCGCAGCTACGAGCTGGGCGAACATGTCGTAGGTCTTGTCGCCCTTGCCGGGCGTGTTCATGATCGCGATAGCCTGCTCGACGGTGTACGGCACGCCGCCGATCGTGATCTCGTCCACCGGCCAAGCTTCGGGATGGTTCTTCCAGTACCCGATCGTGCCGGTGCCAACCCCGGGCGGAGGCGGAGGCGGAGTGTGACAGATTTCCAGGTTGTCTACCGCACCCGAGCCGGCGAACACGAACGCGGCCTCGGACACGATGACGGTCTCGGTCGGAACGACCGTCTCGACCGTACCATCGCCCATCGCGGACGAACCGCCCACGTTCGCGCCGTCGATCTCGAGATGGATCATCTCGTCGGGCTCGGGACCCTGGTCGACCGCGGAAAAGCTCTTGATGGTGCTCTCGCCCTCGGCCGGGAACCCGGTCAGGACGATCGTGCCGCCACCGTTGGAATCGCCGTTGGTGGCGAAGTCGGTGTTGGGAATCACCATCATGTTCCCGTCACACGCGTCGCAAAGCCCTCCCACTCCGGGAACCTGGAGGTCCTGGTCGCCGTCCGCGTGAGCCGTGCCGGAATCGTAGATCTTGGCGACGTTGTCGCTGGGCGCCGTCTCATCCACGACCGAAACGGTGAGGTTGAATCCGCCAAAAAGCGGAACCGCCAACATGTCGACGATGTCGCCATGGGCGAACCCGTCGAACGTGACGGTCGTACATGATTGCACCGGCGCCGCGACAACGGCGGCGAGTGCCTCCCCCCCTTGTCCCGTGAAGAACTCCGCACCGGCGGGGTCGTCTGCGATGGGTGTGACCATGTCAGGGCCGCACGCCGCAAAGAGAAAGGTCAAGGCTGCGGTACCTACCCGCTGACCGCGAGTGAACTTCATGCTGCCTCCTTTGGCGGTGGGCTCTGACCGGCAGCCCACCAGGGTAGCGCGGGATGTTACATAGCTCGAAATATCCGAGCGCGAATATGTTGCGGCAAACCGCGTTCCGTTGGTCGGTTCGGGTGCCAGCCTGGCGAAACGCCTATAACTAAAGGGTTTTCGAAGGATCAAGCGCGAAGCGCCGGGACTCGACTGTTGCGTCAACGCAACACTTCGTTGTTGCGGCTCCACGGCAAGCTGCCCCAATGGCGTGCAGGATGCGGCGAGATCCCTCGCGGCCCTACCCCCGGGGCGACGTCACCGCTCAGGTCCGGTCGCTGTGAGCCATACGAGTGAACGAACGGCCGCCGCGCAGGTAGAAACGGACCCGATTACTCGAAACGCGTCGGCGCCGGCTTGAAACCTCTGCCAGGGTGCTGCCGTCTAAGAGATTACCGTTCTTAATGCGCCCTGAATCCGGATGAGTCCATGATCGCAGAACTGTTCACGTCGTACTTCGAGGGCCTCGCGTCGTTCTTCCGGGGATTCGGCCGCATGGGCATGTCCGAGATGATCGTGCTCGGCGTGATCATCTGGCTCATCTGCTCCAAGCGTGGTCGCCACTGCTGCGGTCAGCGGGGGCAGTGCCGGTGCCAATGCGGAGGATGCTGCCGGCATCGTCACTCGGCCCACGATCACGCTCACGGATCGACACCCGACGAGGGCAGCGAAGCCGGTTAGCCGCCGCGTCGGCGGCCTCGTGTCGATTTCGTAACAGCACGCCAGTAGCAACGATCTGTCCTGCACTGTGCATCTGAGGGTCGGAACCTGTCGCTGTCCGACCCTTAGAACCTCGTGCAGGAATCTATGAGCGTGCACCCCACCACCATTCCACGCCCCCGTCCTCGCTTCCTCCAGACGCTGTTCACGGCGCTGGTCCTTCCACTCGTCGCGTGCAGCGGCGACAGCGGATCGGCGGCTGTGGGGGGGCTTGCAGGCCCCGACGTCGAGATTCTGCCCGAGACCGAAGAGGTATTCCGTGTCGGCCGCCTGGACGGTGCAGACTGGGAGACCTTTTCCCGAGTCGGGTCGGTGGCCTTCGACGGCGCGGGCAATCTCTACGTGTTCGATTCGGACAACAGCCGGATCGTGATGGTCGGTCCCACCGGCGAGTTCGTCCGTCAGATCGGCTCGCCGGGAGAGGGTCCCGGCGAGTTGCGAGCCCCCCAGGCCATGGGCGTCATGGAGGGCGGCACCGTCGCCGTCCTGGACATCGCGCATCAGTCGTGGGTGGTGTTCGAGCCCGCCGCCGAGCCTCGAATGGCACCGGCCAACCTGGCCGACGGTGTGCCCTTGGAGGAGTATCATCCGCACCCCGCCGGCGGCCTGGTCGCGTCCGGCGAGGGCGTACGGATCAACATGAGCCAGACCGACGGGCCGGCCGATCCGCTGGCCAGCCGCATTCCTTACGTGCCCGTGCGCTTGTTCAGCTTGGAAGGGGAAAGCCCCCGGGTGTTGTATGAGGCCTGGCAGCCGCCGCCGGCTGGAGGAGACGCTTCCGAGAGCACGCTGGAAAACGCGGATGGGGCGGCGTCCATCAACCTCAGGATGTCCCCGGTCGTGGGGTTCGAACCCAGCACCTTCGTGGCCGTGCTTCCGGAGGGCTCGATCGCCGTTGTCGACTCGACCACGTACGACGTCACGGTCGTAGATGTCGATGGGAACGAGCTCAACCGACTGTCGCGCCCCATTACTCCGACGCCGGTCGGTGCGGCCGAGCGAGATGCCGAGCGAGATCGCCGGTTGGCCGAGCTCGATGACGGGCAGGGAGCGCCACGGCTCGTCATGATCGGAGGCACGGGCGGAAGCAGAGCCATGGAGGGCATGCAGGCCATGTTACGGGAGCGCGTCGAGAACATGGTGTTCCGTGACGAGATTCCGGTGGTGACCGACATGCGCGCCGACAGAGCCGGTCGCATATGGGTAGGTCGCGCCCCGCGGGAGATTGGTGCCGCCGGCCCCATCGACGTGATCACGGCGGATGGCGGCTACGTGGGTACGATTCCCGCCGATCATCTGGCCATGCCCGACGCGTTCGGACCGGGCGGGCTCGTGGCCTACATCGAGCTCGACGAGTTCGACGTGCCCACCGTGGTCGTGCGGCGCATCACGTCGGATTGGGCGGCCGAAGGAGGTTTCTAGTGGTTCGGCGTTCGCCCTAGGCGCCCGACGGCGGGAGCGAGATCATGATGTGAGCGGAGGGCTCCCCCGGCCACATCAACCAGGGAGCCGATCCGCCGGGCGGCTCGGTGGGAAGTCCGGTGGACTCGGGCGTGGCGTAGGGGATGTACACGGCCTGGAGACGGCCGGCCCGCTCCGGGTCGATTGCAGCCGGATCCGCCGGCTCCTCCGGCATGCGAAAGTTGAAGACCATTGCCGCACCCGCAGGCATCGCGAGGACACCGTCGCGAGCTTCGGCCCAACGCCTTTGCATGCGGTCCATCCCTTCGACGCCCTCGGCACGCAGCTCTCGTCCCCGCTCCATGAACGGCTCGAGGCTCTCGTGGTAGCATGCCACGCTCAGCCCCTCTCCCGGCCGGTCCGACAAGCAGATCAGGCCGTTGGTGCCGGCCCGAATCACGCGCAGGCCGCCATCTTCCGTCCAGGCTCGCACCTCCGCGCCTGCGCGGCTCTGTTCCGGAAGCGCCAGGGTGGCCGTAGCGATGAGCCAGGCCTCCGAGTCGTGCACCTGTGCTACGGCGGGAGTGGCGGCGAGAGCCACCAGCGAGGCAAGTAGATATCGGGCGGAAGGCGCGCTTCTCATGGGACTCCAATTCGAGGATGTGCGAGTGAGCCCGGTCGGCCCGTCCGCGCCGCTCAGGCCGGAACCGGCTGGCGCGGCGCGACCGGCACGATACGCCGTCCCGGCTCCCACGACGTGACATACCCGGCAACGGCGCTCGCCGCCACCGAGTAGGGCGAGCCCAAGTAGAGCTGGCCCGGTCCGGATCGGCCCGGGAAGTTGCGGTTCTGGGACGAGATCGACACCTGGTCGGGCGTTGCCGTGATCCCCGGACCCGCGTTGATACAGGCACCGCAGCCGGGCTCGATGAATACGGCGCCGACCATCTCGAACAGGTCCAGATACCCGCGTTCCCGACAGTATTCGCGCACTTCGATCGAACCGCACTGGATAAAGCACTCCACGTCGGGATGGACACGGAGCCCCCAGTCTTCGAACGCTTCCCTGAACACGTGGGCATACATGTCCATGTCTTCCTTCTTGCCCGCGGTACAAGACCCTGCGTATGCGATGTCGATACGGACCTGGTCGTCGGACAGCTCGTCCATGTAGAGGCCGTTTCCGGGGTCCCCGGGCAGCGCCACCATGGGTCGCAACGTCGAGGCGTCGATCTCGATGACCTTGACGTATTCGGCACCCGGATCGGACTGCATGCCTTTGGTGAGGCGCTCGGCCTGCGCCCGCTCCATGCCCCGTTCCTCGACCAGATAGTCGATGGTCTTCCGGTCGGCCGCCACGATCCCCGTGAACGCTCCGACCTCCGCCGCCATGTTGGTCATCGTGGCGCGCTCGTCCACCGATAACGCCTCCACCGCCGGCCCGGCGTACTCCACGATCTGTCCGATCGCGTGCCCGTCTTTGACGTAGGGATGGCGCAGGATCTCGAGCATGAAGTCCTTCGCGGTGACGTTGCTCGGCGCCTCGCCGTTGACGATCACTTTGAACGAGGGTGGCACACGGACACGCACGTCCTTGGTGATCCACGAGTTGAAGATCGCCGTCGTGCCCACCCCGAACGCCACACACCCGATCGCCCCCGCGTGCGGTGTGTGCGAGTCCGTCCCGATGATCAGCATGCCCGGCTCGGCATACTCCTCCAGGATCTTCGAGTGGCAAATGGCCTCGGATCCCAATTGATGACCCTTCTGCTCACCGTAGAGCTTGATGCCCTGGCGCTCCGAAAACTCCCGCTGCTTGACCTCGAGCTGGTTTGCGACGGCCAGCAGACCCTGTTCGATGCGTTCCTGGGTCATGGCCTTGTCCAGAAACGTAAGGTGGTCGCGGAAGAAGAGGATCGACTCCGGATCGACCACCTCGGCTTCAGGCCCCACCTTCTCCTCGAAGAAGATGGCCGCCATGGGCGTCACGTACTCGTGGCTGAAACGGATATCCGTACGGAAGAATCCGGCTTCACCCGGCTTGGTCCACTCCACCCCGAGGCTGCCTTCGGCGGCGTCCCTGACCCAGTGGGACGCGAAGATCTTTTCCGCCAGGGTCATCGCAGGTGCTGCGCGTTCGGTACTAACCGCAGCGGGCACCGGGAGCGACACCCCACCCTGGAGCCTCGCGACGTTGAACTCGAACAGTCCGCCGTACTCGATGATCTGGCGCGTGATCTCGTCGGTCCCTTCGGTGAACTCGCTCAAAGCCAGCTCTTCGCCTTCGCGAATCCGCCGAATAACGCCGAAATCGGTGGTCGTGAGGATGCCCAGGTTCTGGCAGTTCTCGTTGTAGATGCGCTCGATGCTTTCGGCCACGACCACGCGAATACCCGCCATCAGCTCCGCGTAGGGGCTCTGCTCCCGGCTGGATCCCTTGCCCCGTCGCTTTCCGGCCACCGAGCACACGAATCCGCCGGATTTGACGCTCCCACGACGGACCGGCGACTGCCGTTTCCCGTCTGCGTCGGCCGCGCGCAGACCCAGGTACGGGAACTCGCCCAGAGTTTGGTCATGGAAGTAACAGATGTAGGCCGGCGTGATCTCGTCGGTCGAAATCTGATCCCGGAGCTGGGCTCGGAGCTGAGATGTGAGCTCCAGCTCCTGCCCGTCGTATAGCTGCGCCCGCATCAGCTCGTCCGAGTCTACCAGGTACAGGATCCGGCCTGAAAATCTGAGGGTTGACGGCCTTTTGGGGGTGGGACGGTTTATCAAGTCGGCGATCATGAGAGATACGCGGAAGATTTGGAGGCAAAACTGCTTTGGTTCTGCATTAACATAACGTTGATCGGCGTTCCGGGTGGCCCTGAACCCTGCAAGTGAAGCCGCCGCCCGTCGTATGAAGGGTTCGATGCGTGGAAGACTGGAGGGCAGCCGATCAGCACGGTTGGCCGTGCTGCTGGGACTCGTGGCGGGGCTGGCGTGCGGGTCGGAAGACGACCCCGTTCTTCCCCCGGACCCCGGGCCTCCGGTCGACCTGTCCGGTCCGTGGCAAACGGCGTCGCCGCGCGATCAGGGCTTCGTCCCGTCGCAACTGGAAGAGGCGTTCGAGCAAGCTCGCACCACCGATCGGCTTCTATCTCTATTGGTGGTCCGGAACGGACACATGGTGGACGAGGAGTACTTCCGCGGAAACGGAGCCGAACAGGTCAACGACGTTCGCTCCGTTACCAAGAGCGTCGTGTCTGCGCTGGTCCCCTTGGCCATCTCCGCGGGGTTCGTCTCGGGCATAGACCAGCCCATCGGCGAGTTGATCCTACCCGAGACCGCAGCCCTGACGCAGGAGCAGGCGCAGATCACAATCTCTCATCTGCTCACCATGACGAGCGGATTCGAGTGGGACGAGTCCACGGCCGGCAGCTACAACGATTGGGTCGTGGCACCGGATCAGATCCAGTACTTGTTGGATCGGCCACTCGTCGACACGCCGGGTAGCGTCTTCACGTACAACTCGGCTGCCGTGCACCTGTTGGGAGTCGCCCTCGAAGACGCCATCGGCACACCGCTTTCCGATTTCGCCCGGGACCGTTTGTTCGAGCCTATCGGCATCGACACGGTGGTGTGGGAGCCGGTCAGCGGTGGCCGGGTGAACGGCGGGTCCGGCCTGGACCTGCGGCCGCGCGATCTGGCGCGGCTCGGCGTGCTCATGCTCCAGGACGGGGTCAGCGGCAGCCGGCAGGTCCTGCCTCGAGGGTGGGCGGCCTCGGCCATGGAGACGCAGGTGCCGCTACAGGCCGAGTACGGCCCGCTCACCTCGCTCAGCTACGGGCGGCTGTGGTGGACGGCCGAGGGAATACGGGGACCCGAAGCCCTGGCTTGGGGCTTCGGTGGCCAGTTCATCTACGTCGTGCCGTCCATGAACGTAGTCGTCGTCGCCACGACCGACTGGCGGGGAGTGGGCAGCGCCGTCGGAGCCGTGACCCGCTCGGTGTTGGACGTGATCGTCAACGGAGTGATGCGCGCCGCCCGCTGAGGGGGTCCGGAGATGCCCTTGCGGACCGTCGATGCGCAGGGCAGTGAGTTCGGCCCTTCGGTTACTCCAACGCCTCCTGGAACGCCTGCATCAGCTCGTCTGAGATCCCCATGCTGCTGAATCCGCCATCGTGGTAGAGCGTCTGCATCGTCACCATTCGGGTCAAATCCGAAAGCATCGCCACGGTGAAATCGGCGCAGCTCTGGGCGTCCGCATTGCCCAGCGGCGACATCCTCTCTCCGAATTCCAGCATGGCGTCCAAACCTCGGATGCCCGACCCGGCCGTGGTCGGCGTCGGACTCTGGGAGATCGCGTTGATCCGAATCCCGCGGGCGCCGAGGCGATACCCGTACGAGCGGACGATGCTCTCCAGGAGAGCCTTGGCGTCTCCCATCTCGGAGTAGGCGGAAAAGATCCGCTGTGACCCCACGAACGACAACGCGACGATGGACGCCCCATCCGCCAGTGCGTCCGTATCCAGCGCCGCCGTCACAACGCGATGGAGGCTGATGGCCGAGATGTCCAACGTCTTCAGATACCAATCGTGATTCAGCTCGGGATAGTCACGCTTCTTTCGGACGTTGATCCCCATCCCGATCGAATGGACGATGAAGTCCACCTGTCCGAACTCGTCCTTCGCCTGCTCGAAAACCGCAGCCAGGTCTTCGTTTTTCGTGGCGTCCGCCCAGCAGATCGAGGCTCCCGTTTTCTCCGCCAGCTCATCCACCGACCCGAGTCGTCTGGCCACGGGCGCGTTGGAAAGGACGAACCGTCCGCCTTCGCGATGAACGGTCTCGGCAATCGCCCACGCGATGCTGGCCTCGTTCAAGGCTCCGAACACCACGCCGCGCTTACCTTCCAAAAGGCCGTACGTCGACTTGCTCATGGCGCTCCCGAAGAGACGGATCGTGCCGTCCCCGTTGTCGGATCATGACCGGCTCGCGTGCAATGCCGAACGAACGGGATCACCGGCCGGGCGCGGGAAGGTATCTCGGCGGCTGAGTGCTGGCTACGCGGAAGCAAGCAGCTCCCCGAGTACCTTCACCGACCATTCGAGTTGGGAGCGGGTGATCGTCAGCGGCGGGGCGAGCTCCATGACCTGCCCCCGCTCCCCGGACGGGAGCACGAGCAACCCCCGGCGGAGCGCTGCGACGGCGGCCGCAGGGTCGTCGGCGAAGGCGCGTTGACCGGCAGACGAGAGCTCGATGCCGGCGAGCATGCCGCGGCCGCGAATATCGGCCACGTGAGGCAGGTCGGCCAGGTGCGCGCGCAACTGGCCCAGAAACCAGGCGCCGACCTCCGCGGACCTCGCCACCAGATCGCGGGATGCCAGCTCCTCCAGAAAGGCCAGCGCCGCTCGGGCGGCCAACGGGTGGCCCAGAAAGGTGCTGGTGTGAAGGGCCTCGCCGGTGGAGGTCGGCCAGGCGTCCATGACCGCCGCCGGTCCCAGACAGCCCGAGAACGGCAATCCGCCTCCCAGGGCCTTCCCCACGCAGAGAATGTCGGGCGTAAATCCCTCGTGCTCGAAGCCGAACAGCTTGCCCGTGCGCCCGAATCCCGTGAAGACCTCGTCGACCACCAGCAGGGCCCCGGCGTCGCGGGCGAGATCGGCCAGTGCGGCGAGGAACCCCGGAGCCGGCACGCGAACGCCGCCCCGGCCCTGGATCGGCTCGACGATCACCGCCCCGATCCGTGGCTTCCCGGACGATCCCGAGAGCACATCCGCCGCGGCGGTCAATGACGCAGCCACCGAATCGGAATCGGTCGGAAAGGGGATACGCGCCACGCCGCTCCAGAGGCGGGCTCGGAACGGCGCCCGAAACTCCTCGCGTGAAGTGGCGGCCAGCGCCCCGAGCGTGAGGCCGTGGTAGGCTCCTTCCATGGCCAAGATCCCGGGACGGCCGGTGGCGATCTCCGCAGTTTTGAGAGCGATCTCCACCGCCTCGGATCCACTATTGGCCAATACCGCCTTGGCGTCGGACCAGGGGCTGAGAGCAGCCAACCGCTCCAGCAGCTCGATCTTCACCCGATTGGGATGTACGTCGCCCATGCCGTGGGTGAGCCGGCTGGCTTGATCGGCAATCGCCTCGGAAACCCGCGGGTCCTGATGGCCCAGCGCCGCCACCCCGAACGCCGACGTCAGGTCCAGATACACGTTCCCGTCGACGTCTTCCACGTTCGCTCCTCGGGCCCGTTCCCAGCAGACCGGGAAGTCCTCCGAGAAGAACGTCACGTTCCGCGACTCCACCTGTCCGAGTCTGCGGGCCAGCGCCAAGGACTTCGGTCCGGGAGGGGGGACCCGAAGGCTCGGGAGATCGGCTCCGGTCACTGCGGGTCGCCTCGATGAGCCTCCGCCTGCTGGCCGAGTCGCGCAGCCAGCCAAAACAGCACCGCCGCCGTGAAGGCCAAGGCCACGACCGCCCCGAACGCCCGACCTTGATCGATGCCGAAATGCCATGCCGCGATCACAATGGCTACGCACGCGGCCACCAATGTATCCGGCGCGTCGAAACGGATGGCGTACGCGAGTGCGGCTCCTCCCAGCAGGCCCGGCGCCAAAGGCGCCAATCCCGAACCGAGCCCTGACTCGGAGTACAGCCAGTACACAAGCGGAATTCCCAACAACGCGCAGCCGGCGAGGATGCGCGGAAACCAGGTGCGTCGGAGCCAGGGCGGCGCTTGGTGTATCGCCCAGAGGGTGACCAGCAGCATGATCAGCCACCACGCGAATACTGCCCAGACCGAGTCGGACGACGAGCTGAAGGTCAGCACTCCGGTGAAGCCTGCGAGCGGGAAGCCCGCGAACATGCTCGCGATAAAGGTGCTCAACTCCCACTGGCGGGATTCGGGCGCGGCGGGTCGTAGGAGCCTGATAGCCAACACGGCCAGGGTTAGCAGCAACGCCGCGTCCACGATCCAGAGCGCGACGTCCCACGGGAAGCCCAACCGGCTGAGGCCCACGAGCAGAAACGCATATCCGAACGCGGCGTTCACCGCAGGCATGACCGCGTTCGAAGAGATGGCCACCAGCGTGCTCACCACTGGGGTCAGGAACGACGCCACCGCCACGACAACCCACATGAAGGACCGTGGGCTCCAGGCGTCGTCCGGATACATGTAACCGAAGAGCAGCAGTCCCAAACCCGCCGTTTGCACGAGGTAGCCGACGGGCGCCAACCCACTTCTGCTCGCGATTCCCTTCCCCGCCAGCAGCAGCGTCGCTCCCGTCACCACCAACGCGAGTATGCGCACCCGATCGCTCAAGGACGGCCAGGCCAATGACATGAACACGCCCGCCGCGAGCACCACCACCAATGCCGCGCTGGCCGAGATCACGTACTGGAAAACGCGCGTGCGTCCACGCTCGCCGTCGGCGTGGGCTTCGGCCAGAAGCCGTTCAGCCAGCTCCGATGTGACGATGCCTTTGGCCTTCCAACGCTCGACCGCCCGTTCGATTTCGGTGCCCAACGGCAACCTCCTCGACCGTGGTTACCAGAAGATCCAGAGGCCCAGACCTACATAGGATAAGAACAGGAGCCCGCCCTCGGTCCGTTTGATCGTATAGCTCGTTCGCGCCAGGGGCAGCACCAATATCGAGATGAGCAGCACGGCTGGGAACTCGTAGCGCAGCACGTGGGGTGTTACCGCCACCGGATGGAACAACGCCGTGCCGCCCAGGACGGCGCCGATGTTGAAGATGTTGGATCCGATCGCGTTGCCCACCGCAATGTCCGCTTCTTGCCGAGCCGCAGCGACCAGCGACGTGGCCAGCTCCGGTAGGGACGTGCCTATGGCCACGATGGTCAGGCCCACGTACAGGTCGGGGATGCCGGCCGCTTCAGCCAGGTAGGTTGCGGACTCGATGATCGCCCGGCCCCCGATCACCAATCCGGCAATCCCCACCACGATAAGCCCGCCCGCTCGCCAAAATGGCATGTTCGAGGCGCTTCCGTCCTTCCCCTCCACGAACTCTTCGAACTCATCCTGGATCTCGGCCGGCTCGTCGCGCGCGCTCCGCAACACGAACATCAGGTACGCTCCGAGGAGCGCCACCAGAACAACTCCGTCCCCCCGGCTCAGCTCCAGATCGAGCAATGGCAGGATCAACACCATCGTCATCCCGATCATGATGGGAACCTCCCGCCGGACCACGCGGGCAGCCACGCGGAGTGGGCTCATCACCGCGGTCAGGCCCAGCACGAGCCCGAGGTTCGCCAGGTTCGAGCCCATCACGTTTCCGATGGCGAGGTCCGGCTGATCCCTGGCAACGGCAATCAAGCACACGGCCAGCTCGGGTGCGGACGTGCCGATCGAAACGACGGTGAGGCCGATGACGATGGGACTCACACCCACGCGGCTGGCCAGGTTGGCCGCGCCGTGAATGAGCCACTCGGCACCGAAGTAAAGGGCGCCGATCCCGCCCGCGAGGAGCAGGAGCTGGGGAAACAGCTCAGGCATTCCTACGATCCAGCCATGCGCTGAACTCCTTTACGCCGCGTGCGTTCAGCACGTCGGCGGGGGTCAGCCACGCTCTGCGAGCCTGATCTACGCCGTAGGGGCGCCGATCCAGGTCCTTCAGGGAGTGCGCATCGGTGTTGATGGCCACCGGAATCCCGAGCTCCCGCGCTCTGTACGCGTGGACGTCGCTCAGGTCGAGCCGTCGGGGATGGGAATTTATCTCGACCGCCACACTGAGCTCGGCAGCCGCCTGCAGCAGCGCCTCCACGTCGACGGGATAGGGATCGCGCCGCCCCAGGAGCCGGCCGGTCGGATGTCCAATGAGGTCCACCTGTGGATGTTGGATCGCCCGAATCATGCGGTCCGTCATGGCCGCCAGATCCATGTTCATGAACGAGTGGACCGAGACGATGACAAGGTCGAGAGCTTCGAGGATGTCGTCCGGGGCATCGAGTGATCCGTCTTTCAGGATGTCGACTTCGAGGCCGCGGAAAATTCGGATGTCTGGGAACTCCTGCTGGACAACATCGAGCTCTTCCCACTGTCTTCGGACCGCCGGAGCGTCCAGACCACCTGCGACGCCTACGGCCGGCGTGTGGTCCGTGAACGCGACATACTCTAGCCCCCGATCCCGGCAGGCGGCCACCATCTCGCGAGTCGAGAGCTTCCCATCGCTCCAATCCGAGTGCATGTGCAACTCGGCTCGAATGTGTTCCATCGTAACCAAATCCGGGAGGGAGCCTTTTCGTGCCGCCTCGATCTCCCCGCGATTTTCGCGGAGAACGGCCGGCATGACCGGCAACCCCAACGCCTCGTACACCTCGGCCTCTGTTGCTCCCGCTACTCGATCCAGACTTCGAATGTCCACATCCTCACCATCCAGTTCGGGCGGCATGCGGAACACCCCCCATTCGTTGACCCGCAGCCCTTGTTTGATAGCGAGGGTTCGTAGGTGGACGTTGTGCTCTTTGGAGCCCGTGAAGTACTGGAGCGCCGCTCCGAAAGATTCCTCCGGCAACACGCGAAGGTCGACCTGGATGCCGCCACCCAACACCGCAGAGCCCTTGTTGGCCCCGGCGACGTTGATCTGGGAGATCGCCGGATATGCGAGGAAGTGCTGCACGATCCGAATCCCGGCAGCTTCCCCCGGATCGGCGCTTTCGGCCAACAGGTCGAGGTCTCCTACGGTTTCTTTGCGCCGCCGATAGCTTCCTGCGACCTCCATCCGCACCACGCCGGGGCACTCGCGCATGTATTCCAGCAATGGGGCCAACAGCTCATCCGCTTCGGACAACAACATGCGGCCCACGTTTCGTCGGAACTGCTGGATCGAGTCCAGGATCTGCGTCGCGCTACGCTTGCCGAACCCCTCCAACGCCTCCACCCGCCCCTTTTGGACCGCATCTTCGAGTTGATCGAGGTTGGTGACACCCAGCTCCTCCCAGAGCTTCCGAGCCTTCTTGGGTCCGACGCCGCTCAGGCGCACCAACGTCGTCAGGCTTCTCGGCACCTCGGCGCCCAGATCATCGAGGCGCTGCAAACGGCCCGTCCGAACCAGCTCCTCGATGTTACCCGCTACGGTCTTGCCGATGCCGGGGAGCGCGGTCAGGTCGTCCCCGTCGGCCACCATCGCCCTGAGCGGACGAGTCAGCGCCTGAATCGTGCGAACGGCGTTGCGATACGCACGAACCCTGAACGGCCCGGCGCCCTGAATCTCGAGGAGATCCGCGACCTCCCTGAGGGTGTTGGCGACTTCCGTGTTTTCCATAGGAGCCCAGAATTTAGCTTGCCGGACGAACACCGCGTAGGCGCGCCCGGAGCAGGTCCCACCTCGGAGGGCATGTGTTTTGCCCATCAGCCGTGTGGCGCGGTTCTTCTCTACACCCAGGTGCCCAGGGCACCGTAGTAGGAGATCTTCTTGGTAGCACCTGGTCCTTCTTTGGTACCCGCGGAAACCCACGAGTCCGCAGACCCCGTCCTCATTCTGGACGCCGAGGGTCGCATCATGCACGCGAGTGCGGCCATACAAAGGGTTTACGGATTTCAGCCCCACGAGCTGGTCGGCGTCCTCGCCACGGTGCTGGCGCCCCGCAGGTTACGGGACGTACAACAGGCCTGCTTCGCAGCACACGTGGAGCGATCGGCCTCGTCCTCGCAGTCCACCCGAAAGGAGCTGCCCGGTCTCCGAAAGGACGGAACCGAGTTCCCGGCGCTGCTCAATTTCGGCTCCTACGAGAACGGCGGTCGCAGGTACTATACGGCCGTCATCCGCAACCTCACGGAGAAGCTCGACGCGGACCGCGCTCTCAGGGCCTCGGAGATGCGCTATCGCCAGTTGTTCGAAGCGAGCGTCGCCGGAGTTTACCGCGCTGCGGAAGATGGCAGACTCATGGAGGTCAACGAGTCGTTTGCGCGTATGCTGGGGTACCGGCGGGGTGAGCTGATCAGAACGTCTCCGGACCACCTCTATTTCTCGGCCGACGATCGTCAGCGTTGGCTGACCCGTCTGCGGGACCACGGCTCGGTCAATGGATATGCCCATCGTCTGCGGCGTAAGGACGGGCGGGCCATCTGGGCGTTGGAAAACGCGTCGCTACTGGAAGACCCGGAGACGGGCGATCCCGTGATTATCGGCACGGCCATCGACCTCACCGAGCACAAGCTGTTGCAAACCAAGCTCGAGCGGATGGCCTACCGTGATCCGCTCACGGGTTTGGCCAACCGACGGCTGCTCCGCGAGATGACGGTCAAGGCACTCGCGCAGGCGGATCGAAACGGCCACGCCGTGGCCATGCTCTACATGGATCTCGTCCGGTTCAAGCGGATCAACGACATCTTCGGGCACTCCGTAGGCGACCAGATCCTCCAGGAGGCCGCCCATCGGTTCGAGAGCACGGTTCGGTCTACGGACACGCTGGCCAGAGTCGGTGGAGACGAGTTCGCGCTGTTGTTGGTCGCGCCGGAAAGCGTGGAACACGCAGTCGCGCCGGCGGAGGCGCTGCAGGAGAGCCTCTCGAAGCCGTTCATGATCGATGGAGAGACGTTCCACCTCGACGTGCGAGTAGGGATCGCTGGCTATCCGGACCACGCGGCAACCTTCGACGAGCTGTTGTCGAAGGCCGACTTGAGCCTGCATCAATCGCCCGGACAGGGTTCCCGAGTCGCCGTCTACCGTGCGGTGAAAGTGGGTGCCAGCCGTGAGGACTTCGTCATGGAAGAACGCCTTCGTACGGCGTTCGAAAGCGACGAGTTCGAGTTGTTCTATCAGCCCATCTTCGCCGTGCCCGGCTTCGTCCCCATCGGTGTCGAAGCCCTCACGCGGTGGCGCATGTCGGACGGCGAGCTTCTTCAGGCGGGAGAGTTCATCACCCTCGCCGAACATACGGGCCTCGTCCGCGAGCTGGACCGCTGGGCCATGGCCAAGGCGATCGAGCAGTTGAGTGGATGGCCCGGCCAGGGCCCGGCGTGGATTGCGCTGAACTTGGCTCCGCCCACCTTCGAAGATCCTGAGCTCATCTCGTACGTGGATGGTCTCCTGAAGCAGAGTCGGGTGGAGGGAAGACGGCTTGCGCTGGAGGTCACCGAGCGTGTGGCGATGCGCGACCCGGTTCGGGCCACCCAGACGTTATTGGGTCTCCAGTCTCTGGGTGTGCAGATCGTGATCGACGATTTCGGTAGGGGTCACTCCTCCCTCGCCTATCTCAAGGACTTCCCGGCCGACGCACTCAAAGTGGACCACTTCTTCGTCAACGGCGTGGGAGTCGATCGCACACACGAACGCCTCGTGGAAGGGATCGTAGCGCTGTGCAAAGGCCTCGGGGTGGACCTCATCGCCGAGGGTGTGGAGTCAGCCGATCAACTCACCTGGCTGACGGAGCACGGGTGTAGCCTCGTGCAGGGCTATTACCTGGCCAAGCCCGGCCCCGCCGAAGAGGTGCTGGCACAATTCAGCCTACTGGAGCAACAAGGGGACCCGGCGTAGCTCACGCTGTCCGCCCATCGGTAACGACCCTCCACGGTTCGTCGTTTGTACCTCCAAGGGGGGGACTATGCGGATGCGGTGGAAGCGCTGGTTGTGTGCGGCTCCGGTTGCGGTGGCCGGGGCGTGCGTGAGCTCTCCTCCGTTCCCGGCGGCCCACCCCGTCCAGTCATGCACGGCGACGTCGGCAGAGCAATCGATGTCACCCCCTCCCCCAACCCCACTCCGGCTGCGCTACCGCAGCTCCTTCTGGCTGAACCTGCACAACGTTCTGCACCAAAGCGCCAAACGGCAGCGTGGCATTCGAGACGAGGGGCTGGGCGGCCTGGGGCTCGTCGACATCGACTCCCTGCGTAGCCGGCCGCTGGCGCCCCCGGAATCCCGCGCTTGGGACGCGTTGGTCTCGGCGTTCGCAGCCCTGGTGTACGACGACGGGTTGGAAGGTGATCTCATACGCGGAGTGAGCGTTCCGCTATCGCACGCAACGTGGCCCGGCACGTTGGTGGACGTCGCGGTGGACGCACGGATCGAAGCCATCCTGGTGGAGGCGGCACCCATCTACGCGGAGGTGTGGTGGCCTGCCCACGATGCGTACAACCGCGTCTGGATCGGGCGTATGCAGAGTCTTCGGCAGCGTTTGGGGCCCTGCGCCGAGAACCGGGTGGCGGCGCTCCTACGAGGCACGTGGCCCTCAGAGCCCATCGTTGTCGACGCGAGCGTATACGCCAACTGGTTCGGCGCTTATACCGTGCTCGACCCTCCGCACATCACCATGTCCAGCAACGGCATCGGCAACCAGGAAACGGCCGGTGTCGAGGGGCTTTTACACGAAGCTGCGCACACCCTCCTTCCGCGCGTGGACGGGTCGCTCCGAGCGTCGGGAGAGCGATTGGCCCGCCGGGTACCGCCGCAGATGGCGCACCTCCTCCTCTTCTATACCGTCGGGTCGGTCGTGCGTGAGTATGACGGCGAGCACATCCCCAACGGTCGAAGCTTCGGTATCTGGGAGCAGAACTCGGCTGCCGTCGGGCACTATCGACGGCTACGGGAGCAATGGTGGCCATACCTGGCGGGCCGACGCCCGTTCGGTACGGCCGTCGACGACCTGGTGCGAACGCTTCCCCGGACGGCGGCCGGGAAAGGCTAGTGCAGACGGGATGCCCGCTCCATACGAATGGCGTAGGCACTTTTGAAACTGGACACTAGTGTTCCGTTTGAAAAGTAGAGTGAGCACAGAGGGGGCTGAGGCGCGCGGCGGACAAGGCGCGACGCCGAGGAATAGCAGGGCTATTTCGAGAAGGAGCAACGCCGTCCGACGTGATGCATCGGCCCTCGAATGCCACACTACTTTTGAAACTGGACACTAGCTCGGACCCAGGAGCTCGACGAGGCCGGCTTCATCCAGGATCGGCACACCCAGCTCCCGGGCCTTGTCCAGCTTGGATCCGGGGTTCTCCCCGGCTACGACGTACGAGGTCTCCTTGCTCACGCTGGTCGTGACCCGCCCTCCGAGGGCCTCGACGCGCTTCTTGGCCTGTCCGCGAGTCAGGGTCGCCAGCGTGCCCGTGAAGACGAACCGCTTGCCCAGCAGGTCGGACCGCTCCGGTAGATCCGGCACGCTGAACCGGAAACCGTGGGCCAGCACGGACTCGATGGCCGCCCGGTTTCTGGGTTCGTCCAGAAACGTGCGAATCCCTTCGGACATGATCGGACCAATCCCGTCCACCGTGATCAACTCCTCCGGCGACGCCCCGAGAACCGCGTCGACGGACCGGAAGTGACGAGCCAACGAGGCTGCGACGGTTGCACCCACTTCGGGAATGCCCAGTCCGTGGAGAAACCGGGCCAACGGAACCGACCGTCGCTCCTGAATGGCCGACACGAGCTTCTCCGCGGATTTCTGCGCAAATCCAGGTAGCTCTGTCAGGGCATCGGGCGTCAGACGGAACAGGTCCCCGAGCTCCTCGACCAGGCCCCGGTCGACCAGAAGCGCGGCCGTCTCCTCGCCCAGCCCCTCGATGTCCATCGCGCCCCGTGAGGCGAAGTGCTCGATGCCGCGCTTGAGCTGCGCGGGGCATCCGAACCGATTCGGACAGGCAGTGAACGGCCCTCTCTCGACCGCCGGTGTGCCGCATGCCGGACAGGCAGCCGGCATGCGGAAGGCGGGGGCCCGTTCGCGGTCGGGCTCCTCCACACGCTCGACGACCTGCGGGATCACGTCACCCGCACGTTGGATGCGCACGAGGTCACCCTCCCGCACGTCTTTCCGAGCCAGCTCCTCCCGGTTGTGCAGCGAGGCGCGAGATACGGTTACGCCGCCCACCTCGACGGGACGCAACAGCGCCACGGGGGTCAGCTTTCCGGTACGCCCCACCGAGACCAGGATCCGATCGATGCGCGTAACCTCTCGCCTCGGCTCGAACTTGAGCGCCATTGCCCAGCGCGGGTGGTGGGACGTGGCTCCGAGGGGGTCCCGCTCCTCCAGGCCATTGAGCTTGATGACGATGCCGTCGATCTCGTAGTTCAGCTCGTCCCGGTCTCGTTCGAACCCCGCGTGGTACGCCACGATCTCTTCGACGGTCTTTACCAACTGCACCCGTTCGGGCAGTCGAAATCCCCATGAGCGTAAGGCATCGACGCCTTCCATGTCCGTCTCGAACCGGAGGCCCCGAGCCTCGAGGATATCGTAGGCGAGAACCGTCAGCGGCCGGCTGGCCGTCACGCGCGAGTCCAACTGTCGCAGGGCACCCGACGTGGCATTGCGCGGATTGACGAACGGATCGCCTCCGGCCTCGATCAGCGCTGCGTTCAGCGCTTCGAACTCGGAGAGCAGCATCAGCGCCTCACCACGCACCGAGAGAAACGCCGGCACCGGCACCCGCCCCTCCTGGAGACGCAGCGGCACGGACGGGATCGTACGGACGTTTGCCGTCACTCCTTCGCCCACCCTGCCGTTTCCTCTCGTAACGGCCCGGGACAACAGTCCATGTTCGTAGACCAACTCGAGCGAGGCCCCGTCCAACTTGGGCTCGACTACGTACTCCACCGGTCCGTCCACCGCCTTGCGAATCCGCTCGTCGAACCGGCGCAGGTCGTCCAGCTCCTGACTGGAATCGAGCGACAGCATGGGGACGACGTGTTCCCACTGCGGCAGCGCTTCGAGGGGATCGGCGCCCACCCGTTGGGTCGGCGAGTCGGGCGTCTGGAGAGTGGGAAACGCAGCCTCCAATGCCTGCAGACGTCGGAAGCGGCGGTCGTACTCGGCGTCGGAGATGGAGGGACGGTCCAACACGTAATACCGGTGATTGTGCTCTCGCAGGTCCTCAGCCAGGGCCCGCGCTTCCACCGTCGCCGAGGCCAAATCGGCGGGCAGGTCCATGGCCGATGTGTGCTCGTGGCTCAACGGACGATGGTCTCCAAGTGCCAGATGTGCCGTCGGTTGTGCGCAGCCAACAGCTCGAATCCCTGGTGCAACGTGAACCTGAGGAGCCGCGAGAACGGAGACCGAAACGCCCACTTGGACAGCTCCACGCCCTCCGCGCCCCGGGCTGCGGCGGCGAGCGCTCGCTGCATGGTCCCGAACTCGGCGAGGACAGCCTCCGGGTCCAGGTCTGCAGCCGGCTTCATCCTCTTCAGCGTCTTGAATCTTCGCTTGGGTGGCGGCTCCATGCTCCGCACGAAGGCGCCGATCAACCGCCGCATGGGATAGAACGGCGCGCGCTCGGCCTGGCCGGACCGGGCGTTCCGGATCGCCGTCTCCATGGCGGCCAGGTAGGGACCATTGACCCGATTGAGGTGATCGAGATGTTCGACCATGGACCACTTCTCCGGCTGTGGCCGGGGGGTGAGGGCGTGCGCGTCGATCGTGCCGGCCAGCTCCACCACCTGTTTGAGCTGGTCCTCGTACGCGGATGCAAAGTCCTCGAGCAGTGGGTTCACGGCGGCACCCTATTGCGGTGTGAGCGTGGTGCGCAAATGTGGGAGGTCTGCACCGATCTCGACGTGATCGAGAGGCTTGTAGGCGCCCGACCCGCCGGGCACGCCCTCTGGCGGTGCGTTTCCCGCAAACTAACATTCGCTTCCAGGTACTGGGCTCCTCCTACTGACGAGGCCTACGATGCGTCGCCGCAACTTCCTGGGCAGGCTGGGCGTAGGCCTGGTCGCCTTTCATCCGGACGCGTTGGTGCGGCTGGAGCGGGCCAATCGGTCGCGCGTCTCGACGGACCCGGCGCAGGTGGCTCGGGACGAGGACTATTGGTTCGAGATCCGCCGTGCGTTCACCGTCGACCCCAACGAGATCAACCTGAACTCCGGCAGCGTGAGTCCGGCTCCGCGGGTGGTCCAGGAGGCCGTCGCGCACTACCAGACCATCACGAACATGAGTCCTTCCCTCTGGGTGGACGAGATGTTGGGCTCCCACCGGGAGCTGGTGCGCCAGCGGCTGGCTCGCCTGGCCGGAGCCGATGCGGAGGAGATCGCGGTTACGAGGAACACGTCCGAGGCGTTACAGATCGTGCAACTGGGCATGGAGCTCGATCCGGGAGACGAGATCCTGCTTACGACGCAGGACTATCCCCGGATGATCACGACCTGGCGACAGCGTGAGCGCCGCGACGGCGTGGTGCTCAAGATGTTTCCGGTGCCCAGCCCGCCGGACGATCCCGAGGAGTTGGTGGAGCTGTATCGACGCAACATCACGCCTCGCACCCGAGTGATTCACGTATCCCACGTCACCTTTACCGCCGGCCAGATCTTCCCGGTGAAGAGGATCTGCGAGCTGGCGCGGAGTCGTGGCATCCGCACCGTCGTGGACGGAGCGCACTCCTTTGCCCACTTCCCGTTCGACGTACACGACCTGGGGTGCGATTTTTTCGGGACGTCGCTTCACAAATGGCTGACCGCGCCCGTCGGCACCGGCATGCTCTACGTCCGTCGGGAGCTCATTCCGGAGGTCTGGGCTCTAACGCCTGCTCCCGCCTCCATGGACGGGAATATCCGCAAGTTCGAGCAGATCGGGACGTTCCCGGTGGCAATCCCCAATGCTATCGGCGAAGCGGTGACGTTTTACGAAGGAATTGGAGCGGAGCGGAAGGCCGCGCGTCTCCGCTATCTCAGGCGTCGCTGGATGGAGCCGTTGGCCGAAGTGCCGGGCGTTCGGTTCTATACAGCGGACGACGATCGACAAGCCGGTGCGCTCGGCACCATGAGCATCGACGGCCTGGGCGCCGCCGAGCTGACGGCGCAACTACAGGACCGGTACTCCATCCACGTCCGCCCACGGTTCGTCCGGGGAGAGTGGGAGGGCATTCGCGTCACACCCAACGTGTTCACGACCCTGGAGGAAGTCGACACCTTCGTGGGCGCCATCCGCACGATTGCAGCGGAGGGGTGAGCGGGACCGCTGCGAACCATCCCGAGACCGGCGGTTCTTCGCCATCCGGAGTAGCCGTCCGCGGCCGGTTCGCTCAGCGTGCCAGGTGCTCGCCGAGGAATTCGAGGATCCGCGCCTCGTAGGCCGCCGAATCGAACAGGTACAGATCCTCGTGGCGTGCGCCCGGAACGATCCAAAGGGACTTCGGATCCGAAGCCCTCTCGTAGAGGAGCCTCGTCTCGCGTTCGGGTGTGCGCCGATCCTCGCTTCCCCCGACCACCATGACGGGCAGGCCCAGATCACCGATGCGTGAGATGGGAGCCAGCTCGTCGAGCTCGATGCCGAGACGCGGCTTCAGTTGCCAGAGGAAGAGGGGCGTCAACCATTGCCCGAGCGGGCCCAGACGAAGCTCCAGCCTGTGGTTGATCGCGTCCTGTATGCGAGGGTACACCGCCTCCAGAACCACAGCCTGAGACTGTAGCGGTCGGTCCGCCATGAGCGTTGCCGCTCCGCCGAGTGAAAACCCGATGACGCCCGTAGGTCTGCCCTGGACACGATCCTTCAGGTACGCCAAGGCGGCCGTTACGTCCTCTGCTTCCCGAACCCCGAACGTAATCCCGTCCCCGGTCGTCTCGCCGTGACTGCGGAGGTCGACGAGTAGCGTAGTGTATCCGGCCTGCTTCAGGAATCGGATTCGGGGCACCATTGACCGCCGATCAGAGCGGTAGGAGTGCAGGAGTAGCACGCCGCCATGCGCCGGAGAGCCCTCTACCAGCCATCCGGAGATGGGCGATCCGTCACCGACAGGAATAGACACCGTCTCAGCCCGTAACTCCGCAGGCGGATCACCCACGGTGGTCTGGGTCGGAGCAGCGAGCCACCCGGCGACGAAGTACGTGGATCCCAGGGTGCCGAGGAGCGTAGCGAACGCCACCACCAAAGCAATGCGCGTATAACGGATCATGTAAGCGGGCCGACCGCTACTCCCGTCTGAGCGCCAGAGTCGGGTCGATTCGCATCGCCCGAAGCGCCGGGAACGCACAAGCCGCGAGGGCGACCAGCATCAGCAGGACCGGCACCGCCGCGAAGGTCGCGGCGTCGGTTGCGCTCACGCCGTACAGAATCGTCTCGAGGACCCGTGTGCCGGCGAGCGCTCCGACCACGCCGACGACGCCGCCGACTGCCACCGGCAGCATGCCCTCCCGCACGATCATCCCCAGCACCGACGTTCGTGACGCACCCAGCGCCATACGAATCCCGATCTCCGAAATTCGGCGGTTGACGGCGTTGGAGACGACGCCGTAGATGCCGAAGGCGGCCAACGCGATGGCGAGCGCCGCAAAGCTGAGCAGGAGTGAAGAGAAGAACCGTGGCCGTGCGGTCGAGCCTTCCACGACACGTTCCATCGTGCCGATGTGCTCGATCGGTTGATCGGGGTCGATGTCTCGCACGGTGTTCCGCACCGCCGGTAGCAGCGCCTCCGGGTCCCCGCCCGTCCGGAGCACGAACGCCATTCCTCTTCGCGGGTTTTGCGCCTGTGCAGCGTATAGCGTCGGGGCAGGGTCCTCCGCCAACGACGCTTGATGAACGTCCCCGACCACCCCCACGATCTCGACAGGCGCCCCGGAAGCACCAAGAAGAAACTGTCCGACGGGGTCTTCGCCGGGCCAATACCGCCGCCTAAGCGCGTCGTTGATGACCACCGCGATCGGAGCGTCGCCTCGATCCGCCGTCGTGAACTCTCTACCCGCCAGCACCGGCACGCCAGCGGTAGCGAAGAAGCCTGGACTGACCTGAAGGAGACGGCCGCGCGGCCGTTGCGCCTGGGACGGCTCGGGCCGGTTCGGGATGCCGAACTCGAACGACTCACCGTCCCTCCGGAGCGGGAGGTAGCGGATGGAGCCGACGCCTTCCACTCCGGGCAGCGCCCGGAATCCCTCCATCAAGCGCTCGTAGGCGGCCATGTAATCTTCGCCCTCGGGGTAGCGCGCATCGTTGATGGTCAGGCTCACGGTCAGCAAACGGTCGGACTCCATTCCCACATCGACGCGTTGTAGGGACCAGAGCCCTCTGAGCAAGAGTCCAGCGGTGATGACGAGCACCGTCGCGAGCGCCACCTGCGCGCCGGTGAGGAAACCCCATTTCCGTACCGACCCGGGACTGCGCGTGACGGTTCGGGAACCACCCGGCCCCGACCGCTCGCCGCGTCCCGCCAGACCCAGAGCAGGAGCCAGTCCGAACGCCGCCGTGGTGACAACGGTGAGAAGGGCCGAAAACAGCAGCACGGCACTGTCGATCTTCACCTCTCCGGACCGGGCCAGCAGGCCCCCGCTCAACTCGATGAGCCACCGGGTGCCCAAGGTTGCGATGGCGAGCCCTGCTGCCGCGCCGAGCGAGGCGAGCAACAGGCTTTCGGTCATCAGTTGTCGCACGAGTCGTCCGCGTCCGGCGCCCAGCGCCCGTCGAATCTCGATCTCTCGAGTTCGCTCCATCCCTCGGGACAGCAGGAGATTGGCGACGTTGCCACACGCAATGAGCAGCACGAGCCCCGCCGCCCCCAACAGCACGAGGAGCGAGGTTGCCACGTTCGACGTCATGCTGTCGCGAAGCGGAACGAGGCGGGCTTCGGTAAGGCCCTCGTTCTCGTCCGGAAAGCGTTCGGCCAGCGCGCGAGACACGCCGCTGAGCTCGCTCTCGGCCTGCGCCAGGGTGACTCCGTCGGCGAGGCGTCCCACGGCCTCGAGAAAGCGAACCTGACGATATCCGAGGGGAATCGACTGCTCGGGTATTACGGTGAGAAAGACCCAGCCCTCGACCTCCGGCGACGGGAAGGCGAATCCCTCGGGCATCACTCCGGCAACCAGGTAGGCCTGATCGTCAAGCGTGATGGTTCGACCCACGATACCTTCGTCGGCTCCGAACCGGCGCTGCCAAAACGCGTGGCTGAGCACGACGACGTTGTTGTCGCCGTACTCCTCCTCGTCCATCAGCACCCGACCGAGGTGTGCGGAGCGACCCAACACGGCAAAGAACCCGCTCGACACGTAGGCCGCCCGCAGCTCCGACGCTTCATCTCCGCCGGTCAACAGCGGACCGCTGGGCAACGTCGAGTAAACGGCGACGTGCTCGAGCGATGTCGACGCTCGCGCCCAGTCCTCTCGATCCGGGAGCGAAAACGACCCCTCCTGATCGCCCGTTGCCGGATTGGCATGATAGACGCGAACCAACTCGTGTGGGTCCGGATACGGAAGCGGCCGAATGAGGACCGCGTTGACTACCGAGAAGATCGCGGCGTTTGCCCCAATGCCGAGCGCCAAGGTACCCATGGCCACTCCGGCGAACATCGGCTTGCGGCCGAGCATCCGGAGCGCAAACAACGCGTCTCTTACAACCGCCTGGACTGACTCCGTGATTCCTGACTCCTTGGCCGGAGCCGCGCTCGAGCGTGGGGCCGCCGTCAACGCACGCCGACCCCACGCCGCGCGGCCGAGACAGTCGGCAAGGGACGAAAGCAGCACTCCGGCAACGCCGACTACACCCCGGGTTTCCGCGGCTTGCTCGGCCAGGGAGTCGAACGTCTCCTGGATCTCGTGACCGAAGTCCCGTCGAAACTCTCGCGGTAGGAACAGGAGTGCGACACGGTGGAGGACACTCGCCGCGCGAACCAGCCACGCTTTCACGACGACGCCCCGGAATCAGGAGTGGGCTCCAGCGGTGCGATCCGATTGGTTCGGGCCATGTCCAACAACGCCGACAGACGCTCCATCTCGCGTGAGGCGAGCTCCCGGCCCTCGTCGGTGATCCGGTAGTGCCGCTTGGCTCGGCCGGGCGTCGGCGGCCCCTCCGAGCCGGCCACCTCGGTGATCCACCCCTCTCCGAGCATCCGCTTGATGGTCGCGTAGAGTGACGAGGGAAGAAGCTTCACGCGTCCCGCGGTGCGAGCCTCCACCTCCTTGATGATGCCGTAGCCGTGCAGGTCCTGGTCACCCAGGGCGAACAGCACAGAGAGAACGGCGACGCTGGGGGAGCCGGATTTGTCTGATCGAGTTCTCATGACTTCTTCTTGAGCCGTTTGTCGGCGCCGGCTCGATACCGAGACACGGCGCGTCATATATCAGTTTTAATAAACTACGTTATAAACTGATATAAGCAAGCCACTCCGCGGTCGAGTCCCCGCACGCGTATTCTTCACACGGGTCGAACCTACGCATCCGTCCGATCCCGCCATACGAGGTGTTTGCTTGAGTGAAGCCATTCGTGACGAGATCGCGCTCCTTTTCAGGCGGGAGTCCGGTCGGTTGATCTCGGTGCTGACCCGCATTCTCGGCCCCCACAACCTCGAATTGGCCGAAGACGTCGTGCAGGAATCTTTCGTGGCCGCCATGGATCGGTGGACCGCAGATGGAATTCCCGCAAACCCTTCGGCCTGGCTGCTCACGACGGCGCGCAATCGGGCCATCGACGCGATCCGGCGTGAGCGCACCCGCCGCACGTTCGCACCCGACCTGGCCGTGTTTCTCGACAGCGAGTGGACGCTTGCCCGAACGGTGGACGAAGCGTTCGACGAGGACTGGATCCGTGACGATCAGCTCCGGATGATCTTCATGTGTAGCCACCGAAGCCTGGCTCCCGAGAGCCGCATGACGCTGATCCTCAAGACGCTCTGCGGACTCAGCGTGCCGGCGATCGCGCGCGCGCTTCTCACGACCGAGTCCGCCGTCAACAAACGGCTCTATCGGACCCGCCGCGCCCTGGAGGGGGTGGAGTTCCGCCTTCCGGCCGGAGATGAGCTGCCGGCCGCACTGGAAACGGCTCACACCGCACTCTACCTGGTGTTCAACGAGGGCTACTTCTCAACCGGCCAAGAACCCATTCTGCAGGAGCTTTGTCGGGACGCCATGTCGTTGACTCGTTTGCTCGCGGACGAGCCCGCCGTGGCCAACGCGAACACGGTGGCGCTCCTGGCGCTCATGTGCTTTGCCTCAGCTCGCTTCGCGTCGCGGGTGGACGACTCGGGATGGCTGGTGCCTTTGGATCGGCAGGACCGGTCGCTTTGGAACCGCCGGCTGATCAACGAGGGGTTCGCCTGCCTGGCACGGTCGTCGCGCCTGGAAGCGGTGGTGGCGAGTCGCTACCACCTGGAGGCGGCCATCGCCTCACGTCACTGTGTGGCCGACACGTTCGCCGAGACGGATTGGAGCTCGATCTGCAAGCTCTACGACCGACTTCTCGACGTCGCGCCGTCCCCCATGGTGAAGTTGAACCGTGCGGTGGCACTGTCGTACCGCGACGGTCCGCACGCGGCCATCCCCATCGTCGAGGAGATCCAGCGCTCCGGAGAGCTGAAGCACAGCCACACGGTCGCGGCGGTGCTCGCCAACCTCTACGGTCGGCTTGGATCACCCGAGTCGGTGAGGCCGTTCCTTGAGGCGGCGCTCGCGAGCGCCAAGACGGATCACGAGCGCCGCCTGATCGAGCAACAGGTGGTGCGAGCGCTGGGAGAGCTTCCCTAGGCTTCGACCTGTAACACCGGCCTGACCAGCACGCTTCCGTTCGGATTGTTGGCCAGGAACGGCGAGCCTTTGGCGATGTCGCTGGCTTCCGACACCGAGTCGGCCGCGATGATCGAGTAACCGCCGATCAGCTCCTTCACCTCCGACATCGCGGTGTCCGTGCGAATGTCGTCATCGTTTCGGGAAACCACGGCGCCGCCCGGTGCCAACGCGGCACCGGGATTCCGAAGATTGCCCGATGCTTCCAACTCCTTGAACCAAGCTCCCCACTGCTGCATCGTCGCCTGAATCTCATCCTGGGTGCGGTTCTCGGCCCAGTTGGGATCACCGCCTTGGTAGATCAGCAGAAAGTCCGCCATGCCTTGCCTCCGTCAGGTCCTGAGTGATGAAATGATCATACGTGCTCGACCATCGTGACGGACGAGAGGGACGAATTAGGACACCGCCGGTCAGCGCCCGCGATGCCGGGCCCGGTCTTCCGTGCTGAGCCTCAGGAAACGTGCGGCGTTTTCGTACAGAATCGCTCGCTTCTGCGAGGCGGAAAGAAACGGCGCTTCGCGAATCACGTCGATTGCCCGCTCGATCGCGCCGGGCCAGTTCATGTGGTCCGAGCCGAACATGACCCTGTCCCCGAAGCCGGCATCGATCAGCGCTCGCAGGTAGCGATAGAAGTCCTCGCGCGGCCGCGTGAAGACTACGACCCCTACCTCCACATGAACCTGAGGATAGGCGTAGAGCAGAGCGAGCATGTCGTCGAGTAGCGGGTAGCCCGCGTGCATCACGTAGAGGCGCAGGTTTGGATGCCGGATCAATACGTCTTCCAACAACAAGGCGCTGCTCAACGCGGCCCGGTACTGCGGCGTCCCGAGATAACCGGCCCCTGGCGGACCGGGGCCCATGTGGATTCCCACGGGCATTTCCAAGTCCTCCGCCAACGCCCAGTACGGGGCCATTCGTGGATCGGACGGCGCGATTCCTTCGTATTGATTCGTGACCTCGGCCAGCACCTGCAGTGCGCCCGACCGGAACAGTGCCCGCACGCTGTCCGGAGACGGCGCACCCGGACGGATCCGAAAGCCCAAGCCGGCGAGGAAGCGGCCGGGAGCCTCCTCCTGCCACTCCGACACCCGGCGCGTCGGACCGCTCAACACTCCATACACGTTGAGACGCGTCGCTACTTCGATCGTCTGATCGCGTAGTTCGTCATCCGTGCGGGGAGACCAGAGCGGCTCGTCGCAGGGCATCTCCGTCGTGAAGGTCACGGCGTAGCCCTTTTCCTGGTTCCAGGCCGGGAAAAACGGAAACGGCGCACAGACGGCGATCGGAGGGGACCCTGGTCGGCCGCGCCCATCGCGTGCATGTGCATGTCCAGCACCGGCTCTTGTCCCGACACCGGCTGCTGCCCCGCAGCGGAAGCGGCCAGCGCCAACACCACCCCTTTCCATCGGCTCATGCCCCCCCCTTTGTCCGGGAGATTCGAGAGTGCCGCGAAGGGAGAAGTTACGGTACCGACAGACCGCCCGCGCGTGGCTCCGACGCTACTCCGCCGTCAGGCACCGCGCAGGGTCGATGCGCGTGGCACGGTGAGCCGGCAGATAGGCGGCCAGCAACCCGAGTGTGAGCAGCACGGCCACGGCGGCCGCATAGGTCAGAGGATCCCCGGGGCGTACCTCGAACAGCAACGACCTGAGCCACCGGCTTCCGGACCAGGCCAGCAGTCCGCCCAACACGACCCCGCCACACACCATCAAAAGCGCAGACCGCATTACGCTCCAACGCACCAAGCTGGCATCGGCCCCCAGGGCCATGCGAATGCCGATCTCCCGCGTCCGGCGCGCGACGGCTCCGGCGAGTATGCCGTAGGTGCCCACCGCGGCCAGAGTCATGGCCAGCAACGCGAACGTCGTCATCAGCATCAGCGCAAAGCGGTCCTGCGCTCGGGCGCTGGCGAGAAAATGAGCCAGCGGCCTGGGTCGGAACAGCACGAGGCTGCCATCTATTCCAGCCAACTTGGCCTCGATCGCGGCACGCAGCGCTTCGGGATCGCCACTCGCTCGCACGGTCTGTGTCAGCGCCCAGTTCCTGTTGTCGGAGAAATGTGCGTGCGGCACGTATACGGTGGGAGCGGTGCCTCCACGGCCGTTCCATGCAACGTCGCCGACGACCCCGATCACGCGACGTTCGCCGCCGGCCGCAGCCACCATGGCTCCGACGGGATCGCCGTCGGGAAAGAGCTCTTCGGCCAAGCTTCGACTGAGCCAAACGACGGCTTCGCCGTCCGGGTCGACGGCACTGACTTCGGGGCCCTGCAAGCGAGGTATGCCCAACGACGTGAAATAGTCTCCGGTCACCACCCGCACGTCGGCACCAGACCCGCTGGCGCGGTTGGCTTCGGGCACGTCGTCACCCAAGCGTCGTATCTGCCCCCAGATGTGGTACCGCCCGCGCAAAGGCAGCCAGGACGTGGCGCCCACCGCTTCCACGCCGGGCAGTGCTGCGATCTCCGCCTGGAAGCGATCGTGAAAGGCGTGGCGGTCGCTGCCCTCCGGGTATCGTGTCCCCGGCAAGTGAACCTCGAACGTCGACACCTCATCGGGCACCACCCCGATGGGGATCTCCTGAAGCGCCGTGAAACTCCTCACCAGGAGACCCGCCCCTACGAGGAGCACCAGAGCGACGGCCATTTGCGCGACGACCAAGCCGGACCGAACTCGCCGTAGCGCACCCGTCTCCGTGCCACTCCGCGCTCCGGCCCTCAGCGCATTCGCGAGGGGCACGCCCGAGAGCCGCACGCTGGGAGCCAGCCCGAAGATCACCAATGCTGCCAGCATGGCTGCAAGAGCGAATCCGAAGACCCCCGGACTCAATCCCGGCTGAGCGATCGGGGGTAGCGCATCGGGAGCCAACCGCATCAGGATCCGGACCCCCGCAACTCCGATCACGACGCCGAGCACGCTTCCCGCAGCAGCGAGAAGCGCGTTCTCCAGGAGAAGGTTGGCCACCAAGCGGCCGCGACCCGACCCCAACGCACCCCGCAGCGCGACGTCCCGCTCTCGGTCCAGACTTCGGGCGAACACGAGGTTGCCCACGTTGACGCACGCGCTCAAGAGCACCAGCGCCACGGCCGCGGCCAGCAGCCACAGCATGGAACGTCGGGTCGGCCCCACGATATCCGTTTGTAGCGAAGTGAGGCGCACCCCCCACTCACCCGACTCGGGCTGCGTCTCCCGGACCTGGGCCGCCAACGCATCGGCTCTACCTTGCGCAGCTTCGAGGTCGACGTCGTCCCGAAGGCGGGCAATCGTGGTCAAGTAGTAGTTTCCCCAACTGTTGCTCCCACCGACCCGAAGGTCCTGAGGCAACCACAGATCGGCCGGTGTTCCGAGCGGATTGACGAATCCACGGGGCATGATGCCCAACACTTCCACCCCAATTCCGTCCAGGGTGATCGTTCGACCGATGACGGACCGGTCGCCCCCGAAACGCCGTTCCCAAAGCCCATAAGACAGCACAGCCACCGCCCGCTCGTCGCCGCTGCCGAACTCGCCGGGACCGAACGATTCCTCCTCCACGAACGTCCGACCCAGAGCGGCCGATACGCCCAGGGTCTCGAAAAATCCAGCGGAAACTCTAGAGGCGATGATCCGCTCCGGACGATCGCCGTCGGTCAGATCGGCACCCGTTTCCCGATACGTGTAGAGCGTGCCGATGCCGGTGAACACGTCCCAGTCCCGCATCGCGACGACCGACGGACCCCGCGTGTACTCGGACGCATCTTGCCACGTGGCCCACGTCTCCTCGACCCGCACGAGGCGGTCCGGATCGGCGTAGGGCAACGGTTGCAGGAGCACGGCATCCAACACAGAAAACACGGCGGTGTTGGCCCCAATCCCGAGGCCAAGCGTGGTCAGGACCACGGCAGTGAAGACGGGTGCTCGGATCAGCGCCCGCGTTGCCAGCCGGATCTCGGCCCACAGGGAGGCGGCCGTGAAGGGGCGCCAACGGGTGTCCGGACCGCCGCGGTCGGTAAACGCCTGCCCAAAGCGCCGCGCCGTCGCGATGCGCCTTCCCGCACGCACCGGATCCCCGAACCGCCTCGCCAGCTCTGCGGGCGAATGCCCCGCGGACAAGCCGTCCTCGAAGTGGTTGCGAAGGTCGCGCTCGACTTCGTCTCGAAGCGCGCCGCTGAGCTCCGACGCGGCCAAGACCTCATCGATGAGCTTTTGGAGCGATGACGGAATAGACCCTGGTGAGACGCTCATCGTGCGGCCTCCTCACTCGGGGCAGGCCCGGGTCCCGCACCGAGGCGCTGCAGGGCTTCTACCAGGCTGGACCACTGGCCGCGTTGTTTCTCCAGCCATGCTTCACCGGCCGGAGTGAGGCGGTAGTACTTTCGCTGACGACCGGACGGAGCGGCCTTGGTTCGGGTAGCGACGTATCCCCTTCCTTCCAAGGAATACAGGAGTGGGTACACCGTGGACTGACCCATCTCGAGCAGCCCGTCCGACTCCCGCTCCAACGCGGTCACCAGCTCGTACCCGTACATCTCCCGCCGGCCCAGCAGTGTCAGTACCGCCAGGGCTCCCGCACCCCGCATCCACTCTCGTCCGATGCGCCCCATGTCACCCCCTATTCCTTCCATCACCAATACTATGTACTACATAGTATGTGACGCACAGCGCCTGTGCAATCGAGGGATCCCAACGAACATCCGGTACAGCCCAACTAGCTGAACTTCGCGACGAGCCGACGCACCGTGTTCAGGTTCCGCATGGTGTGCGGAGCTTTGGCCAAGGCCCTGTCCAGATCGCGAGCCTTGATCTCCGAGTCCGACAGGTTGCCGCGCCTGAACCAGATCACTTCCCGACCCAGGCCGTGAAAGCGATCGTCCGAAGACTCGATTGCCTCCAGGCCGGCCCGCGCGGCTTTCGCCAGGGGTGCAGCGAGAAACATCACGTGAGCGTTGAACCCGTCTCCCGCTGCCTCGGCGATCGCGGGAAGCACGCTGAGATCCGCCAATGCAGCCAACGGTCGAACGAAGGTCTTCACCTCGTACCCGAGCGTGTCTTGCAGGCGTGCCTCCAGCCCGCCCTCCAGCGCGGACAGGTTCGACGACCCGTAGCGAAATGCCACGTTTCCGCTGGCCAGAAAGGTGGCTACGTCCTCCAGCCCGTGGTCTTCGAAACAGCGCCTGAGCTCTTCGTTCTTGACTCGACGTTTCCCGAGGTTAATGCCTCGTAGGAACGCCACGTGGGTTGCCATCGTCCGCTCCGGTTTCTCGGTCCCTGCGATCTCGCGCGCGATCCGGCGGGGATCCTTCGCCCATGATCGGTGAGACTCGATCGTACGCTGGCGGTCCGCAAGCGACGGTTTTCACGAAAATTACGTCGCACGTTCCGGCTTCACCCTACGCGACCCGATCGACTCTACGCCTTGGCACTAGATTGTCGGATTGCTATATATCTTACACTTCTAGATAAGGCACTTCATCAGCAGGTGACGACATCGTGCCAAGGCCCTTGGGAATCACATCGCTCAGGATCCTCGGCGCCGTTCGCGACGGTGCCGCCTACGGTCTGGACATCGTAAGCCAAACCGGAATGCCGAGCGGCACGGTGTACCCTACGCTCGGGCGACTGCGAAAGAGGGGACTGGTCAGGTCACGCTGGGAAGATCAACGAGTCGCTGAACGCGAGGGTCGGCCGCGGCGTCGGTACTACGAGCTCACCGGGGCCGGAGCCGAAGCGCTCCATGCCGGCACGGCCCGTATGGCCGCGATGCTGGCGGACCTGGCACCGGACGGAGGTCTGGGCGTCGGATGACCGGTGCGATCGCCCGGGCCTGCGTCCGGGTCGCGAGCGTGTTCGTGCCGACCGCCGAGGTTCGGGAGTGGCGAGAAGAGTGGCTCGCCGAGCTCGCGGAACTGGAGCGTGCACGAGCCTCCGGAGAGGAGGGGCGCCCTACCCCGCTACGGTTTGCCGCGGGTGCGCTGCCGCACGCGCTGTGGATGATGATGGGAGGATGGACCGTGGACAGTGTTTGGCAGGACTTGAGATACGGGATTCGTGTGCTCCGCCGTCTGCCCGGCTTCACGCTGGTTGCTGCGTTCACCCTCGCCCTGGGCATCGGCGCCAACGCCTCGATTTTTTCACTGGTGAACGGATTGGTTTTGAAGCCTCCGGCCGCGGTCTCGGATCCGGATCGGCTGGTCCAGGTTGCGCGGTCGTACGAAGACGCCCCTCGCTGGGACAACTTCTCCTGGCCGGCCATGCGGGTCATCGCGGCAGAAGATCGGGCGTTCTCGGGTGTGGCGGGATTTCAGGACGAAGCCCTGGTGATGGGTCGGGGCGCCGACGCGGAGCGAGTGCTCGGTGAAGTCGTCACCGGCAACTACTTCGACGTATTGGGCGTTCGACCGCACCTGGGACGACTGCTCGAGTCCGCGGACGATGATCAGCGCGTGATCGTGCTCGGTTACGCCCTCTGGCGCACACGCTTCGGGGGGGATCCGAACGTGGTCGGAGATTTCGTGCCGATCGGCACGGTGCCGTTCCGGATCGTCGGGATCGCGCCCGACGGCTTTCGGGGCGTCGAGAGCATCGGGTCGCCGCCCGAAGCCTGGGTTCCCGCCAGACAGGTGGCGAGCCTATCCGGAGAATCCCCCTTCGATAGCTGGGGAACGAGCTGGATCAACCTGGTGGCCAGGCTTCAAGACGGGGTTACGATCGAAGCGGCCGAAACCTACTCGCGGCTGCTTGCCACGCGGCTGCGCGAAGCCGATCCCGTGAACGAGGGCATCCTCGTCGTGCTGGAGCCGGGAGTTGGGCTCGACCCGGAAGCCCGGTCGGAAGCCCGACAAGTCTCGGCGATCCTGCTCTTGATTGTGGGCCTCGTGCTTCTGCTCACCTGTGCGAACGTCGCCAACCTGTTCCTCGCGCGGGCGTCGTCGCGGCGGAGCGAAGTGGCCGTTCGGATGGCTCTCGGCGCCCAGCGACAGCGACTGGTACGACAGTTGGTGACCGAGAGCACGCTCGTGGCCATGCTCGCGACGGTGCTTGCCGTTCCGATGGTCGCGGCGGCGGGAAGGTTCTTACCGGCGGTGTTTCCCTATAGCGTCTCGGTTTCGTTTGCAGCAGACGGCCGGGTGTACGGGTTCCTGGTGGCCATGGGGCTTCTCACCGGCCTCTTTTTCGGTGCCGCACCGGCCTGGGCTTCGTCACGAACCAACGCGTATGACGCGCTGCGGGAGGGCACTGCGACCGGCAACCGGACTCGGAGCAGGCTGGGAGACGCATTGGTCGCCGCCCAACTCGCGCTGTCGCTCGGTCTCGTAACCGGAACGGTTCTGCTCGGACGAAGCGTCGCCAACGCCAGCGCCGCGGCACCGGGCTTCCAGCCCGAAGGGTTGGTGGCGGGAGTGGTCGATCTCCAACCCACCGGTCGGTACGATGCCGAGTCCGGCCCCGAGTTCTATCGCCGCCTTTTGCAGGGAGCCCGGGGCCTCCCGGGAGTTCGTAGCGTCACGCTGGCCAACCAGATGCCCATCACGGGCGGGCACGCCCGGGCGTCGGTTCGTCCTCTCGGGAGGGAGGACGTCTTCTTCGAGGCCGAGTACATCGTGGTCGGCCCCGACTATTTCGAGACGTTGGGCATTCCGATCGTTCACGGCCGTGCGCTGGGTGGCTTCGACGACGAGCCGGAGCGCGTCGTCGTCATCAACCAGGCCTTGGCGGAGATGTTTTGGCCCGGCCGGAACGCCGTGGGACAGGAGCTCGACGGGGATCCGCCCTGGCGCATTGTGGGCGTTGCGGGAGATGTGCAGATGCGCTCGCTGAGGTCGAAGGCCCGGCCGGCCGCCTACTTCCCTGTCGCGCATCGCTATTCACCCTCCATGGCGCTCCATGTCGCCAGCCGCGCGGGTGCGACGACCCGTCCCGAATCGATCCGCCAACTCGTCGCCGGCTTCGATTCCGAGCTGCCGGTGTCCCGGGTGGTGGATCTCAAGGCGGCGTTGACCGCATCCATGGGCGAGACCCGCACGATCGGGCTGTTGGTGGGCGCATTCGCGCTGCTCGCCCTCGTCTTGGCGGGCGTTGGACTCTACGGACTGGTCTCATACGGCGCGTCCCAGCGCATGCGCGAGGTGGGGATCCGCATCGCCCTCGGTGCGGAGCCGGGGTCGCTGGTGCGCTTGATCGTGGCCAAGGGGTTGACCGTGCTCTGCGTTGGGATCCTGTTCGGTCTGGCCGTGTCCCTTGGTCTCGGAAGGGCCCTCGACAGCCTTTTGTTCGGTGTCACACCGACCAGCCTGCTTTCCGTTTGTGCGGCGGCGGTCCTGCTTCTCGCGGTCGGCGGGTTGGCGGCCTGGGTGCCCGCCCGACGCGCCAGTCGCTTGGACGCCGCCCTCTCCCTCCGAGAGGCTTAGCCCGGGCCGGAGCACGCGGCCTGGGTCCTCACCCAGTCCGCCCCGGCCGCCAACTGCGGATCGGTGGCGGGATCTCCGGTCTGCGTCCCCGCCACCGACGAATCGGGATGCAACTCCTGTCCGTATATTCGGCCCGTACGATCGGCCATGGTGCTGGTAGTGAGAAGCAGCAACGCACCGTCACTCAAAAAAAACCCGCGATTCGCCGTTGAGAGCCCAGCCGTTTGCGTTCCGAAGCTGCGGGTTCCGGAGCGACCTCGAAACGCCACGGCTACCGCCTCTCCGGAGCTGGCGGTCTGACCATTGGTCAGCACGGCGACGGGTTTATCCGCGGAAGACGCGACGTAGGGCACCGCAGCCTGGGCAAGGGTAAAGCCGTTGAGCCGGGAGGCGCCGTCCTCGTAGGTCCAGGTCTCCACAACCGAGTCGGGATGTATGAAAAAGCCCAGGGTCCCGGATCCCAGAACGGGACCCACGCCTGCGATCATGGGCCACATGTTCCCTCCCCAGTTGCCCCTGATGTCGACCACCCAACCGCAGACCCCCGTCGTATCCACACCCTCGATCAGACTGTGGTAGGTGTCGACCAGAGCGTCCGCCAAGGGACCGGTGCCGGAGTAGGCGGTGACGGTCAAATACCCCACGCCGCCCTCGAGGTGGTCAGATACGGGGGAACTGCCAGCCACCGAAGCGAAATCAGATCCTCCTTCCGGCGGCCGGAAGAGCGAATGCCCGTCTCCGATTTGTTCGATCGCGTACCGGATCGCGTCGTACGTATCGGCCGTCGTCTGCGTAGGACCCAATCGCCGATAGGCATCGGCTCTGAAGTCGGGCCAGTTTATTTCGAATCGTTTGATCGAGTGCTGTTGCATCAGATCGAGGACGTGCTCGAAATAGTCGCGGGCAACATCCGAGAGCTGGTTTTCGGGACCGGCCGGCTCGCCGCCGCAAGCGCCGAGTGCGAGCGAGACCGCAAAGGCCATGCAACCGAGACGAACGTGGTGGGCTCCGTTCTCCCGCTTTTCCATTGCCGGCTCCTCGGTCACAGCGGTGCGTGTCGCTACAGCCTGCGGAACCGTGAGGCGTCCGGTCCCATGCAGGATGGTAAAGCGTTACCGGCGGTAAGGATCCCCTACGAAGCGGCGCCGAATTGGCCGTGGCGAAGGAAGCGCACCACCTCGTCGGCCACGTCTCCCCGATTCATGATGAAGGTGTGACTGGCGGGGATCACCAGGAAGTCGGTCGCGCCCTCGACCTTTGCGCCCTCCACGCCAACTTTCCCATCGTCGGGACCGGGAATGAGCCACGAGCCGATCGGGTTGGAGCTTCGATTGCCCGTGATGATCCCCAAGCTGAAGCGGATGGGCGGCAGGCGGTTGGGGTAGGCGGTCGAGTCGGTCCCCAACTGCGCGCCGGCGGGCCCCAGAATGGCCGCGAGAAACGGAGTCTCGGCCAGTGCGTCGACGAACTCGCTTCCCTTGCTGGGCGGGCTCAGCATCACCACCCGTCCCGCGTGGGGCCGGGGTTGTTGCGCCAGATAACCCCGTACCAACAAGCCGCCCATCGAATGCGTCACGAAGTGGACACGATCGGCGTGGGACGAGCAACAGCGAAGCACTTCGGACCCGAGGTGTTCGACGAGCGTCTCCAGGGACTCGGACATGGACGGATAGGCAACGCTCACCACCCTGTACCCCGCTCGCTCCAGCCGTCCGACCAAGATGGCCATGGACGCGGTCGTCCGCCCCAATCCATGAACTACCACCACGGTCTCGGCGTCGGCCGCAGGCGGAGACGAACATCCCACCGTCCCGCTCCAGCAGACGCTTGCGATCAGAACAGCCGCGAATCGCCGATTCAACGTCCTCCCCTCGTCCCCGTCACGATCCGTCGGCTTCGACGCCCGACTCCAGCAGCCGACCGTCCAACGACGCCACCTCGGACGGGTGGCGGGCGGCAACCAGGTACACCAGCGCTTCGAGCTGATCGGCCGCCGCTTTGACCCAACCCATCCAACGGCCTTTGCGAATCAGCGGCTTCGAGGTGAAGACGCGGATCTCCGTCACGCCGCCGGCGGAAACCACGGTGAACTTGAGGCCCTTGCGATCACGCCACGTGATTCTCCGCTCTTCGAGATTGACCCGCGCGGGCCCTTCCCGGTAGGGCTGGAACAGCCTTACAGCCCGGATGAGATGGTCGGAGCTGAGCTCGATCGGAAGAGACCGAAAGGTCGAGAGTGAGGTGACGACGAATCCCGACCGCTCCACCCGATGGCTTCCGGGCTCGGTCGGTCCCGCGTGGAGCACCTCCGCGATGGCCCGGTTCACGGCCCTGGGTCCAAACCCCGCCTCGCCGGCGATGGACCTGACCTCTTCGATCGACAGCGGAGTGGCCTCCGTTCCCTCGATCTGTGCCGCACGATGAAGAATTCGGTCGGCATCCATCTTCGAGAACAACGGTGAGTCAGGCATGTCTCTGGGCGTTGGCACGAGTCAGTCGGGGTGGCATGTTGGGAGCCCGATCGGTGCGGGACATAGAAACCTGTTCGGCCGGCCGAGGTAGGCGCAAGCTCAGACCCCTGGCAGTCCACATGCATCCTTCCATTGGCGTCGTAGCGGGAGCGGGGCTGGCGGCCGTAGTCCTGGCAATGACCGTCCTGTGGCTGCGAAGCGTGCAGCTCCGTGATGCAAGCATCGTCGATCCGTTCTGGGGACCGGGCTTCATTCTGGTCACGGTCAGCTATTTGGCGGTGGACGGACGGATATCCCCACGTGGCCTTCTGGCCCTGGGCCTCGTCACCGTGTGGGCCGTGAGACTGGGATACCACCTGTGGCGCCGGCACCGGCGGGAGGGTGAAGATCCCCGGTATCGCGCCATGCGTGAAACACATGGCCACCGGTTTTGGTGGGTGAGCCTGTTCACGGTGTTCTGGCTCCAGGCGCTCATCCTGTGGATCGTCTCGGCGCCGCTACTGGCCTCCGTACGCTCGGATTCACCGCTGGGCCCGCTCGACCTCGCCGGCGCCCTCGTGTTCCTGGTGGGCCTAGCCATCGAGGCGGCCGCAGATCGTCAGCTTTCCCGGTTTCGGCTGAATCCCGCCAACGCCGGAAGAGTGCTCGACTCCGGGCTATGGCGTTACAGCCGACATCCCAACTACTTCGGTGAGAGCGTGTTGTGGTGGGGCCTGTACGTCGTGGCTTTGGCCGACGGTGCATATTGGACGGCGATTGGACCCGCCCTGATCACATTCCTCCTCCTGCGGGTGTCCGGGGTCACGCTGTTGGAAAAGGGCCTCCACCGCTCCCGGCCCGAGTACGCGGACTACGTCGCCCGCACTTCGGCGTTCGTGCCGTGGCCTCCGAAACGAGGATGAATCGGACGAATCAAGCTTCAGCGACACCTGCCGTATCGAGCGCAACCAGTCGAACATCGGCTGCCCGCCCCCGCAGCTCGAACGGCCCCAGGTCCGTACCGATGACGCCCGCGGGTAGTTCGACGCGGGTCAGCACGTCTTCAGAAGCCAGGAAATCGACGCCCAGGGTCCGGCAAAGTCCCTGAATGCGCGACGCGGCGTTCACCGGATCGCCGCTGAACACGATCTCGCGCTTCACGTCGCCGAGCTGTGAAACGACCACCTCACCGCCGTGGAGTCCCGCGCGAAACTCGGGCACGATGCCGAATCGTGACTCGTACTCGGAGGCACGCAGGGCGACCTGCGCCTTCAATAGGAAGAAACATCGGATGGCGTCGCCCGGGCCACGCTGCTCGCGCAGTGGCCACGTGACGAGCACCTCGTCACCCACGTATTGGACAATTTGCCCACGGGTATTCAGCACCGGCTCGGCGAGATCATGGAAGAAGTCGTCCTTGAACTCGGCAAAGCGCAGCGCTCCCAAGCGCTCAGCGATCCCCGTCGAATTCACGAGATCGACAAACAAGAACACCCGCGTTTCCGCCGTAGGCTTCACGTAGCGGCCCAGAAGGATCTGCATCGCGGTGCCGGGCCCGAGCAGACGAGTCACCTGAAACGATGCGTTGATGAGGAAACTCGCAGCGATCAGCGAAAGCATGACCTGGCCGAAGTCGGGACCCCGCAGGAACGTGATGAACACATCGCTCGTCAGGAGGTCACGCAACGGAACCCGTAGCTCCCGGCGAGCGACGAAGTTCGCGGTGATCATGATCGAGATCAGGCCGACGCCCGCGTATACCACCGTACGCAAGAGCACCATGGCGCCCGGACTCTTTCGGCGGGCAAAGCGGGGAAGTTTGAGCTCCACTACCGATGCCAGGAGCCCGGCGCTTACGCCGGCTATGAGCGCTCGTGCCAGGCGCCAGCGGAACTCGTCGGACGGGGAAAACCCGCTAGCCGCAAGCTCCGACAACTGCGACGGCTCCGGCCGGATCAGCTCGGTGATGATGAACACCGCCACGGTCCACGCCGCCACCATTGTGGCCACGTAAGAAAGAACACGTCGGGTTCGCGTACTCACCGGTGGACCGTATCCGAAGAATCGTTCCCTAGGTCATGAATCGGTATTGCCCCACCAGGTTCACGGGAGTCGCCGAGGGCGGCACGTCGCAGCGGTCCTTGATCTCGGCCTGGAACCGCTTGAACGCTTCCGTTCCCGCCAATGGATTGTGGTCATCGTCCGTCTCGATCGACGCGATGTGCGTGAACGACACTCCATCGTCCGCCTGAAACGTCATATACCGCAGCCCCTCGGGCGCGGACGCCGCGAGCTCCGCGAACACGTCCTTGACGTAGGCTGCGTTTTCCTCGGCCCGGTCCGCCTTCACCCGATACTGTACGATTACCCGTCTCATCGAACCTCCTTCTACGTGTCTCTTACGAAGCTCCCTACCGAATCCGCTCGAAGCGGACGTCTCGCGTCCTCACGTTCGATAGGTAGAAACCGATCACCTGATCGTTGCGGTCCCGCTCGAAGGAGAACGTGAACATTCCTCCCGAGAACGTGTTCTCCTCGCCCGGAGTGAGCGTCAGGTCGTCCATGCGCCGGTGCTGCACGACCACTTCGTCGTCCTCCACGACCACCGTGTAGAACGTCTCGAGCTCTTCCGAATAGTACCGTCCCGTGAAGTCGTGGAAATCCTCTGTCGAGGGTTCCCATGCCTCGGTGTCGTCATCCTCCAGGCGAGTCGCATGGTTTTGCCCGTTCTGGTTCAGCGTCAGCCCGTCCACCTCGCCGTCTTCGTTCCGATGGAATACCACCGACGCATCCACAACCGAGAGCGCGAACGTGGAATCGGACGTCGGGACGATCTCCACTGGCGATTGACCCGTGGCTTGCACGTAGAACGTGCCGTCCTCGCGGGTAAACGTGAGGATGAAGTTCGGTGCGGCATCCAGGGCGTACCGTCCTACGAACTCGTCGAAGTCTTCGGGATCGTACTCGGTCGGATCGAAGCTGCCCGGCTGCTCACCGCCGGATCCCTCCTCTTCCTCCGGCTCCATCGCGTCGGCGAAGAATGCGGCGGCCAGTTGAGCGGCAACGTTGCTGCTGAATTGGGCATTGTTGCTCTGGGTGGTGATGCCTGCGTTGATCTCGGGGTAGTAGATCAGCATCGATCGATGCGCCACGTCGGCCCCGCCGTGATGGACGCGGCGCAGGCCGCGCTGATCGTCTACCGAAAGGCCGTATCCATAGCCGGTCGTGTCGCCGTCGGTCAGCACGTACGACGTCATCATCTCGTCGAAGATCTCTCTGCTCCCGACGCGGGGATTCGCGTAGTTCTGCACCCAGGTTTCGAGATCCTCCACGGTCGAGTAGATCCCGCCGGCGCCCACGGCCCCACCCAGGTCGCCGATCTGCCGATATCCGTCGTCTCCGGGCGTGTAGCCCTCCGACATGTTCGCCACGATGTGCTCCGGCGACGGGCGAACCATCGTGCCGGTCATGCCGAGGGGTGCGAACACGTTGTCGCGCATGAACTCGTGGAAGTCCTGTCCGGACGTACGCTCCACAATCAGGGCCGCCAGCCCGAACGCGGTGTTGTTGTAGTTCCACTCCGCTCCGGGAGCGTTCTGTAGCGCCGGTTGTCGTTGAACGATGTCGATCAGCTCGGCCCTGTCGATCCAGTCGCCGTGATCCAGGCGGCGACCGGTCATGATCAGGAGGTTGAGAAACTCACGCAGGCCGGACGTGTGGGTGATCAGATGGCGGACCGTGACGGTCTCTTCGAACTCCGGCAACTCGGATACGTGCTCACGGATGTCATCGTCGAGCGTGAGAAGCCCGCGGTCCGCCTGTAGCATGATCGCGAAGGCCGTGAACTGCTTCGACGTCGAGCCGATGTTGGTACGGGTGTCAACCTCGAAGGGGATGTCGTAGGCCAGATTCGCCATGCCGTACGCCTTCGAAAACAGCGTGCGTCCGTCGCGCCACACGCGGACCGCCGCCCCGGGCGTATCGTCTCCGTCGAACCGAGCCATGAGTTGGTCGGCGAGCTTGCGGGGATCGGTTTCCAACCGCTCCAGGCGGTGAAGCGTAATCGCAAAATCACCCGTGTCATCGTCGGGGATCACTTCGATCGTGTACGTGCCCGCATCTTCCAGACGCCCGGAAAACCGCTCGCTACCCACGCCCAGCCCGTCGACCCGGCCCACTTGTTGGCCGTCGGGGTTGAGCAGCCGGACGGCCACATCCACCGAGATCTGGTCCACCTCTCCGAACACGAAGTAGTCGTCCCGCGCGGATAGCACGTAGCGGGCGGTGTCGCCCTCGGCGAGCGTCCCGCGCACCATCCGACCTCTCCGGAGTTCCGGGTGCTGAGCGATCAGGTCAGGTGGAGCGGCACCCGCAAAAAGCAACAGCGCTACCAAGGCGGAAGGCAGAACCTGTAACGGTCGGGTTCTCATCATTGGACTCCATGCTCCGGTACGGGGGTCTGACGCTACCGCCACTACGGAGCGTACGAGGATTTCGTTCAGGAAGCGACCGACGGCCGAGCGTCCCTCCTCCGCGCCGGCGACGTGGCCGCCGAAAACCGAGACGGACCGGACCTTGCACGGTTCAGGTGCGGCAACCCGAACAACCTATGCGCTTTTACAGGAACACTCATATGTCATTACGTAGACTGAACCTTGCACTTTGCCTGGGCATCATGGCCGCTGCCTGTGGCGACGACGGAACCGGCCTGGAGGCCGAAGACCTTCAAGGCACCTGGACAGCCACCGTGTACGAGTTCACCGACAACGCCAACGCTCAAAACGTGGTCGACGTCATCCAAAGAGATGGGGCGACCTTTACGCTCACGGTCGACGGCGAGGGCACGGCCAGCACGCTCTTCGACGACGGCGTCGGGGGATCCAGTTCCGATTCGGGCACTCTGAACTCCGAAGGAACCATCCTGACCTTGGCGGGCGTCCCCTACTCCGCCTCCAGGGAAGGAGACGTTTTGACTCTCGTCGACCCCGAAGCACAGTTCGACTTCGGAGACGGATCGTCGGTCGCCGCGACCTTGAGAATCGTCATGGGGAGACAGTAGACGCCGAGGGCCGACGCACCTCAACGAACGCCGATATAGACTCCGCGCGTCCGGAGCATCTCCGGGATGCGCCGGACGCGGAGTCCGGCTTCCTCGAACGCCGCTTCCATCTCCTGTTGCGTGAACAACGCCAGTTCGTGGACCTCTGATCTGTGTTCGATGCCGTCTCTGGAGCCGATCAGGTACTCGAACTCCAACCGGGACGTGGATCCCTCTACCAACGTGCGGGACATCCGGCACACGGAAAGACCATCGCTCTCGGCCGTCAGCGTCATGATCCAACCGTGCGTGAGCTCACCCGGCTCGAACCAGGGATCCACGATCACGACACCTCCCGGATTGGTGTGCTCGGCCATCCGCGTCAGGGCGGCCGCGAGTTCCTGTAGATCGCGGACGTATCCGATCGCCGAGAACAGGCAGAGCACAGCGTCGTAGCGGCGTCCGATGTCGAACGTCCGCATGTCATCCATGTGGAACCCGCCTTCCGGACACTTCCGCCGGGCGATCTCGACAAACGCGGGCTCAACGTCCAACCCGTCGACCTCGAATCCCAGGTCGAGCAGGCAACGTGCATGGGCACCCGTGCCGCATCCCACGTCCAACAGGGAGCGGACGTGGGGATTCTCTTCGCGAATCAACTGCGCAAGTGCCCGGGCCTCGGCCGCGTAGTCCTTCTGTGCGGCGTAGAGTAGATCGTAGAACTCAGCAGCATTCCCGTAGGTCCCCAAACGATCTCTCCCAGAAGAACCTGTGTACGAAAGCACCGACCACTTCAGTGCGAGTGAACTACCGGACCGCCTTGATGATCGGTGTTCGGACCACGTACTCGACGTCGAACTCGTCCCGGTGCCGAGCCAACACCTCCTCGGCACCCACAAACATCACATCCATACGCTCGGGCGCCGATACTCGAGCCACGACGTGTCCAGCGGCGCCGAACACCGTCCAGGTCTCGGCGACCTCGGTCGAAGGCCGGTACCGCCTCGCCCAGATCAGCCCGTCGGCCGCTAGCAACAGGCGGTCGAAGGACGGCATGTGCTCCGGATACGGCATCTCCGCGAGCGACGCCCGCAGCGTCGGCCGGGCGCCGCGTGGTGACGCCAGGAATCGCTCCACATAGTCGTCGATGTCCTGTTGCTCCACGGCGCGGGGTGCTTCGTCGATCCGCATGATGTGCGTGGTCCGACCCGACCAGTCGAAGCAACGGATTTGGACCGCCGTCCCGAAGGCGTAGCAAAAGCCGGACTTCATCCCGACGAAGGAGGCAAACGAAGAAAACGGCGCTCCGAGCGTGGTTTGCAGGTCTCCGGAAAAGCGAACGACGCGTTCGTTGTGCGGTAGGCGAAGCAGCTCCTTCACGACACCGCCCTGCATGTCGTGGTGACGAACGACTGCGGTGTCCACGTTGAGTCCGCTGCGCTCCAGATCCACCATGTGTGTGGTTTGGACCGACAGGATGCCGACACCCGGCACGATGTCCGCGGGACCCAGCAGGCCCGCGGTCCACTCGAGCCGGAACGAGCGCGTGAAGCCCCCTTCAGGTCCGAACACCGAGATGCGGTCGTTCCTTCCGTCGTAGGTCACCAACGAGTCTCCGAGCGTCCGGACCATCGAGAGTCCGTAGAGCTCTCCCGGTCCTCGACCCCGCCCCGCCAGCGTGCGAAGGTGCGCGCCGTCCGATCCGAACACGCGGAGCTCGTCCGAGCCGGCGTTCCCCACCACAATCTCACCGGTCGGATGGAGCAGCATGTCCCGGATCTGGAAGAACTCCGTCGGCCCCCCGTCTATGGTGCCCAAGCGAACCGTCGGCTCGCCGAGCGTCCACCGGACGGGGGGCTCCGACCGGCTGGTGACGATGCGGACGCCGGCTGAATCCGCCTCCGACCAGGTCGAATGCGTACCCGCGTCGGAGCACGCCGCTGTTGCCAACGACGCCAGAGCCAGGAGTCTGGCCATCACGCCGGTGTGGCGTAGTCCGCGGGCGAGCGTGGATGAGGTTCCGATGTCGTACAGACCTTCGCTAGGTGATGTGGAGATCCGATCCGTACTGAACCAATCCCAGCTTCCGCGCAACCGCTTGTGAGGCCCGGTTTTCCCAGGATGTGCTGTACAGGGGTACGCGGCCGTGCTGGCGAACCTTACGCGCCCAAGCGCCGACCACTCTTCCGGCGTGCCCTTGGCCGCGGAAATCTTCGTGGGTCTCCACCCCGGCCTCGTGCGCCAGTCCCGTTGTCCGCACGCTGCAGCAGATTGACACGGCCACACCCCCGGAGAGGACGGCCAGGAACGGCTGGCTGTCCTGTACGTCGAGGAGCCAGTCTTCGAAGTACGGTCGGAGGACCTCTGCGTTTTCCGGCGTGACTTCCCGCGCTTCGGGATCCGCAGGCCACTCCGCAGGGAATCGGTAGGCTGGACCTTCCCAAAGGTGCTCAACAGGCGTGTACTGATCCAGCGCTCTCACGTAAGCCTCGTGGTCCCACGCTTCCGTCGTCACCGACTTTGAACGAGGCTCGCGGGCACACAAAGATTCCAGCATCTCGACCAGCCCCGCGCCAAGATCGTCTCGAAACCTCCACACGTGTCCGACGGAAGTGCGGCCGAAGTAGAACCGCGGAGCCCGCCCACCGCCGGGCTCGTTGACGGAGCGCATGCGGCCCCGCGCATCGTGCGTGAAGAGCGCCTCCACGTGCATGCGCACCAGCTCGATCTCGCTCACCACCGTGTCCTGGATCAGGAGCCCGATGCGGATCGCTCGAACAGCTCCACCATCTCGGACGCATCCGGAGTCGTCAGAACGTTTTCCATCACAAACTGCTCCGCGTGGGGATACCGGGTCGCCCGAATCCGGTCGGCCGCGGCGGACAGGTCGTACTCGGTCCGCCGGTGCTCCACGCCGGGCCCCAACAGCAGCCAGTGCGCTCCCCCCTCCCCAAAAGGCATCCCCACGCTGCCCGCGTTCACGACTCGCACGTCTCCGACCTTCCGATCGAACTGCATGTGGGTATGCCCGCACACCACCGTGCCGGCTGCGACGGACGCGAAGATCGGCTCGATCCGATCGTCGGGCGTGAGCCGAGTGAAAATCTCGATGTCGCTGCGAGGTGTGGCGTGACAAAAGAGCACGTCCCCCACTCCCTCGACCCGGAGCTCCGTCGTCTGCGGCCAATCGGCCAGATGGTCGACGTATTCGGGGGGAAGCTGCGCCCCCACCCAGTCGATCACCTCACGGAAGCGAGCCGGGACGGTGCCCGTGTCCACACCGTCGAGGCGAGCGAGGACTTCGCGCTCGCCGTTCCCGCACACGAAATGCACCGGAAGCTCGACCGACAGGATGGCCGCGATCGACTCGCGGGGCATCGGTCCGGGGATGACGTCACCACCGACCACCAGTCGGCTCGCCCCGGCTTCTCGTACCGCGGCGAGCACGGCTTCGAGAGCGGGGAGGTTTCCGTGGATGTCATAAATCGCGGCAACGGACATGACGATCGAACCGGCTGAGACCTCGGATGCGTGGCGACGGACACCCATTGTTACGACGCAGTGGATTCAGCGCTACCGAACCGAGAGCTCCGACACGGAAGCAACGATGACCTCACGCCGCTCGGCCACGACGCCGGCGAGGGTCCGGTACCCTGGCGTACGCTCGATCCGGTCGCGGTACACTTGGTAGGCGCCCAGCGAATCGAACGCTAGGAGCCGTAGATAGTGCCAACCGTCCGAAACGAGAAATCGACCCGTCGCCGAGGCAGTGCCCAACGATCGTTCACGGGGCACGATCGTACTTTCGAGCGTCCGTTCGAAGGTCTCCGCCTCTCCTGGTGACAGACGGTACCACACAAACACGGTCAGGCGCAGTGAAGAAGGGTCGCCGGTACCCAGGTCGGGGAGCATCTCCACGAACTCGTCGGTGTGCCCGGTGCTCAGCGAAGCGATAGATCCGTAGATCGCTCCGATTCCGGTGCCGGCCTCGGCTGCGAGAGCCCGCAGTTCAGCGTTCGAGCGGTCCATCCCGGCCATCCCCTCGAATCCGCTGACGACCATAAGGTCCATGGGCACCGGACTCTCGACTTCACGAAACCCGCGAAAGTTGAGCATTGCCCGGTCGGCCCGATAAAGCGGCACGGCCTGCTCGCGAAACACGGTGAGCGCTTCGGCCGCCTTTCCGGGGAGAAAGGAGAACGTGACGATTTGGCGTACCTCGTTCGGCACCGGCGCCTGCGCGCAGAGCGGAGCACGCGCCAGGAGCACCGCAAGCGCGAGCCCCAGGCCGCACCTCCAGGTTCGGACTCTCGCTGCGGGGTCAGATCGCCAGGAGCGGGTAGCGACGGTCGATGCTTGGAAAGGGATCATCCAATCGGTGCGGGGACGCCCGCGGACTACTGAGAGGTCATGGTCGGAACGCCGTGGTATCGATGCTCCGGATTCCTGTCGAGATGGGGGCGCGTGAAGGCGAACCCCAACCCCCGCCTGGGAAAATCCGCATCTCGCTTTTTCCGATTACACTCCCAACAGAGCAACTGTGCTTGAAGTCCGATCTGAGCCAGGACCTCGAGATCCGGAAATCGCGCGTGCAGGCCCGCCAAAGCCGACGGATGATGCCGGTCACCGTGTCCGCCCTTGGCGGCCGCATAGACGTGATCCACCTCGTAGTCCGCCCGCTCTCGACTCACGAACCCGCACGACTCGCAGAAATAGTGGGGCGGCTCTCCAAGCTCCGGCCATCGTTTCTTCACCCAGGCGGCCGAGGCGGCTCGCACCGCCTCCTTCTGCTTGGGAGTGAACTCTTGCCTCGCGTTTGCCATCGCGCCTCCTGAGAACCTCCAAGGTGTCGGGCCCTCCGGACGAGTCGCAAGGGGCTATCAGCGCAGCAAGTAACTCCAGCGGCCTTCTCGAAGGGATCGTGCCATCCATGGACGGCTCCGGTCACACGTCTATTGGCCCGGAGGCCGGGTCCAGTCGCTTCTCGAACCAGTAATGCGCGTAGGGTTCGTCATTGAACGGTGCAACCTCTCTGTAGCCGGCCGATCGATACAGGCGGATGGCCGTCTCGAGGCTCGCGTGGGTCTCGAGCTGAGCCGTCCCGCAGCCCATCTCTCGCGCCGACGCCTCCAACGCCTCGAGCATCCGTCGGCCGAGCCCCATCCCCCGAGCATCGGGGTCCACCCACATCCGCTTGATGTATGCGACATCGGGCCCCGTCCGGTAGAGCCCGCCACAGGCCACCGCTCGCCCCGCCGTCTCGCCGATCAGGAAACGGCCGCTCGGTGGCCGAAAGCCCGAATGATCGGAGGCTATGCTTGTGCTCAAGTCGAAGCCCGTGTCGAATCGTTCGTCGAGCTCCGAGAAATACCGTTGAAGGCAGCGCTTCGCCTCCGGATGGGCCGGATCCACCGTCCGGATGCGCACCGGCGGCCGGTCCCGGTCTTCCCGGCTCAAGGTGGTGGCCGCTGGTTCCGACGGACGTAGAGCGTCTTGTGCACGAGGGCCACCACCTCACCCGCATCGTCCTCGACCGTGAGCGTCCACGTCGGAAGGTGTTTTTCGCCGTCCGCCGTGGCTTCCTCGATTGCCTGGACCTCTTCGTCGGTGATGCGCACGTGGGTATGGACGGTGCCCCGGCCCGGCTTGCGGAATTCGATGCTCGCCGAGCGGTCCCATACGACATAGTCGGGTCCCAGGCGCCGCACGAGGAGGATCATCAGGTGGGGATCGGCCATCGCGTAGAGACTGCCGCCGAAGTGTGTCCCGACGAGGTTGCGGTTGTCGTCCGTGAGCGGCATTCGGACCCTGAGCTCGTTCCAGTCCTCCGAGATCTGGGTGACCTCGATGCCGGCCCCCACATAGGGCGGATAGGTATTGATGCGCGTTCGGAGCTCTTCCGTCGTGGCATCGTACATCGACGCGCTCACTGTCCGTCCGGATTCGGGGCCTTAGACAGAAGCCTGGTGATCGTCGCCAAGTGATGATCGTCGTGCTCGGCGACGAAGAACGCCAGGTCGACCGCGGTCATGGCTTGGTCGAGTCGGGGATGCCTGGAGGACGCGGTCAATGCCTCCGTTCCCATGCCTTCCAGGCGGGCGATGAGTGCAGTCCGCTGCATCCGAAAATCGGCGAGAATGGTTTCCACCTCCCGCTGGTTGTGATCGGCTTCCCAGGTCGCACGGTTTTCCAGGTCCGCCGACCTGAGCGGGGATCGTCCAGCCACCAGATCGGCAACCCGGCCGATCCACAACGGCTCGAGATCGGACAGGTGCCCGGCATGCTCCTGAATCGACCAATCGCCGTCATGGCGCCGTCGGAGCACGTCGGGGTCAAGTCCGGTCAGGCGCTCTTCCAGCCGCGCCGGGGTACCTCGCAGCCGCTCCAGAAGCTCGGGAAAGACATCGAGCCCCAGTCCGAGGTCGAAGGAGCGGCTAAACCAGATTCGCCAGGGAAGTTTCGCCATGCCTCTACCGGTTGAGGGTGTCGTGCGCAGGCGAGTTCGCTAAGGCCAGCAGCCGCCCCACATCCAATCGGACACCTCCACGGCCAAGCGCACGCGGTGCGCCGAGAAATAGTGATCGTCGTCGAGCACGAGCTCGGTCAAGCCGATCGCCCCCGCGCCCTCTAACGCGGTCACCACGGGACGGTGGTGCTGGTCGATGGCTGCTGTCAGGTCTCGGGAGCCTGCGACCATCAGAACGGGCATCCTCGACAGCGCCGGCGCCCGAGTGGTCAGGCTGAAATCCGCCGCCGAGTCGATGATCTCGACGACCATCGACTCGGCGCTGCCCCGGATTGGTCCTCCGTCGGGATCCATGTCCGGAGCCAAGGCCTCGACGAACGCCGCTTGTACCTCCGGATTGCCGGTCCCCATGCGAGCGTAGACGCCAAAGTCGGCCCCGGCAAGGTAAGCAAAGCAGTCGACCGCCTCGTGCTCGGCGGCCGTGATGGCTCCGACGAAACCTCCAAAGCTGTGGCCCACGATGGCGATCCGGTCTCCGTCGTTCCGGAATCTCTCGATCGCTTCGGGACTTTGTACGAACGCCAGCGCTTCCGCCGCGTCGGCGATGGAGTTCGACACGGAGAAGGTGCCCCCGCTCCCCCACGCTCCCCGGTAGTTGAAGTAGAAGACGTTGGCTCCGCTCCGTCGCAGGGCCTGCGCCAGATCGAGATTCCGCTCGTTGCCCGCGAACCCGTGAAGCAGGAGAACCACCGGGTGAGGCCCCGGCCCGTCTGCCGTGTAGGCGAGGCCGTTCAGCTTGCTTCCGTCGCTCCGAAACGAAAACTCGTGCATGGCGGGCGGGAACTCGGCATCCACGTGAGTCGGATCGGCCGCGGCCGGGTGTGCGCTGGCCGGCGGGGCATCGACGGCACAGGCGGAGAGCAGGATCCATATACAGAGTCCTGCACCAACGGAGAGGTGGACGTTCATCTGAGCCTCCGTCTTTGTCGGATCGACAGGAAGCTTACGCTCGGCATCGGACGGGCGCGAGACGACGCCGGCGGGGCCTAGTGTCCTTTTAGCGAACCCTCACGAGAAAGGAGTCGACGGCCGCCATCCCTTCCGGCCTCGTCCAGCGGATCTCCCCGTTCGGGAAGACGTCCAGATTGGAGTCCGCCATCCGCTCCGTTTCGAGGGTCACTCCGGTGAGCCGCACCGTGGCCACGTGGGACTCCTTGACCCAGGTGAGCGGCCAGAGGCGGATCATCACGCTGTCCGACACTCCTGCCAGCGCGGCCTCCCACACCCACGCCCCTCCCTGCTGCTCCGGATCGGCAACCGACTGAACGGAAGCTCCATCCAGGTTCCATTCGGCGATGAACGCGGAGATCTCCCGCGCGCCGGCGCGCGACGGCCCCCGGGAGCCCAGTGCCTCCGTCAGCCGACGTCGGAACGCCGAACCATGTCCTGGACGGGCGAACGAGGCGACCGCCATTCCGGCTGCGCCGTCATCGGAAAGGTGGATGTCCAACTGAAGAGACTGCGCGACCCCGATGTACTGATCCGGCTCGGGTTCTCCGACCGCCACTCCTCTTCGAAGCTCCTCGGTCGGCCCGAACACCCAGCCGGTGGTGGCCGCCACGAGCAGAATGACGCCGGTCCAAACGGCGACGTGCCTCGATGCGAGGCCCGTCGAAGCACCTCGACCCAAAAGGCCGGCACCGCCGACGGCGCTCCCCGCGAGCCTCCGCCACAGCACGCCCAGCGTCCCCAAAAGCGGCGCGCCGAAGACACCCCCCAGCGCCATCGACACCCGACCACTCTGCCACGGCGCAAAGATCGCAAGGTACAGGAGCACGAGCAGCGCCCCGGGTACCTGCATCATCCAGTAGGAGGTCAGAGGCCGAAACCCGTCCGGCTTCTTCATGACGGCGCAGAACAGCCGATGGGCATCGTCCATCAGCAGTCCGCCCAACGGAACCGCGACCGCCAGCCCCACCGCCAGAAACAGCCACGGCGAAACCGCCCAACGGCGGCTGATCAGCAGCCAGTCCCCCGACTCCACCCCACCCAATGTGCCCAGCAGGGCCGGCTGCAGCGCCATGTAGGCCAAGGTGTCCAGAATGGCCTCGTTGGCGACGCACCACAGCACGACCGCCGTGGTCAGACCGAACACCGTGGCCCGCGCCCCGCGCCGCGCGAGCCAGTACGCTCCCAGACCGATAGCGAACGTGACTACCGGTCCGGCGCCTACCACGACGGTGTTGAGCCCACCCGGCGCGCTCGAGTTCGCCGAGCCGCCGAGCGGATTCAGGTAGAAGTCGTCGAAGCGGCCACCCAGCAGGAGGGCCACGACTCCGTGTCCGAAGAACTCGTGCACGAAGAATGACAACAGCGCGGCGAAGTATCCCGCGAGACCCAAGAATCCGAACACTGTCACGGGTCCTGGAGACCCGCCCACGCGGTCGGTGTCGTCTCTCATCCTACGGACGACCGCACCGACACTCCGACGTCAGTCGACAAGCCTCGCTCGGAGTTCATCGAACCGCCGGGTGGCGAGCGGGGAGGGCTGTCCCTTGGCACAGAACTCCAGACCCTTGAGGCCGCGGTGCGGTCTCACGATGACGACCTGTCCGTGCTCGTCCAACTGTTCCTCCATCGTTGCGAGCGCCTCCTGGAACCGGGGGTCGCGCCTCGCGTGGGCAAAGAACGACAGGACGTACAGGTAGAAGAACAGGTTATAACGTAAGAACGGAAACTCGACGCGCAGGAACCGGGTCCCGATCCCGTAGTGGCAAGGCCCCAGCGGGACTCGGGTTTCCCAGTGTGATAGGAGGGACTCGACCGCCTGGTCCACGATGGCGTCTCCCTCGTGGTACGCGGGATCGAATCGGAGCACGTCGAGGACGAGCAGCGTAGCACCGGGATTCGCATACGCGGTCTCCGGACCTCGTCCCAACCTGGTGAAGTTACACCTCCAGCCGCCGGACTCGTGTGACGCCCCCATGAGGTACGAGATCGTCCGCTGGACGGCCTCGTTCCCGGCGAGGTCGAACCGGCACAGCGTGCGGGCTGCCTCGGCCGTGTAGCAGGGGTACATCGGCGACTTGGGCCCCAGCCGGATCCGGCCGTCTTCGCGAACGGCCGCGAGGATTCGGGTCAGTGCGCCGGCCACCGCCTCGTGGTCGGGACCTACGCCCAGCTCGTGCAGCATCCCCAGGGCGGCGATCGTGCTGAAAGGGTTGCCGACGTAGATGCGGCCGTCCGACGTGGACCAGTAGTCGTCGCCGTTGTCGTGCCGTTTCGAGAGAATGGTCGCGATATCCGCTCGGTGCGCATCCATACTCCGATCTTTTAAAGGTGCGGCCCTGCTGGGCAAGGTTGGTGGGGCTAGGCCGCTACCCGCGTGACCGCCTTCACTCGGTCACCAACGCTACTGCGATCCCGTCGTATCCTTTGGCTCCCACCAGTTGAAGGCCGACCGCCGATAGCCTGGGGTTCGCCGAAACGTCGGCGAGAAAGCTCCGTACTCCGTCCAGCACGGGATCGCGGCGGGAATCGTCGAACACGGCTCCGTTCCGCACGACGTTGTCCGCCACGATGACCGACCCCGGCCGACACAGCCGGAGCGATCCTTCGAGGTAGGCCGAGTACCCTTCCTTGTCGGCGTCGATGAAGACGAAGTCGAACGGCTCGGCGCCTTCGGCCGCCATCCGCTCCAACGTCTCCTTGGCGTCGCCGACCCGTATGTCGACCACATCGGAAAGCCCGGCCGCCCGGATACTCCTTGCGGCCACGGAAGCGTGGCTCTCCAGAAGCTCCAGGCTGACGAGGATGCCACCGGGTGGCAAAGCACGGCCCAGCCAGATTGTGCTGTAGCCTCCCAGTGTCCCGATTTCGAGGACTCGGCTCGCCCCGGTCATCCGTACCAACAGGTGAAGGAGCTTCCCGAGATTGGCGGATACGCTGATTGGAGGAAGATCCGCCTCTTCGGCTGCTCGAAGCGAGGCCTCCAGATCGACATCCCGCTCCACGAACAGGTCGGCCAGCGCCTCGTCAACGGTGTTCCATACGTCTTCCACGTCGCCCTCCGATCGATACCGATTTCAGGTGCCACCCGTGAACCGTCGGAGATCGCGTCCCGATGGCGGCACCGCACAACGTGCACTCCGGTCGGTGCGGGCGTCTACCGGTGGGCCGGGAACCGTCCGTCGGCGGGCTTCCGACGTCATTCCTTGCGGGTTGCGCGACCCCGGCCAAGTTGAGCGCATGAAAACGAACCACGTTCTGCAGATGCTGGCCGCCGGTGGCCTTTTGGCGTTCGGTGCTTGCTCCGACACGTCACCATCGGCCGTCGGAACGCCGGAGATGCGAGAGGCCTTGTTCGACACCATAGTCGCACGTACCGAACGTCGAGAGGCGTGGTCGCCCGTCAAGAACGCCAATCTCGGCTTCGATCCCGTGGCTTCCATGCGCGGGCTCCGCTCCGAATTCGTGGCCGCGGATACCGAGGACGACCTTTTTTATGCGATATCGAGGCTGAGCGCCGCACGGCGGGATCGACATCTCTCGGTCGCGCTCGTGCCTGGCGGCCTCCAAGTCCGTGACAGTGCCGGCCTCGAGATCGTCGGTTCCGACGAGCGTGATCCGTTGGTCGCCCCGATACGAGTGTTTCCCGACTACTCCGGCCAGGGCACCGACTATTTTGTGGGCGACGTGGCTTCGGTGGACGACGACGTAGACCTTCCGGCCGTCGGCGACCGGGTCGTGGAAGTGAACGGCGTCTCCGTTGAGAGCTGGGAAGCGGAGGCCACCGAATTCATGCGGCACTCCACTGCGGTCGGCCTGCGCTGGAAGCTGGCCGAGAGCATGACCGTGGCGACGGCGATCTTTCCCGCCGGAATTCGTCCAACGGGCACGCTCACCGTGGAAACGTCCGAAGGCGACCGCCGGACGTTCGACTTGCCATTGCTGGAAGCGTCGACGCTGGAGTGGCAGGGCGTCGGCGAGCCGTCGTACGAGGGGCTCTCTCCCATTCATGAAACGGTCACCTACCGTTTGCTGGTCGACGACGAACGCCAGGTCCTGGTACTGATCTGGACGGGATTCCGCGAGACCATGGTGGCAGACGTAGATGAACTGCTGGAGATCGCGGAGCAACGTGGGCTCTTGGACTATGCGGTCATCGTCGACGTGACCCGGAGCGGCGGTGGCTCGCGAGGTGCCTACGCGGTTCAGAGGCTGCAGCCGCGGCCCTTCAAGACCACGTTCGGGAATCTTCGTATCAGCGACGTGATCGAGCCGTTCGTGGAGAGTCGGCGGGAAGCATTCGCGCGCTCCGACCTGAACGACAGTGGCGTGCCGGAAACCATCGACGACGGGTCCTGGCTCATGGCCTGGCTGGAGGAGGACGTTCTCCCGGCGCTCGCTCGCGGGGACGCATATACGAACGATGTCCCCTTCAAGTCCGCACACGCGCCCAAGGACTCCGACGGGGTGCTACAGCCCGCTCCGGTACACTTTCGGGGACCCTTTGCGGTGATCTCCGGTCCGTCGGGCGGGTCACACCTCGACCAGTTCATCCACCAGGTAGTGGACAACGACCTCGGACCGGTCGTGGGAATGCCGCCGGGCGGATACTCCAACACCTGGGAGTGGGAGGAGGTGCTGACATTCCCGGACAACGGACGGCCGCTCGTCCAGTTCATGTGGAACATCGGCCATACGATTACTCCTGGCGGGGAGATCGCCGAGGGGAATCCGGCTGAGATCGACGAGGTGATTCCGCTCTCGGCCGGTAACGTACGGAACTACTACGCCATGCTGTTGGAGGCGGCCCTGCGCCATCTGGAGAACGCCCGTTAGTCGGAAGGCTCCCGGAGCCTCGTCGGCTCACCGAGCCGCCCGACATAGGCCTCTGCGAGTTCCGCCAGATCGCCGCGTTCGAGGATGGCGCCGTTGGCGTGCTCCCCTCGCGCTCGGACCTCGAGCATGGCCTGGCCGATCGCGGTCGATCGCATGGACCAGTGTCGTGGCTCGAGCACCCGGTGGGCCAGGTTCTGCAGGGCCGTCGCACGCTCCACGGCCGGCGCGATATACGGCGGCCGGTATGAGACGACCCGCATCCGCGTTTCGCCCGCGAGCTCGCCGAGCTCCCGCTCTGCACGCGCTTTCTCTCGGGCCCAGTGGAACCTCGACCTGGGGGAAGCACCGTTGCCGCTGACCAAGTGAAACGAGCACTCCCGACCGGAGCCTGCCCGCAGCCAGGCTTCGGCCATCCGCATCGGAAAGTCTACGTGGATGGTCTCGTAGTCTTCCTTGGACACGTTCCGGGCCGACGTGCCAAGGGCCCAAAAGACGTCCGTAGCCGCTTCTAGGATTGCGGACAGCTCGTCGTATCTCAGGAAATCCTCGTGGGTCGTCATCCGAACGCGGCCAGATGCCATCGCCGCGTCGATTCGAGGGGACGATCGGCGGGTAACCACATGAAGCTCTCCGACGTCGGGATCTGTCATCGCGGCTTTGAGGATCCCGTCGCCAGCCGTCCCGGTGGCACCGAAGACCAGGATCACTGGGCCAGGCTCGGCCTGGGCACGGGACACTCGGGGCTCATCCCCAGTGTCGGTAGAGAAGCTGACCGACTCGCGCGGAGAATTCGTAGCCCTCGTTCGCGGCGTTCACCGGTCCGTGATCTTGCATGTTCGGGCATTTGAAGTCCGGTCAAGACAGCTCGACGAAGCCGCCGTCGGTCCGAATCTCTGCGATCAACCGACAAACGGGACCCGAGGTTACTTGAATCGGCGCGCCGAGGGCCTGCAAGGCAACTCGGGCGTGTTCCAGGTCGGGGTGTTCGATCCGAAATCCCGTCAAGATCCCGCCCGAAGGCGTCGACCGCGCCGGATGGTCGGACCGGTCCCACTGGATCAGAAAGGGCACCGCTCCCCCCAACCCCATGGCGTAAGGATCCGTCAGCCGCCACGTCAGCGTGGCTCCACCCGGAGTCTCACGAGCTCCCAACGTGATCGCGCCTACGTCCACCGACGCCGCCTCCGCACGGGCTGCGTCCCGTTCGATCTGCTCCGTCCGTAGGGCCCAGGTGACGAGCCGAGGCCCGCGGAGGGAATCCAAGCCGAACACACGACCGTGGGTGGGAACGGGGAGTCCGGGGTCCGGCGCGATCACTTCCAGATACGTACCGGGACCGAGTGACAGCAGCGCATTGTGCGTGCCGTAGGCGGGGTGCCGGCCACCGATCACGGGGCGCGCTCCCAGCAGCCGCTCGATCGCGTCGATGCCCTGGCCGAGGTCTGCCACGCCATAGACGAGATGGTCCACCCTGGACAGCCACGCCGTTTGGTGGGAACCGATCGTCACGAGCTCCCTCGCTCCCACGACTCCACCGGCCCGTCGCGGAGCACGAACATGGGGTGGGGAATCACCTGTCGGGCTGCGCCCGAAAGCGTTCCCAGCCGGTGCGGCGCACGCTGCTCGAGCTTTCGTCGCAGGTGGTCGATTTCGAACTCCAACTGTGCCCGGGTCACGGCGATGATCTGCCGTTTCCGGACCGGACCGATGCGTGTCCCGTCGAACGTGTACCCTCGGCTCGTCGCCTCGTCCAAAACCGCGCCGAGGTACTGGTTGATTGCAGAGACCGGCGCCGGACGCTGGCGAAACCGCTCCAGTTGAGGGTGGCTACGGTATCCCTTGGTTCGACCCCTGAGCACCGCCCGCGCCAGGAGACCCTCCCGCCAAAGCGCAACGAGACCCTTGGCGTCCAGATAGGACGGATGGATGCTCCACAGACGCACGGACCCCTCTCTTCGTAATCCCGTCAGCCGATCAGCGCTCGGAAACGATACACACCCACTCTCAGAGCGACGACAGCCATGACCGCGAGCACGCTCAGCTCCAGCGCCAGGTCGGACGGTCCTGCGCCCTTGAGAAAGATGGCTCGCACGATCCGGATGAAATACCGGAGCGGGTTGAGGTCCGCGAGCCACTCGAAAAACGTGGGCATGGTCTCGACCGGGTACAGAAAACCGGAGAGGATGATCGCCGGAAACAGCGTCAGGAAGATCGTGAGAAACGCTTCTTGCTGGGTCTTGGAAAACGTCGAGAGCAACAGTCCTATTGCGAGTCCCGCCAGCACGTACATGAGAGAGCTGGCAACCAGGAGAGCCACCGAGCCTCGAAGCGGAATCCCGAACCAGAGCAGGGCCACCGCCGTGATCAAGGTGAGCTGGACCATCGCAATTCCCGCAACCGGCAACGTCTTTCCGAGCATCAGCTCGGCTGGAGAGACCGGAGCCACCAGGAGCTGATCGAACGTGCCCACCTCCCGCTCCCGCGCCACCGACAGTCCGGTGAGCATGAGGGCCATGAGGAACATGATGGTCCCGATGACCGCCGGCACGTTGTAGACCCGACTCGCCAGATCGGGGTTGAACCACGCGCGAGCTCTGAGATCGACGGTCCCGCCGGCCGCCTGAGGATTCGGTGAGCCTCCCATAGCCGCTGGGGAGGTGGCACCTCCGCTCTGCGCTACGGCTATCCGTACGCCGAACGCGGTCAGAATGCGACCGGCATATCCCTGAATCACCGTCGCCGTGTTCGAGCTGGTTCCGTCCACCAGCACCTGGACGGTGGCGCGCCGACCGGCCTCGAGATCGTCCGCCAGATCGGGAGGGATGACCACCGCCGTCACCGCGCTCCCCCCGTCGAGAGCCGCCTCGATGTCGCGGGTCGCATGTGTGTATCCGACGACCCGGAAGTACTCGGAGTTTTCGAGCGCGTCCACCAAAGCTCGCGACACGGGCGTCCCCGAATAGTCGGCCACGAGCGTGCGCACGTGCCTGACGTCCGTGTTCACGGCGTACCCGAAGAGGATCAACTGGAAGATGGGCGAGATGAAGATCAGGCGCCGGCTTCTCGAGTCGCGCAGGAGCTGACGCAGCTCCTTTTGGACCAGGCTCCGTAGTGGGCCGAGGCGGAAGGGCCGTCTCATGCCAACGCCTTCTTAAACGCGCTCCTGGCGAGCGCAATGCCGAGCCCGGCGTACGCGAGCATGAAGAGCGCGTCGCCCAGGAGCACCTCGAGCCCGACTCCCTTGAGGAAGATTCCCCGCGTTACGGAAATGAAGTACCGGGCCGGCACGAGATAGGAGATGGCCCGCAGGGCGACAGGCATCCCGTCGATGTCGTAAAGGAAGCCCGACAGCAGCAGCGACGGGAGGAGCGTGCCCAACAGGGCCGCTTGCAGGGCGGTGAGCTGGTTCTTGATCGCGGCCGAGACGAAGATCCCGAAAGCCAGGGCTCCGACCAGAAACACCAGCGTCAAAACCGCGAGGAGAAACACGCTTCCCCTCAACGGCGCGTTGAACAGAAGGACCCCGCAAACCACCGTGATCACGACGTCTACCAGCCCGATCGCCAGATAGGGAAGGAGCTTCCCCGCGATGACCTCCAGACGTCCGACCGGCGTGGACACGAGCTGCTCCATGGTGCCCCGCTCCCACTCTCGAGCGATCGTGAGGGCGGTGAGGAGTGCAGCGATGACCGCCATGATCACCGCAACCAGCCCCGGCACGATCATGTTGCGGCTTTCGAGCGTCGGGTTGTACCAGATCCGCACCGCGGGGTCGATGCCCGCCGGAGAGCGTGCCGGGGTCGCCACCACCCGCGTCCGTCCGAAGTTGGCCGCGACGACATCCGCGTAGCCGAGCGCGATCGTCGCAGTGTTCGCGTCGCTGCCGTCCAACAGCAACTGGATTTGCGCACGACCCGACCCGAGATCGGCGGCGAAGTCGGGTGGAATCTGGAGCACGGCAGTGACGGTTCCCCGCGTCAAACGATCGTCGACGTCACGGTCCGCATCGAGGTACTCCGCGACGTGGAACATCCCGCTCGCCTGGAACGCCTCGACGAGCTGCCTGCTCTCTTGGGTCCGACTGCGGTCCAGCACCGCCAAGCCGATGTCTTCGACGTCGAACTGAATCGCGTATCCGAAAAAGACCAGGAGAAACAGCGGAAGTCCGAATGCCAATGCCAGAGACCGGGCGTCCCGCCGGATCTGGATCCACTCCTTCCGGGCGACCGCAACGGTGCGACCCCAATTCACCGCTCAGTCCAACTCACGGCGGGAGTCCTCGGCCCGTCGCACCGCCACGACAAAGACATCCTCCAGAGAAGGCGGAATCGCTCGGATCGCGGTGAGGCCCAGGTTGGGATCATTCAGGAGCGCCCGGGCTCGCTCGTCCGCGTCGGGACCGGACGGGAGAAGCACGTGCACGGCGCGGCCGTAGAGAGCCGCTTCCGTGACGCGAGGATCCCGGGCCAGTGACTTCACCGCGTCCGCCGGGTCGTTCGACTCGGCGCGGAAGAGCGGCTCATCCATGGCCTCTCTAAGGGCTCGGGGCGTGTCCAGGGCGATCAACTTCCCGCGCGCCATGAGCGCCAAGCGATTGCAGTACTCGGCCTCCTCCATGTAGTGCGTGCTGACGATGACCGTGGTGCCGCCGGCCGCCAACTCGGCGATCACGTCCCAAAAGCGTCGGCGCGCCAGGGGGTCCACGCCCGACGTCGGCTCATCCAGGAAGAGCACTCGTGGCTCGTGCAGCACCGCGCAGCCCAAGGCCAGGCGCTGCTTCCAGCCCAGGGGAAGCTCGGCCGCGAGCAGGTGGGGCGGCGGCACCAGCTCCGCACCCTCGATCCACGCCCGGCGTTCTGCGAGGGCGGAGCCGGCAACCCCGTAGAGGCCCGCGAACAACTCGATGTTCTCCCCCACCGTCAGGTCGCCGTAGAGGGAGAATCGTTGGGACATGTATCCGATGCGCTCGCGGATACGCGGCCGTTCGGACACCATGTCCAGGCCCGCCACACGGCCCCTCCCATCCGACGGCGGCAGCAGTCCGGTCAACATCTTGATCGTCGTGGTTTTGCCAGCGCCGTTGGGACCCAAAAAGCCGAAGACCTCACCGGGGGGGACCGCGAACGACACGTCGTCCACCGCCACGAATTCCCCGAACTTGCGGGTGAGTCCCTCCGCCAGAACCGCGGACTCGGAAGTGTCGGCCAAGGTCGGCGGCCCGCTCACGCGGCAGGCTCGCGCCGGGCCGCGCGTGCTTCGTCGGCCTCCACCAAGACGATGAACACGTCCTCGAGCGACGGAGATTCCTCAGCCGAAGCCAATACGGAGATGCCCGCGTGGTGTAACGCGCCTTCGAGATCGGGGACGGCGCGATCATCGAGGAGCACGTGCACCGACTCGCCGAACAGGTTCGCGGAGCGCACACCGGCCGCACCGCGGAGAACGTCACGCGCCCTCCTGGGATGGTTGGTGATCAGCACGACAACGGGCCCGGGTATGCGGGCCCGGAGCCGTTCCGGCCGGTCCAGATCCAGCACCCGTCCCTCGGTCAGCAGCGCAACGCGGTCGAACCGCTCGGCCTCGTCCAGATAGGCCGTGGACACGACGATCGTGACGCCTTCGTTCACCATCTCGTGGAGAATCAACCAGAGGTCGCGTCTGGAGATGGGGTCGACGCCGAACGTGGGCTCGTCGAGCAACAGCACCTTGGGCTGGTGCACGAGACAACAGGAAAGCGCCAGCTTCTGCTTCATTCCGCCGGAAAGCGCGCCAGCCAGCCGACGCTCGAAGGGGCCCAGGCCCGAAAACGCGTGGAGCCGCTCGACGCGGCGGTCCCGCTCGCCCTTCTCCACTCCGTACAGGGCGGCGTAGAAATCCAGGTTTTCGCGGACCGTCAGGTCCTCGTAGAGCCCGAAGCGCTGCGCCATATATGCGGTGTGGTGCTTCACCGCCTCGGGATCCTCCGTGACGGAGACGCCCTCCACCCACGCGCGCCCACTCGTGGGGGAAAGCACGCCGGCCAGCATTCGCAGGAGCGTGGTCTTCCCTGCGCCGTCCGGCCCTACCAGCCCGAACAGCTCTCCCTGAGCGACCGAAAAGGACGCTCCATCCACGGCGGTCACCGGCCCGTAGGTCCGGGTGAGCCCATCCACCTGGACGGATTCACGCGCGGCAGCGGACACGGGCTCGCCGGGCGCTGCCTCGCTCATGGTGCGTCGGACGAGCCCGGCGGGCCGACGTCGAGCGCCACATCCGCGGGCAAGCCGGGCTTCAAGGCACCTTCCGGATCGTCCTCGATCCGTACCTTTACCGCGTACACCAGCTTGGTGCGCTCCTCGGTGGTCTGCACTGCGCGCGGCGTAAACTCGGCCTCGCTGGAGATGAACTCCACCTCGCCCCGGAACGCACGATCCGGCCAACTGTCCGTTCGAATCTCGGCCGGATGGCCCAACCGAATCCGCCCGACTCGGTCCTCTCGTACGTAGATCCGAACCCAGCGGTCGTCCGTATCTCTCAGGGAAAGCACGGGCGCGCCCGGCCGCGACCACCTCCCCGGGCTCGCGGTACCGAACGCTCACCACCCCCTCGAACGGGGCGACGATCTGCGCGTTGGCGAGCACGGCATCGGCTCGGGCCAACGCCGCCTCGGCCTGGGCAACGGCGGCGCGCGCCCGATCCACGTCCTCGGTCCGGGCTCCCTCTCGAACCAGGCTCAACCGCTCCTCGGACTGTAGCATCCCGGCGTGGGCTACGCGCTCCCCCGTTCGTGCCCGCTCGACGGCCTGAGCGCTCAGTGCACCGCCCTCATAGAGCCGCTCCGCACGGGCCAGCTCACGGCTGGCTTCCAGATGGCGTTCCTGCGCGGCGAGGTGGGCGGCCTCTGCTTGGGCGATTTCCGCGGGTCTGGATCCCCGTTCCAGAGCGCGGAGCGCGGCGAGAGCCGCGTCGACTTGCGCCTGCGCCAACCGCCGTGCCGCAGCGAGCTCCACGGTGTCCAGTTGGGCCAGGAGATCCCCGGCCTCAACCGTCGCTCCCTCCCGTACGGTGACGGCCGAGACCCGTCCGGAAGCTTGAAACGAGAGTTGGGCCTCGGTGGCCTCCACGGTGCCGGATGCTTCGATGGTGCCGGAATCCGCTTCAGACCGTCGGGTCCACCAGACCGCAACTGCTCCGAGGATGAGGAGCGGCACGAGGATGCGGAGTCGCCGACTCACGGTGACACCTCCAGGTGTTCGGATACCCATTGCTGTGTCAGAAGGCCGTCCGTTTTCGCCAGGGCGACGTGGGCGGAGACCGCCGCCGCTCGGGCTCGGGCCAGGTCGGCACGCACGCGGAAGAGGGAAGCCTCCGCAGCCAGCAGGTCGCGCTGGATGCCCGACCCCTCGGTTAGCGCCAGTCCTTCGATCCTCACCACTTCGACGAACTGCTCTTCGGCGGAGATGAGCGCGGCCACCCGGGCTTGGGCCGCCGCAAAGGCGCTCCTGGCGCGTGCCCGCTCAATCGCCAACGTAAGCTCCAGGTCTTCGAGCCCGGCCCTGGCGGCGTCGGCCTCTCCCGCGCGTTGACGGATCAGCGCGTAGCGAGCGCCGCCGAGGAAGATCGGCGCCGAGATCCGTACGCCTACCTGCCACTCGTGGGAGAAGGCCTCGTCGATTGCGCCGAATTGATCCAGGCCCGTTGCAAGGTCGACCCGAGGAAGGAGTGACCCACGGGCGGCTCGATGCGCGGCGTCGGCAGATTCGATTGCCGCCCGTGCGGATGCCACGCGTGGGTTGAGTCCGGGCTCGTCCGACCTGGTGACGTCGGTCGGCGGAGACAGCTCCGCCAGAGATCGCGGAGCGGTCTCTCTGCCAACGAGGCTCGCCAGAATGGACCGCGACGCGTCCAGGTTGGCGAGAGCGGCCCCGTGCTCGGCGTCGGCCTGGGCCAAGGCGGCGCGGGCCCGGAGCGTCTCTACCCTCGGCGCCGCTCCGGCCGCGTAGGCGCTGTCCGCCCGCGCGAGCTCCGCGGTCAGCGCGCCCTGCTGACGGAGACTCGCGTCGAGAACCAGGGTAGCGGTGGTCACGGCGCTGTAGGCTTCGACGACCGCTTGGATGACCTCGGCTTCGGTCGCCTCTTGGCGGGCAATGGCCGCACGCGTTCCGGCACGGGCAGCCGAGCGGGTCGGACCCCTCGTGCCGTCGAAGAGCGTATAGGCTAAGGAAAGTCGGCCGCGAACCAACGCATCGGAGAAGTCCGGCGGACGGGTCGGATCGAACCCGTGCAGCGGCGCGATGACCATGGGCTCCGCAAACCGGGTTCCGGACGCCTCCGCCGACAACGTCGGAAGATAGGTCGATCCTGCGGCGTCTGCGCTCGCCCTCCGCCGCGAGGCTGAAGGCACGCGAGCCTGCCACGGCGGGATGGTTGGTGAGTGCCTCGCGCACCGCGTCCGACACCGTCCACGCCTGACCGTGAAGCGATGACGGCCAAAGGCAGCACGCACCCAGGATCGTCAGCGCCACGCCGAACGCGGGCACCCGGACCCTTCTCTGATGTCTGTGGAAGCTCCTCATACGACCTCCTCCGCGTCGGACGCCAACCCCCGCCGGACGAACTCGACCGCATGCTCGATCAGAGGCGCGCCGTCGGTGGGGTCCAGGATCGGTCCCAGCAGGGGCGCTGCGAGGCGGCGAACCAAGGTGAGGTAGGACCGGCTGTGCCACGGAGGAGAGCGTGAGGAGGTGAGCGTCCCCGGATCGAATGGTCCCGTCCTGCTGTCCCTCCCGCACCAGCCCCGCGATTGTTTGGAACGTGGCCTGGACCACCCGGAGCACCGGTTCGGGCGCGCTTCGGCCCGCTGCGATCTCCTGGAGCATCAGACCCGGCTGGTCCGGGTTTTCCGCGAGGTGTGCGAAGAACGCACGCACGGCGTCGAGCACACGGTCCAGCCCGGTGCCCGGACCAGCGGCCGCTTGCCGGATACGCGGAAGCAGCGGGCTCATCACCGCGGTAAGGACCTCCACGTAGAGCGTCCGCTTGGAGCCAAAGTGGTAGGTGATCGCCCCGAGGTTGGCGCCGGCCTCCGACGTGATCCGTCGAATCGAGGCGCCGTCGTATCCTTCCTGTGCGAATGCCTTCCGACCGACCGCGATGAGCGCCGATCGGGTGTCCGGCTCGACAGTTGGAGATCTTGTCCGGTCTCGTTTCGGTGATTCAATCATACGTTTGTATGATATTGGATGCCGGTGAACCGTCAAGTCCTGGAGGGATCCCGTCCCCCCGCGCAAGCGCATTAATGATATCCGTTGGGGCTCGCTCGGAGCTTCCGCTGGGAGCCTACTCCGGCTCGAGGGCGGCGGGCTCGGTCAGAAGCTCGATCAGCGCGTTCGGATCGAGGAAGTGCGGGATCGTCGCCCTCGCCCCGGCAGCAACGAGACGGTCGGCGTCGTCCAGTGCGGCCCGTCCGACGAACCCGATCGACAGCTCACGGCAGGCCCGGACGTCCCACACTCCGTCACCCACATACACCACCGCCGTGGGAGACTCGTCTACGGAAACCTGTGCAACCGCTCCGCGGATGATGTCCACCCGCCGCCTTGCTTCGGAGCAGGTGGACAGCGGGACTCCGTCGATTGGGATCCCGGCTTGGTCGAGCTTCAACCTCGCGGACGGGCGCCACCCTCCCGTCGCTATCGCTGGCGCCCATCCCGCCGCTCTGACTTTCTGGAAGATCGACTGCGCTCCTCGGATCGGAAGAAAGGCTTCGGGCTCCGTCTCGGCGGAAGTCCGCAGACCCGACAAGAAACGATCGATGACCTCGGACTCGACATCCGCGTAGGGCCGGTCGGTGGTCCTGGCGCAGATGTCCCGAAGGATGCCCGTGTCGGTCACATCCGGGAACCCTTCGAACTCCCCGACCTCGACTCCCGGAAGAACGCCGCCCACGGCGTCCCTGAAGCACCGCCAGTCAATCTCATTCGTGCCGGTGAGCGTGCCGTCGATGTCGAACACCAAAACCTTCATTTGGCCCCCGCCGTTCATCACGAAGTAGAGTCTGCGCTCGAGGGTGTCGTCAAGGCGCCGAGGACCTTCCACCACCACCTTTTGAAACGCTCCGCTCTTGACGGACGTAGGAAGGTCCTATAGCATCGATCGTCGATCATCAATCGTCGATAACCGATCGTCGATAGGTGCTCGGTGCCGCTACGAAAGCCCCGCGACCAACGGGGAGGGAGCGGCACCCTGGCACCGGTGACTACGAGGAGTCCATGGACCAGCGCAAGGACCGACCGAGCCGCCCGCTTACGCCGGCGACGTTCCACATCCTTCTGAGCCTCACTCAGGAGGTGGCGCACGGCTACCGCATCAAACGGATGGTAGAGGAGCGGACGAACGGGGTCGTTCGGCTCGGGGCGGGAACGCTGTACGCGGGGATCAGGCGAATGACCAAGGACGGCCTCATCGAAGAGACGGAACCGCCCCACGACGGGGGTGACGTCGAGCCCGGTACCCGTTGGCGGTTCTATGCCATCACGGCCCTGGGCAAGGAAGTGCTGGAAGGCGAAATCGCACGTCTGGAGGCTGACGTCCAGGCTGCGCGGGCCCTCATCCACCGTCCGGCGTGATGCCGGACCGCACTGCCAGGCGAAGCCAGGTGATCGGCGGACCGATCCCGTTCCGACGACGTTCGGATCAGCGGCGAGTTGGAGGCGGGACACGTGCGACCGGAAGGATGTATGGCGTTCTGCTGAGGGTCTACCCGAGATGGTTCAGGGAAGAGTTCTCGGCAGACCTGGCCGAACACCTGGCTCGGCAGCGCGAGGAGCGTCGGTACCGGGGGCAGCGACTCGGTGCGGTTCGCTTCTGGTGGGATGTGGCAACCGATGCTGCGACGACAGGAATCGCGCTGCGAGTGGGGCGCGCAAAAGAGCGCATCGGGAGGATGTGGAGGGGAGATGGGAGGAGAGGTAGCGGCCGGCTGGCCAACGGCGGTGATCACGGACCGGATGGAGGAGGGGTGGTGAGAGTGTGGGATGCAATTGCACGGGACGTGAGGCACGCCGTTCGCGGCTTGATCAAGAACCCCGGGTATGCGTTGGTCTTCATCGCGACGCTCGGCCTTGGTATTGGGGCAAACACAGCAATGTTCAGCGCCGTCAGCGGCGTGCTCCTCCGGCCGCTACCTCACCAGGACGGGGATCGCCTGGTGTATCTTCGCCAGTCGGCGAGCAACATCGACATCCGCAACGCCCTGTTCTCGGTTCCGGAGATCCAGGACTACCGTCAGGGATCTCCTTCGTTGGAGGCGGTGGCGGAGTTTTCCGCGCTCAACTTCACGATGATCGGGTTTGAACAGCCCAGTCGGATCTTGGCTGGCGTCGTGACCGGCAACTACTTCGACGTGATGGGATTGTCGGCCACGCACGGCAGGGTCGTCGGGCCGGAAGACGACGGAGAGGGAGCCTCACCCGTCATCGTCATGACCGATGCCTACTGGCGGAGCGCGTTCGGCGGGGACCCGGGAGTCATCGGCAGGACGGTGGAGTTGGATGGACGGATCGCCACGGTGGTCGGCGTCGCAGAGCCCGCGCCTCCGTATCCGCAACACACGGACATCTACGCCAACATGGCGGCGAGCCCGCACCACCTCAGCGCGTCGATGAACCACGACCGCATACACCGGATGACCGAGGTCTTCGCAAGGCTGACGCCCGGAGCGACGCTCGACGCCGCGCGGACGGAGGTCTCGGCGATTACCGATCGCATTCACGCGGACCACCCGGAGGCGTACGATCCCGCGGCCGGATTCAACGTCACCGTGACGCCGTTCAAAACCCAGCTTACGTCTCGGGCTCGGCCGGCGTTTCTACTCCTGCTGGGCACGGCGTTCTTCGTGCTCATCATCGCCTGCGCCAACCTGGCGAACCTCACGTTGACGCGTGTGCTACGACGAGACCACGAGCTGGCCGTTCGCGTGTCGCTGGGCGGCAGCAAAACGGTGCTGCGTCGCGCTCTGCTCATCGAGAGCCTGATCCTGGCCGGAGCCGGAGCCGCCGTGGGACTGGTGTTGGCCTATCTCGGCCTGGACCTGTTGGTGGCCTTCGCGGAACGCTTCACGTCGCGGGCATCCGAAATCACACTCGATGCCTCGGTGTTCGGGTTCGCCTTCCTGGCGGCCGTTGCAGCCTCGGTGTTCTTCACCATTCTCCCGCCCTTGCCGGACGGCGACCGAGCGGGTGGCGCGTTGACCAGGAGCGGCACCCGAACCACGGGCGGCTCCGGAGCCAAGCGCGCTCAGCGAGCGTTGGTCGTGGCGCAGATCGGGACGTCGTTCGTGCTCCTGATCGGTGCCGGACTACTGCTGCGCACGATGATGCACCTGATTCGTATCGATCCCGGATTCGACACTACGCAGGTCTTGTCCCTGAACATCCCGGCCAACGCCACCGGGAAATCGGATGACGAGATCCGAAGCCAGTACCTCGCGGTTCTGGAAGAGGTGCGTGCCATTCCGGGTGTGCAGAGCGTAGCCATGGCCAGTAGGGTGCCACTCCGGAGTGGCGGTGGCTTCGGGACCTATCCGGAGATAGGCGTCGAGGGCCACGAGCCCAATCCCAACGCCCCGCTGCCCCGGGCAGACTTTCGTGTCGTCTCCTCCGGCTACTTCGAGACGATGGGAATCGATGTCGTTCGCGGCCGAGAGTTCACCACCACCGATGTCACGGATGCGCAAAAGGTCGTCTTGATCAACCAGGCGCTGGCGCAGAGCTACTTCGGAGACAGGAATCCGATCGGTCAACGGATTGCCTGGACCGACGACCTGATGCGGTTCATCGGGCTCGACGCGGAGTGGAGAACCATAGTGGGCGTGGTGGCGGATACCCGGGACTACGCCTTGGACGAGGAAGCGGACCACACGATCTACAACGCCTTCCAGCAAGTCACCCCGCAGTTCACCGGCTCCCTGGTGGTGCGGGTGAACGGGGACCCCAACTCGGTCATCCCCGCGATTCGGGACATCGTGCTGGCCCACGATCCCAACCAGCCCATCGACTACGTTGCTACTATCTCCGAGCTGAGCGCGGAGTCCATCGCTCCGCAGCGGCTCAATGCCGTGCTGCTCAGCGCGTTCGCGTTCATCGCACTGGTCATTGCCGCGGTGGGAATCGGCGGAGTGCTCGCGTTCTCCGTGGGAAGCCGGACACGTGAGTTCGGAGTCCGGAGCGCCCTGGGCGCGGCGCGACGCCAGATCTGGTCGGGAGTGCTGGCGGAAGGTGCGAGGCTAGCGGGCATCGGCGTCGTGCTGGGCATCGTCGCGGCCCTGGCGCTGACCCGTTTCATCGCGAGCCTGCTGGTCGGGGTCCCGGCTCTCGACCCGGTGACGTTCTTAGCGGTGGGGGTCCTGCTCAGCGCAGTGGCAATAGGCGCGTGCTGGATTCCCGCGTGGCGGGCGGCCGAGGTGAGCCCCATGGTGGCAATGCGGACGGACTGACGGACCTTGGCAGTCCACTAGCGGACGAAACCCCGGTGCGACACACCGGCTGAGATCGGGAGACCGACCTATTCCTTCCGCCGCACACCGTAGGACTCCATGGCACTCGTGATCTGACTTTGCTCCGTCGTGCCCGGAACCATCCGGTAGCTGGGCGCCACGATCGGCTCCACTGCGGTGACCTCGATATCGATCACGTTGTGAATCGGGAAGACGCCGCGTGTGATCGCGGTTAAGGGAACGCAGAGCGACGCATAGCGGGGGTCACTCTTGGCCACGATGTCGGCCCGGCCGAGGAGCTTGTAGCCCTTTTGCACGAAGATCTCCACGAAGCTCAAGCACACGTGGGGATTCTGGCGCAGATTCCGGATCGTCCCGGGTGAGGCGATGTTCGCCACCGCAACGTGCGACGAATCGACGGCCGCAAACACCTCTTTGGGCGAGACGTTGGGACGCCCTTCTCGGTCTGCGGTCGCAAGCCAACAAAGGACGCTACGATCGATGTAGTCCAGCACGTCGGGAGTCAGCACAGTGGTTTTCGGGATCAGGGTAGCTCCGACGCGTCCATGGCGACGCGGAACCCTACATGATAGGTACGGAAATCGGGATCGACCCAGGTCCGGAAGGCGGCCCGCAGCGCCGTAGCCGGACTCACGAAGTCACCACCCCGGAGCACTCGGCGAGAACACTCACTCCCGGACTCGGCCTCCCACGCGGTTCCGTCGACGGGTCCGTTCTCGTACGAATCGTGCCAGCAGTCCTGCGTCCATTCCAACGTGTTGCCCACGAGATCGTGGACACCGAATCCGTTCGTGGGAAAGAAGCCGACTGGGGCGGTCCAAGCGTATCCGTCCTCGCAATCCATGGTCGAGTTCCAGGCTGGCACCGCCCGCAGAAGCGCTCGGTCCGCAACATTCGCGCGGCTGCACGGGGCCCCCGTCGAGGTTCCGTGGCCGCCCTCCGCTACGCTTCCGCGCTTCATCACGTACTCGAGCTCACTCTCCGTCGGCAAGCGGAAGCGCCGGCCCGTCTCCGCGCTCAGCCAGCTCACGTAGGCCTGGGCGTCCCGCCAACTCACACAGACAACCGGGTGATCGTCTCCTTGAACGTAGCCCGGGTCGGACCATGAGCGGCCGGCAACCCACCCGGCTGAGGGCTCTCCCTCGACTCGGTGAGAAAAGCACCCACTCGCCGGGTTCTCACCGATTGGGACATCCTGCTCCGCCGCGGTGCGGTATCCGGTGGCATCCACGAACTGCCGAAAGTCCGCGACGGTCACCTCGAAGCGAGACAGGTAGAACGCCCCAACATCGACCGTTCGGATGGGCCCTTCGTGTTCTGCCCGTCCTTCCTCGTCCGGGGGACTGCCCTGGACGAACGACCCGCTTGCCACCCTGACGAGGTCGCCGGGCGCATAGGCCGTGTCCACCTGGGCGGATAGAGGAGCATGAAGAATCATTGCCAGGATCCACCCCGATCCGATCCCCTTGGGGCCCGGCAACGCATCGAAACGCATAGCAGACTCAGACTGAGGCGGACAAGCGTCCGCCGGCCGGTTGGCCTGACCGCACGACAAGTCGGCCAGAAGCTCCGTATGCGTTACGAGTTGGGCTGCAGAACCTTACGCGCCGGGCGTATCCGGCACGCCCGCACCCCCTGGTGGCGCCAAACGGATGTCCGGTGCCGTCCCCTTAGGCGTCGGCGGTGACGTCCCTGATCGCGGCGGTGACCTGGGCAGCCAGCTCGGGCGTGATCTCCGTAATGCCGTGGACCTCGGCCGCGTGAGCCACGACCGATTCCATGAGCTGCTCGGTGCTTTCAGCCTTGGCGACGAAGTCGCACTCCATTCCCACGTCGGCACAGCGAAGTTCCTTAGCCATGATCGATCCCCTTGGTTGTGATTGCGCCCCGTCGGCTGTAGCGCGCGATGGTTCCGTCCAAGGTGCCCGGCCGACAGGAAACGGGCAAACTCCGCGAGCGAATCACGAAGGGTCGGCAGGCGGCATCTCAGTGGATCGTAACGGGTCCCGCGCGTAGAAGTCGGCGAGGTGCTCGTAGAGGTCGGGGAACTCGGCCTTCACCGCCTTGGGAGACTCGAAGAAGGCCTCCGTAGCGACCGCGAAGAACTCCGCGTGATTCTTGGCCCCGTAGTGATCCAGCGCGACTCGACGTTGACGACGGGCCGCCCTGACCAGCCGGAGGTAGCTCTTGCCCAGCATCCGGGCCCAGGTACGCAAGGTCGACGGGTGCAGGCCGGCCGGGGTGCCCGACCACTCGCCACTCGCGTGATCAAGCTGATGGGCGAACTCGTGGAAGACCACGTTCCGTCGGTCTCCGGGGTTGAACCCGCCATGAAGTGTGTTGTCCCAGGCGAGAACCACGGCTCCCGCGTGTGAGGCCAGTCCCAACACCGGGCCGCCTTCCTCTCGGTTGCCGATTCGGTCGACCGTAGCCGTGACGAACGTGCTCGGATACACGACGACGCTACGCACTCTGGGATACACGGCCAGGCCGTTCCACAGCAGGAGGTAGCATGCCTGGGCTGCGATGGTCACGCGAATTTCCTCGGTGATCTCGAGTCCCTGCGCCCCCTCGAAATGACTATCCCGGACGAACACCTGGACCAAGCGGAGAAGCCTTTCGAAGTCTTCGTCGGTCAGGTCGCGAGCCGCAGTGAAGTTGCGACGCACGATCTCCTCCCACGCCTTCGGTGGAGGTTCTTCCGTGAAACGGACGGGCCGGTGCCAGACCGCACGCGTCAACAGGCGCTGACCCAACACCACTCCGAACCCGATGAGTCCGACCACTACAAGCACCACGACGATGGCGAGCCCTAGCTGGGAGAAGCCACCGCCGGCAGACGATCCCGCGAGCAGGAGGACCACGCTGAACGCAGCGACGTACCCGACCATGCGCACGAACGGTGGGGTGACGAGCTCGCGCCAGAAGCTCACGCGACCGATTGGCTCTGGCGATATTCGCGGTAGTCGACGCGGAACAGGATGCTGTAGAGCGACGGGATGAAGAGCAGCGTGATCACGGTCCCGAAGAGCAGGCCGACCATGATCCCGATCGCCATACCCTCCCACATCTCGCCGCCGCTCAGGTAGAGCGGGAGGAGCCCGAACACGGTCGTGAAGGTGGCCAGCAGGATGGGACGGAACCGTTGCAAGCACGCTTGGATGACGGCGTCCTGCTCCGAACGTCCCAGCTCGGTCCGTTCGATCTGAATCCGGTCGAGCAGCACGATGGCGTTGTTGATGACGATGCCCGCGAGCGAGATCACTCCCAGGAACGGCATGAACCCGAAGGGCTCGCGGAACACCGTCAAGCCGATCACCACCCCGATGATGGCCAAGGGAATGGTCAGGACCACCATCGTCATCTTGCGGAAGGAGTTGAACTGGATGACGAGCAGCAGGACGATGATGAAGCCCGCCAGCGGCAGGTAGGCGATCACCGCTCCCATGTTCTCTGCGGTATTCTCGGCGTCCCCACCGAGATCGTACGCGTATCCGGCCGGCCAGCCTTGCGCTTCGGCATCCAGAAACGGCGTGATCTCGTCCGTGACCTCGGCGGCGTTTCCCGTCAGGGTGAGCTCGCTCGAGATCGTTACCGTGCGGTCCAAATTCCTCCGCTTGATCCGCGAGTACTGCCACTCGGGAACGATGTCGGCCACCTGGAGCAGAGGCACGCTCGCGCCGCTGTTCTGCGCGTACACGTCCACCGTCTCCAACGTCGTGAGCGTCTGCTGCTGGCTCATCTCGCTCCGCATCAGGATCGGAATGGACTTGTCTTCTTCTCGGTACTCGCCGGTTCGGAAGCCGTCCAGCACGGTCTGTAGCGAGGTCGCAATGTCCTGACCGGTCACTCCCGCCCCCTGCGCGCGGGCCTGGTCGATCGCAACGACGAACTTCTTGCTTTTGGGACCCCAGTCGTCTTTGACGTTCTTGGTGCCGGCGACTCGAGAGAGTTGGATCTTCACGCGTTCGGCAATCCGAGCCAGCTCGTCCGGATCCGTGCCCGACACCTTGATCTCTATGGGCGTGCCACCTCCGCCCGCACCAAGCGATCCCACCTTGATATCGGCGTTGGGAAAGCGCTCGAATCCGAACGCGTAGAGTCGATCGATCACGTAGTTGTTGTCCTCGAAATCCGATGTCGTGACCAACAGGTGGGCGTAGCTGGAATTCGCTTCGTCGGGTGTGTAGCCCAGGTCATAGGACTCCGGCCCCTCTCCCACGTAGGAGGACCAGCCCAACACTCCACGGCCACCGTTCCCACCCACCGCCAGGGAGTCGGCCATGAACGCTTCCAGCCTACGCACCACTTCGTCCGTCCGTTCGATCCGGGTGCCCAGCGGCAGGTTCACGTCCACCGTGATCGTGTTCCGGTCGCTGTCGGGGAAGAACACGAACGGGATACGCGTGAACCCGAACAACGACAGGACGAACAGCGCCAGGATCCCACCCACCACAGCGTACTTCCGACCCAGGCACCACAAGATGAGATCCTTGTACATGGCACGGAGGGATTGGATTGTCCGGTCGATGAGCCCGGGCTTGCGCCCCTCGCGGTCCACTTTCAGGAACAGATAGCAAAACATGGTGATCACGGTGAGCGCGACCAGCCACGAGGACAGCAGTGCCAGCGAGATGACGACGAAGATGGGTCCCACGATGTCGCCCATCGTGGACTCCGCGAGGTAGAACGCGAGAAAGGCCGCGGACGTGGTGAGCGTGGAGATCAACAAGGGAGTGAAGAGCTCGCCGCAGGACTCGATGGCAGCCTGCTTGGCGGGCTGTCCCTGCTCCATCTTCACCACCACGGACTCGGCCACGACGATCGCGTTGTCGACCATCATGCCCAACGCCATGATCAGCGCCGCCAGGGTCACCTGATTGAGACCCACGTCGACCAACCCCATGAGCATCAGGGTCATGATGGTCACGATCGGAATCAGGCTCGCGATGACCAGCCCCGTGCGGATTCCCAGAAAGATCAGCATGACGGCGAGCACGATGCTGATCGACTGCATGAGATTTCCGATGAAGTCGCCGACCTTGGCGTCGATGTAGGTATCCAGCGACGAAACGCGCTGCACCTCCAAGCCCACGGGAAGCCGCGCGTTCCAGTCGGCGAGGACCCCGTCGACCTCCTGCCCGAGGGCGATGATGTTCGCGCCCTGCTTGAGATTGATGTGGACGGTCAGCGCCTCCTTCCCGTCGACGCGGACCAACTGACTCGGAGGATCCACGTAGCCTCGCCGTACGGTCGTGATGTCGCCGAGATAGAGGGGCTGGGTGCGCCCTCCGACGGGGACCAGCGTACGTCGAATGTCGTCCAGGTCGTTGAAGCTTCCGGTCGGCTCGAGGATGATTCGCTCATCCTCGAGATTGATCTCGCCTCCCGAGCTCAGGATGTTGGTGGACGCGATCGCGGCCTGCAGCAAGCTGGCGGAGAGGTTGTATTCCCGTAGCCCGGCGTTGTCGAACTCGACGAAGATGCGCTCCTCCTGCACGCCGCCGACCTCGACCTTGGCCGCCGCATCCAGCCGGATGAGGGCGTCCCGAAGATCATCCGCGTACTCCTTCATCTCGGCGTACGAGAATCCGTCGCTCGTCAGGCCGACGATGATCCCGTACACGTCCCCGACGCCGTCGTCGTTCACGCTGGGGCTGACCCCATCGGGAAGATCCTGCATTCGGTCGAGCTTTCGTCGCAAGCGGTCCCAAACCGCCTGGAGGGCCTCGGGTTCCACTTCGTTCTTTAGCGTGACCGACACCACGGAGAGGCCGGTGCGAGAGGTACTCGCAACCTCCTTCAACTCCGGCAGCTCCTGCGCCACCTTCTCGACCTTGTCGGTGACGAGCTGTTCGACTCGATCCGGACTCGCGCCGGGGAACTGCGTCACGACCGAGGCCACCCGAACCGTGTAGGGCGGCATGCTGTCCCGCGCCAAAGAGCCGTACGTGGTCAGCCCCATGATCAGCACGGTGCCGAGCACCATGATCGTGATGCGGCTTTGCTCGATCGCGAAACGGGCCAGATTCATCGTCCGCTCCTATTGCACGCGAACCTGTTGGCCGTCGAGCAGCGTCTGAAGGCCCGCGGTGGCTACCGCCTGACCCGCGCTGAGCCCCTGATGGACGACGAACCCTTCCGCGGTCAGCGGTCCGACCGTGATATGGGTCTTCCGTACCGACCCGATCCCGGCGCCCTGGTCCTCGATCAGGAATACGAAACGCCCGTCCGGATCCTCGCCCACCGCGGCGACCGGCACCACCAGAGTGCGGTCGGACGACACGGCTTCCTGGCCGAAGTCGAAGGTGACGTTCGCCGCCATGCCCGTGCGGATCTCGTCCGTGGGATTCTGTACCGCGATGCGGACTGGATAGGTGGCGGTGCCCGGATCCACCGAAGGTGCGATCTCGGTTACGACTCCCGAAAATCCGGCGTCCGGCAGTGCCGTGAACGTCACGCTCACTTCGAGGCCGGCGCGTACGCGGTTGATCAGGCTCTCCGGAACTCCCAGCGCAATCTCCATCCCGCCGCCCGCGTTCAGCACGGCAACCGTCTGGCCCGCGCTTACGTTCTCGTTCACCTCTGCGTTCACCGCGGCAATGGTGCCGTCCTCCGGCACAAAGATGTACCCGTAGCGGATCTGCTCTTCCTGAATCTGCACACTCCGCTCTGCCGACTCATGGCTGGCCTCGGCCGTCCGAAACGAGTTCTTGGCGGCTTCGTAATCGCTGAGGGAAGCCGATCCTTTTTCATAGAGCGCGCGTACGCGATCGAGGGCGAGCTGCGCGGTGTTCATCTGGGACGCGGCGCTGTTGAGCGCGGATACCGCCTGCTCGTAGGCGAGACGCGCGGCCACGTTGTCGAGCTGAGCGAGGCGTTGCCGTCGGCGCACTCGCTGACCCACCCGGGCGTCGAACTGCGTGATGACGCCGCCACTCCGGAAGCTGAGGTTGACGATCCGTCCGCTTTCGGCTGTGCCACTGAACGTGCGTTGGACCTCGCCCCCCGCAAAACCGACCACGTGTTGCCGTACCGGCCGGATCACCTGGGCTTGTTGATCCGCTTCTCCGCCGCAGCCGGCGGCCCAGACGAGCGCGCCCAAGATGACGATACCCCTCACGGTCATAGTGCCGATCTTGTCCATGGCAGCTACCTCGCTCGGCTCGCACGAAACGCCTCGAACCGCTCGTTGAAGCGGTCGTTCTCGGCGTCCGTGCTCAGGATGAAGAAGTGTCCGACCAGTCGGCCCAGCACCATCGAAGTCGACAGGAAGTTGTAAGACGCGGAAGCTCTGGCGAGCTGCGCTTGAAGGAGACTGGCCTGGGCATCGAGAAGCTCGGCGATGCTGACGGCTCCGTTCGCGTACGCCGTCTCGATCAGCTCCAGCGCCTCGGCCGCCGCTGTCTCCGACACCTGCGACAGCTCGATGCTCGCGATCTGGTTCACGAGCTCGAGCACCACGTCGCGGACCTGCCGTTCGAGGGCGGCCTCGGTATAGCTGCGGTTGAGTACCAACTGGTCACGCTGAATCCGGGCCGTCTGGCGATCGATGTTTCGGAGATTGGAATCGAAAAGCGAAATCGATGCGCCCAACGCCACGCTGTAGTAGCCGGGCACCGACGGGGTGCCGGGCGGCGGAAGCCCGACCCCACCCTGCTCGAAGGTCCGGTCGTATTTCCCGATCAACGACAGCGTCGGAAGAAAGCGTTGGAGCCCGTTCAGGGCGATGCTTCGATCCGTCGCCACCAGGTTGTGCTCCAGCGCCGCGAGCTCCGGCGCCTGGGCCAACGCCTCGGCAACCAGGAAGTCCTCGAACTGAACCCGTGACGAGGGGTCGTCCAGCCGCGCCTGGAGCCGCTGGTAGCCAACCTCCTCTTGTACGCTCAATCGCTCGTCGACGATGTCGATCTCGCGGTTGATCGGATTGTCCACGAGCTGGTTGATGGCGTAGAACGCCTGTTCGAGCTGGTTGATGGCCTCGATCACCGCCTGCTGGTCGTTGGATGCCTCACTTTGTAGCCGGAGGACGTCGCCCCGACCCGACTGCCCCGCTTCGAAGTTCTGCACGGCAGTAGTCAGATTCCGCTGCGTAACCTCCAAGTTCTGCGCTTGAATCTGGAGGTTGGCTTTGAGGACCAAAGCGGTGAAATAGGCATTGGCCACGTCCAATGTCAGGTCCAGCTCCGCCGCGCGCAGGTTGGCTTGACCCGCTTCGAGCAGGCTTCTCGATATGCCGATGTTCGCGTTGGCACCCGGAGAGAAGACGACTTGGCTCACCTGCACGGATCCACTAGCGGAGTACTGAGGATTCTGGCCGCCCGAAAGCTCTGCCAGGTCGGGATCGAGGGCGCTTCCGGTTCCCGAGGCGGAGGCGCTGGGAAGATAGCTCGCCTTGGCGGACCGAAGGGTCTGCCGGCTCAGATCCACGTCTCGTCGGTCGACCTGGAGCAGTTGGTTCTTCACCAGTGCCTCGCCGACCAGGTCCGACAGCGTATACGTGCGCTCGGACAGCACGTTGATGAAGTCCCCGACGAACTGCGTGTTGGCCACAAGGCTGTACCTGAGCGGCACGCCTACCAGCTCGGCGGTATTGAAGTTGAGCGTGAGCGTTTCGGAAAGGTCGATCGAAACCGGCCGGTCGGCCAGGTTCTGGCCCGCTACCACGGCTTCCACGTGTAGCGCGATTCGCCGGAAAAACTGGTTCAGATTATCGGCAGCCTGGTTGGTTGCCATGAGCCCGGCTTCGACGTCTTCCCGACGCACAGCGGAGAACGATGGGATACGGCGATCGATCAGACGCGCTGCGATGGACCCGATCTCGTCCTGGGATATGCCCCACCCCTCCGCAAGGTACACCGCGTCCACGCGCTCCAGGTGCGCGTCCAGAGCCTCAGGAGTCGTGTACCCAATGACCTCGAACTCCACGTCCGTTCCGGCGAAACGCCGTTGGAGCGTGGCCTCGACATCCAGCGCGCCCACCTGAGCCGCGGGCACTACGACGCCTAGGCGCTCGAAGGCGAACAGACTCCGGAAGGTGTCCAGGTCTCGACCGATCGATTGCGAGGTCACGACGTACGTGAAGTTGTCGATGCCTGATGTGGTCCGGTCGGTTGGAAAGTTCAACGCGTCGTTGTGAACCGCACCGAAGAGGATCGTGGGGATGGGAAACGTCTCCCGTCCGCCAACCGCACGCGCCGTTACCGGGCCGAAGGCGAGGACGAGATCGACCGAAGAGTCGACGAGCTGCTGGTATTGAGCTTCGGCTACCGTCACGTCGAACGAGTGTTCGAGGATGTTGGCCCGGTTGAAGCGGACCACGGCATCGGCACCAACCACCGCCTGCACTTCAGCCATGAGCTGCGTAACTCGAGGCTCATCTTCCACGCGGATCTGATCGACCAGGATTCCCACGTCGACGGTATCCACCTGTTGGGCGAGCGCGGGTGCCGGGAGAAGGGCCGGTAGCAAGCCGAGCCACGTTGGGACCAGGTGTGTGCGCGCCATGGACGGTGACGCCTCCTCCTGAGGGGGAATTCGTTTTGCGACCGAGCGGCGGAGGTCGAACACCAACGATCAGGGCAAACCTACGGGTGTGCAACCTCCTTCGGTGAAGGCACATGACGTCGGGCGAGCCGACCCCCTCCAGCAGCTAGTCGCGGGTCGTGAGCCTGCCTATCGTCCAGAGCTCTACACCTGCAACAGGAGTCGACCCATGCGCGATGCACTTCTCGGAAAGTTGGGAAACGGATGGGCCTACACTGTGCTGCTGACCGTGCTGCTCGCGATGTGGGTCGCGCAGCCGTTGGCCGGCCGATCGTTGATCGGGGCCAGCATCCTCAGTCTTTCCTATGCGGCCGTTTTGATCAGCGCGGTGGCGGTCGTGAGTCACCGGAGGACCTTGGTGTTGCTCGCTCTCGTGCTGATGCTGCCTGCAGCCGTGCTCACGGTGTTACCAAGGGCGGCGGGCGCGGCAGCTCACCTCTGGGGAAGTACGCTCTCACTCCTGGCGCTGGCCTTGATCATCGCCTCGTTCCTGGTCGACCTGTTCCGGCATCCCCAGGTCACCATTGGCACGATCGGTGGGTCGGTCTGTGTCTACGTGCTCACCGGCGTGGCCTGGATGTTCATGTACGACCTCGTCGATGTGCTGGCGCCCGGTGCCTTCGAGGGCCTGTCCGCGGTGGGCACTTCGACCCGCCAAAGCGAGCTTTTCTACTTCAGCTTCGTCACGCTGACCACGCTCGGCTACGGGGACATCGTTCCGACCAGACCCGAGTCGATGTCGCTCGCCACTTTGGAGGCGGTCGTGGGACAACTGTACCTGGTGGTCCTGGTGGCCACGTTCGTGAGCCGCCGCAGCCAGGCGCACGGCTGATCACCCCGCCGATCACCGGTCCGGCTATGAATCTCCCGTCGAGCCTCGGTCGTCGCGGCCGGTAAGATGGAGCTTGAGGCCGTGATGGCTCAACTCGAATCCGAGCTCGATGTAAAACCGAAGCGCGTCGGGACGTCGACGGTCGGTGGTGAGCTGAACCAGGTGGCAGCCCCGTTCCGCCGCCTCCCGGATCGCGTATTCGAACAGCGCCCGGCCCACCCCGCGCGAGCGATACGCCTTGGCCACCCGCACCCCTTCGACCTGGGCTCGCCAACCGCCCACATACGTCAGGTGGGGGATGAACGACAACTGCATGACGCCAGCGATCTCCCCGTCCAGGTCCGCCACGAGCAGGCGATGGTTGGGATCGGCATCGATTGCCTCGAACGCGTCCAGGTAGGCCGACGCCACGTCCTCGCCGTGCGCTTCGCGTGTTGATCCGAGGGGATCGTCGGCGAGCATCGACACGATGCCCGAAAGGTCCGCACGGGTAGCTTCGCGGAATTCGGGAACCGGAACGCTCATGCCCGGAGGCGTAGCGTTTCGATGAACGCTTCGGCCGCAGGCGCTAGCCGCACGGCCCTCGATCGTCGATCCCTAATGGCCAGCTTCAACTCGACCAGTCGAATGTAAATCGCCGCCCCCAACGCACCGGCCAGATGCGATCGACGCTCGCTCCAATCCAGACAGGACCGGCACAACGATCTACGCCCTCGCTTGAGGTCGTCGAGCTCGATGCCGAGATTCGCGCACCACGCCTCGCCCTCCTCGGATAGGGTGAGCTCTTCGCCCCGGACAAGGATCAGGCTTTCGTCGCGAAGCCGGGTGAGGAGCCTCACCGCAGCTTCCCCGGCCAGATGGTCGTAGCAAACCCGCGCGTACCGCAACGCCCTGTCCCTCGGTCCCGGCTCGGGAGCCGAGCCCGGTGAGCCGGCCAGCGACATGAAGCCCTCGAGCGCCCCGGCCACGCGAGGATTGGCAATACGGTAGTAGCGGTGTCGACCCTGCTTGACGAGGTCCAGGAGCCCGGCCTCGGTGAGCAACGCCAAATGGCTGCTTGCCGTGGACGCGGTCACGCCCCCGACCAGGGAAAGCTCAGTTGCCGTGCGGGCGGTGCCGTCCATGAGGGCCGACAGCATCCGTACGCGCGTTCTGTCGCCGACGAGCGACGCAACGGTCTCGATATCGGGTAGCGCAGACATACTTCGATGATGGTCGAAGCATGGTGATCTGACAAGTCCCAGATTCAGGCTCACCGGATTGGAGACAGCCCTCCTCCGATCAGATCAATCTCGTCATGGAACGTCATGTCCCCATCGACCCACACCTACAGCACCCGAGTAAGGTGGACCGGGAATCTGGGCTCGGGAACCGCCAGCATCACGAGCTACTCGCGACGGTACACCATCACCGTGCCCGGAAAGCCCGCGATCGCCGGGAGCGCCGATGCCGCCTTTGGAGGAGAGGACGATCGGCATAACCCGGAAGACCTTTTCGTGGCGGCGATCTCTGCGTGCCACATGCTCACGTACCTGGCTCTTGCGGCAAGGCGTCGCGTCACTGTGCTGACGTATGAGGACGACGCCGTTGGACGACTGGAGCTGGCTCCCGAAGGCGGTGGAAAGCTCTCCTCCGTGCTGCTCCGGCCTGTGGTCGGCGTGACGAGCTCGGACTTGGTGGAGCCGGCCATCGCCCTGCATGAGGAAGCCGCTCGGCACTGCTTCATCGCCAACTCGTGCATTGTCCCAATCCGGCACACACCGGAAGTGTTGGTCATGGACTCGGCTGACAACGGAGTCGACCGGTGAGGGACTTCGCGATCGAGCTCGACTCGCGGCCCGGGGGGCTGGCGGCCATGGGAGAAGTGCTGGGAGACGCAGGGGTTAGCGTTGAAGGCGGTGCCGCGTTTACCATCGGCGGACGGGCCATTGGACACTTTCTTTTCCACGACCCAGGTGCCGCGCGGGCGGCCCTGAATGCTGCCGAGATCCCGATTCTTCAAGAACGGGACATCGTTGCCGTGCGCTTGAATCGGGACCGACCGGGTCAGTTGGGCGCCATCGCACGGCGGATGGCTTCGGCGGGCGTGAACATCGAGGTCGTGTACAGCGATCACGACCACCGACTGATCCTAGTCGTGGACGATGTCCTGACGGCGAGGCGGGTCGTGGAAACCTGGTGAGCACGACCCCGTGAGGGGCCATGCCTACTCCATGTGTTGAGGGTTCCTGTCGGCCGCGTTTCGGTCCTTAAGGACGGCGCTCCCGCTCTTCCGCGTAACGCTCTTTGAGCGCTTCTCGCTCCTGCTTGTGACGGTGTTTCATCTCATCGCGCTCACGCTCGTGACGTGCTTTCATTTCTTCCTTTGCGCGGTGACGAGCCTCACGATCACGCTCCCTGCTCTCACGATGGCGTTCCTTGGCCTCTCCGTCTCGTGTCGTACGGTCGTTTCTCGGCTTGGAAGGTCCTTTGTCGGCACCCTCATGACTCCGCTTGCCATCCGATTCACTCCTCTCCGGAGCTTCTCGATCACCGGTTTCTTTCACGTCGGGTCCGGTTCCGGGTAGCGGCCTGTTCAGGATATCGCCGATCTTGTCGAAGATGTTCTTTTCTTCTGTCATCGCAGTATCCGTGGTCAGGCCTTCTTAAGAAGCCTTGCGGCCCATAGCAGGAAGCAAGCTCCGATGACCGCAACGATGAACGTGCCGAGAATGCCGCCACCGATGGAGCCGCCGAAAAGGCTGAGTCCGTATCCGCCCACGATGGCGCCCAGGATTCCGAGCGCCACATCTCCGATTCGTCCGAAAGGCGGATCCTGCTTCATGATTATCCCGGCAACCACACCGGCCAAGCCTCCAATGAGGAGCCATACGAGCAACGTCCACAGTGGCATTTTTGGGTTCTCCGCGTATTAAGCCGACCTTCCCACGTTACCTTTGACCGAAGTCTGGCCACGTTGGTCACGAACAGCCCGGTACTCGCAAACGAAGCAGAGGACGGGCCTTTGGGACACTCAACGTCTCCGGGAAGTTGACGCGTCAGTTGCCACCACGGCGATCGCGGTCCTTCAAGCCTTCCTTGAACCTCGGACGCTCTCGATTGCGATTGCTGTCTCGGCCATTGTTCCGACCAAGCGGACCGCGATCGTACTCCGGAACCCAACGGTCGCAGTTTCGGTCGTAGCGATCTCTCTGGTAGTCACGTTCCCGCTCGTCCCGAGTATGTCCATCCCGATCATACCAGGCAGGGTCGTAGCGATCACGCTGATACCGGTCGTCGTACCTGTTTTCGAAACGGTGCCTCGGGCTGACCTGGCTGCGATGGTCTTTGTCTGGACCGTAGTCTCCGAACTCCGATCCGACGATGAGGACCCCATGGAGGTCTCGTTGTACGGCGTCGCACGGTCCCGGAGGCGGCTGCTGACCTGCCGGCACGCCTGGAATCCATACCCTACACTCACCCGGCGCTGGCCGGTGACCCTCGGGAATACGAACACCGTAGGTACTCCAAGCGGGTCCGTGAGACGGGTCGTAGTCCCCATAGCGCCCATCTCGCTCACCGGGTCCCGACTCCCACTCCCACCGTCCTTCCACCCTAACGTCCACCTGCGCGCGGATGTCGGAAGCCGTCCATGCTGCCATGACCATCGCAGCGATTGTGAGTGTACCTATGCCACCCTTCATTGCTCTCTCCTGGCCTGTCGCCCCACTGATCGATCGTGCCCCCGACGTGACCCGGAAAAGGCAATCCTGGGACCAAGAGATAAATGGCCAAAACGTTGGTGTTTTGACGGTTGGCAGGCGCTGTCACGACACCGGATCACCACCGTGGCCGTCCACGAATTAGGACAGCGGAGGTTCAGTGTTGAAGGGTGAAGGTGTTCGAGAACGACTCCACGTGGTGGCGCTCGACGACGACCTGGAAACGCAATCGATAGTCGCCGCTGTCCAACTCCTGCGGCAGGCTCCACGGAGTCGAGGTGGTCGCTCGCGCGGATATTTCCAGCGGAGTCCCGATGCACAGGGCAAAGCTCTCCCGGCCATGGAGTACCGTCCGCCACGATCCGTCGATGCGTACGTCCAAGCGCCAGTCACACCAATTGATGCGCGCGACGGATGCGCTCCGGTTCTCGAAATCGAGGCGGATCTCCTGGGTGGAGGTGTACACGGATTGGTCCGTCGTGATGGTGAGGAGATTGGGTTCGGAGTCGATCAATCCACAGCCGGAGATCAAGGCCGTGGTGAGGCACGCCAGGAGTCGCATACGCCGGCTCGTTCGTTGAGAGTGTGGAACCCGTGCTGTTTGAAACGTCCAAGCGGCTGCGTTTCTTACAGGATCCGGTGGGCAGTCCGCCGGGACACCAGCAACTCGGTCTGGTACGGCCGGACGACCTCGCCGGAATACCTGCGTTCGATGAGCTCACCGATCTGCTCGAACAACGTCAGTCGCTGCTCCTCGGCAAGGAGGGCGTGGTCCGAATAGGTGTTGAGCAGACTCAGATAGCTATCGCGATCGTAGGTGCGCTCCCATCGGACGTCGCGCCGGGCGGGATGTTCGAAGAACCGGGACAACGTCAGCTCATCGCGAACGGCTTGGATCCTGTCGCCGGACATGCCCGGCGAGGGGGGCGGCGTCCAGCCCGGCACCACACGGCGGTAGATTGGCTGCACCTCTGCGAAAAAGCTCGTGTAGGGCAGAGGATGGGTGTGCCAGAGAAGCACGAGCGCGCCTTCCACCCTCAAGCGCCGGGCACACTGCTCGACGCGGGTTGAAGGATCCAACCAGTGGTATGACGTAGCTGCGATCAGCCCGTCGAATATCTCCGAGGGTGGATCGCGCTCGAAATCACGACAAGCGAGCGTAACGTTGGAATGGGTCGCCAACCGCCGCCGGGCCCGCGCCACCATGGCGGGACTCCGGTCGAGGGCCAGTATTACCAACCCCTTGCGAGCGTACCACTCGGTCGCCTGGCCGGTGCCACATCCAACCTCCAGGATCCGGGAGCCGGTTCCCAGCCGGCCGAGGGCCAGCGAGGCCTCGAGTAGCTCGACGGGATACCCCGGACGGACCGCGTCGTAGTCAGCCGTGAGAAGTTGAAAAACGTCACGCCGACTTTTTCTCTCAGCGTCGTCGAAATCGATGTGTGTCACGACTCTGTCTTCTGGACCTTACCCCGTCTCGCACGTAGCAGGACGGCGGTCGACGTCACAGCCATCAAACCCGCGAGCGCGTTGAACCCCACGTCTCTGAGGTCATAGACCCGGTTCGGCAGCAGTGCTTGGATTCCTTCGTCCAGCCATCCCAACAGCGCCGTGGCCAGCACGGCGAAAATCGCCGGAGCGCGAACACCACGCCCGTTCCGCATCCGCTCGCGAAGCGCGTGGTAGATCAGGATGCCCACCAGACCGTACTCGAACAGGTGGGTGCGCTCTTCCCAACTCCCCATCCGAATCAACGCCATGACGTAGACGACAACGATGCCGAGGGCCACCCCGATCTCTCGCTGTCCAGGTCTCCGCCTCACCAGGAGAACGCCCAGCACGAGGCTCACGGTAACGAGCAGAGTCACCCCCGAGATCCGGAGCAGATCGCGCTCCCTGAGGGCCTCGGCCAACACGGGCGCGGGCACCAAAGTGGCATAGATCGCCGCCAACACGACGAGCACCCAACCCCAGAGACGCCGCTCGGTCTGGGACGTGAAGCGAGACGATGGTGAGCCGGCCATCATCCACGGTACGATCGCCATGACGGCGACCAGGGCGAAAACTGCGAACGCTTCCATGTCGCTGTTGATTGTATCGTCCGAAGTCACCGGGGACGGGTGCACTGCACCACGACGCGATCGTTCGCGTCTTCGTCCACGGCCGCGAAATCATCATCGGTGAGTTCGCGAAGGATGAGGCACTCAGTGTCGAGCGTCGATCCCGAGTTCGACCCAGAGCGGCCGGTGATCCGACAGAATCGGCTCATCCAGCGGCGTGTGCTCCAGCACGGTAAACCGCTCTGACGGCCTCACCAAAACGTAGTCGATCTCCCGCTCGGGTGCGTACGAGGGAAACGTGAGGCGATCCGCGCCTTTGTCGAGGATGCGCCAGCTCGACCCCAGCGAGGTCATCACCTCCGAGCCTGGCAACGAGTTGAAATCGCCTGCCAACACCACCGGTGACGTCTCCGCCCGGAGAAACGCCTCGAGGTCCGCCGCTTGCGCGAGCCGTTCCGGTTCCGTGCGGTAGAAGTGGATGCCCACCAACAAGAGATCCGTGCTCCAACCGGGAGGCTGGACTCGCACTGCCAACGCGGTGCGAGGCTCGGCACCGTCCGTCAGCCGCCAGTTCATCGTTTCCCGGATCGGCCAGCGAGAGAGAATGGCCATGCCGTAGGCGCCGCCCTGGTAGGGCATGAAGCGACCGAACGCGTAGGTCATGCCGGTCAGCCGAGCCAGCTCGGCCGCCTGATCGATGCGGCCCGTGCGCTCTACGACGGAGTCCACCTCCTGGAGCGTGACCAGGTCCGGCCCCAACTCCGAGATGAACCCGGCGATTCGGCGGAGGTCGGTGATTCCGTCCATGCCTTCGCCGTGATGAATGTTGTACGCGAGCACACGGATCGAATCCGGAGCCTTGGAAGACTCGTTTTGGCTGACGACGGAAGCGCAGCCAACGAGTAGTGCCACCAACCAACCGAATCGCAGCATGATCTATCCCGGCTTACGCCCGATGTAGAGAACGTGCCGGGATGCGCCGACGATGGACGGATCGCCGCTCACCTGTTCCAGAATATCGAGCCACCGGCCGCGCTGTTCCCCCCTCAGCGGGTTGAAGCTCTCGTCGTGTGCTCCGATGACCGGCTCGACGCCGGCGACGACCAAGGTCTCGAAGCCAAGCGATTCGTGGCTGGGCGCGATCTCGGCAACGGTCGCGAAATACCCTCGAAATCCGCCCTTCGGGATCCCGTCGGGCCTGCGGCCTCGCTCCAGGAACGAGCGGACGTGTACGTGGTCCTCGATCCACTCGGGAGCGTTTCTGATCAAATCTGACAGCACTCCCAGCCGGCTGAGAAACGAAGAGAAGATGATCCCTCCAGCCCGCAGTCGATCGAATGCCTGCTGCAGTGCCAGCGCGCGATCGGCTTCCTCGATCAGGTGGTAGAGGGGACCCATCATGAGCACTGCATCGAAGCCGTCCATCGGCACAGCCGAAAGATCTCGGGCGTCGGCGACGGCCAGTCGAATGCGTTCCTCCAGTCCCTGGGCGGCCACTTCTCTGCGGGCGCGGTCGATCAACGCCGGAGATAGGTCGACCGCCGTTACGGTGTGGCCCCGCCTCGCCAATGGGATGGTGTAGGCACCCGTGGCGGCTCCGATCTCCAGAATGGAACTGCCAGGCGGAAGGTGACGTTCGAGGTACCGCCAGGTAAGGTCGCGCTCCAGTTGGTGAGCGCTCAGCCGCCCGGCTTCGTCACGCGGATCTTCATCGTAGTAAGCGGCGATGTCGTTGACGTCGTCGATCACGTCAGCCGCCCTCCGCCTCCACAGTGAGGTTGGATGTCCTGCCCCGCTCGGGATCGAGCGCGATGACGACACGGTTCCCGGTGCCGGTCTCGACCGCTTGCAAGAGTCGAAGCTGCACGATTCCGGGATGGCGCTCCATGAGCTGTGCCGCATTCGTGAGGTTCCGGATGGCAGCGCTTTCGCCTCTGGCTCGTTCGAGTGCGGCCAGGCCCTGTTGCCGAGCCTGGACCACTTCTGCATATGCATTGCGGAGCCCACCAGCCATCATGAAGTCGCGGACTTGTACCGTGTGAAGTTCGACTCCGAACTCCGATGCTTCGGCTCGAACCTCGGAGGCCACCGCCTCGCCGATCTCTCCGCGCTCCGCGAGAGTCGTGTCGAGGTCCCTGGCTGCAACCGCCCGGCGAAGCGCGAGCTGCATCGCCGCGTAGAGTGTTTCGCGGAACTTCTCTACGACGGTGAGCGCCTTCCGAAGATCGGCCACCGTGTACTCCGCTACCAGACTGACTTTTATGGGCACCCGATCTGCGGTGAGCACCTCTTGACCGGCCACGACCGAAAGTCGCCGTCGTACGTCGACAACGCGGAGTTCCTCGGTCCTCGGACGAAGCCAATAACGTCCCGGTCCGAGTTCGCCGATCATACGGCCCTTGCGATACCGTAGCGCCCGTTGATGCTCGTAGACGATTTGGGACCTGGGCCAGAGGTACGAAGCCGCCCAAAGCACGATCGCCAGCGACACGACGGCGACCAGTAAACCGGCCATTCCAGATGTCACGTCCTCTCCGCGTCTGTGAGAGAAGAAACTCCACCCTCGGAGACCCCGGATTCTCAGCGGGGGTCTCAACCCGCAGGGCCTCGGACCCGTTTGCGCATGCGCGGGTCATCCGAGGGTGAAGCGGACGGGAGTCGAACCCGATATCGCGTTATGAGCGCGAACCCTTGCGGGAGGACTATACACAGAACCCTTGGCCACGATGTGACGAGGGCTGTTCCCGATCTCCCGACGACATCATAGGATTCGGCCGTTGGGACTGCCAGACGGCCGGCGCCTCATGGTTTGCTCCCCGGAGCAAGCATACTGCGCCGCTGGTGAACGGTCTGTGCGGCGCACTACCTTCGCCCGCGTCGTCCCGAGTCCAGTCCAGCATTCACCCGCCTGCCGGAAGCACCCCGTGAGCTCACATGACAATCCGGGCATCACCAGACGCGCCGTAATCCGCACCGGTCTTGGAGCAGCCGCCGCCGGTGCCCTCCGCTCCAGTGCGCTGGCACTCCCGCTGTCGGCATGTTCCGACGCCTCACGGTCGCCGGCTTCACGCGGACAGGAAGAGATCTACCCGGCTCCCGAGCACCGGGGCGGCTGGCAAGCGGTGGACCCGGTGGACCTCGGAGTCGACCCCGCACTTCTGAGCGAAGCGGTCCGGTTCCACGACACGGCTGACGCGACGGCCAGCTATGGAGGCGCGCTCTTGATCGTCCATCGCGGTCTCGTCATCGCGGAAAGCTACGTGACCGGTTCGGAGGGTGGGCCTCAGCCGTGGACGGCCGAGACCTGCAACGACATGAAGTCCTCGACCAAGTCGGTGTTCGGCACGGCCGTGGGAGTCTTCCTGGACGAATACCGTGATCGAGTCGACCTGGACACACTTCTGGTGGGCACCGGCCGCGAGGAGTCGCTGATTCCCCAGATCTGGGATCAACCCATCACGGACGAAACAAAGATCCGCATCAAGATCAAGCACGCGCTGTCCATGACCTCCGGCCACGAAACCAGGGAGCCGTGGCTCGCGCCCAGCGCGCGGCACCACTATCCGGGCTACTCCGGCAGCTACCAGATGTACGAGTACTGCTTCGGATGGTGGCACTTCAACGACGTGCCTGCGCACCACACGCTCAAGTTCGAGCCGGGATCCGATTTCAACTACAGCAACTACGGGCTGGAGCAGGTAGCGCTGGCCATGCGCAACGTGTCGGGAGAGCGGGTCGGGCCGTACGTCTACGACCGGGTACTGGGCCCCATCGGCATGTCGCGGAGCCTCAGAGACAACATGTACGGAGACATGCCGTACCAGGACGACCGGGAGCTGAACTTCTCGGCTGAGCCGGGATGGGGGATCGGCGGCAGCACCGGCTGCGACGCCTATGGCGCGGACATGTCCGAGAGTCCGTATGGTGCCAACACGGTCGTGGGCAGCACCCTACGGTGCACCGCCCGCGATTTCGCACGCCTCGCCTACTTGTGGCTGCGCCGGGGACGGTGGGAAGATCGGCAGCTCGTGCCCGCAGCCTGGCTGGACCTCGCCACGGCGCGCTTCAAGAGAGACGACGGGACGTCACCCTCGCCGTACGGCTACACCTTCTGGGTGATGGACCAGATCGAAGGGGTTCCAAGCGACCTCTATATGTCACGAGGACACAATCTGAACCACAGCTTCATCATCCCGAGCCTGGACCTCGTGGTCGTGCGTCAGGGCAACGACAATCGGCGGTCCCAGTCGGGAGCTCCGTTCATGGACCAGCTGATCCGGAAGATCGTGACTGCTGTGGGTTGAGGGCGTACCGGGAGTCTCTCCCTGGTGTCCCGTTTGGGACACGGCCTCGCGAGGATTTCCACCTCTTATGCCATCGAGGTAAAGACCCCGCGCGTTCGACAGTTTCCTGCTCACCTTGGGTTCGCTCCTGCTTCGCGCTCCATCACGTCTCGGCCCCGAACTCCACCACCAACTCGGGCCCTTCGCCGTAGACCTCGTCGGCGTAGCCGCCCCACTTCTCGATCACACGGAAACCCGCGTCTTCAATCCTCTCCACGAATTCCTGCGGATAGAAGCAACGCATGGCAATGTCGAGCACGGCCTCGTCGACCAGTTCGTCATCCGTGTACGTACGGTATATGAGGCGCGGGTAGAGCACGAGTTTCTCGCGATCGATTCCCCTGCGGAAGTCGAAACAGGCTACCCTTCCGTCCGGTGTCGGAACCTCCCAAGCGAGTTGCTCGGTGCCGCTCACCCAGCTTCGGCGCATCTCCTCGGGATCCCGGTTCGGGTTGAATACGTTCAAGATACAGCGGCCGTCCGGCGCGAGGTGGCTTCTAACGTTGTCGAACAGCCCCTCGAGCTGCTCGTCGGTCTCGAGGTTCTGGATCACTCGGAAGGGGGCAATGATCAAATCGAATGTCCTTCCCAGGTTCAAATCCGTGATATCTCCCTCGACGAACGTGGCCTGATCCGAATCCAGCCCGACGGCTTCGGCCTTTGCCCGACACCTGGCGAGCATGGTCGGAGACGAGTCGACTCCGAAGACGACCGCGCCCTGTTGTGCCAGCGGTATCGAAACTCGTCCGGTGCCGGCTCCCAGCTCGAGAACTCTCCGGCCGCCGAGATTCAAACGAGCGAGGTAGAAGGAGAGATCAGCCGGGTGGTGGGGAGAGAGGTCGTAGTAACCCGCCACATCACGCCTATGATCGGACACGGACGCCTACCGCAGCGCGGATTCTATGAAGGGCGACTTCGCCTCCGTGTAGCCTTGTCGGTCTTGTGTCCTGGCCAACCGAAGCTTCAGCTCGCCGTAGACACTAGCGAGCGCGGGATCGCTGCGTAGCCGATCGCGAAACAAGATGTGGCGGTTCCAAAACTCACCTTCCAGGACGACGCAGTGTAGGTGATGGGTGCGGGGACGGACGGACGGTTTGCGAAAATATCTGCGATCCGGAATCAGCCGCTCGTACTCGGGTACGTACTCGTAGCCCAGATCCCCTAGCGAGTCTGTTCGCTGCTCCACTCGGACCAAGTCTTCCACGCCGACGAGAATATCGAGAATCGGCTTTGCCACGAGCCCGGGCACCGCGGTGCTCCCGATGTGTTCGATTCGCACGGCCGAATCACCGAAGACCCGTTCGAGCGCGGCTCGCTCCTCCTCGAACCGGCTCGGCCACGTTGGATCGTAGGGTATGAGGTGAACCTGCTGCACTCGTCCTCCGCCTCCCGGTGCGGCGTTGATTCCGCCTGATTGCCTATCCGGTGTGACCTGCCGCAGCCGTCACGCTTCGGTCTGTGGGTAACCGCGGTTATCCGTCGGCCCGTAGCGCCACCGCAGGTGACGTGCTCGCCGCCCGTTGCGCCGGAACAAGGCTCGATGCAACGGACACGCCCATCAGCAACAGCCACGCGCCCACGTGGAACCGAAGGTCGAGAGAGCTCACCTCGAACAGCAACGCCTCGAGAACGCCACCGAGGGGGAGGGCGCCGGCCAGGCCGATCAGCGCTCCGAGTCCCGCCAGGGACGCGCCCCGCCACATGACGAGGTTCCGTACCGCGCTGGGTTCCGCGCCGAGTGCCATGCGCACACCCATCTCCGTCGTCTGCTGGCTGACGACGAACGAGATCACTCCGTAGATGCCGACGGAGCCCAGGAAGAGCGCGATCCCCGCGGCGAGCGCGAGCAGCGTCATGGTAAAGCTCGTCCGACTCAGCGAGTCTCCGAGAATGGTGTCCATCGTCTGAATGCGAGTGACCTGAACCTCGGGATCGATCGCCGCCACTTCCGCCCGGATGGCCGGGACCAACCGGTCCGGATCGCCGACCGTACGTAGCGCGAGCATCAGGTTTCGGCCGATCTGCGCCGAGTGAACGATCTCATCGGGTTCGAGGCCCAGACTCTCGTGGTGGACGTCGGCCGCCACACCCACCACCGGACCGTTCATGCGTCCCCACGTGAGCCGCTTGCCCAGGGCGGTCTCGTTTGGCCAGTAGCGACGTTTCACCGAAGCGCTGATGATGAACGCCGTGCCCGAATAGTCCGGAACGAAATCGTCACGTCGGAACTCCCGACCCTCGAGGATCGGAATTCCCATGGTCTCGAAGTACCCCGGGCTGGTGCGCTTGGTGAGGAAGTTCGGCCGTAGCTCCCCGTCCGGGACTGGGAACTCATCGATCTGGACGGCACCGAGGGTACCTCCGGACTCTGCGAGCACCCCGGTGAGCGGAAGGCTGGACGTGCCCCCGACGGAGGCTACGCCGGGAAGGCCCGCGAGGCGCTCCAACAGCGGGTAGAAGAACTGGCCGAAGTCCACACCGTCGGCTCCCCGATATCGTATCGGCGACGGCGGCGTAACGCGGAAAGTCAGGACTCCCTCCGTCTCGAATCCAGGATCCACGGCGTGCAGGCGTTGAAAGCTACGCACCATGAGCGCGGAGCCCACGAGCAACACCAGAGCCAGTGCCATCTGCGCTACGACCAGACCACTGAGCACGCGGTTCTTCCCCCTGTCCATGGTCGAGCCCCGACCACCGGCGCGCAGCGCTGGCAACGTCTTTTCGCTGCTGGCGCGCAAGGCCGGCAGGAGCCCGAAGAGGAGGCCCACCGCGACCGAGACCACCACCGTGAAGAGCAAGACCGTCGTATCGATCCCGATCTGATTGAGGCGGGGGATGCTCGTCGGCGCCGCCGTGACGATCATCCTGGTCCCGAGGTACGCCAGTCCGATGCCGACTGCGCCCCCGCCCAGCGCCAGCAACCCGCTCTCGGTCATGATGTAGCGGATCAGCCGTCCTCGGCCTGAACCGAGTGCAATGCGAACGGCGTGCTCCTGTGACCTCGACGCCGAGCGTACCAGCAGGAGGTTGGCGACGTTGCCGCAGGCGATCAGCAACACGAATACCGCGGTACCAAACGCGATCAGCAGTGGGAGTCTCGCGCCTCCGACCACGTCCTCCTTCAGTGGCCTGACAATGGCCTTTCCGCTGAACAAACCCGCCAACTGCTGCGGCCGATAGGCCAGTTCGTCGAAGCCGGCGATCAGCGCCTCGGCTTCCGCGGTAGCCTCTTCGATGGTCACTCCGGAAGCGAGGCGGCCGATGGCGAACCAACTGTGTTCAGCGACATCGTCACTCCCGGGTCTGAGACGTCCCAGGGTCCAGACGTCGATCTCCGGTACCGGAAAGTCGAAGCCCTCCGGCATCACGCCGATCACTTCCGCAGACCAGTCCCGCAGCGTGATGGTGCGGCCGATGACCGACGGATCCGAGCCGAACCGGTCCGACCACAAACCGTGACTGATGAGGACGACCGGGGCGATCGGGTCCATCCGCTCTTCCTCACGGGTCGGCAGTCGACCGAGGTGAGGCGTCACCCCGAGCACCCCGAGGGCTGCGACTTGGACGGCGGTACGGACCACCTCCTGTGGTGGACCGTCTCCGAGCAATGGGACCCGCCATCGCGTGCCCCGAGCCAGGTATCCACCAAACGCTTCGAACGAGCGGTTGTTCTGGGCGAAATGCCAAAACCCCGCGGCCGAAAACGGAAACTCGGCAAGGCCCGTCTGGGGAGCCGCTGCCGTGGCCACCCTCACGATCCGGTCAGCGTCCGGATACGGAAGCGGCTTGAGAATGACCCCCCGGACCACCGAGAAGATGGCTGTATTGGCGCCGATGCCGACCGCCAGGGTCAGGATCGTAACGATGGCGAATCCGCGGTTGCGTGCCAGCGCTCGGGATGCCAGGCGCAAGTCTTCCGCAAGCTCGGCAAGCCAGCGTACGACCGCGCTGTCGGATGGCTTGTTGATCAGAACTCTCCGGTCGGCTTGTGCCGTTCATTGGTGATTGGATTCGACCGATCAACGTGTAGGCCGGTCGGACCGAGCCGCAAGAGAGTGGCCAGGACGTCTATTCGCTGTTCAGGGTCTCGACCGGATCCAGGTCCACGGCTTCGCGTGCCGGAAACCAACTCGCAAGAAGTGCAACGCTGAACAGGATCGTCCCCACGACTGCGAAGGTCCCGGGATCGGTAGGCGTGATCCCCCAGACGTACGCCCCGACGACCCGGGAAAGCGCCACTGCGCCCACGACTCCCAAGAGAAGCCCAACGGCCACGGGCGCCATTCCTTGTGCCACCACCATAAAGGCCACGCGGAGGCGATCCGCACCCAGAGCCATGCGGATTCCGATCTCGCGGCGTCGTTGGCGTACTCTGTAGGCAAGCACGGCGTAGATCCCGGACGCCGTCAGTACGAGGGCTAAAGCGGCTAAAACCGTGAGGAGTGTGGCACCGAAGCGTTCCCGCGTGAGCGAGGCGGCGATCACGTCTCCGAAAGAAAACACCTGGGGCCTCGGCAGTTGGGGATCCGCCACACTCAAGGCTTCGGCCAGAGCCCGCTCGATGCCTTGTCCGGCCGCGTGACCCCGCGCGATGAAGACGGGCATGGTCCCCAAGAGGGTGGAGAGCCGGTCCGACGCTTGAGCCTGGGGCACGTACATCGTCCGGCGCGGCTCGTTCCGAAGAGACATCTCGCGAATGTCCGTAACGACTCCGACGATCTCGACCGTGCTACTAATGGAAGGATCGACCGACCTGCCGGGGACGCGACCGACTTCGATGCGGCCGCCGATGGGATTTTGGTCCGGGAAGTATCTGCGAGCGAGCGCTTGGTTGACGATCGCAACGGGTGGGGCGTCTTCCCCGTCCGCGTCCTCGAACCGACGGCCGGACACCAGGGCGATGCCGAGAGTCTGGAAGTAGCCGGGCGTTACCGCTCGCCATTCGATGCTGCCAAAGAAGGCATCGTCGATGGTGACGGGAACGTTGACGCCCCGCTCGAGCGGCAGGCTGCTTGCCCCTGCAACGGACGCTACGGTGGAGGAACCCATGACTTGAGCTGCGACCCGGCGCTCGAGCTCCCAAAGCTGCGACGAAGTCTCGTACCCGGAGGGTTTGACCGGGAGTCGAACGGCGACGAGTCCCTCCGACTCGAAGCCGGGTTCCACGTCTTGTAGGCTGATCAACGTCACCACCAGTAGTCCGGCCCCAACCAGTAGCACCATGGAAAGCGCGGACTGAGCGACGACCAGTAGCTGTCTACTCCGGGCCCGGTGGGAGTGCCCCCTTGCGCTCTCTTTGAGCACGCCCGTAAGGCGTGGGTGCATCGCGGGCCGCGCGGCCACGGCTCCGAAGAGGAGGCCCGTGACCACCGCAGCGGAAAAAGTGAACGAGAGCACCCGCCAGTCGATCCCGATGGTGGCCATCCGTGGTAGCTGCACTGGTGTGAGAGTCGTCAGCTTGTCCAGGCCCCATATTGCCAGAGGCAGACTGAGGGCCGCCGCCACCAATGCCACCAGCAAGCTCTCCGTCAGCACGAGTCGGGCGATGCGCCCGCGGGTCGCGCCCAACGCGGCGCGCAGCGCGATTTCCCCGCGGCGGCGCTCCGCACGAGCCAGGAAGAGATTGGCCACGTTGGCGCACGCGATCAGCAACACCAACGTCACCGCGCCCATGAGGATCCAGAGGGGCTGTGCCCCGTCTCGAACGTAAAGCTCCGTGAACGTAGCGAGTGTCATCCCGCGAACGCCTTCGTCTACTTGATTCGGGTGTTCTTCTCGAAACGCACTTGTGAGAGACTCTACATCCGACAGCGCCGCCGCACGGTCGACACCATTTTCGAGCCGAGCAATGGTCGGCCAGTTTTCGGCTACGTCGGCAGGATCGGCAGTGAGTCCAAGCGGGACGATCACCTCGACCGGCTCGGTCTCGTACGGGAACGCAAACGACTCGGGGAGCACCCCGATCACCGCGTACAGCTCTTCGTCGAGGCGGAGCGTGCGTCCACCCACGTTCCCGTAGTCGCCAAAGCGGGTCCGCCACAAACGCCGGGACACGAGGGCCACCCGCGGGCCGTCGGGAACGTCTTCGGCCAGCGTGAAATCGCGACCAAGCGCGGGGCGATAACCCAACACGTCCAGAAAGTCTCGGCTTACCCGCAGGGAGTGGACGCTCGACGCTTCTGCCCCATCACCGATTTGCCCCCTATGCGACCGCCAGGTAGCCATCGCCTGGAAGGACCTCGCATGGTCCCGCCAGTACTGGAACTTCGACCCGCTGAGGTACGTTTGGATGTGCCCGTTTCCTTCCCACGCCAGATTCACGACCCGTTTGGCGTCTGGAAACGGGAGCGGCCGCAGGAGGATCGCGTCCACGGCGCTGAAGATGGCGGTATTCGCACCCACTCCCAACGCCATCGTGAGGATAGCTGTCGCGGTGAAGCCGGGTGCTTTGAGCAGCGACCGAAGCGCGTATGCCGTGTCCTGGATCAGCGTGCTCACAAAAGAAGAAGGGCTGGACTGATACCCGCCATGCTCGTGCGAACGTTTCCACGGGCGGTTCCGCCATCGTTCGTAGAGGCCTCTGTGTACCACGTCCCAGATTCCCGCGATGCCCACGACCGCTCGCTTCAGGGACCCTTCTCGGCGGGCCTGCTCGAGCTCCCGAGCGAAAAGCGCCTCGATCTCCTGGCCGTACTTGTCACGAAGGGTGGCCGGAAGCGCCCGTAACGCTAAGCGGTACGCACGGGACCAAAGCGTACGTTTCTCCATCGCCGCTGCGAGACTACCGTGACTCGCGAGCCCGAGGACCCGCGCCGAGCCGCACGCGTGCCAGACCGGTCAGTGACTCCAGACGTGTTACCTCTCGCTCCAGCACTTCGCGACCTTCGTTTGTCAGGCGATAAAAACGCTCCCGCCCGGTGACTCGTTCAGGCCGTTGGTCGTCCTCGACCTCTTCCAACCACCCTCGCCCGACCAGTTCCTCCAGAGATCCGTAAAGGGTTGCGGGCCAGAGGCGTACGTCGCCGTCACTCAGCCCTCTGACATCCTCCTGAATGGCGGTGCCGTAGCGCGGTGAGGTTGAAACGGAGAGCAGGATGTAGAACCAGTGTGGCTTCACGGAGTCGTCACCGCGGATAGGATGAGAGCAGCAAACTATGATTTAATAGTATTAATTAATAGCTTGCTCGGCAAGCGGAGCGCGCCCTCGGGTGCGTGCGACGCTGGTCCCCACCCTCACCCCTTGCACCGGTTCTCCAGCAACGCCTTCAGCGCGCCGAGGTCTTTCTCGTTGGCCCGCCGGATCGCTCGCCGCATGAAGGGCGCTACCAGGCGGGAAAAGCCTTTCGGCTCACCACGGTTCCGCAGGCTCATCACCGTGGTACCGTCCTCGGACGACTGCCACTCGTACGTCGTCTCCATCGGAAACGGTCCCTCGGCGGTTCGCATGACCAGGCGCCTGTCGGGAATCAGCTCGACGATCTCGTACGTATAGCTGAGCCTCCGACCGAGGAAGTGCGCCACGAACGCGATCCGGGAGCCCACGCTGACGGGGGGCTTGGTCTCCCACTCCACGGACTTGATGTTGACGTACCACTCGGGCGCGTTCGATGGGTCCGACGCGTACGCTGCGACGTCCTTCTGGGGGCACCGGATGCGAGCCGTGGTCTCGATGTCGACTAGCATGGGCGGCCCCGCGATGTGCTCACTCGCCGCCTCCCGTCCAGTCGGCCCCGAGGATCTGATGCAGGTGATGCTCCAGGTGATCCACGTAGTCGGCCATGAAGTAGTCGAGCGTCGCCGGCTGGTCGGCAGGCACCGTCATCCAGGCGATCTTGTCCAGGTTGTGATCAGTGACTCTCCTGAAGCGAACCTGCTCCGGGATGTTCGCCATCACGTGCGCAAGGTGCAGGTTGAAACTCCGCCAGAGGTCGACGAGCTCCGGCCACGGAGCCTTCTCATACGCCTGGACCTCCACCCACGCGTCCTGGTCGTAGCCCGGAAACACCAAGTCGTCCTTGAACTGCGCTCGTACGAAACGTTGGTGGTTGTTCGACGCAGAGTCGATGAGATGTCCCAGGATCTCTCGGGGCGTCCACTTGCCCGCCGCGACCGGGGTCGACACGTCCTGCTCGGGCATGGCCTTCAACGCTTGCGCCGCGCTTTTAGTCGTCGATCGAAGACGCGAGATGTAGTCCAAGGTAGTCGGGTCAGGCCGAGCCGTGACCGTCGACGTCTTCGGGAAGCAGCATTGGCTCGAGAAAGAAACCGGCCAGCTCGGCGCGGCCCGCCAGGCCCGACTTCCTGTACACCGATACGGAGTGCTGCCTCACGGTACGCTCGCTCGTTTGAGTCGTCCGAGCAATTCTCTTGTGGCTCCAGCCCTTGAGCAACCGCAGTGCGACGCGGCGTTCGGTGGGTGTGAGCGCCCAGGCGTCGAACTGGCTCGACACCGCGGAGCCGAGTCCGCGAAGCAACGTCGCTGCTTCGTGCTCCCACGCGGCGCGCTCCCGCTCCAGGCGATCGGACTCTCTCGAAGACCTGTCCAGGAGCACTTGAGACCGCCTCCAACCCAGGCCCAGGTATCCGGCCGCGCCCAGGCTCAGCGCGACCATCAGGATCTCGAAGCCCACGTGCCAGCTCAACAAGGTCACCGGGCGATCGAGGATCAGGTCCACGATTCCCCCGACCACGACGAGCAGGAAGATCACGCTCAGAATCAACGAGATCCTGGGGTTCCGATCGGATTCGCTCTCGTTCACGTATTCCTCCGACAAATGCCGGATTGGGTAGCTCTGACGTCCCGTCTGCTGCCGTAGAGCATATGCCGGATGGTGGTCAGACGATCCGGGCGGGAAGTTTGAGTGTCACTGTTCCCAGGAGGTGCTCAGAATGCTACCCCAACCACTGCATCCGGCCGTCGTACACTTCCCGATCGTCCTCGTGGTGATTCTCCCGCTGGTTGCGATCGTGGCCCTGGTCCTCATCCAGCACGGCGGCTCTGCACGGAGAATTTGGACCCCCGTCATCGTCGTCGCGGCGGCGCTGTCGGCTTCTGCATGGGTCGCCGTTCGGACAGGCGAAGCCGAGGAGGAGGTCGTCGAAGACGTCGTATCCGAGAGGGTCATTCACCAACACGAAGAAGCGGCCGAGCTCTTTCTGCCCCTGTCCGCAGGCATGCTCTTGCTCGCTGCGGCGGGCTTGACCAAGGGACGTTTGGGGATGACGGCGCGGGGGATCGCCACGCTCGCCTCGATGCTCTTGGTCATCGCTGGATACCGTGTAGGTCACACCGGTGGAGACCTCGTCTACGAGCACGGAGCCGCAGCCGCCTACGCTACGTCGGCACAAGGCGGTGAAGAGATCGAGCGTGGTGAGCGCACCGAGGACACGGAACGCGAAGAGGAAGGCCACTGAGGCTACCGCCGAATGGGACTGGGCGTCCGGTGCGAACGTTTAGCTACGCGGTCCTGCCTCGCACCGGTCTGGCCAGCGATCCCACCGGCCTCACGCTACCTTCCGTCCCATCCCGAGCCTTGGCCTGCGGGCGGGACGTGACTCAGAGCGAGCGAAACGTGGGCGAACAGCACTGAGCCGGTGCATCATGCCTGAGATCGACCTTTACGAGCCCATCAAGCGGTTTCTTCAGGATCAGGGGTACGTCGTCAAGGGTGAGATCGGACCGTGCGACGTCGTCGCGATCCGTGGAGACGAGCCGCCGATCGTCGTGGAGATCAAAGAACGACTCACCCTCGCGCTCGTTCTTCAAGCGGTCGACCGACTTTCCGTCTCTCCCACCGTCTACGTCGCCTTCGGAGTCGGAAAAGGGCGCAGCGCCACCTGGCGTTCGCGTACCAAAGCGGTAAGGAGCCTCCTCCGCCGTCTGGGGCTGGGACTCCTCACCGTGTCCGCGAATGGGACTGTGTCCGCCGTACTCGACCCCGCCCCCTACCGGCCTCGGCTCAACACCAAGCGTCGGGGAAGGTTGCTAAAGGAGTTCGTAGAACGGGTCGGCGATCCTGAGGTGGGTGGATCCCACGCGCAAAAACGGCTCACAGCCTACCGGCAAGACGCGCTTCGCTGTGCGACGGCGTTGGCGAGCTCCGGCGTTCTCAAGCTCAGCGCCCTGCGTGAGCAGACCGGGGTCTCACGTGCGGGACCGATTCTACGGGACAACCACTACGGGTGGTTCGAACGCGTGGAAACCGGCTACTACGATCTCTCCCCGAAGGGACGCCGGGAGCTGCCCCTCTGGTCGGACGCTCTCGAGACGCTGGTCAACGCTGCCGAAGGTCGCCCGGGCCAGTAGACGGCCCAAGCGCCGGTTTGCTAACCCGCTGCGTCAGGCTCCGCGCGCCCTCGGCCGATCATCTTCTTGAAGAACGCCGCGACGGCTATGAGCGCAATCACCAAGAACTTCTTCCCCGCGACAATCGCGGCCAGGAGCAATTTGAACAGCCCGGCCTTGGCGGCCACCTTGCCGGCCACCAGAGCCCCGATGCCGTACGCCGCAACCTTGTCCGCTCCCGGCACGAAGTCCGAGTAACGGTGGCCCTCATTAAAGTCGACGAACGCCATCACCGACTGCATGTCCGACTCGACAGTCTCGAGCATGTCCATGTTGGCTACGGCGTTCAATACGAGGACACCCCGCCGCCCCAGTACGCGGATGTTGTAGTTCAATGTGTGATCCTCGCTACCGTCGAACTCCAGTTCCTGCGCCCAGTAGAGCTTGTTGGCTTCGGCATCGTAGTGTGGCGGAGCTGCCCAACCGATCAGCTCTATAGAGCCGTATCCTTCGTCCAACCGCATCTTGCTTTCCTCGCGCGTGTCGGCTTGCATCTCCCCGAGTAGCGCATCGTAGTCGATCGTCGCTGCGTCATCGTCTTCGACGTAGCCGTCTTCTTCGAAAGTCACGACTACCGCCCATCCTTCGTCGCTCATGGGGCTGAGATCCGACGGCACGATGAGCCCGAGGGGAGGGTCCATCGGAGGGTTACCCCATCCGTCTACGAGCAGGCGCCGGGCGTCCTCCGGTCCCAGAAACCGGAAATCCGAAGGAATCTCCAGTGTTGCCAGGCCGCTGCCCAGTTCGATGGCTCCCTGTTCATATGTAAGGGTCGCCTCGAACTCCTCCACGGTCATAGTCTCCTGAGCGGCCAATCCGTGGGTTATGGATACGAAGAGTGCCAAGGCGACGATCGTCCAACGCATGTGTTCCTCCGGGTGCTGTATCGCGGGCGGCACTTTGTCCTGCAAGACGCGTGCTCTTCCCGATTTACCCGGCCCGAGCCACAACCCACCTCGCCTAAGTGTCTTCGCCGTCGGTCTCACCTCGCCTCATTAGATCTTTCAGGTAGACTTCGATCTCGCGGGACGACCGGAGTACCCTCACGGCCTTTTCGGACCCAAGACCGTCGAGGAGCGCCACAATCGCTGCTCGCCGTCGTCTTTTATAGGTCCATATCCAATGCAGAAATTCCCAAGTGACGCGGCTACCACCCGGGACGCCAGTACGCTGTATCCAGGTGAATGACCGGAAGTCGGACGATATCCGCCATCCTCAGCGCGAATGTGGTCTTGCCGGCTCCACCCGGTCCGATCACGAGCGCTCGTTGCATGGCGATCGCTAGTGTTCCGTTTGAAAAGTAGAGTGAGCACAGAGCGGGCTGAGGCGCGCGGCGGACAAGGCGCGACGCCGAGGAATAGCAGGGCTATTTCGAGAAGGAGCAACGCCGTCCGACGTGATGCATCGGCCCTCGAATGCCACACTACTTTTCAAACGGGACACTAGGGAAACGAACTCACCCGTACTCGACTTTCCGCTTGTCGTCAGCCCTCCAGGCGACCATACCGGCGCAGGACTTGGCGCAACTCGTCATGAGGGATGCCGAACAGCTTTCCTCTCACACCATCGAGGTCACCTGCTGCGACCAAGGCGTTCACGACCGCCTCTTCGGTGGCCTCGACGGCAGCCCTGAAGAACGCGGACATCCAGTCGTTCGGTACGGTTTCGACCGCTCGCAGCTCGTCCCACGTCCACGCGTGCTCGTTGGCGGTGGAGAACGCGATGAAGATGTCCCCCGAGCCGTTGCTGGCGGATCCGCCCAGCCTGCCCAGACCCAACGAGGGGCGTTGAGCCAGACGGTTCAACTGATGTGGAAGCATCGGGGCATCCGTCGCGATCACGACGATGATAGACCCCAGGTCCGCATCGCGATCCGTGGGCTGGTGTGGCTCCGCTCTGCCGCCCTGCAGCTCACGACCGACCGGCACACCTGCGATGCGAAGGTCGGCTCGACGCCCGTAGTTGCACTGCACCAGCACGCCGACCGTGTAGCCGAGCACCTGTCGGGACGCTGTCCCGATACCGCCCTTGAACTGGTGGCACATCATCCCCGTGCCGCCGCCCACCGAGCCCTCCGGTACCGCTCCAGTTCTGGCCAACCTCAGAGCTTGGACGGCGTGTTCCTGGGTAACGTGAAAACCCGTGACGTCGTTCAAAAAACCGTCATACGTCTCGGCCACCGTCGGGATCACCAGATAGATGGAGTCACCGGGCTCATGGACCTTGTCGTCTCGCATCCAGCGAAGGACGGCGTCTCTAACGACGCCCACGCTGTGTGTCGTGGTGAGCACCACCGGGCCCTCGAGAAATCCGGACTCCTCGAGCCATGTGGTGCCGGTCATCTCCCCAGCGCCGTTCAGGGCATGCCAACCGGCGTAGACCGGACCGAACCGCTTGCCCCGCGGAAGAATCGCCGTCACTCCCGTGCGAACCGGCCCGACACCCACACGAAGTGGCGGCGAACCTTCGATCAACGTCACGTGCCCGACTTCCACACCGGTGACATCGGTAATGGCGTTGAGCGGGCCGGGTTCTCCGTCGAAAGGAATTCCGAGGTCCCGGGCACGAGACTGTTGTGCGGAAATCGGAAGCGCCGTGAGCGCACCCATGACCAGCGTCAGGAGCGGCGAAGTCATCCAACCTCGGTTGGAACGTTGCATGTTGGTCCCTCAGTTTTGAAATGTGTGAGGTTGGTGTCGCCGCGTGACGGCAACGTGAAGCTTGGGGACCGTAGCAACACGCGGGCAAACCTCGGAGGTGCAGCTATGGAGCGAGCAGTCCCGATCCTGCCCGGCGATGACGTCAAGGCCGCGAAGGAGTTCTACGTCGACAAGCTGGGATTCCAGGTCTCGTTCGAGGCGTCCGACGATGGAAAGGAAGGAATTCTCGGTGTCGAGCGAGGTACCATCGCGATCACCATCGACTGCCCGATGCCGGGCCACGGCCGCAAGGCGTGCGTTTCGATCGAAGTCGACGATGCCGACGCGTATTACGAAGAATGGAGCACCCGGGTCCCCGTCCTGAGACCACCGCGTAACGAGTCTTGGGGTGAGCGTACGTTCGACCTGCTGGACCCCTTCGAGAACACCATCTTCGTGATCGGGCCGATCAAGAACCGTAGCGGATAAGACCGCCTCAGGGAGGTTCGCGCTGAAGACGCCGGGGCGTGTGCGTGTACAGCAGCTGGTGTCGCTCGCTGGCCTCCGCCCAGGTCGCAGGCGGCGTAGATCCGTGTCCTACCACGTCCTTCCAGGCTGCCGCCACCTGGCGGGCGCACACGGCCGGGCTCACTCGGCCCACTCCGGTCCCCAGTCCAGGAATAGCCACTACGCCGACCTCCTCCGAGATGGACATCCCGGCCTGCTCGCCGGCGGGGAACGTCCCGTGCCTGATCAGTCGGAACACCGCGCGGGCGGCGAGATAGGGATTGACCGTATCACGGAGGATCATAGGCACCCGCATCGTCGGCGCGATGATGAGATACGGTGGTCGCGAAGCGCCCGTTCTCACGATGTCCGCGGCTCCTACCAGCAGTTCGCCACCGTGACGGTCCGCAATTGCAGCACGAACACGTGCCTGTAGCGATCTCCCGAAGCGCTTCAAGTACACCGCGTCGATGCCGCCGTCCATGAACCCGAAGCTGTTCGCCGGGCTAACCACTGCGTCACCGTCGACATCGAGGATCGAACCGTGGTGGATCTCCACTCCGTCCAGGTGACCGCAGAACGTTCGCCAGGCCTTCGATAGCTCGTCGGTTACAGACGTAAGAACGATCCGCATGGGTTTCGGCCTTCAGGGTGGGAAGGGGCGCGGGCGCTCAGATCCCGCCGCCCATCCTGTCCCATCGGACACGGCCGGTTTCAGGATCTCGCGACCAGATGATGTTTCGGGCCGTTCCGACCATCTGTGCACTCGATACGAATCCCAGGTACCGTGAGTCGAGGCTGGTGTCGCGATGATCTCCGAGAACAAAAAAATGGTCATCCGGGACCACCACCGGGCCCCACGTCTGGGTCGTAGGACGGTATCCGACAGTATCCGAGGCCACGAGAAACTCCTTCTGCCAACTCATCCAGGGATGCGTCTCCGCTATCGTCCGGTCGGAGTAGAACAGTTCCGGCTCATTCGCCGTCTGTCCGTTGACGTGTAGTTGCCATCCCACCATCTCGATCGTATCACCGGCGAGGGCAACCACCCGCTGAACCAGGAGAGACTCTTCAACCGGCGATAAGTATACGACGACCTGTCCCAGCTCCACCGGATTCCCGCGATACGTCGACGCGACAAGGCGATCACCGGTGTGCAGGGCCGGAAGCATGCTTCCGGAGGTCACGATAAAGGTCCTTCCAGCCCTCCTGGAAAGGTCAGCAGGGGCCACGAGCGCGTTCGCTACGAGCAACGCGAGTACCGTCCCCCATCTGATCCAAGGACCGGTGCTCGTAACCGACCGAGCAACGACACGATAGGCGTCCACGATTCCGCCGATCCAGAGACCCAGCATCGCGACAAGGCCTGACAACATCCAAGGTCCTCGTAGATATAAAAGCGAGAGGACGACACCCACCAAGGTGACCGGATACAGGAGGGCGAAGAGCAGGCCCCTAGCAAAGTGACCACCATAAAAGTGCCCCGCTCCCGGTCCAGGGAGCAGACCCAAGAACGCTGCGATCCCCGGCCGTGGCTGGGCGGGACCCTCCTGTGCCGATTCGTGCGTTTGCGACTCACTCATCTCGACCTCAGCCGCGCGGCTTTTCAGCAGGTTTTTGCCGGTCGGAGCGTTTGCGAAAGCCGTACTTCGGATCACAGCGTGCTTCCTCACCGACATGGGTCAAAAACCCCAGGATGAATCGCGCGATTCCGAGTGGGCTCACCTTGATATCCTCGACCCTCGGCCTGGAAAACTCCACTTTCCGAAACCCGGCGGCTTCAATGGCCCCGTCGGGCATGCCCCCTTCGATGACGGCATGAGGCTCCAGCAAAAATCCGTTGCACGGACCGCAGTGCCACACGGTCAGGCTTCCCGCTCGGCCGGGAATGAGCTGATCCTCTTCGCATCGCGGGCAGACCAGCGGAACGCCCGGAATCGGCTCGAACCGGGCACGGATCACGGCCTCGGCCTCTGCGGGTAGGCCCTGGGCCTGCCGCACCTTCGTCCATTCCCCTCGATCCAACCACACCACCTGGCAGCTATCGCAAACGTCGATGCGGAGATGATTGAATGCGTAGCAGCGCAAATGGTCGTCACAGACCGGACATTCAATGGTCATCGATCGTTGCGTCACCCGGAAGTGCGAACTTCATAACGTGATATCGGTGTTCGAAGTCCCATACGACCTCGTCACCCCAAGCTGCGGCCCCTCCCCGCGTCGCAGCAAATCATCACGCCTTGGCACGGTGGGTCAGAAGTGCCGTTCACGTAGCGGCTTGGCCTGGGATTTGCCCCGAGCAATGCAACGAAAATCCATCAGATCGTGGGATCTGACACGTGAAACACCGATGGCAGGGACGCGGAGACGTCCATGCCGTTGCCGGGGAGGAGAGATGAAGTTCGCAGCACTCAAAGCCGTGGCGCTGGTAGGCGCCCTATCGTTTCTGGTTGGACCAGGTGACCTGCACGCTCAATGGGGCGGTGAGGTCAGGGCCCAGATGGGCCTGGGTGGGGACGCCATCGCGGGAGTTCAGTACTCCGACGGCTCGGATTCCGACCTGAAGCTGGGAACGTACTTCTCGCTTATGGCCGGACCGATCTTCGAGGCCTGGTCCGCCGATAACGCAGCAGTGGAGCTGCAGGGAATGGTCGGCTGGGCCGGCTGGAGCACCGGACCGGAAAACACCGAGGACCGCCTGTCGTTGAACCGGTTCCCGGTCGAACTATTGGCCTTTTACCGTTACTCGCTCCCAGGTCGGGATACGTCAATTCGGATCGGGGGCGGCATGGCGCACCACTTCGTCCGCGACGTGGGTGGATCGGGTAGCTTGGAGAACTTCGCGCTCGGTGTCGACGATTCCACCGGCCCGGTGGCCGAGGTCTCGGTAGTGTTCGGGATCGTGTCGGCGGGCCTGCGTTACACCCATATGGAGAACATCGTCGAGGGCATCGGCGATCCTCTCGGTGGGGGGTCGATGGGCTTCTACGTAGGGCTGACCAACCCTCGTCACTAGTCGTTGTCAGACTGGAGAGCCGCACCCGGCGGACGCTCTCGGATTCCTCTCCGTGATGCGTCCGTCGGGTGTCTCTTTCTAGGCCAGGGCGGACCGCTGGCACCAGCTACGAGGCACTTCGATCCAGATCGGAGACGATCAGCCAGCGGCCATCCGGATCGCGCCGAAGCGTCAGCACGAACATCCCCGAATCGTCAACCGGAAGGCTTTCTCCGTATCCATAGGCTCCGATGATGTAGCCCAGGCGATCGCCGGCATCGAATTCGATCGCACGGAGTCGGAGCGCACCGGACGCGTGCCGATAAGCCTCCTCGATCGCGGCCCGACCTCGAATCCACGTGCCGCGCCGAACGATGAGTCCGCTCTCTACGAAAAGTGACGCCAGCGCTTCGGCTTCGCCGGCGCTCCAATGACGTTCGTAATCTCGGAGCACGCGCGCGAGATCAGGTGGCAACTCGACGGACGGCTGCGGAGCGAGCTGTACGACCTCCTGGTCTTGGCCGGAGACGGGCTCGAGTCGTTCGGAGGCTTTCGCGAGCGCGCCGCTAGCCACGATCAACCCGCCCAAGATCGCCAGGATTCCGGTCTTTCGTCCCATGGTCTCCTCTCCGATGCCCGACGGTGTCGGGCCACAGCGGTCCGCTAATGGACGTTACGGGAATGAGCCTGGCACCCTTACAACCACCCCGGCACACAACGGGGTAGCGGTTCGCGCCGGCGCCACGGCGTAGACCTTGCGGCATCATCGTCCTACGAACGAACCCACCACCCTGTTTGCCGCGTACGTGATGATCGGGAGTCTTCAAGCAGTCGCTTTGCTATTCCTACTGGCGTTGTTGCTGCTGCCGGTGATCGTGGTCGTGGCCGGATCGTATCGATTCGCCACCGCAAGCCGGAGCAGGGCGGCCGCATGTATAGGCGCAGGCGCCGCGATGGTGGCGATCACGTTTCTGAACTTTCCGGCGATGGCGATCGTGACCAGCCTGGCCGACGCTTCGACGGTCGCGCAGTACGCCTTGTATTCCGGTCTCGTCGTGCGGACGCTGAACTACGTTGGACTGCTCATGATCGGCGGTGGTCTTTGGCGACTCGGGACCACGCTCACGCCGTCCGGGTTCGCGGAGTCGGCTTAGCCCTCCGCCTCAACCCAGATGCTCGGCCAGCAGGTCGGCGTTGTATCCCACGAGGAGGCGGGAGCCGCTGCGTACAGTGGGCGCTCTCAGCTTCCCGGACCGACCGAGCAATACCGTAAGGAGCTCGTCGTCCGACGGACGGGATGCCGTGAGATCCACGTGTTCAACACGCTTCCCCTTTGCCACGTACAAGTCGGTGATGCCGTCGAGGACGTCCAAGGCCGCTCGTCCTTCGATCGGCTCCTTGGACGCGCTCCTGACCTCCCCGTCCTGCACCTCGTTCTGCACAAGAAACTCTTGTGTGCGTTTGCAACTGGTTCAGCCAGGGCGGTGGTACCGCCAATCGATCTTGGACATGCGCTACGTCTGTTGAGAGCTGCTCCGAAAGTTGACCGCGAACGGGCGCCAACCTATCCGGAGCACCGGGCGTATCGCCAGTTCCCGGAGTGCCCCACGCGGGGGCAGGCTGCGCTTCATGTGCCCGGGCGCGGTACCCTAATCCTGGATCCGCCGCAACTCCGATCCAGTCCGCTTAGTAGCCGCTCACGGCAAGGAGCGTGACCGGCTGCACGAGGGACACCGGAGCGGGAAACCTCGAGCTGGGCAACCAGTGATACCGGAGCGCATCAGCGGCCCGCGAGAGCGCTCCGTCGGCGCAGTTATCGCCGGTAGACTCGGCAATCTCTTCGACCTTTGCATGACCACGCGACGACACGGTCAGGTGAAACGTCGCCCGCATTGGGAGGTTCGGTTGCGCGGACAGATGAGCGCAGAGCAGAGGCAGCTCGGTCAGACGCATCGCCTCCAGCGTGCGGTCCTCCGGCTCCTGCCAGAACGAGCCGTCGGCTGTCGTAATGATCGGAGGCCCGAACACGACCTCCAGCGCAGTGGTCAGCGCATCGTCCTCGATGTCCCCTTCGGCCGTTGAACCCTGCGGGGAAAGAGGCTCGACCTCGAAATCCGGAGAGCCCCAAATGACTGCGATGTGGACGATGACGGCCGCCACAAAGGACCATGTGAGGATCTTACGGTATTGTTTCCGGTGCTGAGCTGCCGACTTTTGCATCGCGCGAAATCGCCAATCGAGCCTTGCCCTGTCGAGTGCCCGATCCTACGCGGAATCCCCGGATTCGTTACTCGGTAGCGCGGTGCTAGACATCCTCCTCGGACCACGCCCTGGCCATCCGCTGAGCCAGCCGCTCTCTGATCCCCGGGTCCGGAGAAAGCATACTCAGACTTCGACGCAGATCGGCCACGAGCGATGCGTACTCTCCGCCGAACCTCTCACATGTGTCACACCCACGGAGATGTTGGTTGATCTGCATCTCGATGTTCGGAGCGAGGTCGCCGTCCACGTAGTCGCCGAGTAGATCCAAAACGTCTCGGCAGCGGAGTCCCGCGACCACACGATCGAGGTCAGACATCGACGGCCTCCCGACGTGCCACCGCCATGAGGTGGAGGCGTCCTCGGTGGAGACGGCTCTTCATCGCGCTGAGGCTCAACTCCAGCACCTCGGCCGTTTCCTGCCCACTCAGTCCCTCGAGGTCCCGCAGCGTGACCACCCGCCGTTCCTCTTCCGGGATCTGCCCGAGGGCCCACTGGAGTTCATCCATGACTTCGAATCGACGAGCGAATCCCGACTCCGCACCCCATCCGGCTTTCGCCCCGAGCACCTCGAGAGATTCGAGTTCGGCTGGTTCTCCGGCCCGTCGCCGATGGAGTCGGTGGAGCGCGTTCCGGGCGATCACCAACAACCATCCTCGAGCGGAGCCGGAACCGCGAAATGTTGTTGCGCTACGCCACGCCGATACGAAGCTCTCTTGAAGGGCATCCTCAGCGTCGTCCGGTGCGGCACCAAGCGAAAGAAGGAGCCGATGAACCGCCCCGGCGTGGCGGTCCATCAGCACCGTGAAGGCGGCTCGGTCCCCGTCGGCAACCCGCCTCAGGAGTTCCGAGTCGTCAGACGCTTGCGTCACGCGGGCAGGTGCTGACACCGAAGATGGAGTACAGGGGACAGGTCCCCAGAAGTCCCGTCACCAGCGGCACGATTCCGATCAGGCCCCAGTACGTTTTCGGGCCCATGAACACTAGGCTCAGCAGCGCCAGTCCGAGGATCACGCGCACGACCCGCTCAACGTTGTGTTCGTTCCGGGCAAAGAATCCGGTCGTCATCTCAGCTCTCCCATGGAGGTGGTTCTCTACTTGGAAGAGCCAAAAGCAACGCGAAAGGATTCAGGCACGGCTTGATGGCCTCAACCACTACTGAGCTTCGCTTCCCGGCGGCGAGAGTGGAAGCTGCCACACCTCCTCCACATCGAGCTCGTTGGCGTGCTTCACCAGAACATAGTCTTCGCCAAACTCGAGTATCTCCGGAAACTCCGGAAACACCACGGCGCAGCTGAAACTGCCGTCCGAGTTGAAAGCTCTCCACGAACTGCCCGGCCGGGCCCCGGGTCTTCGGTACTCCTTGATCCAAAACCGGCCATCCGTACCGATCCTCACATCGGAGAACGCCGGAAACTGATCCGCGACCGGACGACGCTCGCTCACGTACTGCTCCACTACACGCCGGCGTGCCCCGGAGTCCATGCCGGAGAATCGGTCGATCAGCGCCTGATTTTCTGCGTCTACATCCGCTTGGGATATGCGCCGATTTCCGCCGTCCCACCTAATGATCTTGGACAACCTGGGTGCTTGCCGGAGATCCCAAATCATCAGTTCAGGTTGAGACCCGTGTCCGATCGCCACAGCGGTGCCTCTCGCATCTGCGCGGAGAAACGACTCGAAGTGAGGAACCAAGACCATGGCCTGCGGATCGTCTTCAACCATACCCCAGCGACCGTTTGCATACCTTCCAATCGTGTCGAGTAGTTCGCCGTCGGCAGCGTGTAGGACCATGCTGGCCTCTCGAAGCCTGAAGTCCACCGACGCTCCCTCGAGACTATGACGAGCCACGAGTACGGACCGTCCATCCGCCAACACCGCTACTATGGCCGGGCTATTCAGATACCGGGGCTCCGGAGTCACCGTCCGAACGAACGTCCCGTCCGACGTGAAGACGTTGAAGCGCCACGGCCGGTAGTCTCCCACCCAAATGGTGTCCCCTCCGGTGCGCCACAGGTAGAAAGCATTCCTGAACTCTCCGGGACCTTCGCCTGCCCGACCCGCGGCCCGAAGAAATGCGCCGCTCTGATCGTAGAATCGGATCTGTCGACTTCCTTGGTCCACCAGAACTATGGTGCCGTCCGTGAGACGCATCGCCCCGAACACGCCGAACAACTGCAGTTCCTCGGACCCGGCGATTACTCCGATCGTGACATCGGGCGTCTGACCGATCATACAGGTAGCAATAGGTCGTTGCAGATCGTGAGTGACGATCGTCACGCCGGAGCTGTCTCGACGGATAGGAAAGTGATCGGAACCTGATTCGGTGTCACAAACGGCGACAACCACCAGTAGTACAACCATCGTGCATCGACCGATCAGTCTGCTAACATCCAAGCAACCGCTCCTGTTTCTCGCCGTGGGAGTCTTGGAGCCTCCGCTCGCCGTTTTGACCCGAGTTCTCACGTGTTTCGTGATACGCCGAGTCAAGGCCCGTTCGGGAACCGGGGATTACGGCATGCGACTCCGATGACCTCCGTCGGCGTCAGCTTCCCCAACCGCAGGTCAGCCCTCCAGGCGAACCTCCGTGCCCGCATGATTCGGCTGTTGATGTCCCACTGTACATAGCCGATGGCTCGTCCGCCGTCTGCGTCCTCACACCGACTTAGTGCCAACCGCTCGCCGCCCTCGAGCGGAGGCAAAAGCACCGCGTCGCGTACTTCGAAGATGGGATAGCTGCTGCGAAGCACCTGACGCCCGTCTCTGTCTACCTCCCGGTCCTCGATGAGCTCGACGGCCTTTGCCAATAGCAACACCGGCCGACCCCGAACCCGTACGGAACTCAAAACCCACGGCAGCCGGTCCACTGGCTCTCTCTCGTTCCGAATCAGCGACCCAGCCAGGTGCTCAACATTTTCCGGCGTGGGTGGGTACCTCATCCCTACCAGTTCCTCGATGTCCACCGGCTCCGAATAGTCGTTTGCAGCATCGATCATCACGACGCTATCCGGGTTCAACGACTGGCTCCCCGTTGGTGGGGCTAGGTTGAGCGGATCGCAGCCTGTCGCAACCGCCAGTAGCGCAACCATCGCGAGTCGTCGGTGCATCACGGCCTTGCGTTCATTGTGCCAGCCAAGGCCGTCACCGGTGGTTGGACGCCATGTTCCTGCGCGTGTCGGCGTAGCGCCACAGCGCCGCGGCCCGATCCTGAACCGGCAGATACCCCTTTGCGCGCTGCCATGTCCAGAGCCTGGCCTTTACCCAGAAAGGCGCGTCCTCTGACAGCTCCTCGTCCGACTGGGAGTCGGGACCGTAGACCAGGTCGTCGCGGCGCATGTCCAACAGGTGGGCCGCCAACACGTCAAAGAGCTTCATGCATCGTGAGATCTTGTACCCGGCACCGACGCAGAGTTCGAGCCCGTGGCGGTCGGCTGCGCACTCACGTTCCGGACCATAAAGACGACGCTCGACGGCACGTGCCGCGGCAGCCACCAGCCAGCTCCCGCGAACCCGAGCAAAATGAGCCATCCACTCCGGAAACAGATCGACGTGGCCCAGGTCATGGTGTGCGATCTCATGAGCGACGATCAAGGCGGCCGCATCGTCGTGGGGAAGCCGCTCGAGCAGGCGACGCGATATGAAAATGTGCCGGCCCGGCGCTGTGAAGGCCGTTACGACCCGACTCCAGAACACATGGACGATGAGACGCTCGGACTCCGGACGACCCCCTTGGAGCCACTTTGCGACTCGGCAGACTCGCTCGGGCGCCCAGCCGGTGGTCTCGAATCGATACTCCTTCCGGAGCTCCTCCAACAGCCAATCACCGAAGGTCGGATTGTCGTTCGAAGTGGTAGCCATCGTGGTTCCATCGTGCTCGTGTTATAAAACCATACACGGTCGTCGAACAGTCGCTACCCCTTCTTACGTCTCAATCGAGGTGGTTCTTCTATTGGTGATGTGGGTCGTCGGTTGTACGGACGTCGCGGAGTAGGGTCAACGCGGGTCCGCCTGCACCCAATACATCTGCTTGTGGCCGCGGGCCTCGAATTCACGCACTACCGTCTCCGCCTCGCTGAGCGACAGGCCTTCACGCATTCGCACACGATTCCCGTTGTCGTCCTGGCGCCAGACCACGAACCGATCGCTCTGGAGGTCTGCTAGCTCGATGGGCAACCCGGTCGTCGGGTCCAGCGCTCCTTCGACTTCCCGACCGACGTAGTGACTCACCACCTCGAGTCGTCCTTCGATTCCGGCATTGAAGGACTCGAGCTCCGCTGCGGGGATCTGCAGCTCTCGGTGACGATCGGCACCTACACGATGGACGGGATAGCGCGCGGCCACTTGGTCGGAGACGGTGAACCGCAAGACCACACCTACGTAACCGGACGCCGCGTCTTTCGTGTTCCAATCGCGGGCAATTTGCTCCGCGTACTCTCGGTCGAGCACCGGATAGAAGATCGGCTGCTCGGGTAGCCGGGGCGGGAAACTCGCAAAGTCCAGTGCCGCGATGTGGCGCAACTCGCCGAGACCCACGGGCCGGAACAGTTCTACCGCCACCACGCTTTCCGTCGCCTCACGCTACCGGTCGACCTTCGGGAGTCTATCATCGCAAACGTAGCCCTCCACCCAAGGAGATCAGTTGGAAGCGCTCCCCCGCGTAGGACGGAAGCAGCATAGCCCTGAGCGACCCGACCAGCGCGATCCGGCCGAAGAGCGGGGCTGCCGCGTCGAGTCGCGCTGTCCATCCGAGCTTGATGGTCTTCCAGTCACCATACGCACGAACGGCCGACGGACCGCCCAGGATCCGTATTCCCGTAGATCTGCGCTCCCATCCCGCCATGATGGACGCGACTTCGAAGCTCGGGAATTCTGGAACACAGCCATCCTCCGGTAGCTGTATGCACTCGCTCGTCGTGGGTCCGCCGCCTTGGAAATCGACGGCAACGGCTCCGAATGCATGTCCCTTCTCGGTATCGAAGAGACGGTGGCCGAGCAGAATTCCTGCCGCCAAGCCGACATCGTTGTCTTTGTAGACACCCGTCGTGCTACCCGCGCCGAAGCCGATGTTGGCTTCGATGGTAAACGGCCATTCTTCTTGAGCGGTGGCGGGAGAGGACACCGCGATTACAAACAGTGTGGCAACCGAAACGCCGCTCGTCGTACTCATCCCACGCTCCCTCAGGCCCTATCTACTCTATCCCGATGTTTCGTCCCCAGTCGTCATATCCCATGGCCCTGGCCACCTCGATCAGCTTGGTCTTCTCCTCGAGAGACGCGTCTCGCAGAGTGTAGGCCACCTCCTCCACGATCTTCAGGTCGTCCTCTTCGGTGTACTCCTCGTCGTTCCGCTGCGCACCCAGATATTGAACGGTTCGTACGAGACATCGGGCGATGTTGTCCACAGTTCTGACATCCAGGTACAGGACGGATAGCTGGTCCCCATGACCTCGCGACGCTAGCGATCTCGGAGCCCCTGCGCGAGATCGGCGCACGGTTGGGCCATGCCACGGAGATCGCCCAACCCCGTCTCACCGCCCGAGCGCTTCCACCACCAGACGAGCGGCGGCTGCGCCGGAGAACTGCTGCTGCCCGGTCACCAGGAGTCCGTCCCGCACGGCAAACGGTCGAAACCGCTGGTCCACGATGAAGTTCGTGTGAGGAATTTTCCGAGCCTCTTCTTCGATCCAGAACGGCTGGATCTTCGTACCCACGAAGTCGTCGGCGAATCGCTCCTCCGAGTCCGCGAAGCCCGTCCACGTAAGGCCCGTCACCAGTAGATCTCCGCTCTTCAGGCGGGTCTCGAGTAGGAGGCACGTTGCATGGCACACCAGCGCGGTCACCTTCCCGCTCTCGTAGAACGAGGTGACGAGGCTGTGGAGATCGTCGTTCGCGCGAAACGTGATCATCGGTGATTGGCCGCCGACGAAGAACACGGCGTCGAAGTCGGTTACCTCGACCGAAGCGATGGAACCCGTGTTCTCGATCATCGCCATGTGCTCGGGCGACTTCTTGAAGCCCAGGCTGACGAAGTCGGCTGCAGAGTAGCCGCTCTCGTGCTCGGGGTCGCTGAAGCCATCGGGCATGAGCGACCCGCCCAGCGGACTTCGGATCTCGACATCGTAGCCGGCCTCCTCGAACACCCAGAAGGGGTGGGTGAGCTCGGACCACCAAAAACCTACGGGCCAGCCGGTAACAGGTGACTCCGCCGAGTTGGCGACAACCATCAGCACACGTTTGCCGCAGTTCGAGTTCGTTACGTTGAGGTTGGCGCTCACGTTGGTACCTCCCGGGCTGAAATGTCATGGGCCGAGATGACGCTAGCCTGGTACTGCCCAACGCGGTAGTATATACTTGAAGGGTAGATACTATCGAAAAGGAGAGTTAATGCCCGAGTTCGAGTTCGCCGGAATACGCATGAACAACCCCGTCGAGCTCGCTTTGCACGTAATCGGCGGGAAGTGGAAGATGCCGATCCTGTGGCGCCTCAAAGATCGAACGTGGCGCTACGGCGAGCTGAAGCGGAGTTTGCGCCGAATCACGGACAAGATGCTCACCAAGCAGCTTCGTGAGCTGGAGCGGGATGGCCTGGTCCGTCGGACCGTGTACCCGGTCGTTCCCCCGCACGTGGACTACGACATCACGGACCTGGGCCGAACGGCGATCCCGGCCATCAACTCCCTACGGGAGTGGGGAGCCCTCTACCGTGGATCTGTAGAGGACGGCTAGTGGGCCGCAGTCGTTGCTGACGCGTTCCCCACCGCGTACGGTACTGTCACCCAGAGCTTTGTCACACCTTCCCGAGAACCCACCATGCTTCGCACGCTCGGAGTCACCGCCGCCCTGCTTCTCGTGCTTTCCCCGGCCCCGGGTGGAGCGCAGCGCCTGTCGGATCTCCACGACAGGATCGATCAGCTCGCCGAGTCCATCAACGACGAAGTCGTTGCCTGGCGTAGGGACATCCATGCGAACCCGGAGTTGGGAATGCAAGAGTTCCGGACCGCCGGCATCGCCGCCGAACATCTCCGGTCTCTTGGCATCGAGGTCCAGACCGAGGTGGGCGGGACGGGCGTCGTCGGTGTCTTGCGAGGCGGAAGGCCCGGCCCGGTGGTGGCGTTGCGCGCGGATATGGACGGCTTGCCCGTCACGGAGATGGCCGACGTGCCGTTTGCATCCAAGGTTCGCACCATGTGGCAGGGGCGAGAGGTAGGGGTGATGCACGCATGCGGACACGACAACCACGTGGCCATCCTCATGGGGGTCGCCTCCGTGCTCGCCGAGATGCGCGACGACCTTCCTGGCACGGTCAAGTTCTTCTTCCAACCTGCCGAGGAGGGACCCGGCGGAGCTGCGCCCATGATCGCGGATGGCGCGATGGCGAACCCGACCGTGGACGCGGTGTTCGGCTTGCACGTCTTCCCATCCCCGGTTGGCATGATCTCCTATCGAGAGGGAGGGATGCTCGCCAGCTCCGATGGCCTCAGGATCGTCGTGAGGGGAACGCAGACCCACGGTGCCATGCCTTGGGGAGGAGTCGACCCGATCGTGACCGCCTCTCAAATCGTGGTGGGGCTCCAGACCGTGGTCAGCCGCCAGGTCGACCTCACCGACTCGCCGGCTATCGTCACGATCGGACAAATCGAGGGAGGGAATCGGGGCAACATCATCCCGGACTCGGTCGTCATGGTCGGAACGATTCGCACACTCAACCCGGACACGCGCACGCTCGTGCACGAGCGGGTCCGGAGGCTGGCCGAGCGGGTTGCGGAGGCCAATGGAGCCGAGGCGGAGGTGTCCATTGAGCTTGGGTACCCGGTCACCGTGAACGATCCGGCCCTCACTCGACGCATGGTCCCTTCGCTCACGCGCGTCGCCGGTGAGCAGGTCATCGTGATGCCACCCGCCACCGGCGCAGAGGACTTCTCGTACTTTGCTGAGGAGGCGCCCGGATTTTTCATCGGTTTGGGGGTGGGATCGGACGATCCCTCTCTCGTCCATCCGAACCACTCGCCGCTCTTCTATGCGGATGAGCGGGCATTGCCTGTTGGGGTGCGGGCGTTGGCCAGCCTCGCGGTGGACTATTTGGCGGGACAGCCTATTTCGTAGCATCCCGAATGCGACGGAGGCCGCCGTCTCCTGGACATGGCGTCGGCTCGACCGGATTCTTCAGGCTCTGCGCGGGGACCTGCTCCGCGATCCAGATTCAGGAATCGGGAGACGAGCCGGTGAAGAAGTCCGTCGCATTGGTTGCCCTCGCGGTCGCGTTTTTCCTGCTGCGCGCCACGTCCGCAGCAGCGCAGGACCGCCCCTACGACCCGGAGGCCCGCCTGGCCGAATTGGGAATCCAGCTTCCCGAGCCCCCGAATCCGGTGGCGAACTACGTCAACGGGGTGCAGACGGGGAACCTCATCTTCCTGGCCGGGAAAGGTCCGCGGAGGCCCGACGGAACCGAGATAAGCGGGAAACTGGGCAGCGACCTCACCATCGAAGAGGGATACGAGGCGGCGCGGCTGACGGCGATCAACCAACTCGCGGTGCTGAAGGCTATGCTGGGCGATTTGTCGCGGGTCGTACGCGTCGTGAAGGTGCTCGGGATGGTCAACTCCGACCCCGATTTCGTGCAGCAACCCGCGGTGATCAACGGGTTCTCCGACCTGATCGTCGAAGTCTTCGGCGAGCGGGGCCGTCACGCGCGAGCTGCGGTGGGTATGGCCTCGTTGCCCCGCGGGCAGTCCGTGGAGATCGAGCTGGTCGTTGAAGTGGCGCCCGAGGGGATGTCTCCACCGGCACCCGAAGAAGCTCCTCTCGAGCTGACGTACTTCGGCGCAGCCGGTTGGCGGATCACGGACGGCAACGTGGTGGTGCTCATCGACCCCTGGCCTTCGCGACTCAAGTACGGAGGCCGTGGTCACCCGGACGACGACCGGCCGGACTTCGCCCGCGACGACATCGCGTGGGCCGATACCGCGCTGATCGACAGCCTCATTCCGGAAGCGGACATCATCCTGGTGCACCACGGTCACTTCGATCATCTCGGGGACGTGCCCTACATCGCCAGGAAGACCGGCGCCAAGGTCGTGGGCACGGAGACTACGGCGATGATCCTCAGGGCGTACGGAATCCCGGATGAGCAGATCTACACGGTGCGGGGAGGGGAAGATTATCAGTTCGACGGCTTCAGCGTACGCGTCGTCCCCGGACTGCACTCAGCGCTCAACGACAAGCACTACTACGACTCACGGCGCTACGACCGGAACACTCCCCTCGAAGCTCCGTTGAGAATCAACCAGTTCATCGAAGGTGGGTCGCTCAGCTTTCTCGCGCGCTTTGCACGACACGACGTGCTCACCATGGGATCCATGAACTTCATCGAACGAGAGTTCGAAGGCCTCGATCCCGACATCCTGCTCGCCGGGATCAACGGATCGAGGCTCGGCCTCTACGACTACGACCGGCGGCTGTTGACGGCCACGGGATTTCCCGAGGTGGTCATTCCCACCCACTGGGACAATTTCCGACTTCCGTACGGGTTTTCTCAGCAAGCGAACGTCGAGCGGAACCTGCTCCCGTTCATCGAGACGGCGCAGGCCATGGCCCCGGGAACGACAGTGATTCCGCCGGTGCACCTCGAGCCCATCCGCGTCCACTGAAGGGCCCGATGTCCGGAGGCGCCGGACCGCTTTCCGTCGCTCTTCTGCTCGTCGTAGCCGGTTGCTCGGCCGAGCCCCGGGGCGACTCGGTGGCTGCGCTGCAAGACATCACCCCGGACGACATCCGCTCCCACGTTCAAGCGCTGTCGCACGACTCGCTCCGAGGGCGCGACACGGACGACGTCGGGTACGTCCGCGCTCGGGACTATGTGGTTGCCGCGATGGAGGGCCTGGGACTCGAGCCCCTGTTCGACGAGTCCTACCTCCAGCCCTTCGATCTACTGGAGGTGGCAGCGGACACCGGAAGTACCATGCAGGTGGCCGATATCCGCCTGGATCACGCCGACCTGATCGTCACGCCCGATTGGCGCGGAGCGGAGCCGACCGTAACCGGCGAAGGCTTTTTCGCCGGATACGAGCTCGTGACCGGCTTGCTCGGAGCTGGGGAAGGCGGGGAGCTGGCGGGGAGAATCGTTTTCGTGCTGGCGGGCACGCCTCCGGGACGGACCGAAGAGCCCCTGATACAAGAACGCAAACGCGCCGAGGTCGAGTTGGCGCTCCGCGCCGGCGGAGCCGCCGTTATCGTGCTGAACCCCGAAATGCCCGAGTCCGCCTGGTCCGCCAGACTCTCGCCGCGGAGACCACCGCGGGTGCTGGCGGACGGAAGCGCACCCTACCCCTCTCCTGCTGCCCACGTGAGCCCTGCCGCATCGCGGCGTCTGATCGACGCGTGGGGGCCGGATCCAGGGCCGGTAGGTTCGGTTGCGCTATCTCGACTTCACCGTCTTCGCCGGGTTACCACGTGGAACGTCGGCGGACGGCTACCGGGGCAGGATCCGGAGGTGGCTGGCGAGGCCGTGGTGTTCACCGCCCATCTCGACCACGTAGGTGTGGGTCCGCCAGACTCGAGCGGTGATTCGATTTTCAACGGCGCGCACGACAACGCGCTGGGGATCGGGAAGATGCTCGCTTCGGCCGAGGCACTCCGCTCGATGCCGCTCCGACGCTCGGTGCACTTTCTGGCTCTGGGCGCCGAGGAGTCGGGACTCCTGGGCTCGTGGCACTATCTGAAGAACCCCACGATCCCGCCGTCCGCCATCGTCGTGTCCATCAACCACGACGGCGGGCTGACCGGGCCACGACACGATGACGTGTTCGCATGGGGTCCTGAGTTTTCCACGGTCGAAGAGGATGTCGCTTGGGCGGCGCAGGAGACGGGCATCGAGTATCGGCGGCCTCCGTCGGACGCCCCGTTCTCCCCTTCAGCCGGGCTCCTGTACCGGTCCGACCATTACCCCTTCCTCATCTCAGGAATTCCGGCCGTCTATCTCATGCCCGGGTACAGTCTCGGTGGAGACTCCACGGCCGGTCGGGCGGTTTGGGAGGACTATCTGTCTTTAATTCACCACCGCCGCTCGGACAACTTCGACGGCTCCGCACCCTACGACTCGCCCGTCGCATTGACCGCGATGTCGGTGCGTTTGGCTTGGCGACTCGCCAATGCCTCGGAGATGCCGTCCGTGCACCCGGACGCGCCGGGCCTCAGGAACCGCGAAGGACCCCGCGGCCATTTCTACGGTCCTCTTCCGCGGTAGCGCGGGAGAGGCGCCGGCTACCCGACTCTTCCCCCGGAGCCAAGGCGGGTCCCGCACTACGCGCCATTAGCAAACTCGCCGTGGACGATACGGCACCCAGGACCGGAAGAGCCACCAATGGGACCAGGGCGTCCCTAAAGGTCCAGCTCGGCAGCGTGGCACCCACCAGGAGCCCGGCAAGGACAAGCCCACCGCCGGCGCCGAGCACCGCGACGCGGGTGATGGAGAGCTGGTCGAACGACAGGTGGCGACCCGCGATCGCCAACGTGCCCGAGAACGCAACTCCGATCGCGAAGGCCCAGGTCGAGCCTGCGACGATCATGAACGGTAAGTCGCTCTCCGCGCCGGGAAAGAACAACCCCATCGTCACGGCGACCACGGTGAAGAACACCCCGGCGGCCGCCGCAAACGTCAGTCCCATGCCAAGCATACCTCGGACGACTCTCTTCCAGCGCGACATTTTTTCTATCTCCCAACCTGAAACTTTACGTTACAAAGTACTCAGCGTCGCGAGAGTGTCAAGGTGCCGCCGCGGTCATGCCGGTCAGGGCACGAACGCGCGCGCTTCTCAACCAGGACCCGTTCAATATCGCGGGTGAGGGCCGGCTCCGCCGTGCCGCAACCGAGGGTAGCCACGAGGGCAATCGTCATCAGGGCGTGTCTATTCATGCGTCTTCCCGCGGATGAGTCACAGCCTTCAAGATAGCCTGGATATCATCGTGCCCCTTCTTCTCGGCCCACGTTGCCGGCACCGCCCACCCCGCGCCGGCCGCGACCGGATCGGCGCCGCGGTCGAGTAGCATCCGGACCATGTCCTCCTGACCGCTCCGCGCCGCCACGCCCAGCGGACTGGAGCGGTACTCCTCGTCGATCGCGTCGATGTCCGCTCCGTGTGCCAGCAGGAGTTCCGCCTTGGTGCGCCGGCCCTCCGCCGCCATGTGATGGAGCAGGGAGAAGCGATGCCAGTTCATGTGGTTCGGGTCCATGCCACGCTCGAGCAGAAACGCCGCCGTCGTGGCGTGCTTGAAGTAGTAGCTGGCCCCCCACTTGGACACTCGGGGCACCTTCGCGCCGAGTTGGATCAAAAGGGACAGAACGTCGTGGCGGCCGTCTCGAGCCGGACCGGCGAGCACTCCGTCCCCCCAATCCGCCTCGTCTCCGTGAAGGAGCTCAGGATTGGACTGAAGCAAAGTTGCCGCTTCGTCGTGTCTTCCCTCCAGCAGCAACCGCCCCGCGCGATCGCGGTCGGACTCCGTCGTCCCGGTGTAGGTGGAGTACGCTCGGAGGAGCTCGGTCATGACGGGGTCCCGCTCGGCGCGGGACGCGGGCGTGCCACTCGACTCGACCGGTCCTCGAGGATCGGCACCGTGGTCCATCAGCATGCGCACGATCTCGGTGTTGCGGTCGTTGACGGCAATCCAAAGGGACAGACCGCGAGGTGCTCCTTCCTCCGCGAGCGTGGGATCCGCTCCGTGCTCGAGCAGCAGGCGAGTCATGGCAACGTGGCCGCGACGCACCGCGGCGGACAAGACGCGGTGGTGACAGGTATCCTCGAAATTGGCCAAGACACGATTCCGCCCTACCGCGTCCTGCACGAATGCGTCGTCGCCGAGCAGCGCTGCGACGAAGACGGTGTGCCGGGCACCGCGCGAAAGCAGTAGCTCGACGATTTCTTGTCTCGGTCCGAGCGGCGCCGGATAGAACCAGTTCGGCATCAGCGCACAATGGATCGGCCGATATCCGTCGCCCCGCTCCGAGTCCACGTCGGCCCCGGCATCGATCAGCGCGCGAACCAGGCGAAGATGCCCCTGTTGGGCGGCTCGGTGGAGTGGAGTATCACCCGTTTCGTTGCTCGCCCGTGCCAGTGACGGATCTCGGGCAAGCTCGCGCTCGAGCTGCTCCAGATCACCGGCGGCGGCCGCAGCCATGATCTTCTCGGTTCCCGGAGCAAAGGCAAAACGTTCTGCGAGCCGCTTCCGCAGTAGGTCCGCGACCTCGTCGTGTCCGCGGTCTTCCGCAAAGGTGAGCAATGACTCGCGGAACGGGTAACTCCGGTAGGTCGGATCCGCGCCCCGGTGTAGGAGCAAGTCCGTGATGTCTCGGTGTCCCTCTCGAACCGAGAAGTGAATCGGAGGCGTATAGTTGTACTCGACCGTTGCCAGGCCGGGGGTGCGTTCGAGAAGCCGCCTCACCAGGCGGGCATCGCCGTCCCGCGCGCCGACGAACATCGCGAAGACATCGTCTGCGCTCGCGTCGGTGCCGTCGTCGAGACGGTAGCGACGTCCGGGCTCCAGCTCAGGCGGCCGGATGAGCGGCCGTAACCTGAATACCCCCCTCGGGACGCCCTCAACGTGGTGGACCAGCTTGGGCCAACTCGCAAATCCGTACTCCAGAGCGATCGCTCGCTGCGCGTCGTGGAGGCCTGCGTCGCCGGTCGACGGCGTGCGCCTCTCCGCAGCTATCCGGGCCAGCGCGTCGGCATCGCCGGCACGTGCCGCACGGAGCAGGTCTTTGGCGCGCTTTCGGAGCTGCTCGAGCGACGCACGCTCAGGGAGGGAGTTACGGGCCGGACGTCGTGTCCCGGAATCGTCGTCGAATGCCCTGGAAGACATGGGATCTCCTTTCACGTACCCGCGTCCGCGTCTCGGGCTGAAAGAAGATCGGTCGATTGGACTGCCGAGCCTGCTCAGGTGGGCTCTGCCCTTCCCGCGGACCGGTGGCGCCCTGATAGCGCAGATTGATCGTACCCGGGAGATCGATCGGCGTCCAGCTTCTTCGGACGGACGATAGCGGCCACACGAGCCGTCCTGCCCATTCGCCGAGAAGTGGGACGAGAAAATACTTGACGTATCATTTATTGACATGTAATGTTTGCACATGACATCGTCGCTGCCCTCCATTCAAGAAGAGATCCGCCAGACTCGACCGTTTCCAAACCGGCGGCAGGAGGCGTTGGTGGCGCTCATGCGAACGGCCGATGACGCTCGACGCTTCATGGGTGCCGGAATCGCGCAGGCGGGAATCACACTGCAGCAGTACAACGTCCTCAGGATTCTACGCGGAGCGGGCGGTGAGGCTCTACCGACGCTCGAGATCGGTGAGCGCATGGTGGAGAGGACTCCTGGCACTACGCGGCTGCTCGACCGGCTCGAGCGTCGGGAATTGGTAGAACGGCATCGCTGCACCGCGGACCGTCGCCGGGTGCTGTGCACCATTACTCGGAAGGGACTTGATCTGCTCAGCGAGCTCGACCCTGTGATCGAGAAGCTCGACCGGGTCGCGCTCGGTGGCCTCGACGAAGACGAGCTGACCGTGCTTCTGCAAATGTTGGCTCGCGTGCGGTCGGCGCTCGCAGCACCCCAAGAGACCAACGGGTGAGATTTTTTTCATGTATGCATGACCAGTCAACTATTCACTAATCCTGAAAAGGAGCACCACATGTCCGACATCCGCGACAAGATCCAGGACCTCAACCGTCTCGTCTTGGAAGGCAAGGCACTCGAGGCGTTCGACAAGTACTACGCTGACGACTGCCTGATGCAGGAGGGTGACGCCGAGCCCACGATCGGCAAGGAAAGCAACCGCGAACGGGAGCAGGATTTTTTCAGCAAGATCACGGAGTTCCGCGATGCCCGCGTAAAAAGCGTCTCCATTGGCGATGACACGAGCGCCGTCGAGTGGCACTTCGACTACACCCACGCCGATTGGGGTCCGGTCAAGTACGACCAGGTGGCGGTGCAACGGTGGAGGGACGGGAAGATCGTGAGTGAGCGCTTCTATCGCGCATGACCCGCGGCGGTGTTGTCCGGGCGTGGACTCCGCATAGCGAGGCCGACCGGGTGGCAGCCGCCACCCGGTCGCTCGGTCGAACACCGTGTGGTCCGCGGTGGTCGCCGGACTTGTTACGGGACCCGGCCGCACAGGCGCCCCTCGCCCTCGGGTTGGATCGGGGCGGCCCGCGGAGTCAGGCGTGATCGTTCAGGAACGCGATGATACGGGCGCGTTCCGCGGCGCGGGCGTCGTCGAAGTCGAGCTGGGCCTTGCGTATCTTCAGCAAGAAGATGTCGTTCGGACCCGGCGAAGCGCGATCGAGAGCCTCTTCTACGGCGGCGTCCAGATGGTCGTCCCAATGCGGTTGCCGACCGTCCGCGTCTCGGACGTCGTAGTGTCGGGCAACATCCCAGCTCGTGAGCGCCTTCCCAGCATAGCGACGCACATCGGGATCAGCTGCGAGCGCGGCGATTGCGCGCCCGACGAACAGGGGCGTCTCGGAGTGGGCAAAGTGGACGTCCTGCTCAATGGCGTCTCGCCAGCTCTCCTCGGTGACTCCGAAGTGATCCAGCATCGCCTCGGACCGCATGAAGCCCGGCGTAATGGCAAGGGCGGTTAAGGGATGGTCGGAGAGCTCCTCCGACATCGCGTACGCAAGCCGGATGACCGACATCTTGCAGAGATCGTAGAAGAGCTGGCCACGGTAGCCGCGGAAGGCTCCGTCGGTAACCTCGACGATGAGCCCGCCGCCGCTCCCGAGCATGAGCGGAACGCCGTGACGACTCGTGATGATGTGCGTGTGGATCGCTCGCTCCATCATCACGAAGCCTTGCTGGACATCGACTTCCCAGAACGTCTTTCCCCACTCGGTGAGTGCGTCCCCACCCCAAATATCGTTGACGAGAATGTCGAGCCCGCCTTGCTCGTCCCCAACTCGCCGGAACAGATCCACGACTGCGGGCTCCTCGGTGTGATCGACCCGAGCGGGTATCCCCATTCCACCAGCGGCCGTGACCTGCTCGGCGGTCTCCTCGATCGTCTCCGGTCGCTTCGGGTCCACGGGTCCGTCGCGGCTGCTGCGACCGGTACAGTATACGGTCGCTCCCTCCTCCCCGAGCGCACGGGCGATTCCGCGGCCCGCTCCACGAGTGGCGCCGGCGACGAGCGCGACCTTTCCTCGAAGTTTCATGGCGTCAGGAGTGCCAACGAAGTGTAGCCCGGTGCCGTCGTTCGAATGGCGTTCCCGGACCTTCGATTCTGGTGCGCTGCTCGCCCGGTGGCAAACGCGTAGCGAAGGTCGAACCGTTCGATTATGTTATCATCGTATTCATTATCGTCCGGACCGTGAACGCCTGGAGCTCCCGCTTATGGCCAACGACACCCTTGGTGACTTCGAAAAGCTCGTTCTGATCGCCATCCTGCACCTGCGCCGTCGCGCCACGGACGAAGTGTACGGTGTGCCGATCCTGGACGAGATTCAACAAAGGACGGGCCGCACGGTCTCGAGGGCGGCGGTGTACGTTGCCCTCCGACGTCTCGAACGGAAGGGCTTCATATCCTCGTGGATGGGTGACTCCCGCCCTGAACGCGGGGGGAAGGCGCGGCGCTGTGTCGACGTCACCAAGGAGGGGGAGGCTGTTCTGCTGAACTCCTACCGGGTCCTGAGCCGGATGTGGGGTGAGCTCGCTCCCGGGGTCCTCGATCAACAATGAGCGGCGACAGGAGACCGTCCGCCTCACCGAGAGTCCTGCGGGCCATACTGACGTGGGCTCTTCCTCCGGATGCGCGGGAGGGGATTGTCGGCGACATGGAAGAGACGTACCGGCTGCACCGGAGCCGAAACGGAGCCCTACTCACCAACTTGTGGTACGCCGGACAGATTCTCATGCTGGCCGTCCACTTCGTTCCGGAGCGGGTCTCCGACGGCTTGACGGGCACCATCGGGATGAGTTGGCTGGACCTGAAGCTCGGCCTCCGCCTGCTGGTCAAGCACCCGGGACTCAATTTGGTGGGCGGAGCGGCGCTCGCCGTCACGATCGCGTTCGGCGCGGGACTCTACGAGTTTTTCGGGGAGTTCATCGCCATTGAGCTGCCCTTCCCTGAAGGCGATCGGATCGTTCGCGTCACGAACTGGGACACCGAAAGCAGTGCGGGTGAACCGCGGTCGGAGGCGGATTTCTCCGTCTGGCGCGAGGAAGTGAGCTCCATCGACCCTCTCGCGGCGGCGTTACTGGTTGAAGCCAACGTCGTGGGCACCGGGGGCGTCCCGATCCCGCTCGCCGGTGCACGGACGACGGCCACTCTGTTCGACGTCGTGCGGGTGCCTCCACTCCTTGGACGGCCGCTCTTGGCTTCCGATCAGGTGGAAGGGGCGGCGCCGGTCGTAGTGGTATCTCATGACGTCTGGCAACATCGGCTCGGTGCGCTCCCCTTGAGTGGCCTCTCGCTTCAGATCGGTGGCATCGAGCACGAGGTCGTGGGTGTCATGCCGGAAGGATTTCGCTTCCCGATCGACCACCGATGGTGGACGCCTCTGCGGATTCCGGCGACCGGCCTGACTCCCCGCGCCGGAAACCCGCTTCTGATATTCGGGCGGCTGGCTTCAGGCGCGTCCTTGCGGTCGGCCCAATCCGAATTGGCAGTCTTGGGCCGACGTAGCGTCGAGCGCTGGCCCGAAACACACACGCGATTGGAGCCCCGAGTGACCGGCTTCTGGCAGTCGCCGGGGAGTGGTTTGCAGCGGTGGGCCGCCCTTGGCTTTCAAACCGCTTTCGGATTCCTTCTGGCATTGGCCGCGGTGAACGTCGCAATCCTCTCGTTCTCGCGTACTGCGAGCAGGCAGGGCGAAATCGCCGTACGAACAGCCCTCGGCGCCGGACGGCGGCGGATCGTAAGCCAACTCTTCATCGAGGCCCTCGTTCTGTCTGGGGTCGCCGCGCTCGTGGCCCTTACCGTGACGTGGCTTGTCGTGCCCAAGGCGTCGGAGCTGTTCTGGAGGGCTCAAGGAATCGACGTGCCTTATTGGGTGCAGCCCGGGCTGTCCGTGGAAACGGCTGGTTATGCGCTGCTTCTCGCGATCTTGGGAGCTTCGATTGCTGGCGTGCTGCCGGCCCTGAAGGTTACCGGGAAGCACGTGGCGGAGGGCCTTCGTGGCATCAGCCTCGGGGGCTCCGCTCTCCGATTCGGATTGCTGCCCACCGCCGTGATCGTCGTTCAGGTGGCCCTGGCCGTCGCGTTTCTACCCTACCCTGCCGCTCAGGCGCTTGCACTGGCACGTCGACAACCCGTGGCAAACGCTCTCGACGGGCACCGAATCCTCACTGCCAGGCTCCAACCGGACGTGGAGGCTTCGGTGGAGGATGGCAACATCAGTGAAGAGGAGGTCCAGCGATTTGCCGGACGGCTGGAGGAGCTCGGTGACCGGCTGGTAGCCCACCCCGAGGTGCTGGCCGTCACCTTCGCCGACCGCGTTCCCGGCCAGGCCCATCGGTACCGGGAGATCCACGTCGAGGGTTCCGAGAACCCTCCGGACCAGGGGATGGAGGTTCGAACGGCTGCGGTGTTCCCGGGCTATGTCACGGCCTTGGACGTGCGGCTGATTGCGGGGCGGATGTTCCGCCTGGCGGACATCGAGGAGAACTCCGGTTCCGCGGTGGCCATTGTAAATGAAGCCTTCGTGGGGCGAGTGCCGGGTGGAGGAAACATGGTGGGCCGCCGCTTCCGGTTTGTGCGATCAGATGGACAGGAGACCGGCTCGTGGCTGGAAGTGGTCGGCGTCATACAAGACCTCAACGTGGATCCGGGAGGGTCGGGAATCGAAGGGGTGGACCCTCGCCCGGTCCCCGCCGCCTACACGCCCTCGAGCCTCGCCGACCTTGAACGCGTACAGGTGGCCGTGCGTGTTACCGGCCCGGCCGCCCCCTTCGGACCTGAGCTGCGGCGAACCGCTGCATCCGTCGACCCGCGAATGCGGGTGGACGACGTTGTCACGCTGGACCAAGTGGCGCGAGACGCCACCACGTCCGATCGGATGCTCATTGTGCTTGCGTCCGTGGTCGCGCTGCTCATCGCCGGTTTGGCTGTTGGCGGCGTTTACACGCTCATGTCGTTTATCGTTGAGCAGCGGACTCGGGAGATCGGGATACGGACCGCACTGGGATCGAGTATGCCTGAGCTGCTCTGGGCCATCTTCTCAAAAGCGATGGTACAGCTCACGCTGGGCGTTCTTGGCGGACTCGCGATGTTGGCTTTGTTCCTCAAAACCGCAACGAGTTCAGTCGTGTACGTGGCAGTCGCGAGCAGCATCGTAATACTTGCAACCGGACTGTTGGCATGCGCTCTACCATCCCTCAGGGCGATACGTCTCGAGCCGGTAGAGGCGCTCCGGAGCGACTAGCCGGAAGCGCGCCGGGCGGCCGAGCAACCTCGATCATCCACCGCTAGCCTCCGCGCCGGCGACGGGCCTCCCGCCGCCGGCGGCGTGTCTCCCGCGCTTTCCTCCGACGCTTTCGATCTTCAGCGCGTTTCTTACGCCGCCGGTCCCGGGCCAGGCGCCTGCGGCGACGATCCCGGGCCAACCGCCGCAAGCGTCGCTGGCGACGACGGTCCGCGGCGGGGCTGAGGTGCGTTCGGCTCCGGGGAGGATAGTGACCGGCTCCACCACCCAAGCCGATACAACCCGCAGTCAAGGTCGAGAGGGTTGCCACCAGGAACGCGCGACGGTTCATAACACCTCGACGGGTTGAGCCGAATGCCACGAGGTGAAGCAAAAGGAAGGAGCATGCCACGCGGACGGGACCGTAGATTACTTTGGTGTCGGACCCGCAATCGCACGCTGGCAACTGGAAAACTGGCAGTTCCGGCCCGGCGGTGAGAAGCCGGCGGTGGGCGGGTGGGCGTCCACCTACGGGGGCGAAGCACGACCAGGGAATGGGTCGGCTTCCTGGCGCCCGGACGGGATGACCGCTCCATCCGAGTGGCCTACCGACTCGTTAGGAGCCGCGCTGTTCAAGGAGTACGCGCAACCGATTCACCGCCGCGATGAACGATCTTGCATCGCTCAACAGTTCGGCTCTACCAACCACCTCGCCGTAGCCAACCGACATACCGTCCACATAGCTGTGCCGCTCCCAGGCGGCTGCCCCTTTGAAGTTGCGCCACGATCCAGACGGAGCCGACTCCTCAAAGTATTCGAACGTCTCGTACACGAAGATGAGTCCGTCCTGATCGAAATAGTACTCCACGCTGTACTTTCCGTCCGGTGCCCACGCCGTCGCTACAATGCGGCCGAAACGCCCGTCGAGCCGCTTGGCTTGCAACTCCGTGGCATAAGCATCATCGACACCAAGCGGGTTTTGTCGCGTCAGTAGGAAGAGCCAGTCGCCGTCCTGATCATAGATCACACGCGTTTGGGCGCCGATCTCACTCTTCAGCGCGGAATCGCCTTGAACTCGCCGGAAGTTGACGTCCTGAGCCCGAAGGGTCCCTGCCGTTGCGGCGAGAACCAAGCAACCGGAAAGGCCCGCCGTGATGAATCGATGTCCCTTCATATGACGCTTGGAGCTGAGCGTGCTCGATCTTGCCGTGTAGGCCATCTTACGCAACGTACATCCTGGTCCTTACTTCAACGATTTGACTCCCTATGCTTGTTCGAGTGACGACCGAGCCGCGTGATTTAAACAGCTCATGGAGATCGTGAGATTCACACGGGCGGACGCTCCGCGCTTCCGAGCGCTTCGTCTGCGCGCCTTGCGGGATTCCCCCAACGCCTTTGGATCGACCTACGAACGAGCATCGTCCAGATCCCTGGATGATTGGGCGCGCGGGATCGAGGATCTTGCAACCTTCGTCGCTGTGGCGGACGGCGTCGACATCGGGATGGTTCGAGGTGCCCGTGACCGAGACGAGGCCTCGTCTGCCTGGCTCATCTCCATGTGGGTCGCTCCCGATCACCGTCGAACGGGCGTAGGAAACGCCCTCATCGATGAGGTGGTCGGGTGGGCCCGCGCGGAGGGGTACTCCAGGATCAAGCTGGACGTCGCCGACAGCAATGATCCCGCGATCAGACTCTACGCCAGAAAGGGCTTCAACGCGACCGGCGAGGTTGGCCGGCTACCTCGTCCGCGAACCCACATCAGAGAGCACAGACGTGTGCTCGAGCTTCAGTAGCGAATCACGCCGCGCGGGTGAGACATCCGAGCTAGACCAGCACTCCCCGTCGCGCCATCGCTCGGGCATAGAGCCAGAGGCCCAGTGCAACGGCGAAGATCAACACGGAGAATGCCGCGCCCACTCCTCCCATGACCTCGAGCCCGTTGGATAGAACGAAGTTGTGGATCGCGGTGACGACCATGGCCAAAAATGAAACCAGGAGAACGGGCACCGCGAGCCGCCTTTTCAGGAGCAACAGCAGCGTCCCCAGCACGCCCCCCCACACGGCAAGCGCCCAAAACGTCACCAGCCACGCGGGAAACCCGTAGAAGAACTCCAGTTGCTCTGGGGTGAACCGGCTCATGTACGATGCGTTTTGGGTCTGCGTCATGAAGTAGTCGAAGGCCCCCATGGAGTCCCAAAGGAGGCCCAGGATCCCGACGAGCCAGAGATGCCACGGCGTGCGATTGGGGGTCTCTGCGGCGGCTTCCGACATTGCGCTACTCCTCTTCGAAGGTGTGGCAACGGACCGGTACCATGCTACGTCCGGTCACGCTGGAGCGGCAAACGACAACCTCTCACGTAGGGGGGCCGCTCACTCATCGTTCGGGCGCAGTTGACACCCTCCGCCATTTGCGCGAGCGTTTGGTCCTGGACCCTCCGGGGTCGTCACAGGTGAAGAGGGTGGGCGTCTCGTTCTAGGAGATGTCTGATCTCACTTCCTTACCGTGGTCGATCTGGCCACACGCTGCGTGGGAGATTCCACGCCATCCAAAGCAGTCGGCAAGTACGTGTCATCGTGGCTCCGATCTGCATAACCGAGGAGCGCAACGATGCGTACCAAGGGAACCGTGAAGTGGTTCAACGACGAGAAGGGATTCGGATTCATCACGCCGGAGGACGGAAGCGGAGATTGCTTCGTCCACCACAGCGCGATCCGGGCTGAGGGCTTCAAGACCCTCGCGGAAGGCGCGACGGTCGAGTTCGACATTACGCAGGGACCCAAGGGACCTGCCGCAGAGAACGTCGTAGCCGTCTAGGCACCACCGATCTAGACTCGATCGGCCGGCCGGTCCCAACCTCTTTGGGGCCGGCCGGCCTTTTAGGAACGAGGTCAACGACCTGCTCGTCGAGCCTCGTCCAGAATAGCCTGGACCACTGCGTCCTTCCCCGCGGTGTACGATTTCCTGTCTCCAGGGAAGCGCCGGGCTAGCTCAACCTTCCGACCTGCGTAACGCTCGCGAAGCTCGCGGCTCTTACGTAGCGCGTCGCGAAACGTCAGGTGTCGTTTCACCCAAACAGACCCTTCGCGCAGGATGTGGATGTGTACCGTTCGCACGTCCGGTGACGATTCCCAGACCAACAGTCGTCCGATTCCATTCTCACCTTCCCCGCGGTCGATGTATCCGATGCCGACCAGCGCGGCCGTCAGGTCGTCGATATCGTCGGTCTCGACAGCACCCAGAGCCACATCGAGGATCGGCTTCGCTGGGAGATCGGGGACGGCGGTGCTTCCGATGTGGTGGATTCTCCGCATGGGAACTCCTGCTGCTGCGGCGATCTCAGCGGAGACTACACGGAACGCATTGGCCCAGTTGGGATCGTGGGGAACCAACCTTACGGTGTGACGCTTTAGTCCGAGCATGTGACCAGTGGCGATCCGCGCCTACCTCAAGAGCGCGGCGGGACCATCCAAAGCCTTCAGCAGAGCGTCCCGCGCAGCGGGAGCGCCGGATTCCAGAGCGAAACGTGTTCGGTCCAACGACCGTCCGGACAGGAACTCCGCGAGAACCTCCCCGGGGACGCTGATGCTTGCGTCAGCATCGAGACTGAGACGCACGGCCGCGGACGGATCGGGCCCGAGGCGAATCTCGACACACTCCCCTTCTACGTCCAGTTCGATCAGATAGGTGTCCGCGGGCAGGAACTCACCCGCTCGACCCAGGACAGCCTGCAAAGCCATCGCGATGGCGCGGACGCTCCGTTGGTGCACCGCGGGAGTTATCGGGCGGAGCCTCGCTCCCCAAAACCCCAGTTCCTCGAGTGCGGGGCGCGCGGCCGCGCCGAGCTCCGTCAAAGCGTACAGTGAAGCGCCTTGGGCCTGGACACGACGCACGATTCCGTCGCGCTCGAGTCTGCGGAGCCGGCCAGCCAACAGATTCCGGGCGATTCCAGGCAATCCGTCCAGGAGCTGCTGGAAGCGTGCGGGACCGCCCAGTAGCTCTCGAAGAATGAGCAGGGTCCAGCGATCTCCGACCACGTCGAGGGCCGTGGCCATGGGGCAAGCTTGCCCATAGCACTTGCGATCAGGCGCAGCTCCAGAGATCATGACCAAAATCTAAGTACATTTTTAAAACTGACAAGTTGATTTTTTCAACTTAACATGATATGCTCCGCACGTCGAACGATTTCCCCCGTCATCCGTCAAGGAGTCCGAGCAGTGAATGACCGTGAGATTACCGTCGTGTACCAGTGGACTGCGAAGCCCGGGAAGCTTGAAGAGCTCAAGGCGATCTACGAGGAAGTTCGTGAGGAGATGGAGTCGAGCGAGCCGGATACGCTCAGAATGGAGTGCTACTTCGCGGACGATTCGGACGCCGTGATCGTCCATGACGTGTTCCGAGATGGAGCTGCGTTGGGAGCGCACCTGGGAGGCACGGCCGCCCGTCATTTTCCGAAGCTGGCCGAGATCGCCACGCCCGGGCCCTTCTTCTTCTGTGGGGACGTGCCGGCCGAGTTGAGGCAGGTGGCGGAGGGTATGAACATGGGTGCGGTCTTCGGAACTCACGCGTACGGTTTCACGCGGTCATGAGTCCGCGCCGTCACAGGCGGCGCCCGGAACCGGGGCGCCGCTACGGGAACAGGTAGGCCAATAGCCGAAACAGGGCTGAAAGGTTTGGCCTGCCCTCCTGTGCCAGCTCATCTGCGATGCCTCGCATCCGTGCGGACATGCGTTGCATGATCAGGTGGGACCGCTCGGCAGCTTCCCGAGAGACGTAGAGCCCCTCGCAGGTCTCACAGAGCAAAACCCCGACCGAACGCACGCGACCGAACTGCAGCGTATGCGTGTCACAACGAGGACAAACGAGCGTGCGGGTGCCCTTCCTGATCCAGGCCGTGCGGAGTCTGCGGCTTCCCTGATGTGGGAGCTCCCTCTTGCGGCGAAACCGTCTTAGCTCACCGCGATCGAACCAGACGCTCATGCACTGCGCGCACTCGTCGACGGAGAAAACGCCTTCTCTCCGCCGAGTCAGGACTTGATCGCAGAATGGGCAGAAGAGCTCTCGCGCTGCTACGAATCCCTCCTCCGTTTCGCACGTGTCCGGGCTTGCTCAGTACATGGACCGATCGGCCACGATCCGTCCTCCCCGAAGCACGAGTTGGATATCTCGTGTGGCGGCGATATCGGCAATGGGGTTGGAGCCCAGGACTACGAGATCCGCCTGTTTACCGACCTCCACGGTGCCGATGGATTCGGACAGCCCCAGCGCGTCGGCACCGTTCTGTGTCGCCATTGAGAGAATGGCGAGGGGAGGAATGCCCGCCTCTGCATACAACCCCATCTCGTAGTGGAACGAGGTCCCGGGCGTGATCCAGGCGTTACCCACGTCCGTGCCCACACCGAGCACCACGCCGTTCTCGTACCACGCGTAGATAATTCCAAGGACTCCGGGCCAATAAACTGCCTCGAGGAGCTCCGCCTCTTCGGCGCTGACGTCGCCGTATTGAGGGTGCCTCACCCGCCATCCTCCGCCCCACCACCCCGGGAGGTCCGCCTCGGGCGCCAAGTGGGTCTCGAAGCGTGGCAGCAGGTCGTCGTCTCTCCCGAGGCCCCCCGCTTGCGTGATGGCAAGGGTGGGAACGACCGTGACTCCACTCGCTACCAACCGGCGGCTCAGTTGCCGGAAACGAGCGCTGGCCGGAGCGTCGGCGTAGCTGGCATACCACTCTGCGTCCGTTGCCACGGCCGGATCGGCAAGGTCGACCAGCTCGTCCATTGGCGTGCTCCACCCCGAGTGAACGAGCATCGAGACGCCCGCGTCAGCGGCCTGCTCCCAGGTTGTGGCCCCGGCATGTGCGATCACGGGAATTCCCAGTTCCGCAGCCTCGTCCGTGATAGACGCCGCAAGGTCCGGCGCAACGCCGGAGTAGAACTTGATGAAGTCGACGCCGGACCGGGCCTGTGCTCGCACAGCTTCTCGGGCTTCAGTCTCGGTCGAGACGAGCGTGGCCCACTCCGTCAACCCTTCCTCCACGGCACGGTGTTCGAGAATCGAGCCGGCTGTCAGCATGCGCGGAGCCGTTCGGGCGAGTCGATCCCTGAGGCGAACGCCCGAGCCTTCGCGGGCACCCGGATTGAGGATCGTAGTGATACCGTTGCGGAGCATCTGTGAGAGGATCGCATCTTGGACAGCCGAGTCCGGGGGGAGATGAACGTGGAGATCCACGAAGCCCGGCACCACGAACGATCCGGTAATGTCGATCGCGTTAGCGCCTTCACGTGGAGTCGCCGAGTCAGCGCGGATCGCAGAGATCTGTCCGCCTTGGATCTCGATCGCAACGGGCCCCGACGGAGGCGCTCCTGTCCCGTCGATCAACCGTGCTCCCCAAAGGACGAGGTCGGGCTGACCCGATGGCGCGCACGCCGCGAACATCGATACGAAGGCCCAGATGCGGAGAGAGCGTGACACGTCAGACGGACTCCGCCACGCCGGTCCACGCTGCTTCGACGATCTCGCGGAGAAGCTGGTCCAGCTTATCCACCCGGCGGGCGGGCCTCGTCTTCCCGAATCCTCCACTGCGTCGGTGCCTCTCCAGTTCAGCCTCGATGAAGCTGTGGATGGGCACGATTTTGGGCCCGAGGTCCATCTCCTTTCCGGCCCGCTTCGCCTCGAGCAACGCTTCGACCTCTTGTACAAGTAGGTCGCTGTCCAGAGTCGCTTCAACCATTCGATCGAACTCGGTCGGTGGTACCCCCAGCCCCGCTTCAATCCAACGAATCGCAAGTAGGGGACGAAGCAGGTAGAAGTATTTCTTGGTCCATACCTGGTCACCTCGTAGGTAACCCCGGTAGTTGTTGCGGGCCATGCTCAGGTAGTGGTACGAACAGGCCTTGGCGTTGAAGAAAAGCGGAAGCAGTGATCGCATGCGTGATGCGAGGCCAAACCGATCCCGGTAAACGATGGGCGAGTGCAGCCACTCGAGTAGTGGCGGGTTCGACTTCCGGAAGAGCTGGAGCGCCTTCCGTACATCCCAGCCGTTGATGTCCAACTCGTCGACGATCGGTAACTCGACAACATCGCGTCGGCGTTCGACGTTCACCGAAAAGTACCACTCCGGACGCCGCACGTAGAGGAATCGCGCGTCGTAATCGCTGTCGGTGGATGCAAAGCCCCAGGCCCGACTTCCCGACTCAACGGCATAGGCGATGCGTAGCGCCTCCGCCCGCTCCAACCCGTCAAGTCGTTCTAGAATAGCCTGTTTCACGATTCTCACCTGAGACGGTGTAGGCAGTTCCTACGTTCTCGCATGGACGGAGGACGGCGTCTCGCTCCGTGGCTCCCGCCGGAAAACCCAGTCGCTTCCCAGCGCAACCATGGGGATGCGCTCCTCCAGATGCACCGCGGGCCATTCGTCGCCTGCCGGAGCATCGAAGTAGATGGTCTCGGGCCGCCTGCTTGTGCGAACGACGTCACCCGCGATTGCTTTTCCCATGCACGCGGTGAAGTCTGCTACCAGGGCACGCAGCACCGACGCGATCTCCGGTACGCCAGCTGTATCGCTGGCCCTAGCCCGATCCCGGATGAAGTCCGGCACTTGTTCCAGGACCGGAGCTCGATTCGCCACTGGCATACTGCGTCGCCACGCGTCGGAGAGCGTGCGGCCGGTGACGTCGGGAAGGTCGCTGGACCGGGGCAGTCCCTCCCATTCGCCCGCCCAAGCGTCCCATCGGTCCCGATCAATGAGGACCACGGCAGACATACGGACGGGATAGGCCGCCCGATACTGGGTGAACTCGATTGGATCGGGGTCCTCAAGCTGTGGCACCGTCCAGACCACAAAGCTCGGCGTTCGTGACATGTGAACATAGCCGCCGGACGCACAACCCGCGTGACCGCAGGCGTCGCAGACGACGACCTGCACTGGATTTCCTGTCCACTCCGTTGCCTCGAGGGAGTTGGAGAGGAGCCACGGACCGCATCGGAGTCGAGTCCAGTCCGGGTTTGGCCGACCCGAGCCCGCGAAGCTGGGGTTCCACGGCTCCAGTATCGGCTGGTCTAGGTAGATCACTATGCACACGTCTCCACAGCCAGCCGGTCGATTTCAGGGGCCTCGCCTACTCGATCGCCTGGCTACGTCGGGCTCCGAGCAATCTCGTCACCTGGGCACGCCTTCGAAGTCCAATCTCACGATAAACGGGACATCCAACTCATCCCTCATCAGACCCCAAACGTGCTCTCGACTCACGGCCATCATCTCCAACCCTTCGGGCAGGATCGCTCTTCCCAACTCCGCGCCATCTCGGGCAATGCCCGACCATTCCACATGGCCGGAGCCTTCATCTTCGTGGCGAAGCCACCAGGTTCCGTCGATTCCAGGTAGAACCTTCGACACGCGTGGATGGTGCGACGGCAGGTATAGCGACTCGCGCGCGACCTCTTCAGCTCGGCTCCGCGTCATGATCTCCGCAAACCGCGGGTTTTCGAACGTGGCCCCGCGCTCCCTCACCAGCTTGCCGATCAGATCCTGATTGATCGGTTTGGGGTCGTACGGATACGATCTCGAGAAGAGCGTATCGCTACCCGACTCCACAAGCTCCAGCCGGAAGCTGTGCGGGCCCTCCGGCTCGGCAACCCTTGTGACGCGCATCATCTCCATGCTAAACGGCGAGAACTCCACCAACTCGGTATCCGAAAACGGCTGCTGACCAAAGACTCCAAAGGGCCGTGCCGGATCGTCCCCCATTATTGCCCAGGTCGTGTTGGCAACCGAATAGGAAGTGAGCGAGTCTGTCGCTTCCCCCTCCTCGTTCAGCCGATACGCGATGGCTGTCGTAATCGCGCCCGTTGCTACCTGATCTGACCATAGCGGAGAGTGGCCCAAGATCGTGCCATCAGCCAGTAAGGTGCGCGGCATTGGTGGATCGTCCGTACGACCGGATCCCATCTCCACGTGAATTCGCTTGGAGTCGACGAACGATCCGTCCAGCAGGAATCGCGAGATTCTGAAGGTTCTAAAATCCAATACCCAAAGGGTGTCGCCTCGAATCCCGAAGGGACCTGAGCCACTCAACTCGCCGGGACCCTCTCCCTGACGGCCTGCGGTGGCCAACAGTTGACCCTCTGCCGAGTGTATGCGGAACAGGTGCTCCTGTGGATGTAGCGTCACAATCTCGTCGTTGGGTCCAATACTGATGTGCGGAAACCAAGTCAGCGCCGATGCCTCGTCGGACACGCTTCCGATTCGGAGGCTTTCTACGGCCGTGAGCAATGGCACGTCTCCCGCTTCGGACTCGGTGTCGAGGGTGCACGCGGGGCACAAGACGGCCATCAGCACCAGCACGCTCAGTCGTCGTAGGTCCATAGGTATCCTCCGGTGTCTAGGTCCTCAGGTACGTGGAAGCTGTCTCAACCCGAGCCAAATCAGGCCGGCCCCAACCACACCCGCGCCGAGTAGGACAGAGCCAGCCACGTTGCTGACTTGACGCCGCGCACGAACCACCTCCCCCATCCGTATCCGCTCGGGGTCGGAGTCTGACCGCCGACCGATGAGCACGGAATCGCCCTCGAGTACGACTTCGTCGAACTCATACACTTGGTTGGACCTGGTCTCTACGACGACCGGACCGCTCACGACTTCAGGTCCTGGCGGAAGCGGGTCCCATCGGGTACATGCCGCGGTCAATATAGCTACAACGAGCACGACACACAGGTCGGCTCCCCGTGTCACTCCCATATTCACACACTCCTCTCCCTGGCCGCCAGCCAACTATTCGTGGTCCTGAGAGGATGTCCGCTCAATCCTGCTGACGCTCAAGCTAGACGGTTAGAGTGCCACCCTCCGTCTCCAGTCCTGCGATCTCCTCCGGGTATTAGACTATCTTGCTTTACGAAGCGCGTGTCCGACAATCAACCCGAACAAGAGAGACAGGCCCACAAGTGTCCAAACATCTGATGGGTCGTCTATCGGGAAAATCTCTTCACCGAAGGCATAGGGTCCGAGCATCACCATCCCTGCCAGATATCCCGCAACCGAGGCCACGCCGGAGACATAGTCGGCTGCCGGCCCGAGAAGCTGCGCGGCGGGTCGCGTCAATGAGTACAAGAGGCCGCCGCTCGCGCCGGCACCAGCCGCGGCTGCCAAAGTCACAACGAGCTGGGACAGGACGGTCTGCCAGTTGCCCGAGCCTAAAAGCAAGGGAAGCGCGAACAGTGAGCGCACGCCGACGATCCCGCCTATAAGGACGGCACCCACGGCCGCGGGCCTGAGGCCCCGGGGAACGCCCATGATGAGCCCGGCGATACCGGCGAAGAACCCGGCAAGCGGACCGAATGGCTTCGTCGGCGGCCCGAACCGTTCGTCGAGAAACCTCTGGCACCGTAGGCACGTGGGGCACTCGGCCGCATGCGCTTCGAGCTCACGCGCCACCCTCATGTGGTCTTCCGCCGACGTGTCTTCCGGAAACGCGAACCCTTCCATCCACTCGCATACCGGCACCCCCGACTGTGCGAGCGCCACCCTTCGTTCCTCCAGATCTGCCAAATAGGAGAGCAGACGAACCCTCTGGCGCTGGAGTCCGCGGCCAGTCCGTTGCCAATGGTCGAGCGCGTCATATGTGACGTTCAACTCGGTGGCCAGATCCCGCTCGTGCCCTGCGAGTTGGATCAGTCGGCGGCGGTCAGCAGCGTTCATGATGGTGCCAACTTCGACCCGAAGTCTCCCGGGACAACGCTAGGTCGTTTGACAGGCGCCTCCGCCTTTGTGAGGCAAGTTGGTGTCCTTGAGTGAGAAAGCTAACCCCGAGGGTCGGCACGGAGTGCCTCGAGATGGTCGATCAGTTAGAAAACCTACCTTAGACCGGAGGACCCACGATGAGCGAGAGGACGACCCTTATCGTCACCGCGGCACCCAACCCCGACGAGATGGCCGCGGTGCAGGAATACCTTCGAGGAGTCATGCCTTTGCTGACTGGTGCCGGGGGCAAGCCGGTCAAGCGGTTGAAGGTCGACAGGGTGATTCATGGGGATCCGAGCGGGATGGTGTTGGTCATGGACTTCGACTCCCCGGATGCGATCGCGACCATGTTCCAATCCGACGACTACGCAGCGCTCATCCCTGTACGCGACCGAGGCTTCGCGGAGATGAACATCCTACTCACCCGCGAGATGTGAGCCCGTCGGGCGAACACCCTGTTCCCTGATCACGGGTCCCGATCGCCGGCTTGGCGGCGGCGTGTGCCATCGCCACTCGACTCCGGTGGTCAGTTTTCGCTTGCGTCCGGAGTCCGCACTGGGGAACTGGCGGACTGGGTATGCACGACCTTCCACGCACCGTCCACCCACCGGAAGAGGTACGTGCCGTGCCCCCGGTTGTGGATGTCACGTCCGTCTGGGGTCGTCAACTGAATGTCGGTGTCGACGACGGCCCAGGCGAAGTTTCCCTCGAAGTGGGTCTGGATGTCCGAGAACTCCAGGCGTAGGCCGAGCTCCGCTTCAGGCTCGACGTGATTCTCGACCAGGTCCCGCAAGCCGACGTTCTCCCCGCCTCCCTCGAAGTACCGCGCGCCGTCCCAGTCCAGGAAATGCGTGTAGAACGGATTGCCGTCACCCTGTTCCCATCCCACTCTGATGTCTTCCAACACGCTTGCGAGTGCGGCAGGATCGTGATCGGCAATGGTCTGATCCCCAGAAGCGCAGGCCGCTGAGGCAAGCAGCATCATGACCGTTCCAACCGTACGTTGTTTCATGGTTTCCTCTGCCTCCACGCGGTAATGTAGGTTGTTGCGCGGGCGATCCTGGTCGTCTGCGGTCAGTTCAATGGCCGTCGGGACGCTCGCTCGCCGAGGCCGGATCTTCCATGTAGAACCGTCCCAGTCCGTAGTCGACTGCGAAAACGAACGTCGACAACACGTCTGAACCCACCCCCAACGCGATCCTGGACGGCAGACCTTCACTGATTCCAGAGGTATTCACCACCCGAGCGGACTCCACGCTCCACTCCCTGGAGCCCAACTGCACCGACTCCAGCGCCACCCCTCTCGGTCCCTCGTCCAACCCGAGGAGCTCCACCAGCTCTCGGTCGATCGTAGTTCGGCTCTTCCCTGTGTCGATCTCCATCAAAACGTCGTGCCCTTCAACTCGGCCGCGGACCAGAATCAGCCGTCGATGCCGCGGCGAGACCACCAGGGGAAGCGGCGTGAACCCCGTCACGACGTCCGCGGTCTCCCTGTCGTCCACTGCCAACACTCGTCCCGCGTAGTCCAGCGCGAACCGGCTTCCTGGCAGAGACCCCGGTCCCACAAGTCCCGGCAGTTGCTCATGGACGAACTCGAACACCGAAACCGAGTCCCGTGCTCTCCCCAGCAGCTCGACAGCAACACCATGAGCCGTACATCCTATGGAAACGACTCGCCCTGCCGAGTCAAGCCGATCCCACTCGGTCGAGCAGGGGAGTTTAAGCTGGGAGAGGAGCGCCTTGCTAATCGTGATTCCGACCATGTTCCCCGTGTCGTAGGGAAGCCAGACTGTATCGCCCTGGAGGGTGACCTCTACAAAAGGATAGCCGTACTCCTGGACCCGGATCGAGTGCAAGGTTTCAGGGGCGTAGTCGAGTCGCTCGGGCCACGGAGCTTTGGCCTGAATCCAATCGGTCACGGAGTGCAGCAACTCAGGCGGCACGCGATGACCTCCTGAGAACTCGCGGTATGTGACGTCGTAGCCGTGGCTCAGGAGCAGGTCGCGCGTCGACTCGGACATCCATGCGGGCACCAGCTCGTCCTCGGTGCCCTGAAAGATGAGAACAGGCACCCTGTTTCCTTCCGCGAGCGTGGACGAGTCCATCCACTCGGCATCCATGAGAGAGCCGAAGATCACGATGCCGTCGAAGTCGTCATGGTGAGTGATCCCCGAGTAGTAGGCGACGATTCCTCCCTGCGAGAATCCGAGTAGGTAGGCTTTGCTGATTTCGTGCTCTCGCTTTACCTCAGCTAGCACGCTCGGAAGCTGACTCCGTGCCACGAGTTGAAGGGCCCGCAGTCGGAGGTCGCTCCACTCCGTTGGAGGTTGATGGAGGAACCAGTCTCGACCAACGCGATCCTCCACGCCCACCGAGTACGCACCCTCCGGAACCGCCACGACAAACCCTCGCTCGGTGAAGTGGGAGGCGATTCGCCCGAACAGGTCAGCGGAGCTTCCGAAACCGTGCAAGGCGATCAGGAGCGGATACTCCCGCGTCGAATCGAAGTCTTCCGGCACGTGGATCTTGGTGGAGACGAGCGCGGAGGCCTCAGACCACACCTGGCGCCCTTTAGAGGCGACGTCCTGAGCGGCGAGTCCGGACGCATATCCAACAGCCAAGACCGTAACTACGACAACCAGTGATTTCATCCGCGCACTCCGTGGCAGAGAGTTGCCATGAGGGCCTACGGCATCCTGACGGTCGGTCCTCAAGCTGCTTGTCGCAGAGGGTTGGAGCAACTACGTACGCACCGATCAGCGTGGATCGAACGTAACGATCCGATCGGCCCTGGCGGTCATTAGTCCTCCTCGAACCTGCTTGGCCTCGTAGTAGATCAGGGTGCGGCCCGACTCGGCCAATCGGCCGATCGCGAAAGACGCGATCGTCACCTCTTCCAAGGTTTCGCCTTCCTCGAACCGCCACTGGAAACCGTGCCACTCCCCCGTCGGGGCGTCGGTGTTCGTCTGGTGGATCTCGGAGCGCTCCGTCGCGGTCCCGAACGGCGTCTCCACGTAGTCATCTACCCACCGGATCACGATTCCGACCAGGTCGGGCGCATCGCTCGCCGATACGATCCTCATGCCGCCTTCAACGGCCTCGAACTGGAGCTGCGAGGTGCCGATCTCGATCATGGTCATCTGAGGCGCCAGCTCCAGAAAGAGCTCGTACTCGTCCTCGGACATACCCATCCGCTCATCATACGGCAGGGGCTGGCCCGGCTCGGCCTTCTGCACATGCTCCTGCCACCACTCCGGATCGGTCTGAACTGCGGCTTGTAGTCGCGCGGTTAACTCCCGCACCTCGGGAAGGGACTCGAACGCATGGATCGTTGCGGTCACCTCTTGGGATGGAAACAAGCTGGCCGGGTCCGGTAGCTCCTGCCCTGCTGCGACTGCCGGGAGAAGTAGGACGGAAAGTCCCAGCGTAAAGCGGTACGGCATCTTGCTACCTCGAAACAAGTCGGGGACCACGCGGGGCCAGTCCGTTACCCCCAGGTCGATGACTATAAGCTCCTACCGATCATGCTGTTCCTGGTACATCTAACCTCGTCCCCGACCAGTGCGAGCCGCAAGGCGAGTACTCCTCACGCGCCCGCTGAACGACGACAGCATCCACCTTTGTTGAGCATCGCCGTGTGGGTGCAAAATCCACAACCGGGTAGCCCCGGAAAGGGGTCTGCCGTTGTCTCTCAGCTTCCTCTTCTGTACTTTGTATCATAAAGTAACCCTGGAAGAAGGGGGCGCCGTTGGTACTGGACGAATCTGCAGAAGAGGCGCGATGAAGAGTTGGCTGCGACGGGTCCGGGCCGCGATAGGGATGGGCCTCTGTTGGGCACTCGCCTGGGCGCCCGTTGGCCTACTGATCGGGTGGGTCTTCGGAGGCAACAGCGTGACGCCGGATGAGTTTCCGCTCGATGACTGGCTCATGCCGTTGGCGATCCTCGGCTTCCTTGGCGGCACGACGTTCTCCCTCGTCCTACGCGTCGGAGAAGGCCGACGCAGATTCGATGACTTGTCGTTCGCGCGGTTCAGTGCATGGGGAGCCTTGGGCGGCGTGATCGTCGGCGTCCTGGCGGTCGCTGCGTGGCAGTTGGATGCCGGCGTTGGCCCGGTCTTATGGCGGCGAGCCGCCGTACTGGTCGGTTCGTCGGCCTTACTCAGTGCGAGTTCAGCCGCTGGTTCACTGGCACTGGCCAGGAGGGCCGAGACCCGCGGATTGCTCGACTCCCGTGAAGACCATGACACCCAACACAACGAGGCGCCCCTCCCGGAGTCCGTCCGTCCGGAACGGTACTCGCGCTTGCCACCGAGCGATTGAGCGGGTGACGAGTGCGGCGAGGGTTCCAACGCCGCGTCGTACCTGAAGGAGTGGCGCCGGGTCGCTAGCCCGTCGCTTCCCGGGCCTCGGGAGCGCCCCCGGGGCCTGCAGAGTGCTGCTCACGCATCCGTGACACCTGGTCCATGTTCGTTTCGGCCCAGATCCGCAGTTGGTCGACCACGGTCAGCAGGGAGCGGCCCAGGTCCTTCAGCTCATACTCCACACGGACCGGCGAGCCGGTGTACACCCAACGAGAGACCATTCCGTCGCGTTCAAGCGAGCGCAGCACGGCGGTGAGAACCTTCGGCGACGGACTGCCGATCGATCTTTTCAACTCCCCGAATCGAAGCGAGCCGTCGCGAAGGGCACAGATGACGAGGACCGTCCATTTGTCTCCGATGCGATTGAGCAGCTCGCGGGTCGGGCACCCGGGGTCGAAGACATTCCATTCCATGACCTAGGATACCTAGAATATCTAGTTACTTCAAGGTACCTAGTTGTATCGGGGAACCACATCTTTTACCGTTGGTGTTGCTCGCCGCAGCGGCGATCCGCGAACGGACGACTCAGGAGAAGGAGCTTCCCTTGGATACCAGAGAGAAAATCGAAGCAACTCTTCGGACCTTGTACGGAGATGTGTTCAACGGAGGGCGAGCGGATCTACTGTCGAACCTGATCGCCGGCCGGTACATACAACACAACCCCCTATTTCCGGATGGCCACGAGGCGCTTCTGGGGTATCTCGAGCAGGCCGGCAGTATCCCGTGCGAGGTCAAACGGACGGCCATCGACGGGAACCTCGCCTGGGTTCACGTGCGCTACCTCGACTGGGGAGGAGCGGAGCACGCGGCCGTGGACATCTTTCGGTTCGACGACGACGGTAAGCTCCTCGAGCATTGGGACGTCTTACAGCAGGTTCCGGAAACCGCCGCTAACTCCAACGGGATGTTCTAGACCTCCGGACCACACACGGCCTGGTGGGTGAGACGGCCGATCCCGCCTACTCGTCTCGGAGCGCCTCGGAAGGCTGGATGGCGAGCCCGCGCCGGGCGGGCCCCAGGGCTGCGAGAAAGCCTGTGAACACCAGGATGGTGGAGTTGGCGAGGAGCAACACCGCCGCCTGGGTGGTGTTCAGACCACTGCTTGCGATCAGTGCACCGCCCAGCAGCAGCCCGATGACAGCTCCGGCACCGATCTGCCGAACGGCGCGGCCGAAGACGTCGCCCAGAATCCGTGCCGGTCCGGCGCCCAACGCGGTGCGGATACCGATTTCCCGAGTCCTCTGAGCGACCACGAACGACATCAGAGCGAAGATCCCTGCTCCTGACAGCAAGAGCACGCTGAGGGTGGCTAGGCCAAAAGCACGACCCACCAGTCGAACGGAAAATCTCTCGTCACGATACACATCTTCCAGAGGCCTCACGCGCTCTACCCGCAGTGTCGGGTCGATCCTGGTTGCGACATCACGAACCGCGGGAGCCGCACCGGCTGCAGGCGTGCCAACGACCCTCAATGAGATTCGTGCGCTGCCAATGGCGGCTGGATCCAGCGGATGATAGACGGTGGCCGTGAGATCACCGAACCCTGAGGGTGGATTGGCTGGAAAGTCGCCTACCACGCCGATGATCTCGTACCAGGCCCCATCCGGTCCGGGAGGTGGCAAGCTTCGCTGCACGCGAGTGTAACGCACGCGGCGGCCGACGGCGTATTCGTTTGTGAAGAATCGCTGTGCAAACGCTCGGTTCACGACCACCGGCACAACCGAACCTTCGAGATCCCTCCGATCGAACGTCCGGCCAGCGTCCAGATCGGCTCCGTACGCCGCAAAGAATCCCGGCGCCACGCGCAGATACAGGACATCAGTGTTGTCGGTGGTTGGTGGAGCATCCGGTGGCAGCTCCACCTCCACGTCTCCTCTGGGGCCAATTCCGGGAAGTCTCGAGGACGCGGTAACCGCGATGATGCCGGGCTCTGCCTCGAGTGCGCGGACCAGGTCGGGTATGCGAGCCGAACCCACGCCCGGCTCACCGGCATGAGCTGAGTCGCCGAGGTCGACTTCGGCGGTCAGGATCTCGTCTAATGGGAAGCCCGGTTGGGAGAAACGCGGCCGGGACTCCCACACGAACAACGTCGCCACAGGCAAGATGAACATGGCGATGGCCACCTGTGAGACGATCAGAACCGTCCAGGTCCTGCCCAGTCGGCGGCTGGCCCCTCCGCTCAGCTCCCGCAGGCTGCTTTGGAGCCGCTTGCCCGTAGCTCGGAGGCCCGGCAGGGCGCCCACGATCGTTGCAGCCAGCACCGTCAGGCTGATCGCGTACAGCAACGTGGCTGATGAAAGACCGAGGTCGATCCAGTAGGGCACCCTCTCGGCCGAGTCCACGGCGGCCTCGATGCGGCGGAGCACCACGTGCGCCACCCCCAGGCCGAAGGCCCCGGCGATTGCGGAGAGCACCAGTGCCTCGGCAAAGAGTTGCGCGACGACCCTGCGACGACTCGCCCCCAGTGCCGTACGAAGTGCGATCTCCCCTTGGCGGGACACGGTTCGTGCGTAGATCAACACGGCCACGTTGACGCATACGACGACTAGCAGCAGGCTCACGATGAACTGGCCAAACCTGATGAACCAGGTACTCCCGGGGGTCTCCAGATCGAACAAGTCGCGTGTGTAGGGCAGGATGCGGGCACGGAGCCGCTCATAGGTCTCGGGATAGGCCGCGGCCATCCGACTCCCGATCGCGTCGAGCTCCTTCCTCGCCTGCTCCATGCCGAAGCCCTCCGCTAGCCGGCCGAACACGTAGATCCCGGGCCCGGCTCCGCGCGCGTGACCCGTGCCGGTCGCATGCAAAGGAACCCAGAACTGGTGGTTCACCGGAAACTCGAAGCCGGCCGGCATCACGCCCACGATGGTATGTGGTGTCGTCCCGAAGCGAACGGTTCGCCCCAGCACGGTGCGGTCGCCACCGAACCGCGTCTGCCAGGCATCGTGTCCGATCACCACAACTTCCGGAGCGCCTGCGATCGCGTCATCAGGAAGTAGGGGTCGTCCCAGCGTAGGTCGCTCTCCGAGGATACGGAAGCCGGACGGTGAGATCTCCGCTACCGTCACGGGCTCGGCCGGACCGTCGCCCATGATGAGATTCCTTCCGTTCTCCCGGAAGGCGGCAAGCGGCCGAACGGCCTTGAGCTCCTCGCGCCAGTCGAGGTAGTCATGCAGCAAGCGTCGCTCGGGAAGACTGGTCTCCACGTTCCAGTAACCCAGGGACACGATCCGATCTCCCCCCTCCACCGGGAGAGAGCGGTCGAGTAGGTTCGAGAGGATCTCGAACGAGATGATGCCGATCGTCATTGCGATGGCCATTCCGAACACTGCGACCAGTGATAGTCCCAAGTGCTTCACTACCATCCGGAACCCGAGCTTCACGTCGAGGCTGGAGAACCGAAGCTCGTCTAGCAGCCCGAGCCCTCGAGATGCCCGTGCCTCGCTCCGGTAGCGTTCAACGTGCCCAAATTCGAGATGTGCCCGTCGACGAGCTTCTCGCGGCTGGATACCCCGCCGGATGAGGTCCTCCGTGCGCAGTTCGACGTGGGTGCGGAACTCGTCCACGATGTCGGCTTCGATCTGCTCGCGACGGCTCAGCCCGCGCCAGAACGATCGCGACACGGAAACAAATCTTGAGAACCAGGACACTGTCAGATTTGCTGTGGGGTCGTGCTCAGCGCCGCGGTCATCGCCGCAACCAGCCGATTCCAGCCGGCCTCCTGCTCACCAAGCTGACGCCGCCCCGCCACCGTAAGGCGGTAGAACTTTGCGCGGCGGTTGTTCGCCGACTTCCCCCACTCGCTTCTAATCATGCCCCGATGCTCCAGCCTGTAGAGCGCCGGGTACAGCGCCCCCTGCTGGATGTCCAAAGCGCCCCCGGAGATTTGCTCGATCCGGAGCAAGACCCCGTACCCGTGTAGCGTACCGAGCGACACGGCCTTGAGGATTAGGAGGTCGAGTGTACCGGGGAGTAGGTCCGCGCGATCCGTCACCATTTCTCCTATGAGAGTTAGGAGTACGGTTACTCCTTTCTCCTAAGTTGTCAAGGAGAGAAGGCGGTTACTGCGGACTCAGCGTTGGCAGGTCGCGCGGACCTGCTCGACCGCGTCTGAAAGGCCTGCGAGAGAGAAGACGTCGGTATGCGTCTCCCCGTCGAACTGGTCGGTGACGCGCATCGTCACGCGCTCCGCGTTCCCCCCTTCCCCCAGGAAGGTCTCAGCAGCCTCGCCCTTGAGATTCGCCGCGACAGCAGCCTCGGCGAACATCTCCATAAAGGGATTGCCCTCCTCCACACCCATAGCCACTACTGCCGCCTCGATCTCCGCCGCTGAGGTAGGATCGACGACCAGAGGCCACTGCTCGGCACTTGACGGGGGACGGGTGTCGAAGCGGGACTGCACCAGGACCGTGCCTTCTTCTCCGATCAGCTCGGTGTCGAACATATAGATCACGTCCACCTCCCCTGCTGAACACACAAAAATGAGGTGGGGGGTACGGCCGAACACCAGGCCTCGGTCATCCATGGAGAGGATCGGACCCCCATCTGCCCTCGTGTAGGCATAGGTCCAGGAGTCCATTTCGTCTTCGTTCGTCTCGACTTGAACGCCTGCCTGGGCCACAAGCGATCCGGGCCCCGGCATGGCGACAAGCAATGCCGCGAGAAGCAATCTGGTATTCACGTAATCCTCCCCAGACCGGAGTTGGGCAAAGGGTCCGAAGCGGCACTCGGTCCAACGGCTTCGGTGGTTCTGCTGCCGCGGCTATACTGATCGTACGCTGGCTCGAGCCGCAAGACGAACGCGCCTACGACCCTCCCCCCAAGCCGTCAACCGGCCTCCACCTGTGCAACTGCGACGCCCCGTGCAGGCCCGAGAATCGGCCACTTCGAGTCCGTCCGCCCCGACGCTACCCAGCCGCACACGCCGAGCGGAGCTGTGCTGCGTCCTGCTCCGCGTATGTGTTCTCGGTGAGCTGGACGTGAGAGCCCTGTCCGGACTCGTCCGGAATCACGGTGACGTAGATCTCGGCTCGCTTCGTGTCCCACCACGTTTCGATCCGTTTCTGAGCCTGAAGCCACCCTGACGCCCGATCGGCTCCAACGATGGCGTAGCCTGCGCGACCCAACGCCAACTGCATGCAGGTGTACACGTCCGAAGGCCCGCCGGAGGTGGGAATGAGCTGGCTCCGTACGTGGTAGGAGCAGCCGCTCAATGCCACCACGAGGATAGTCAGTGAAGTGAAGCGTAGCGTGATGCCTCGATCGATATTCTTGGCGGACATAAACGACTCCGGACGGCGGACTACCCTTGTCTATGCCGTCCTGATTTGGCAACGGTCATGCCGCCCAGCGTTCCTTGAAAACTCGGGGCGCGGGTCTTCTCCGCCGTCCTCCATCTGAGACAAAGGGCACGCGGTAATCGGGACATCCGGGCCGTTGCGCTTTGCTACCGAGCGGATCCGCATCGGAGCGGTGGTGCCACACCTTCTTCAAATGTCCGGAAGATTGCCGTCTAGAATTCTGGTTAGAATGTGCATTTCTCGGGTGGCGGTCGCGAGCGCTGAACCGCGATCGACGCCCCAGGCCTGGTGTTCATCCGGGCTGGCAGCGTGAAGTTCATCGAGCTGCACAGCGAGTGACCAGACCAAGGGACGGAGGGCCGTCGCCAGCGTGGGACCGGCGACCTCTTCGTGTCTTTCCAAGGCTTCGATCAAGGCCGGTCGCGCAGCATCCGCGAGGGACCACCGCGCTTCACGCTGTTCCGCTAAAAGAGGATCGGGATAGCTCACGGAGCTGTCGGGTCCGTGGTCGGGGAATGAGGCGGAAGCAAGCCAGCAAAGCGCCGTTTCGCCGTCCCAGGCCGACACGAGTCGGAAGAGGCGCAGCATGATTCGCGGATCGCGATCATCGATCGCGTCGCCGAAAGATTCCAAGGGGTACTGGCGGCCTTCCACAAGCTCAAACAGGTCGTGGCGGGCTTCCCGCACCCGACTCGCCGCCGCGAGCAGGGCCTCGTCCGCGCCAGCGCGTAGCGCGGCCTCGGCAAGGAGCACGACACAGTCGGGCTCTGTTTCTTCGTTTAGGAGTAGCGGTGCGAGAACCGTAGCGAAGATGTCGCTGGCGGGATATGTGGCCGTAAGGTATTCGACTGCCGCATACCGCACTGTCGGCGACGAGTGCGAGACAAGGCCGGAGACAGCTTCGAGCGGTAGAGGCTCCCAATCGGTCGGGACGGCACGGAGCAACCTACTCAACACCTCAGCACTGGAGCTCTCCCGTAACGGTGCGATCAGAGCTCGTGCCAAGGCCGGTCCCTCGACTACTGTAGATGTTCGCAGCAGATACTCTCCGGCTGCAGCACGAACTGATTCGTCCGGATCCTGTCGAAACAGTGTCTCAAGGACCTGTCGCTCCCCGAGCCCGCCGAGAATCGTCACCCAATGGATTCGCACGCCAGGATCCGGCTCCGGCCCAAGTCTGCTCGCCAGCATCGGCCCGACCGCACCGGCAAGCTCGATCGCCAGCGCCCACGCGCCCCACACCCGCTCGGGGCCGTCGCCGGTGTCGAGGAGAGCGCGAAGGGTGGCCTGGTCTGCCCTGCGAACCTGGTCAAAACTGTCGAAATGCACGGCTAACTCCCAATCCCTGAGATCTCAGCTCAACCATGCGTTCACCGGGCCGGTCCACGCTTCGCAAGATTCAGCAGAGGAGGGGTGCCTTGGCGGGACGCGCGGGATGAGTCGCTAGTTGGCTGACCGTTCGCGAGAGGACCGGAGCAGTCCACACGGAGTAGCAGCCAGGTCGCGACGAATGAAAGGCCGCAGCTCGTCCACGCGTGCGGTGTCCGCGGCTGACGCTGCACGAGAGTAGGCCTCCTCGCACTGCCTCCAGGTGACGGCCGTCCCCCACTCATTGAACCACACGATCCAGAAGGTCATGGCCAAGGACACCACCAACGGGACACCTATCCACCAGGCGTTCCGGGACGTCCAAAACTCGCGCAGGCGTGCCTGACCTCGCCCGCCCGGAAGGCCTCGTCTTGCTAAGCGGGCCACTCGACTCCGGCCAGACTCAACACGTCCTCCGGAGCAAGCGAGCTCAGGGCAATGATCGAGCGACCCGATTGGGCCATGGCCTTCTCAACAACGTAGCGCCCGATACGGTAACCCATCGCGATACGACCGTCCGGATGCTCGTTCATCCAGGTATTGTAGTCCGCGTCGACGGGGAGAGCGAGAAGTTCTTCCAGCCACGCTTCCGCTTCCTCCGGGTAGTCGAAGCGTGAGTGACGGGTACCGGAGTATATTTCCGAGAAGATGGAAGCAAGCCCTTCGTTGACCATCGCGATGGGGATCCCCGGTCCGAAGCGATTTCCCTCGATCGTCCAACCTCGGACGAGGTGGTGGAGTTCGTGGTAAGCGACGCCTGCGAGGCCTTCCTCGATCCCCCCAGCGAGCCCTCCCGGGAAGGATGACGAGAACTCGATCAAGATCCTTCCCGGCGCATCAGCCCGGCCTGTGACGCCCCCGACCGTGGAGAGATCTCTCGAAACGACGGTGATCTCGAACGCGACGTCGGCTGGTAGCTCAGGAAGCAGGGTGCGCACGGAAGAGGTCACACCTTCGAGCGCACGGACCACGCGCTCGCGCTCCGACTCCGAGAACGCATCCCGCGAGTCTGCCAGGAAATGCACCGTGGTATCAGACGAGTTCGTGGCCGTCCGTCCGAGGCAGGCCGCCGCCAGTACCAGTAGGCCCACTGAAATGTGTCGCAACGTTCTCTCTCAACCGTAAGGGCCACCGAGGTCAAGCCGGTTCAGCTCGGTCGTTGAGGTCCGACGCTCCGATCCGAGAAAAGCGTTGCCCGGCGGCCTGCGCTCTCGACACCCGAGTGCGCGACGAAGTTCACTCCCATCTCCCACCCTTGCAGCGCCCACAGAACGGGACGAGTATTGCCGCGCTAGCTGAACAGTGTGGCGGTTGGACCGGGTAAGGGGTAACGGTGGAGCCCTTTTGGGAGAGCGAGTATAGGAACCCGGAGGCCGAGCCCTTCGGCCCGCCGTCGGCCGAGATCGTAGACCTGATCCCCCGCCTCGCTCCACGTTCGAAGGTCCTCGATTTGGGATGCGGCGAAGGTCGAAACGCGCTTCCCTTCGCGCGTGCGGGTCACAGGGTCCATGCTGTGGACAAATCGGCGTCCGGAGTTGCGCGGCTTCGTTCCCGTGCCGCGGCCGAAGGCCTACTGGTGGACGTCGCGGTTGGAGACCTTGCCGGCCTCCGTCTCGACGCCGGCTACGATGTGATCGTGGTGCATGGCGTCCTCCACCTACTGGAGCCCGAGACCGCCCTTCGAGTGTTGCGCGACGTCCAGGAGGCGACCGCGCCCGGAGGTTGGAACGTGCTCGCGGTATTCACCGATCGGCTCCCCCAGCCCCCGGACCTGGCTCCGTTCGTTTTGAGACCGTTCCGTGAGGGTGAGCTGGTCGAGTTGTACAAAGGATGGAGGATCGAAAAGTCTCGGTCCTACATACTCGAAGACGAACACGCGGGAGGCCTTCGACACCGCCATGCGATTGACAAGCTGGTGGCCCGTCGGGTGTAGGGCAGTGTGCTCAATCCCAACCTCCCGGACGGAGCCACAGGCGCCGCTGTCCCTCAGTCCGTGACGACTCGAAAGACCTCTGGCCCTCCGGAGCCAGCGTGACGAGTACATCCCCCGAAGACGGCTCTTCGTTTTCGGCCACCCTACGCCGTCGCTGAGCGATGAGGTGGGACCCTCCTATTACATCGTACCGAAGAGGGACGCCTTGCGACGAGTCCAGCCGCTGGTGGGAGACAAAGCTTCCATCCAATGCGAAGCGCGAGATGCGTTGGTTCGAGGGATCCGGTACGACGACCTGATCGTCCAAGATGAAAACGCCTGCTGCGTTCCCTCCGAATTCGCCGGGGCCAGCTCCAGGACGTCCAATGGTGCGGACATATCCGCCTGCGGCATCGAAAACTCGGACGTGCTGAGCGAGACGGTCGGCGACGTAGATGTCTCCCTCTCGATCGACGTCGACACTGGTGATGCGGCCGAACTGATAAAGCTCGCCCACGTCGACGCCACCTACCGTGACGACTTCCTCGACGGTCCATCCCTGGTCGTCGGCCCAACCGCCCTGTGCGGGGCTCTCGACAAGCTCGATGGCCCCTTCACTCACGTTGGAGCCCAACCAACCGGACCGGCGCGTCGTCCGAGGCCCCGCATCCCGTGACGGTAAACGGAATGGCAACACTCCAACCGGCTGTCCACAGGAGCGATCCCAATCGGCGAATGCTCACCCTCCCCTCCCTCGCACTGATCGACGTGCGGTCTGACGGACCTGCCGTTTCTGCTACGCGGCGATCATGGTCCTTAGATGGGTCGGGCTACCGCTCCCCCTGAATTCTACGATCCTACCTCGTCGCCGTCATACAAGGATGGCTCCGGCAAGGACGACATCAGGTGATGAACCAGTGCCGGCACCTCCCGAAGAGAGCTGGCCCGATGGACACTCGTCGAGATTTCCGTGGAGGGCTGGCGAGTAAGGAGGACGCCGTGCAGACCGGCACCTCTCGATCCGGTGTAATCGGATTCGAAGGAGTCCCCGATATGAATCGCTCGTCCCGGCTCTGCGCCGATGGCCCGGCACGCATGCCGGAAAATGCGAGCGTCGGGCTTGGAGTAGCCTACGGCACCCGAGCAGACCACCGTTTCGAACCGATGGAGCAGCCCGGTTCGGACCAACTTCTTCCGTTGCTGTTCCGGATCCCCATTCGTGATCACGCCCAGGGAATCGCATTCGATGTGATCGAGGCAGGGAATCACATCGTCGAACACGGCCCAACGGTCTTCGTAGTGCTGTAGGTAGGCCGCGAAGAGCTCGTCCGCCTCGGCGTCGCTCGAAAGATCTTCAACGAGAGCCCGGATCCGCGCCCGACGCTGTTCCGAGAATGTGATCTCGCCGCGGAGATAGCGGCGGTAGTGTCGTTCCTGGACCTGGCGCCATGCCATCGCGAAGGCCTCGGCCGACTCTTCAACGGTCCGATTTTGGATGGCTTCGTAGAAGGCTCCGGCCGCTGCTCGCGCGGCGGCGGAATGATCGATGAGCGTACCGTCCAGATCGAAGAACACTGCGGCCGGACGGTCCGCGTGCAGTGTCATCCCCCGATCACAACGGTCTCGGGCCGGTGCGTGGGGTCGGCACCGCTCGGTCGCCAGACGAGGAGCAGACCGATGGTGAGAAGTACGGCGTTCGCCATCCACATCGCGACGAACGGGGAGATCGCCTGCTGCTCGGCGAGCGACTCACCTGCGACTAGCAAAAGATAGTACCCGACGAACACGAACCCCCCCACACCAAATGCGAGCGAAGGGCCGACGTTGGAGAAGCGAATTGGGACCGCCGCGGCGGCCAGCGCCATGATCATGATTGCCGCAGCCAAAGCGAACTTCTTCTGAATCTCGACCTCGTACGCGGCCGCTCGTGCGGCGGCGTTGGGCTCGGTCGCGGTCAGAGCGCTTTGTGCCGCTTCCCGTAGCTGGCCGATGGTCATCGTCCGATCACTGGCCTCCCGTGGAGCACCGTCGAGCACCGCCGCCAAGCGTGCGTTGGCGCGGGGGACGACCTGGCTGTTGGACACGAAGGTCAGGGCGGCGATGACAGCGGCAGCACCCAGTACCGGAGCTAGTAACCGGCGAATGCCGTGCCGCTCTCGCCGTGCACGGGCGAGAACACCTTCTGCACCCAGCCGCGTGAACACCCACGACACGGCGAGGAAGACGGCCATCGGGATCGTGAGGGCCAGCGTGAAGGGCACCGCGAGGAGAACCGCCTCGATCATCGTGTTCGGGGGCGCCCCCCTTTCGGCCAACTGGGCCACCAAACCCACGGCGTTGTGGCCCAAAAGGAGTGCCGTCAATGAGACGAGCGAAATCACGACAGGGGCCGCATGGCGGCCGAGTAGCTGCCGAGCAGTGGGCTTCGACATCAGTGGACCTCCGAGATCCAGTTCGTCCTCTTCGGGAGTTCCGCCGACGAGTGTGACGAGCGCGCGAACGGCGGCGCGGACATACCCGCGCATCGCCAGGCGAGCGATCGCCGCGATCGCGCCCAGGGCGAAGCGTGTCCGTTCGGCGGGCTCGGTGATGGAATTCAGCTCGGCGACCATCCCTCGCACCAGCTCGCGATGCCGCGGTGGAGAGAGGTTCGCCATATGTCCGACGATGCGGTCGAGCGCCGAACGGAGACCGCTGGGCATGATCATGCCTCGCCGGTCCGCGGAAGTTGGAGCCACGAAGCCTGCGCACGTTTCAAGGCATGGTGCGCCTGGGTACGGCCGGTGGCGGTGAGACGGTACAACTGTCGCGGCGGCTTCCCCGGAAAATCGGAATCTTCCCAGCGCGACTCGAGCCAACCGCCCTCCGTGAGTCGCGCGAGGAGCGGGTACAACGTGCCCGACGAAAGGTCGGCGATTTTCATCAGGTCGTAGCCGTAACGCCAAGTCCTCGGCGATTCCAGAAAGACGAGGAGTGTGCGAGTGGTCGTACGAGTGAGCCGCTTCATGTCTTATTCTACATATGTAGCCCAGTAAGATCAAGAGGTCTACGGGGGCACGCGCGTAGGCTGCGAATCGCACTCGGTTGATCTCCGGTCGATTCGAACGGTCCCGACGAATTAGACGGAAATTCCCGCGGTATGACTGATGAGGCGCGCTACAGGAGGGAGTGAGTGCTGTACGAAGGCGCCGTGTCTCAGGCTTCCTTGTTCTTAGCGTCCCAAGTCATCGGCTCCCAGAGCTCGACCTTGTTCCCTTCCGGGTCCATGATCCAGGCGAACTTCCCGTTCTCATGCGACTCGGGTCCGCCGACGATCTCCACGCCGCTCGCCCGCAACTGCTCCAGCATCTCGCCGAGGTTGTCGACCCTGTAGTTGATCATGAACGAAGAGCCACTTGGGCTGAACCACGTCGTGTCTCCGTCTGCGACATGCCACACGGTGAGGCCTTGGTCTTCCGCTCGATCGTCAGGCCACTTGAGAACAGCGCCACCAAAGTCCTCGAGCACCATGCCCAGGTGCTTCTGGTACCATGCGGCGAGCGCGGCACCCTCCCCTTTGCTCTTGAAGAAGACGCCGCCGATTCCGGTGATCCTCGCCACTTCGCCTCCCGGTCGTTGATCCGCCTAGCGGTTTCACGCCTAAGCTGCAGATCTCACACGAATGGAGCAATGCTGGAGCAATCCCAAGCGTCGGTTTCAGCGTTCAAGGGCGTGCAGCGCAGAACGTTGGTCCGGTCCGGATGGCATCCTGATGCCCTTCACGATCAGCCATCCGGCCAACACCATCTCTTGAACCGCTATCGGACCCGACAGCAGCACTTCCAGTGTCGTTCGTGACATCTCGGGGAGTACTTCAAGGATATCCAACACCGAGCCGGTGATGAGCAGTGCTGCCGCAAGCAGTCCCCATCCCGAGATCAGCCGAGGCACGAGCTGGAAGCCCCAAAGCACAGCATTCAGGACAAGGGCGCTCAGCGGGAAAACTACGGCGACGGAGATCAGGAAGGTGGACTGACCCAGCGCCTGGACCGCTTCTCCCACGACGTGCCATGACGAGGCTGTCCCGGCTTCGCTCAACAAGTACTCCCGGCTCATGCGGACAGATGCCCATGCTACGATGAGCGCCAGGAGAAGCCCTACTGATTCGAGGATCCGGATCCCGATGTACGCGAGAGCCGCTCGCTCGTGGTGGGGCCGGAGCAGAGGGTAGAGCAGCAATGCGATCAACGGAATCGATAGCACTCCCAAAAGCTCCAGCAAAAGGCCCGCGACTACTCTAGCACGTTGCGGATACACGAGTTCGAGGTACTCGGGAGACCCTGTGATCGGGGCGTAGATGCTCTGGCCGAGGACGTAGAAGCCGGTTGCGGCAATGAACAGGATCCCGACCGCAACGGCGTTGACCCGTTGTGACGTCATTTGATCCCCCGGTGGCCTGATTGGCTGGCGATCCTCGAATCCTCGCAGGCGCCTCAACCGCTAGACTACCGTGAATCTCGTGGCGCGGACGGGGACGCGGGATCGGGTGTTCTCCCAACGGGGCTGTCGGGGAGCGCCCATCGTTGGGCTCCCGACCCCATGGATGCCTGGCTGAAGCGAACTCCGAGCCAGCGGCTTCAGTCTGCCTGCTTCAGATGCTTGCTATGAGACCGGTCCCTGACGGATTGGTCCATTCGTCGAGACGCACGCGGAACATGAAGGACTCTTCGACCTCCGCGCTGCCCTCAAGCGGGTGCCGATGTCTCCCCTGCAGCGTCATGCCGAGCTTCTTGAGCACCCGAACCGACCCGGTGTTGCGCACGTCGCAACCCGCCCAGACGCTCTCGAGTCCGAGATGGGTGAAGCCAAACTCGACCATCGCGAGACCGGCTTCAGTTGCATATCCGTGACCCCATGCGGAACGCGCAAAGCAATAACCCAGCATGGCCTCGAGGGACTCCGCAGCCTCACGGTGCAGCCCTATAGCACCGACGAGTGTGCCGTTGTCACGAAGCGTCACCGCCAGTTCATAGCCAATGCGCGGCTGCGCCCGTGCAGCCTCCTGAGCTCGCGTCAGGAAGGCGCGGGTTTCGGACTCCGAGTTCGGGCCCCATGGCATGAACTGCACCACGACCGGATCCGTCGCGTACGCGTGAACGCTTTTGAAGTCCGCATCCACCAACTCCCGGAGGACGAGTCGATGAGTTTGGATCGGAGGGCAACCGCTGGACTCGGTCATTCTCTCTCTTACTCCCCGGGCATCGCACCCGGGCAGGGTAACGGAGGCGCAAACGCTTGTCAGGCCGTTATCCGGTGGTCGCGGAGGATTTCGTCGACACATCGGCGGGCCGCTCCGATGTCGGTGCCACCGCGGCGGATTTCCTCGGCGAGCCACTTTGCGTTTTTCCACAACGCCCACCCCCGACCCCGCGCCCACGTTGCCCCGTCGAGACCCAGGCGCTCCCGAAACGTTCGGCGCGTAGCCCTGTCGAAGAAGGTCCACGCAATCTTCAGATCGCAGGACGGATCTCCCACGCCGCAGATACCGAAGTCGATGACGGCCTTCAGCCGTCCGCCCTCGACCAGCAGATTGGATGCAGCCAAGTCGCCGTGTAGCCAAGTGGTTCGTGGATGATCGGGGGCGCTACGTGCGGCCTCCCATACCGACAACGCGGCAACACGATCGATGGCTTCGTCCAGCTCATCGATGACGTTGAGCGTCTCCTCCTCGTAGACCGCTAAGGACCCACCGCGGTAGAAGTTGTGGGGTCCCGGGCTCGGCCCCATCGACGGATCGATCGCTTGAAGGGCAACCATGAACTCGGCGAGCTCCGTCGCCAGGACTTTGATATCGTCGATCCGTGCGGTCGTCGCGATCTCTCCCTCGATCCACTTGTAGACCGACCACTTGAACGGATATCCGCTACCGGGGGCACCCATGGCAACAGGCGTCGGAATCGGCAGTGGCAGCAACGGAGCGAGCCGAGGAAGCCACAGATGTTCCTTGTCCACCTGCGGTTCGTACCGACCATGGCTCGGCAGCCTCACCAACTTGTCCGACCCCAGCCGAAACGTCCGATTGTCGTGCCCATCGTGCTCAACCGGCGACACGGACAAGCCCGCCCACTCGGGGAACTGGGTGGAAACGAGATCCCGCACGAGCGGTGCGTCTATGGTCACGTCGTCGATGTCGACCTCATGTATTCCGGCGGGAGGACTCGCGGATCCGCTGTCCGCTCTCCTTCATCGCAACAACGCAACGTCCTCGAAGAGGAGCGTATCGGAGATGGCTCCTTGAAGAGAGACCCCGGATGTGTCGCCGACTTGGGAAATCACCATTTCGTACTGCGATGCGTCCCTTCAAGCGGCACCCGACCGGACTTCGCCCGGTACTCCTCGATAAGGGCCACGTAGTACTGGAGGTGTTGAAGCCGGTAAACGTCGGCGTCCGTCTGGAAAGCCTCCGAGGTACACGTGGCAGCGGTGCTGAGCCAGCAGACGAAGAGAGCCTTCACGATCGATTCGACTGCGTTATTCACCCCGTCCTCCGTGCCCGGCGTGGATCAGACACGCACGGTCTTCGTCATCCGAAGTGCCAACTCGTCGTCGAGCTGAACCGTGGCACCCTCCGGGGCCGATTCGCCGTGGATTACGGCGCCGGCCCCGTCGGGAAGATAGCCGCGAGCCACGTAAAGCCGCTGAGCAGAGCCGTATCCGCTGTGGAGTCCGACGCGGATCCCGACGATGTCAGATCGCGAAGCGACCTGGACTTCTGCGGCGTCTAACAAGGCTGTGCCAACGCCGCGGCACCGATAGGCCGGCAGAACGTTGAGGTCCACGATCTCCGGGATGCCGGAGTCGCGCAACGTCGAGTCCATCGAGGTCCACAGCACGGTGACGTAGCCGGCGAACTCACCCTTCAGTTCCGCAACGCAGACCCAGCGGCTTCCTGCATCGTGTTCCTCGGCGTAGCGGCGGAACAGCCCGGAGGGCTTGTGCCACCCAAGCTGATCGGACCAATGTTGGAACGTATCCGCATCGTCGTCTCGCAGAGCGCGGAGAGTGATTTGCTTCCTCTGCGTCGCTGGGTCTCGGTCCATGGGATACCTGTCTTTCGGCTTCATGTTGGATGGCATAGCACCTCAATCGCCCCTGTTTCGCCATTCGGAAGCCAGGGTTCCGTACACCGCGGCGTCCTCGAACTCTCCGAAGCGTCGGTGGTGGGATCGCAGTGTCCCCTCACGACGGAATCCGAGCTTTTCCAGCACCCGACCGGACGCGGGGTTTCGCGTGAAGTGCTGCGCCCACACTCGATTGAGTCCGAGTACGTTGAACGCGTACTCAAGCACGGCGGACCCACCTTCTGTCGCGTAACCACGCCCCCAGTACGGCACACCCACCCAGTACCCCAACTCGGCCCGGCCGTGGGGTATCTCGAGTTCGACGAGGCCCACGGTCCCTACCAAGCCGTGGGGCTCGGCCTCCATCGCCAGGGCCAAGGCTTCGCGATCTTGCCAGTCTCGATCCAGACCTTGGATCCAGTCCTCTGCCATCCCATCCTCATAGGGATGTGGCACGGTTAGAGTCCCGATCGCTACCTCGTGCGCACCCGCCAACTCCTGGATAACCGAGGCATCGTCCAGGGTGAACGGCCTCAGCACGAGGCGACGCGTTCGCAGTGTTGGGATCGCCATCGAGAGCCTCACTTGTTGGTTGGGTGTCCGCCCTGCGATAACGAAGACGAGACGTCCATTGTTCGCGGCTATGCGCCTGCACGAGCCCAGCGGCCAGGCCCGCGGCGAAGACGATCTTCACGAGCCAGCCCTCGCGTAGCGGTGACGCGCCCGTCCCTGCGCTGACCAAATAGGTCGCCAGTAGAAGTGCCAGTGCGAAGCCGAACGCCCGTCCCGCAGCCCGCCGAGAATACCAAAGGAGGAGGAAGAAGAGCCCGCCGAGCGCCAGGCTCCCCACCAGGATAGTCCGTTCCGGATGCCGGTTCACCGGAGTCCACGGAAGGACGAGGTGAATCGCGACCAGTATGCTCAACACCAAGCGCGCCGCAGTCATGTAACTCCGGACGTGCGGCGCAGTATGCGAGTTTCGCTGGAAACGCTCGAGGTCCGCCCACGTCGAACACGGGTGCGCCCGGCGGCCCGTCTTGCCACAATCGACCCTACGACCCCGCCCGGTGCCCTCCTCTCAGACGGGGGTGTCAGCGTTCAACGGCTTGGCATGACGTCATCGCGTGGACGGTGGTATGTCGCCGCGTCGGCTCGCCACCCGGTCATGGCCACACCGAACACGTTTTGGATCTCGAGACTGGCACGCAGATTGTTCGCGAGGACCGACTGGCCGGCCACGCGGAGACCCGCCCTCCTCGAGCTGCAGCCACCAGAACGCCTCACCCCCGCCTGGCGCCGAGGAGACCGTTTGTCCATCAAGTGCAACCCTCGCGCTTGTAACCACGAGTGAGGCGTCGAGCCAATCACGATACTTCGGTCCAATGACGGAATCCGGAATGCCGTAGTGCTCCACCGTCCTAACGCTGGCGCCCAACGGAAGGCGATCCTCCATCGTCGATGGATCCACCCAGAACCGAAGACTGAGCTCGACATCGACATCGCGAATCGTTCGCCGGACGGCCGCCTCGGAAGACAACACTCCGAGTGGTGCTTCGTCAACCGGAGAACAGGCGACGAGGGCCAGGACGAGAAGGACTAGCAGGCGCAATTGCGGATTATCCGATCTCGGCCAGGATCGCCTCCAGCCTCTCCTGCGCGCGGATCACGCGCGGCTGCAACTCGGCGTCAGCCTCTGACCACAGCTCGACGAACTCGGCGTAGTACCGCGCCGCGTCCTCGAGCTCGCCCGCTTCATGCTCCAACTCCGCCAAGCGCTCCAGAAAGGCGGCGAGGTAGAACTGATCGGACTCCATCCTCAGAAACTGCAGCTCTTCAAGGTATGCATCATAGTAGACCCGGGCGGAGTCGGGCTGCCCAGCCGCATCGAACGCCCGCGCTTGTCCTGCGAGATCCCACGGCGCCTGCTCTGTGCCGGTGCTGGCTCGGAAGGCGACGATCGCATCGTCGTACCGTCCTTGGGCGAGCGCGATGTAGCCGAGCGCACGGCTGCGACGGAATCGGTAACCGTAGGCGAACGCCTCCGGTGTCACGGAGTCGAACTCCTCCACGAGCTCGACCGCCACACCCGGGTATCCGAGCTGCGCGTAGACGCCGGCCAGATCCAGATACGGACGCTCGATCGGATCCATGTCCGCCAGCGGGAACCGCTCGAGCGCGGTGTCGACGACAGCGCGGTCAGGGCGACCCAACGCCTGTGCCTCGGTCAGGGCCGCGACCGCGGATAGCCGAAGCGCTTCCGTCGCGACACCAGCGCTCGTCTGTAGCTCGATAGTGCGATCCATTCGCGAACGGTAGTCCGCCAGCCGGCCGAGGGGCCCGGTCGCGCGCGTGAGCTCGCGGGTAACCAGTCCGAGCATGTAGGGATTCCCTTCGAGATCGGCGGGCACGGGCGCCAACACCCTCTCGGCTTCGGCGTAGTTACGCCGCACGAGCTCGGAGAACGCGTGGAGAAGTTCTCCATAGGGGAAGTACCCGAACTGATAGAGACGATCAATCGCATCCTGAGCTCGATCGAAATCTCCGAGCTTGAAATAGACCTGCGGGACGTTCATGAGCGGGATGGCGTGCGTCGAGTCGATGTCGAGGGCGCGCTCCAGCCACACCAATGCGGTCTCCAACTCGCCGGCTTCCATGGTGAACCTGCCCAGATTCGCGATCGGTCTAGTGTCCCCGGGGTTACGCGCTACGGCCGACTCCAACGCGGCGATCGCCTGCGGTAGCTCGCGCCTCACCTGGTAGTAGTAGTAGGCCTCTACCTGATCACGCTCGGCCGCCGTAAGTCGGTCCCGGAGCTCGAACGCCCGTGTGCTGGCCGCGAGCGCGCGACTCGGAGCGTAGTCGTGGTTTTGAAAAGCGATGGCGAGCCCTCTCCACGCGAACGCGAACGTGCTGTCCTCCGCAATCGCCTCCTCAAGCAGGCGAATGCGCCGCGAGTACTCTGCCTCCGGGAGCTGCACGGCCTCGCTGTACCTGCGGAGCGCCGCGAGGTCAGAGGTCGTGACCTGTTGGAGCGGCGGGGTCGAGGCGAGGCTGCGTAGCGGCTCCCCGATACGCTCGCGCAGGCGAGCGGACAGCGCGTCGATCGCGTCGAGCAGCTCCGTCGAGTCGCGCGCCGATTCCCGGTGCGCGGTGAGGACGGTGCCGTCGACCGGCCTTTCGAGGCGGGCAGTGAGCTGATAGCCGGCACCCACTGGGGCAACCACTCCACTGACGATGGCCTTCAACCCCTCGCGCTCGCCTAATTCGCGACCCAGTTCTCTCGTGATCCGCTCGTCCGGCGGCCGCTCCATACGGGCGAGCGCGGGCCCGATAAAGCCGGCCTCCGCGACCCGAACGGTCCGCGACTGTGACAAGTCTACGCGTAGCGCTTCGGTCACGACGCTGGCGAGGACGGGGTCGTCGGACGGGCTTTCGAAGTCGGCCAGCAGGAGGATGTCGCGCTCTTCGAGCAGCCCTCTTGCCACCAGCGTCCCCGGTGGCCCGATGCCCAGGCCCCGCATGACTGCCCACGCGATCCCGGCCAGCGCTAAAGCACCGAAGCCTCCAAGCCCGCCGAGCGCCGCCCGCTTCCATGTTCGAGCGCTCGCCGGGCCCCGGGTGTGTGATCGGATTCGCTGTCGCGTCGGGATGAAGGCGGTCGCCAGCATGACCAGGAAACCGACGACGAGGAGGATGAGCGCAAACGGGACGACCCAGCCCGGTAGACCCAGCGAGCCGGAAAGCGTCTGCGTCGCCTCCATGACGAGCCACGAGCCGGCGACGTAGAGACCCGCAACGATGGCCATCGCTCGACCAACCCGCGCCCGTTTGGTGGGCACAGCGGCACTGGAGCCCACACCATCGAGACCGGCGAGCACCTCCTGGGCCGACTGAGGTCGCTCGTCGGGATCCTTCTCGAGGCACGCCAAGATCAGATCGCCAAGGGGCTCCGGGATCTCGGCCCGGTGGCGGTGGGGAGCCTCGGGCGTTTCGGTCATCACCGCGAGTAGCACTTTCCGCACGTTCTCCCCATCGAACGGCGGACGTCCGGTGAGCATCTCATATCCGACCGCACCTGCCGCGAAGATGTCCGCTCGGTGGTCGGCTGACTGATCGCCGGCGGCCTGCTCGGGCGACATGTATCTTGGCGTGCCCATCGACACGCCCGTCTGGGTCAAGTCGGGGCGATCGGCCGAGTCGGTGACGGCCTTGGCGACTCCGAAGTCCGCCACCACCGCGTGCCTACCCTTCAACAGCACGTTGTCCGGCTTGATGTCCCGGTGAACGATGCCATGGCTATGTGCCTCGCCCAACGCTCCGACGATCTCGCCGAAAATCCGTTTCGCGTCGTCGATTGGCAGCGCGCCTTCGCGGGACAAGCGATCGGCGAGTGACTCCCCGTCTATATAGGGCATGACGTAGTAGAGCCGACCCTCCACCTCGCCCGAGCTGAACAGCGGTAGGATGTGGGGGTGCTGGAGCCGGGCGGCCATCTCGATCTCGCGTCTAAACCTGTCCGGTCCGAGCGCAGCGGCCAGTTCGGGCCTGAGCACCTTGATCGCTACATCGCGGCCGTGCTGCAGGTCACGCGCCCGGTAGACCGTGGCCCAGCCACCCACGCCGACGAGACCCGTGACCCTGAACCGGGGTGAAAGAGCTCGGGTGAAGGCCGGGTCGACGTCAGCGGAGTGGCGACGGTCCGTTGTGGGGTTCTGCGCCACGCGACCGTCGAACTGCGCGGCGGCCTCGTAAGAGACCAGCATCTCTTCGATCTCGGCCCGAAGATCGGTTGCTCCGGAGCAGGCCTCGTCGAGGTAGGCCGCACGCTCGGCTCCGGTACGAGCCAGCGCGCCCTGGAACACGTCTTGGATCCGATTCCAGCGTGCTCGATCCATAGAGCTAGAATACGACGCAAGTGCTACCGCGGCGAAGCGCTCCGCCGACCGAGTGCACCGATGAATCGTATGCCGTCATTGGCCTTCGAAGATCCCGACCTGCCTGCGTCACCTCCGTCGGGTGGTGGGCGATGGTTGTTATGTGGCGGGGCGCTCGCCCCGTTGAGAGCGGTCGACGGCACGTGTGATGGCGTACAGACGCATGAGATCTTGTTTACCCCTGAGCGGTGCGTCACCCATCGGTTCCAGGCGGTACTCGGTGCCGAGACTCAGTTGCTCGACCAGGTCGGCCGAAGCCAACAACCGCCTGCCAAGCCGATTGCACGACGCCTGGATCCGTGCGGTGGTGTTGAGAACGTCCCCGTTGAAAACGACGTCGCGCTTCAGCTCGCCGATTTGAGCGGCGATCACCGGGCCGCAGTGAAGCCCCGCTTTGAATTCCGGGAAGACACCGAACCGATCCACGAACGACGCCCGTCGGTTGCGCATTCTGTCGTCGATTAGGAAGAACGCGCGTACGCAGTTGGCCTCCTCGAGACCGTTGCGGAGCTTCCAGGTCAACACCACTTCATCGCCCACGTACTGGTAGATTTCGGCGTCGGTTTCGAGGATGGGCTCGGACATTTCTGAGAAGTAGCTATGCAGAAACTGGAAGTAGCGCTCTGCCTCCATGCGGTCGGCCAGTTCCGTGGAGCCGCGAAGGTCCAAGAACATGAAGACACGATCCTCGCGGCGTGGTCGATGGTACCGGCCGGTGACGTAACCGAGTAGCACGCCGGGTCCCAGCAGGCGATCAAGCTGGAGGAGAAACAGCAGGAAGGCGATGACGACGAGAGCTTCGAGCAAGGATCTCGCGAGCACCGGATCGAGCAATGCGCCGAGGTACTCGCTCCAGGTGATGCCGTCGATCCAAACGTCCAGGAGATTGAGGACCGCAAACGCCGCGTAGAGCAGCGCGAGGATAAGAAGCGACTTGACCGCGACGTGGCTCAGGAAGCCAAGCCGCTTGAGGCGATCACGGAACCAGAAGAGCTCGGCGACACAGGCAACGAATCCGAGTGCGAACCCGGAGATGAAGGTGCCTGGCACAATAGGCTGGCCGTGGAGCAACCTCAGGCCAACGGCGAAGGGAACCGCGCCGACTCCGAGCTTGATTGATGCAAGTAGCCTGCGTCTCGTAAACGCTCTCATGAGATCTCCGCACCCGTCGCGTCCAGGCCTCTCAAAACGTGATATGACCGTTCAACGGTGTGTTGGAAAGCAGGCGAATCAGTCTTCGAGTGGCGAGAACGAAAGCAGATCGATGTTTTCGTAGACCGGAGTTGGCGTCGTTTCGAGATCTGCAGCAGCCCGGAGCGCCTCCATGCCCCGTTCGAACTCATCGTCGGAGATCATTCGCATCGGGCTCATGGCGCGTTGGGCGATCCGTCCCGCGTAGTCCTTGAAGCTCGAATCCATGCGCTGCCTGACGATGGTGTGGGTCCGCTGGGTTAGCTCGGCCTCCTCCATCGCGAACAGAACGTCAGTCTTCGCGGGAAGAATCGAGACATCGAGCTCGCGGACCTGTGGGAAATACGCGTGGTAGGGTGCCTCGACGGTTTCCCGAAAGCAGGTCCTGAGCACGAACACGCCGCGGCGTCGCAACACTCTCGCGACCTCTCTCGCCGCAGCGTGAAGATCCAAGAAGTGGTGGACGACCATGGACGCGAACACGAGATCCACGGAGTGAGGCGCGACGGGTAGGGCCTCGGCTCTTGCGACAATCCCGGGGACGCCGCGAGGCCGGTGCCGGAGCATCTTCGCGGCAGGGTCCAGCGCCACAACCTCGGCGTCGAACGTTGTGCCGAGAACAGCCGAGAAACGGCCGGTACCCGCGCCGAGATCGAGAATGCGGTTGACAGTCTCGCGGTCGACGATCCGGAGGACTGCATCCATCCACCTAGCCATCACGTCCGGCGCGAGCTGGCGCCCTTTGGCGTACGTCCGATGAAGCGCGTCGTCGAAGTCAACGTACTTCGGTTCCATGAGTTTCCGATCCGCTGTCTAACGGATACGCCCTCCCGTCGAACGGACGTCCGGTGAGCATCTCCTATCCGACCGCACCTGCCGCAGAGATGTTCGCTCGGCCGTCGGCTGGCTGATCGACCCTAGCTTTCGGGAGCTTGAAATTCCCCGGAATTCCATCCGGAAATGTACGCCTTCGCCCCGTTCGTGAACGTGAGTCCCAGGAGTAAGAGGGACACGATCACCGCGGCCGGAGCTCCCTGACTCATTGACCAAATAACGTGCAATACCAGGAGGCCCTGCACCGCTCCCCGGCTTCTTCGCCAGAGGGCGACCGGGACCAAGAGAAGCAACGTCCAAGTAACCGCACTGCTTCCGAACACGATCCCGAGTTCATGCGAGGTGAACGAACCGTCCGTCGCACCCATCCGCTCCAGTGATCCCTGTCGGAACCCTCGCTGAAACGAGCCGGATGGCTCACAGGATGCCAGCCAGACGAGCACGCTCACAACGACTCCGACGAGCAGCACCCGGACGAGTGACACACCCCATAGGAACTTCACCGACAAGGGCATGCGGTTGGCTCCGCTCATCCGATCTCCGCGTCCTTCGATGTCAGTCAAACGGACGGAAATTCTACCACACGGTCGGCCCGCTGACGAGCGTGCAGCGCTCCCAAGCCGTACGCATTAGAGCTACGCTGCTCGATCAGAGCCCTCGGGCCATACGGCGACGCTGCAGCACGGTTCCAACGATGAAGGAAAGGAGCGCTGCGCCCACTCCGGTCACAACGGCCTCCATCCAGACGGCTCCGAAGCCGCCGGGATGTACGAAGTAGTCTACGACACCAGTGGCCAAACCCAACAGCAACGACACCAGCCAACGACGATTGGTGCGCGCAAGGAGGATCGCGACCGACGCAATGACGCCGGCAAGCAATCCCGTGCGGGATGCTATGAGCCAATGACTCATCGAGAGCACAAGCAAGTTGCCCTGTACCATGGCAACCAGGCAGGCTGTCGTCGATTCCGCCGCATTCTCGATGAACGCGGCCAGCTGCGGTCTCTTCGTTGTCATACGGAGGGTGGCTGAAGGGGACGAGGAGTGCCGGCCGCCGGGAAGCATCGAGGAGCTTCCGGACAAGCCCGGCGGGCTTCGCTACACCACCCCGGTCCCGGACCCGAGGCGGTGCAACGAAGGCCCTAGTGGAAGCTGCGGCCGAGCCCACCACGAAAAAGGAGATGGGTTCGGAGCGGGCTTGCTAGGTGGCTCGAACTTCGACCACCGGGCAATTCACGTTCGCCACCCCGCCCGCCAGAATGTTCGCGGCGCGTGCCGACTCGAGGTCCGACACGTTGGGGAAATCCGCGTTGTCGTACACGTTCACGAACCACAACGGCGAGTAGCCCGCGTCCGACGGGATCGTCTGGAGCACGTTGTGAGTCTGCGCCGTGCCCTCTTCGGTGACGAAGCCCGAACCGGGGCCGCCGCCGGGCTCGCCCGGCGCGATGTTGAACGTCACGTAGATCGGCGAGACCGGCACGTTGCCGGTGGTCGTGAGTGCCTTCTCCTCGAACGTGAAGTAGTTCACAACCTGGCCCTTGTACCAACCCTGAACGAGATCGGAGCTGCCACCACCGTGGCGGAGTGACGCAGTCGATCCTGCAGGTACGATGGGGCAGTTGACGAGCATGTCCGTCGGTTCCTGCGCATAGCCTGCCTCCACGACGGCGGCGGCGCTCGTGACCGTGTTCGCCACGTAGTCCGATGGCACCGTCACCTTGATCACGTGCCAGAAGTCGTTGTAACCCTCATCGCCCGGAATCACATCGACAATGTTGAGCTGGCCCGCTACCGGCGTATCCTCTCCCTCGCGGAACAGCACGAAAATCGGCGCAGGGGCCAGCGGCTGGACATCGAAATTGTAGTAACGCACGACCTGGCCCTCAGGCCCAAGACCCGTGGTGATGAACGGACCCTGATCAAAGTCGATCGGCTGGTTCGGCCCGGGAAGTCCGTTGGAGCCGTCCCGGACAAACAGCGTCCCGGCGTCCCCGCTGAATCGATCGATGACGGCCTGCGGCGCCGTCGCGGGATCCATGCCCTGCTGGGCTCGACCCTCGCAAGCGGTCGACGCGCCCATCGACAAAAACGCAAGAACAGCAATCGCCCCTCTACCTGATCTATTGTGCATCTCGGCCTCGGTTCTTGAATAGGTCCTGTCTTTCATCGGCGACCGGCGATGGTCGCTATCGATCGTAAGACATTGAAGCCGAACGATGTTTCCACGGTAGGCGGCGCGCGAGGACGCGCACGGCAGTTTCGATGGGTGTTAGAGGGCTGGTCGACGTAGCATTATTGTGCTATATTAATCCATGGTCAAATCCGTGAAGCTTAGACGCATGGGCGGCTCGATCGGAGCCACCATCCCGCGCGACATGGCGGAGCGTTTCCACCTCGCCGAGGGTGATGAAGTCTTCGCCGTCGAGACCGACCAAGGGATCCTGCTCAGCCCCTACGATCCCACCGTGCTTGAGGCCTTGGGTCATGCAGCCCAGGCGGCGAAGCGCTACCGCAACGCTCTCCGCGAACTCGCGAAGTAGGTTGCGCCGGCGCTCCAAGGAGCCGATTTGGGTTCCGAGGCTTGCGGTCGAGGCCGCGCAACTCGATCAGATTCGCGAGCACGGCGGACTAGCCGGGATTCGGGACGAGGCTGCCCTCGATGCCGCGCTCAACAGAGCGAGACAGAAGTGTTCGCACGCCGACGGTGAGCTCGACCTTGCTGAGCTAGCCGCGGCCTATGGATTCGGGATCCGTGCGAATCATCCGTTCCGCGACGACAACAGGAGGGCAGCGTTCCTGGCCGTTGTCATGTTCCTCGGCCTGAACGGGCACGAGATCGTCGCACAGGAGGAAGAAGTCGTGCACGTCGTGCGAGGTCTGGCGGCCGGGGACATCAGCGAGGAAGCTCTCGCAAACTGGATCCGCGAGCGGACCCGACCGGATGTTCTAAGGTGACTCTGGCTCGTGAACCTCTCCGTCGAGATCGTCGAGCTTGCGAAGCATGAACCCGCGGACCGAGCCGATCCCCGCCCTCCGTCCTCAACTGCCGCCTTACGGATGAACCATGCCAAAGACGGTACCGAAGCCCGGGTAAGGGACGGTGTCGCGCATCGCGCTACCCCCTACGCCGGGCCCCAGTCCTCGCCACTCAATACTGGATCCAGCCCTCCGACCGAACGTCATCGGGACCCTGTGCATCTTCGTTCACGGCCCTCGTTTCCAGCTCGCCCGTGGCTCCCTCAAAGCGGCCGGTGCCCCCAGTGATCCGGTGGGTACCACGAGCTGCGAGTGACGCGAACGACCCGTCGGCAGGGTTCACTCCGAGCACCGCAATCCCAGTCGCCTCCAACCATAGTTCATCCCCATTCGCGGCTGTCAGCACCCATGACGGGTTCGTGAACTGAGCGGTGGCGTACGGGGGTTGACCGGGTGGCAGGAAGGGCGGATTTGCATCCGGCTGCAACGTCTGGATGCACGTGCTTCCAACACCCCGGACCTCTCCCAGGTGGGTCGCGTGGCCTGTGATGACCGAGCTCACATGGGCCACCAGACACTCCGGCAGAGGCGTCTGGACCGGATCCCCGAGCTCCACCGCCAGATGCATCTTCATCGGCCGCGTCTGAGGCGGCGCGCTTCGCCCCACCTCTGCCTGTCGTCCCATCGATTCCTCCATACCGGACTTGGTAGCCGGTCCTTGAAGTGGATACCCGTCTCCGATCGATGTCGGCGTTTCCCCGACGCAGCCCCAGGCCAACGCTACGACCAGTCCTGACCGGAATATGGCTCGACCGTTCCCGTGGCACCGCGTGAACTTCCGGCTTTGGCTCCTCATGGCACAATGCTCCTCTTTGCGCGCCGACCGTCGCGAGCCACGACCGTTCGCGGTCACTGGACTTTCTCCGCTCGCAGCCGCATGATATCCGGAAAACGTCAGTTGATCGTGTTCTGAACATCAACTTCAGATAACGGCAGGAAATGGCGGAGTTTCGCACGTTGGGGGGGATCGAATTCACAGATCTCGATCCAGCACGTACGGAAGCCTTGCTCGCACAGCCCAAGAGGGTGGCGCTGCTTGGCTATCTGCTTCTAGGAGAGGGCGGCCGAGGGTGTCGGCGCCGGAGTCTGATCCACCTCTTTTGGCCGGACTCTAGCAGGGAGCGTGGGCGGGGGTCGTTGCGGAGTGCGCTCCACTACCTCCGCAAACAGCTAGGACGCGATGCGATCCTGAGCCGAGGCGAAGCCGTTCGGGTGAATTCAGATACCCTGCGGTGCGATGCCGTGTCGTTCAACATGCTCATCGCGGAGAGTCGTCTCCAGGAAGGACTGGACCTCTACGACGGCGACTTCTTGCCCGGTCTGGAAGTCCCTGGCTCCCCAAACATCGTCGGGTGGCTAGAAGCGCAACGTGCGCGTCTGCGGCGTGCGGCATCGTCAGCGGCCTGGATGCTATCCGAATCCGAGGAACGACGGGGGAACTGGATCAGTGCGGCTGATCTCGCCCGCCGTGCGACAGAGCTTGACGGTGACCATGAACAGTCGGTGCGCCGGCTCCTGCGACTGCTCGATCGAGTTGGCGACCGCGTAGCGGCGCTCCGCCAATTCGAGTCGTTCAGGACGCGCTGGGCGCGGGAGTTCGGCCTCGATCCATCGCCGGAGACCGTGGCATTGGCCGAAGCCATTCGCATCGGCTCACAGGAGGGTGAGGCTGTCGACTCCGGAGACCTGCGCGCCAGGACCCCTCGACCGTCTCGCAGTATCGCCGTCCTTCCATTCACCTTCGCTGGCGATGGTGCCGGTCAGGGGCACCTTGGGGCGGCGCTAGCACACGAGATCATCGATTCGCTCAGTCGCCTATCGGAAGTCAGGGTCATCTCCAGGTCCTCGGTCGATCGATATCGAGTACGGGAAGGACGAACGGTACAACAGATCGCGAAGGAGCTCGGCACGGATGTGGTCTTGGACGGATCGCTCCGGGTACTGGGTGACCGGATGATGATCGTCGTACGGCTCATTGACGCCCGTACGGATGCGCCGATTTGGGGCGAGATCTACGAAATATCGCCCAAGGAAGCGCTGTCGGTCGGTATCCGGCTAGTGCTGGATGTGCTGGATGCGCTGCGGATCCGTCCTCCGTCCGACCAGGTCGAGTACTTGGAGGCGTGGGCCACAGCCGATCCCGATGCGTACGCGCTGTACCTCGAAGGACGATCCCTTTGGAACCGGCGGTCGAGGGTCGACGCTGAATCGGCGGCGCGCCTGTACGAGCGTGCGCTTGAAATCGACCAGGGCTTTGCACGAGCCTGGGCCGGCCTAGCAGATGTCTACCTGCTTCTCCACCCGGCGGCCGGGATGCGCGCGTCGGAGGCTCGGGTGCGAGCGCGAGAGGCAGCCCTCAGGGCACTGCGGATTGATCCGCGGCTAGGCGAAGCACACGCGACGCTGGGGCTGTTGAGTGCGGTGCTGGATCAGGATTGGAACGCTAGCGAGGAGCAGCTTCTTCGGGCCGTTGATCTCAGTCCGGGTCTTGCGACGGCTCACCACTGGCTGGGCTCGGTCCTCGCCTTCATCCGGCAACGCTTCGAGAAGGGTTCCTACGAGTTGGCACTTGCGCTCCAGCTCGATCCGCACTCACCCACTGTCCACTGCGACCTGGGTTTGGCACTCTTTCAGAGCGGTCGTCGGCAGGAGGCCCTACTCGAGCTCCGCACGGCGCTGGAACTCGAACCGGATTTCTGGCGTGGTCACTATGACCTCGGGGTGGTCTCGTTCACTTGTGGTGACCCCGCTGACGGCGTCGAACATCTCGAGAGGGCTTGGGCCGCGGGGGCGTGGGGGGCGAAGGCCCGACGCGATGCACCCCGGCCATCGAAACGCCCCTGGCGCGATACACTCGAGCGCAAACTGACGGAGTTGGCTGCGAGCCCGCCCCACCGGGGTGGCCGCGCCTTCGAGTACGCCCTTGTTTCCGCGTTGCTCGGCCAGGAAGACAGAGCGCTCAAGGCGCTCCGAGAGGCTGCAACGCAGGGGTCGTGGGCGTTCGTGATGCAGTATTATCCAGTGTTCGAAGCACTGCACGGGCGGAGGGAATTCAAGCACCTGCTCGTGGATGTGGGACTCGGCCCCTCCGCCTCTCACTGAGAGTCCAATGAACAACCGAGGTGTCGAGAACACTCACGACTCCCCGGGCGGGGGAGCCTTCAGCAGAATGAGGAGCATCTTGAATTCGGAACCCTCGAGCAAAGCGTGAGGGACCGAAGGAGGCAGGTACAGCACCTCTCCCTCCCGCACTCGGTGTGTCACGCCGGCGACACGCACGGACGCCTCACCGGAGAGGACGTGGACGATGGCGTCATTCGGATTGGTGTGCTCGGTTAGGCCTTGGCCTTCAGCGAAGGCGAACGCCGTCATCGTTCCGCCGGGCCCTCGGAAGAGGACCCGACTCACGACCGACTCCGGCTGGTAGTCGACGAGACCCGCGAGCCGCTGCGGTGTCGCAAGCAGGTGATCCACCGTTCCTTCTTCGGCATCGACAAAGGTGTGATGCTCCGGGCCCGCTCGGCGCCGGCCGGAGGCAGTGGATCAACGTCGCACAAGCTCTCCCGACTCGCGATACCTTGCCGATCCGGTTGATCTGCCTACGGCGCGATCGATCTTGCGAGCGACCCCCAGGCGTCACTGCTCCAGTCCCATGGGGCAGCGGCGGCCCTTGCGAACGTCCACAGCCGAACACGCTCAGCGTCCAGCTCCAGCAGGTCGGCAAACCTCCGAATCGTCTCCTCAGGTTTGCGTCGGACCCGATCGATACAGTTGAGCAGATGCTGAGTGGCGTCGTAAGCCGGATCGCCGATGAATGGTTTCGGATCGACTACGAGCCACGGCTCGCGCTCGGCACGCAGGACGTTCCCGGCGTGAAGATCGGTAGCCAGCAGCACCGATGAAGAGGCGGTGCGCGGCAACTCTTCGAAGAGCCGCAATCCCTCGCGAACCAGCCCGGCGTCAGGCCACCGTTTGATCGAACTCCGAGCCTCCTCGGCCCAGTGGTCCAGCATCGCACTCAGCGGACGGAACGGGTGTGGCTCCGATGGGGCGCGCCAAAGTCTCCGAAGCAGGCTGGCAATCACCGCATCCTGGTCCGCCTCGGGCAAGGTCCGAAGCACCGTGCCCGGCTCGCACCGCTCTAGAAGCATGGCGTTCAGAGCCACATCAGATCGCAGAAGACGAACCGTTGGGTCCCCCGCCCAGAAGCGCAGACCGTGGAGCTCATGCAGACCCTCCATGTGCGGCATACCGAGCTTCAGGACCGATCCGGTGCCGTCTTCGAGCTCCGCCGGAGCTACCCATGAACAGGTGCTTTCCTGCCCGGCGAACGGAGGACCTACCGTGATCCGCCACCGGTCGGCGAGCTTCGCTACTACCTCAGGCAGACGCTCCAACCAGGCGGTCGTCAGCTTCAAATGCTTGTTAGAGCGAGTCCCCGGCCTCGCTTGGCATGCCGCCACTCTCGTGGCTGGCGGCTACGGTCTTGAGAAGGCTCGGGATGAAGCCGTTGCGATACGACGACTCGATCATGGCAACGGCATCGGATTCAAGGACGCCATCCATCTCGAAATCACAGGTCCATGTAATCGTCGATTCATCGCCGTCCGGTTCAACCGAGACAGCTACTAGATAGCTCTTGAGTTGCGCGGGGCCTTCAACAATCGAGTAGGTGAATCTCCGCGCCGCGGCGTCGTGCGATTCGCAGCGTTCCACAAACTGGCCTTGCGGACTCTCGATCCATCGCAAGGCGCCCACGCCGGACCCCTCGCTCCGCGAGACAGACATTCCTTCCATAGCCCAAGCGGTGATGTCGGAGAAATCCTCAATCAGAGCCCAGACGTAGTCCGCGCTGGCGGGCACGTGTCCCTCTACATGTGCTCTTGCCATCCCATATCCTCGTGTGGGGTGCCACTCTCTCTAACGGTTGCGCATTTAAGCTGCACCGGCAACCAAACCAAGTGCAGCCGCGTCGACCGGCCGACAAGCTGCTCGCTGAGCCAGGCCTTTTCGATCTCCTCGGTAGAAGGAGTCGTCCGAACTCGGTTGATGTGGCGGACACGAGCGAAGCACGCTCCGAGCGCGTCAGCCACCTCGCATGAGGTCAGAGGGCCCTCCTCGTCCCAGGCACGCCGGAGAATGCTTCCAAGAGGCACCGCATCGGCATGACCGGGTGGCCTCATGGGACTCGCTGTCGGTTGGGTCTCCCGGATGCTCGCAGAACCGCTCGCCCCGGCCTCAAGGAGTCGGTGTCGCTCCTCGAAGGGGGAAGCTCATTAGCTCACGGACCGGTCGGAACTCGACCAATCCAGCTTCGACGAGATACGCTTCGGTTGGGAGATCGAGAGTCGAGCATAGCCTGAGGATCTCGGGGATGATCTCCGTTGGGAGGTCCATGTCCAAGGTGCAATGGGGCACCCAAGCGCTCGGCGCGTAGTATTCCCAGAGTTCGGCCGCGAAGTCCTGCGCCAGAGAGTGGAATCGGCTGTGAAGGCTTCGCAGCGCCCGCGAAGGTTTGGGCGCCAAAAAGACGACGCCTCCGGTAGCGAACGTCGAAACGCCCTCAAACTCGACTCTGGTTTCCTGGACTTCGTGCGAGAAGCTCGACAGGACCGGTTCGATTTCCGAAGGAACGAGATCGGAATAGACCGCGAGAGAAATGTGCGGCCGGCCTCCGGAGGTGGGCATGAACCCGGAGAGACCGGCAGCTTCGATGCTCTTCGAAATCGTCGCTATGTCTTCCGACGATGACGTGTCGAAATACAACTCGACGGCGTAACCCTTCCTCACCGCGAACCTCTCCCATCGTTTGTCGTGATGAAGTCCCTCCACCCACCACAGGTCCTGTCGCTTCGCCTACCGATCGATCCGCTGACGAAATGCGCCGTGCATGCCGTTGTAGTAGCCGGAGTAAGCCCGCGCTACGCCGTCGCGCATCTGAAAGACGTATCGATCTAGCGGATATTCGCCACCGATCATAGCGAACGTGTGCTCCCCCAGGTACGCAAAGGAGGTTGAAGTCTCGCTTCCAACTCGGGAAATGTGGAGCCGGCCCAGTTCCGCAGTGATCTCGTAGTGGGCCCCTCCCCGCCCGCCACGGTAGGTACCGGTATACGCCTCCAACTGCTCAGGCTCCGTGAGGACGCCGGCCGGTGGCTCAGTGTCCAAATCGAACACTCGCGCTGCTACCTCTCCGAGCAACGTCAGGGCGTCCTGGTCGCTCCTGATAGTATTGGTGAGCACCACGATGGTTACCGCCTCGTCCGGATAGCGAGCCACCACGGCCACTGTCCCGGCGTGCCCACCGGTATGTCCCCACACGGTCTTGCCCTGCAACTCCCCCAAACGGGCTCCGAGGCCGTACGGAACGTCGACCCCGGTGCTGAGCCCGGTGGGCGAACGCATGGTAGCGAGCCCGCGCGGTGACACGACCGATCCCGACTCGAGCAACGCCGGAAAGTGAGCGAGATCCAAGGCCGAGGCGCAGAGGCCACCATCCCCACGCACCCCAGCCTCCAAATAGAGTGGGGCAGGAGACAGACCTGCGTCGCCGAGCTCATAGCCGACGGCCACGGTCTCAGCCACGTCATCACACAGCCGAACGTTACGGAGTCCCAGCGGCGCGAAGATCTCGTCGGCCAGGTAGTCGGCCCATGGCATGCCACTCGCACGCTCAATGACGATTCCCGCCAGATAGAATCCGGAGTTCGTGTAGGCCCAGTGAGATCCTGGCTCGAAATCGAGAGGTCGATCGCGAAGGTAGCTCAGCACGAACTCAGCCGTGAGCGGCTCTTCAGTAGCTTCCCACCTTTCGAGGTCTGCCGCAACGTAGTCATTGAGACCAGAGGCGTGGTTGACTAGTTGGCGCAGGGTGATGCGCGAGCCTTGTTCAGGGTTGGGAAACTCCGGGACCCATTGCTGCAGTGAATCGTCGAGGCCCAAGACGCCTGCGTCAGCCAGCGACACAATGGCTGCACCGGTGAAGAGCTTCGTGACTGATGCGATGTTGAAGAGCGACTCAACACCCACGGGGACGTGCCGAGCGATGTTGGCAAGTCCGTAGCCCTGGGCGTGTACCGTGTCATCGCCGCTGAGCACGACAACGACCGCTCCAGCCACGATGCCCTCGTCAACGACTGCTTCGACAACTGAGTCGATCTGCTCGGACAGGTTCTCCTGCGCGGCATCGCTACATGCGGTCGGACCCAGCACGAGCCCACCGACACCAAGAAGCGCAGCTCTACAGCGAACAAGTCGGTTCATGGAATAGGCTCTGGCTGGCACGCTGAGCTGCAGCATTACGGTTGCGCACCTAAGCTGCGGGTCTCGAACGGTTGGAGCAAATCCTGGCACGTCCGGCTGGTAACCCGCGCCGGTCGCTCGCACACATCCCCATGTAGCTCTGGCGTAGGGGAGCGCGATGCTCTCAGCTACTCGCGATGCGTACCTTCCCTCAGCCATGCCAACGCGCGGTGCACGACGGGATCTTGGTCGAGGCGCTCGAAGTCCCAGGAGCCAGGTATCTCTTCATGAGGCAGGATAATGGCTGGATGGATCCGCCCGGAGCGATCCTCGAATAGCGATATCGAAACGTTGAGCGCCAGCTCAGGCGTGATTTGGTGCCACTGGTTGGCGGTTGCGTAGCCGTCGGCTGTGGGAAGCCCGAATAGCCTCGCACGATCCCAACCCCAAAACGCGGCTGCCGTCAGTTGACCCGAGCTGAGCGTGGCCGGCCCGACGAGTACGGCCACACGTCCTCGGCCGGACGCTTCCGCGCATCGACGCTCCACTGTCGACGTCTGGTACTCTCCCAAGAAGAGCACGCCATCACGAATGATCCACTCCACGTGAACGGTGCCATCGTATCCTACGCTGCGTACCGGCACACCATCACCGAGCAGATCGCCGAGGCCTGAGAGCATAGGGTAGACGTTGCCACCCTCGTTCAACCTCAGATCGATGATCCAGCCTGCGTCGATATCCGGAAATAGGTCGCAGACAACGTCTCGCAAACCGCGGGACGCCAGGTCGATCGCATCCTGCCCACGAGGGGCGTAGGATGGTACGAACACGTAGCCAACGCCTCCCGCAAGCAGTTGTCCGTCAGGCTGCCCGACACGTGCTCGCGACTCCTGAATCAGCGCCTCAACGTCGAGTTCAGAGTCGTCGGCGCGAGAGTAACCGATTCCGCGGCCCGCGTAGTAGACCGCGCTATGCACGTCGTCGAGTTCGCGGAAAACGCCGCGAAAGGCGTCGAGCGCCTCGTCGAATGAACCGGCTGCCTCGACCTCGGCGCGGAAGGTCGCTTCGATCTCCGGCCAATTGGCGTTCGCACGGTGTAGTGATGTCTCGCGCACGATCGAGAACATCGAATCCAGGACAGCGTACGACGTGTCCGCCACCTGCTGCGCCGGTACACCGGTCGGGAGCGCAGCGACGAGCGACGCGGTTACGCAGATGAACGCTATTCCGGCAAAGGCATGCGACGGGATCCGTCTCGAACCTACGCGACGGTAGCCTAGGCGCATCGGACGTCGTAGGAACATGTTACTAGGCCACCTGTGATCGGGTCTGCTGCCAGGCAAGCTGTCGTCCATATGAGTCTAGCGAACGGATCTGCGTTTACGTACCGCGGAAATGCCAATCTAGTCCTCGATCACGGCCCGGATCTGAGCGGCAAGGTCTTCGGCTCGGGAGCGGTGGCCTTCGTAGGCGTCCTTCATCCACTGCTGAACCGTTAGGGACACGAAGACCGCGTTCTCGACCTCGGGATCGGCCATGATGCTGGCGAGGTCTACGGTGCGTGAGTCCGCAGGAAGCCGATCGAGGAAGCTCGTCTCGTACTCGAAGAGCCGCCAGGGGATGTTGGAGAGAGTCGCTGAGGTCTTCGTGTCGAGGAAAGCCTCGAAGTATTGACTGTAGTATTGCGGTGAGCTGTAGTAGCGGAAAATCGCCTGTCGAAGCGCGAAGTCGCGGATCAGAGCGGAGTGCCCGGAGTTGACCAGGTCGAGGTAGGTGCCGTTCTGCCACCGCATGATGTTGAGGTAGGCAACCATGCCGAGGCGGTTGATGAAGGCAACCGTGTCGCCGTCGATCAACTCGTCGTTCACGAGCTCCAGGGCTGCGGTCTGGAGCGGCTTGGTTATGCCGTCTTCGCTCCTCTGGATCGCGCTGCTCAGCGTCCCGATCTCCGTCTCGAGATCGTCGAGAATGCCATGGAGATACTGTTCTTCAAGAACAAGGTCCGCGCGGTGCTGCTGCCACCGGTCTGCACCTATTGCCAGGAGGACGCCTACGAAGATGAGGGCCACCTCGCCGAGGGCCAGCGCCCAGTTCTCCCTGAGCCGACGTAACAACATCGCGAGTCCTTGGTTCCGCCCAACGGTTAGGTACTCAAGCTGCGGACCTCACAGGATCGGGGCAATCCCGCCGCGGTCGGCAAGGGCAACCCCAGCAGGTCGGCCCGTTCACCGCGGTACCCGGGCGGGCGACCTCAAGCAGTCTGACGGCCGATCTTGTGACCGCTAGTCGAAGGGTAACGGTACACGAAGCGCCAGGGGAACGTGCTGGGCACTAGCTGCTCGCTGAGCCAGGCCTTTTCGATCTCCTCCGCAGAAGGAGCCGTCAGAACACGGCGGATGTGGCGGCCCAGGGGAGGTGTGGCGGTGGGGTCGCGGAGCTCCCGCGCCAACGGGGGCAACACGCAGTGCCTCAGATCATAGCCGGCGATCGACCCGTTCTCGTGGAGTCGGATCCGGGCCCAGAGCGGGTCCACGCTCTGATCGATCCACCACACGTAGCCACCAAGTTCGAAGACTGAATCGCTGTGACGGCCTCGCACGACGACGATGCCGTCATCTCTCCCGAGGCGATGGCGTTCATCGAGGCGGACACGCGCTAGCAATACTCGGAGCGCGTCAGCCACCGTGCCGGAGGTCAGAGGATCCTCGTCGTCGCGGACATGGCAGAGGAGGCTTCCGAGAGCCACGGCTTCGGCTTGATTGTCTGGCCTGATTGTAGGCCTCCCAGACGTCCTTTTGACTAGGCGAGGTCGCGGTCAGAAGTGGCCGGCGACACCACACCAACAGCTACCGGAATCCGAAGTCACGTCGCTTAATCTTGGCCATTCGTCCATCCGGATGATGCCAGACCAACCCCTCGCCCTCCAACGTCTCGAGAAACCGGCGAAGGCCCTGCGTTTAAGATTGTGAACTTCAAACGGTTGGTGCGATCCTGTCACGGACGGCGGGATGACCTACGCCGGTCGCTCGCACATCGCTGAGGGGCGCCGACCCGTTACCGAACGCCCTGGGCGACAAGTACATCTTTGACAAAGCCGGACTTCCCCTCGATGTAAGCGGGGCGATCTCGCGCGAAGCGCCGGGCCAACTGCTGTTTGAGGCCGGCATACGCTGCCGCGAGTTCGGGATCCCGACGGAGTGCATCACGAAACGCCAGCGCCGCTCTATGGTGCCACGAGGTAGGCTCTGCCAGAGAGAGATGATGCGTCCGCAAGTCCCCTCTAGGCGGACGGCGGAAGTAGTGGCGATCCTGAAGCTCCTCACCTGGCCGGAATTCGTACTTCAAGGACCGAAGCCGGGGAACAAGCTCGATCGCTCATCAGGCGCTGTTAATCGAAGCGCTCTCTAACGGCTTCGCGGCTCTGCTGCGGACCAAGATGGACGCAGAGCGCCGCAGGCGCGAACCGCGATGCCGATCCCGACAGCAGGAACCGCTTGCTAAAGAGCCCTCCGCCTGCCCACGTAAACGTACCGGTTGACGCTCCAGAAATAGCGGCCTCTCTTCGCGAGTTCTGCGAGGTCCGTCAGGAAGGCCTCGTACTCGGATTCCGACACAACCTTGCGTTTGACGGCGCCGCGAAGCCAATGGGCCATTCTGTAGCCATGCCACGGTTCTTTGAATTCTGTATTGGTCATCACTCGCACGTGGACTTCACCTTCGAACCTCGTGGAGCCCTCAAGGTAGCCCCAGAGGCGACGACCCATCCAGGGATCGGAGTGAGCCATCCAGGACTGCTGTGAATCCGCCCAAGCTCGCAGGATTCTCCGGGTCCTTTCGCGGTCCGACCCGTTGAACACCTGGGTATCCCAGTCGTAGTGAGATGCGACGATCTGTCCTCCGGGACGGAGAACGCGCGCAAGCTCCGGGACGAAGGCATCGAGGTCCGGAATGCACTCCAGCAGTTCCTGGCTGAGGACCACGTCGAAGGACTCGTCATCGAAATCGAGACCGGGTCCGATCGTGGCCCGCAGGAAGCTGATGCGGTCGTCCACCGATGAAGCTCGCGCGGCTGCCAAATGGTCCGCCGAGGCGTCGACCCCCACGAACTTGGCATTGGGATCCGGGACTCGGGCAGCAAGCGCCAGGAGATCGGCGCCTTTTCCACAACCGAGATCCAAAATGGCCCCATCCGGAGGAAGGTCGACCAAGGAGAGAAGCCAGCTTCGATGCAGGTCGACTTCGTACACCGGCTCACCTGGTCGCTTGGGGCTCTCTACGGATCGGCTGTTAACCTGCGCCCACATCCAATACAGGTGCAACCGCGCCGCTATCATGTCGCCCTTGAACACTTGCTTGCGGCGTGGTTGCACTCCGCTGAAATGTCGCTGTCAGCTTCAAATGGCTGTTATACCGAAGCTACGAATCAACCGAGGGCATCAGCTCGTGGCGGGTGACCGTTTCCACACCGAGGTCATCACGGTGCAACGCGAGGACGGACAACTCGGACACCTGCAGAATGGAGTAGCCCTCGGGTACCTCCACGGAGCCAAGCCACGAGCCTTTGGGGTCGAAAACGGCCCATCGCTCAGGCGGCATAGGCGATTCGGAGTCCAGCGTCTCCGGCTTCTCCGAGCGGGCAACCCAGATTCTTCCCGTCTCCTCGAGGAGGATGCTCCGGTAGTGGGGCAGGCTGTCCGGTATGGGGAGTGACTCCAGCATGGCCTGGATGTCCGGGCGCACGGGTGGCGGCACAGCCTCGAGGCTTCCGCCAATCATCTCTTGGAGATCCGCTTCCGCGATAACGCGGAGCGGAGTGTTCCAACGCACCAGTGCTGCCAGGGTACTCGACGCATCGAATACCGCGACCTCCGCGTGGGCTGCGGGCCCGACGGCGGCGAAGTCGCCGTTGCCGACGACGCTCGTGACCGGTGCCAGTGGCAGAAAGCCTCTCGAGCCGGCGCCGATGAAGCGAGTCGTTCCCGGGACGGTAGCGAGTTCGCCGAGCAGGGAACCCTGAAGATCGAGAGTTACCACGCGAAGAGGTGGACGGTAGACACCCTCGGAGGATTCTTGGAGTACGCCTATTCCAGCTCCAAAGAGGATTGCGTCACCCAACCGCCCAAGGATGTTGCTCGCTCGAGCATCCCAGTCGAGGTCATCGAGATCCGGTGTGAAGTCGCGTTGCAGAGTGCCGTCGGAGGTGAAGACGGATGCTCGGCGAGCTTCGGTGTCATAAACGAGGATCGAATCACCCGGGAGCACCACGATACCAGCGAGGCTCTGGAACTCACCGGGGCCTTTTCCAGCCTGTCCGATACTCGTGAGGAAACCACCGGACGGGGCGAAGACAATGAGTTGCTGCGTGCTCCCATTCGACACCAGGATTCTGCCGTCGGCGAGGAACTGTGCCGAGCGCACCTGGTGCAGCGGCACCGGGCTATCGGCACCGAGTTCCAACGTTGGGCTGGAGATCTGGCCGTAGATGCGAGTGCCATCCCAGGGCGAACTGTCGGTTGTGGCGATGCGGACGCCTACGCTGTCGGTGACCACGGTGCTCGGCGGCGCTGCATCGCCGACACAGGCCGCACAGGTAATCAAGAGCAGTGCTTCTCGAGTTCGCAGGGCCCACTCTGCCATTCCATGCCCTCTAACGGATATGCGGTTAAGCTGCGAGCCGTTCATCGGTTGGTGCCACCTCGGCTCGGACGGCCAAACCTACGCCGGTCGCTCGCACACCGCTTCGAGGTTCTCGACTACTTACTCCGCTCCACCCGTGCCCTCACCACGTATTGGACGTCCAACGCGTCTTGTATCACAGCGTAGAGGCTGCCCTCTCTGAGGATGGGGCCTGGTGTGTTCTGCAAGCGAAACGGAAGGACCACTCCTCCCAGGAATCGACCGTCTGCGCCGAAGACCTCAACGGGCTGACGATCCTCGTCCGAGGTCTCCAGAGCAACCCACACGTTTCCCTCGTCGTCGACGAAGAAGAACCGGGTCGGAGGTTTTTCACTTGGAAACCTGGAAACGTCGATCTCGCCACCCTGATCTGTGAACCACTTCAGTTGTTCGACGGCCTCGGCCCTGTCTTCCGCCGTCACATCGAGAGGCTCGAATCTCCGAGAGACCCTTAGCAGCGTGTCGCCATCGAACGACATCTGAAACAGGTGGTATTCGTCGGTTTGAAGCGTCCAGAGGGTGTTGTCTGGACCCCGCTCCCAAGACTGCCTGCCCTGGAAGGGGATGCCTGCCCGTATCCCGCGTCCCTCCTCCGCAATGCTGAAGCTCTCGCGTTCCTTCGGATCGCGCGGCAAGTCAATCGTATCGATCGGGGCCAGATCGGAGTCAAAACGTCCGAGCGAGACGCTGAACTCCGGCTCGAATCGTGGCACCGGTGCGTAATACCGCCCCTGGGCGTCAAAGCCGCCGTGCCAAGGGAAGACCATGAAGCCGCCTCCGTAGCGGATCCCTCTGAGGTAGGCGCCCGCACTGTCAAATACCGAAAGCCGCGCGTTCTGCGGATCCATCACCCATGTGTTCCCGTCCGGACCCACATCCACCCGAAGCGGTTGACCGAACTCACCAGGACCGCCCCCTTGTCGACCGATCGTTCGCACATGTTGGCCGGAAGCGTTGAAGACCCTCAGCTCCGCGGCCTGACTCTCCAAGACCAGGATCCGCCCGCGTTCGTCCACTGCAATAGAGGCGATCCTACCGAAGCTCTCGGGACCTGCGCCGTCGACCTTGCCAACACGCAACTCTTCCGTGACCTCCCAGGCTTCATCCGGACCCCAAAGGCCATGGCCTTCGTTGTAGACATGCACGACGCCGGCGGGAGAGGACTCGACTCGACCCTCCCAACCGGGCCCCGGGGCATCGCCTCCGGGAACACACGCCAGAACCCAAAGGCCGACCACGGCAGAAAGACGATTCGGAAGATGTCTCATGGGGTGACCTCGAGTAATCAGTGCCGCCGGCCAACCACGCGTCGGGTCGTAGGCTTTGACGCTCACTTTCCGTTGAACGTTGCGTGAGTACGTGCGCTCGTGTGCGAGGTGCGCCCCACAGGTCTGGCGGGACCAGCCCGACAGCGTTGCCGACGATTCAGAGCGAGATTTAGGTACGCGGGCGACAGCTTGCTGTACACGTAACGTAGCCCCGCGCGAAGTTGGGTCCGATTTGACCAGGAGGACCTATGAAACGCTCGGACGAATTCGAACGAGCCAAGCGGCGGCTCGAGGCGCGGCGTGGCTTCTTTGTCCACCTCGTGGTTTTCATCGTCGTGAGTGCTGCCCTTGTGATCATCAACCTGGCTACAGCTTCAGATTACTTCTGGGCCAAGTGGCCACTGATGGGGTGGGGCATCGGTGTGATCTTCCACGGCCTGGGGGCTTTCGTCATCGAGGACCGGTTCGCCATCACTGATGAAATGGTCGAACGTGAGATGATCGAACACGGTTGAGCAGAGTCGGCCGTTGTACGCCGCAAGGGGTGAGGTTCTTCTATTCAGGCTTGCCGGACGATTCACGGGTACCGTCGCTCTCCGCAAGCCCCGGCAGCGCCGCCCGTGCCGAAGGGTCTCGAAGCTCGCGAAGAAACGCGAGCTCCTCTTCAATACGCTCCACTCGGCCATCAAGGAGCTGGCTATCCTCAAGTAGTTCCGCAATACGAGGATCGTCAGCACCCGATCCAAGGGCAGAGTTACGCTTCGCGAGAAGCGCCATGAGGATCAAGGTGCCCCAGACCCCCGAGAACACGAGTACGATCGCGACAACCATCGTGACAAACGGATCCATAACTCCGCCTTGCTGTTCACGCCTTTACGGGCGCGAGGCTCCATGATTCGTCGAGCGCTACCTAACGGTTGGGCACCTAAGCTGCAGCCGCAACCAAACAAGGTGCAACCGCGCCGCTACGATGGGTGACACTGGGGACGAGGCCACTCGCCCGAGTTGGGGAGTCGCCGGTCTGAACCCGTACGTCTACACCTGGGCGCTGAGCGCTTCTACCGGTTGTACCGCCAGCGCTCTCCGGGTGGGCACAATCCCCGCAAGCATGCACACGACCAGCATCGCCGTGGCGTACCCTCCCACTGAAGCCCCCTCAACCGCGCCGAGAGTTCCGGCGTAGAGGCCCGTCAGGACAGCGACAATCGCTGTTCCAACGCCGATCCCGATCGAGACCAGCATCATCGGATGCCGGAGGGTTTGCGTGATGACGCGGCTGGCGGTCGCGCCCAGAGCCACTCGCACGCCGATTTCTCTCGTGCGCCTCGACACCGTGAACGACATCACGGAGTAGATGCAGGTGAGGGATAGCAATAGCGCGACTGCGCTGACCAAGGTCACGAGACGATATGCGAACTGCAACTCCGTCCACATCGATGCGGCCAACTCGTCCAAGGCACGGACTTCGTGCAACCTCAGTTCCGGGTCGACGGCAGCGCCCAAGGTTCGCAGCCGGGTCGCGAAGTCATCGGCCGCCCCACGCGTCCTGATGGCAACGTTGAGCGGGTTCATCGCAGCGGTCGTGGGACGGTAGAGTGCGGCGTCGTCTCCCGGGTCCATGTCCCCGATGATCGCCCCGACGTCCTCGACGACGCCGATGATCGTGAACCACTCTTCGGGCGAAGCTCCGTCCGTCCGGAAGCGCACCCGGAGCCCGACGGCGTTGCGGCCCCTGAGCACGTGCTCGACAAACTGTTGGCTCGCGACAATTGGGCGATTGCTCGCTGCGGTGTCGAGTGGCTCGAAGAGTCGACCCGCCACCGACGACGCGCCCAGGACCTCGAAGTAGTGCGGGTCAACGGCCGCAACGCCTACGGTGGCTTCAGTCATCTGACCACCCTCGGGGTCCTCGACCTCGATGCGCCGACCCCGGTGCACCATGCCGGGGAGGCTTTCACCGAAAGTCACGCCACTCACCGTGGACTCGGACCCGAGTCTGCGTGCCAACTCGGCGAAGTCGAGGGCGATCGCGGCAGCGGTGTCAGCCGCAGCGGTCCGGTCCGGATCGGCCCCTCGTTCTATTCGAAACGCCAGCACCTGCTCCGCGTCTACACCCAGATCGAACGACTGAAGCTTGGCGACGTGGTCCCGGGCGAAGAACGCCATCGGCGGGAACATCACCGTGACCGCGATCTGGGCGACGAGTACGCCGCTCCAGATGCCGTCGAGCGGCCGAGTCAATCCGGTAGCAGCGCGGTTCAGGCGGTCCCTCAACCGACGGCCTGACACCTTTAGCGCGGGAATGACGCCAACGACTGCTGAACCAACGAGCGTCAGGCACACGAGATAGACGATGGACTTGCTGGATAACCCGGAGCGCATCCAAAACGCGACTTGGCCGCCGGAGTCGACGTACGACATGTGCATGTAACGCTTGACACCGATGTCGGCGACGACGAGTCCAACCACCGCCGCACCTCCACCGAGGACCAGAGCTTCGACGAAGAGCTGTCCCACGATCCGGCCTCGGCTTGCGCCGAGTGCAGATCGAACTGCGAGCTCGTCCTCCCGCGTTACCGTCCGCGCGAATGTGAGCAGCGCAACGTTCCCGCAGATGATGACCAGAAGCATGACCATGAAGACATTGACCGCCAACAGACCGAGCGGACCCAAGTCCGGAAGCGGCTGGACGGCACGGGGGTAGGGCAGGACGCTGACCCGCAGCTCCCGAAGCGCCTCTGGTAACCGAGCAGACCGGGCGGCATCGATGCGGGACACCGCGGCCTCGAATCGCTCAGGCGTCATGTCGCCTGTCAGGCGAGCAAACGCCACAACGGGCGGCCCCGTCCCGGGCTCGAGTCCGAGTGGAGCATGTTTGAGGGGCACCCACAGCCTGTGAGCGAACGGAAAGCCGAAGCCCTCCGGCATGACACCAACCACAGTGGTGTGCTGGCCACCCAGACGGATGCTTGATCCCACCACGTCCGGACGACCTTGAAAGGCTGACTTCCATAGATCGAACCCGACAACCGCAACGGCCGGGGCGGCAGGGGCCTCGTCGGAGTCGTGGATCACTCGGCCCATCAGAGGCTGAACGCCCGTGACCCTGAACCCTGAAGCAGTCATCTCGGCGATGAGGGCGGGGCTCGCAGCGCCGTCTTCGACGATCAGGTTCCGCTCGACGTTCCTGAACGCAGCGAGCTCAACGTCCGGTCGCAAGGTTCTCCGCCACGTCGCATACGTCTCGAGGCGCGGAGTCCGGACCGAGCCGGTTCGTGGATCGAGTTGCTGGAGCCCGACGATACGGTCGCCGTCCTCGAAGGGTAGCCGCGGGCTCACCATCTGGTCGACCACGTCGAAGGCCACTGCCGCGACGGAAATTCCGAACGCGATCGCGATTCCGCCCACCACGGTTAGACCGGGGTATTTGATCAACATTCGCAGGCCGAGCTTCCAGTCTAATACCGAGAACCTCGAGGGCAGCCTCAGGCGCTGGCGGAGCAGAGCTAGGGACATGTCCAACGCTTCCAGGGCCGTCCCCAGATAGCCCGCCACCGGACCGCGCGCCTCGACACGCCGCCTGTGCGTCTCTTCCAGGTCGCCCAACACCTCCTCGACCTCGTCCTCGGCGGTCAGGGTCCGGAGGAGCCAAAGCATCCAACCTGGAGGCCGCATCAAGCCTCTCCGAGTGCGGCGTCCAGATCCCGAGCCATCGCTTCCACCGTGCGGACGGAGGTGCGCACGGCTTTCAGCCCGGGGGGCTCAACGGATACCAGTCGGGGGGGGCGCCCTCCTCGCTCCGCACGTGATTCCCCCAGCCGCGAGGAGATCATTCCTTTTCGTTCCAGGCGCTTGAGTGCGGTGAAAACGCTGGCCCGGCGAACGCTCCGACCGGTCCGCTGACGGATGTCGGCGGCGATGGAGACGGTGTACGCGTGGCTGGGTCCCAGGCGTATAGCCGCCAGCATCACGAGGAGTTCGAACTCGGCGAGGGAATCAGGCATGGACGCTCCGAGGTTTAGTCTCTACGTCATTATACATGATCGAGACCGGCGATCCAAGGAGCAGCCAAAGCACTTGGTGAGCTAGCGTCGGACCAGCTCCGGCCCCATCACGTCCGGGGAAGTCGGTTCGCTACCGCTCGACTTCGGCCGGCGCCAACCGCTGGCTGAGGAACGCGGTCAGACCCGGAGCTGTCCGCGAAACCCCCTCGCGGCGTAGTACGATTCGGCTCCGTTGTGATACACGAACACGCGACCAAACCGGAAGTCGCCGAAGATAGCTCCACCGCGTTCTCGCACCTCGCGCGGAGTCAGAAGCCAACTCGAGGTCGTCGTATCGAACTCCCCGAACTCGTGGAGCGCGCGGTATTCGTCCTCGGTGAGGATTGAGATGCCCATGTCCGAAGCCATCGCGATCGCGCTGCTCTCCGGCTTGTGCCTCTTCCGCGCTTCCAGCGCTTCTTGATCGTAGCAGATACTCCGACGACCCGAGGGGCTCTCCTTCCCGCAGTCGACAAAGATGTACTCGGCGGTCTCCTCGTCTCGCCCGATCACGTCGGGCTCTCCGCCTGTCCTTTCCATTTCCGAAAGGGACCAGAGTTTGCCGGAATCCGACACGACTCGGGCCTCGACATCTGACCAGGTGATGCCCTCGTGTCGCCCAGGATGCTCTTCGAAGCGTGTGCGGAGCACTTCTAGGAGTGAGGCGCGGGTTTCTTCGCTGAGATTGGCCATGTCTTGCCCGGTCAGAGGCTTCGGTACCCGAGGACGGCCCCCTGCGCCAACCCTAAATCCAGACGTCGAGCTCAGCCGTGCGATCCCCGCCTTCGTCACCGGTGTTCTTGACTCCGCGAGGCTCAATGAGCATGAGGAGCACCTCTTCTTCGGCGTATGGCTTGTGGCGGAGCCCCTTCGGAACCACAAAGAGTTCACCTGGTCCGAGGCTGACGTTGCCGTCTGGGAAATCGATCCTGAGCCTACCCTCGATGACAAGGAATGCTTCGTCCGTGTCCACGTGATCGTGCCACACGAAGTCGCCGTGAATTCGCGCTACCTTGAACTGGTAGTCGTTGAGTTCCGCAATCACGCGCGGCTGCCACTGCTCGGTCAGCAGACCAAGCTTTTGGAGTACGTTGATCGGCTCGTATGACATGTTCTCACGCCTCGAGGATCGCGTCGGGCTGGGCAAGCGGTCAGGATGGTCGGGTGGAGCCGCCGCTGCAAGCTGTCAGCTTGCACCGCGTTGGAATCAAGCCCGGCCCACTCGACCCGGACTTGCGAGGCCAAACCAAACCTGGAGAATCGTGAAGAGGACAGCGCAAGCGATGAGCGAGGATTCGGAGTGATCGAACCAAGGGAAGGCATCGATCCGGAGTTGGACCTGTTTCTCGAAGGAACGATCGAGGCGACTCCGGAACGTGTGTGGGAAGCGTGGACCGACCCGGAACAGGTGAAGCGCTGGTTCGCGCCGGCACCCTGGAGGGTCGCGGAATGCGAGATCAATCTCCGTCCGGGTGGTCTGTTCAGGACGAGGATGGAGCGGCCCGACGGTGAGAGCTTCGATGGGCTCGGATGCTACCTCGACGTGGTGAAGCCGAGCCGATTGGTCTTCACCGATGCACTCACGGCGGGTTATCGCCCATCGAAGGAGTCCTTCTTCACGGTGGCCCTGACGATCGAGCCGCACGGGGCAGGGACTCGGTACATCGTCCGCGCACTGCATGCTGACCCCGAGTCACGAAGGAAGCACGAAGACATGGGATTCTATCAGGGATGGCGGACATGTCTGGACCAGCTCGAGCAGGTCGTCGCGAGCAGTTGAGCGGCTCTTCGAGATGGCGATCCGGGGTCGGGCGCCTACGATCCTCCGCCCTCGACCTTGAAGGTGTCTTCAACCCCAAACTCGGCCGTGGTTGCGAACGGTCCAGATGGATCTCCAGGTGAAGTTCCTCTCGGGTCTAGGGCGAAGTGGTGGTGGGTCGCGCTCGAGGACACCTGGCTGAAGCCGAGCTCCTTGAAGAAGGACACTGCGCGAAGGTTGGTCCTCAGCGACCGCAGATGCACCGTCCGTTCTTCGCGGAGCGCCCGATCCAGAACGTGAGACATGGTCGCGCGACCCAGGCCCCTCCCCTGGAATTCGGGCAGCAGAAAGAGCTGCTTCACATGCAGTTGATTCCTGTCTGAGGTAAGCGCCACCATGCCAGCAGGAGCCCCACGATGAAGGACGATGAAGTAGTCCTGCTCCAAGAACCGGCGGTCGTGAAGTCGACGCTGCTCCTCCTCTACCCACGGCGCAGTGGCCTCGAAATGAGTCTTGAAGGCTGCACGCTTCGCTTGGTAGGCGAAGTCGCTGTCCGACCCTACGGCTGGCCGTAGCTCCACTTGACTCATTGCTCCTCAACACGTCTGGACCCGCCGCACTCGAACCCGTGACAGCGCGTTCCAACAGTTACGCATTCAAGCTGCGAGACCCGGCAACGCAGTGCAATCACCGCCCACGCGGATGCGCGATCCACGCGGACTACGCCTCAGCGTTCACTCAGGGCCTTTGCGATCGCGGCATCGGCGAGCGGAGCCATGAGGCGGTAGCCGGCTTCATTCGGGTGTACCCCATCCGATGAGAGGTCCGGTCCCAGGCCCAGGTGTTCGTCCACCATCGCGGAGTGGTAGTCGAGATACACGACACCGTGATCGGCCGCGTAGTCACGCATCCAGGCGTTGAGCGCGACGATCTTCGGCCCCGGATCCAAGCCCGGACGCCAACGGTAGTCAGAGGCTGGCAGGACCGAACTCAGAACCACGCTGATTTGGTTTGCTTGGGCCAGCTCTACCATTGAGACGAGGTTGTCCTGAATCATGGCCTGCGTCGACGGGCCCGTGTTCCCCGCGATGTCGTTCGTGCCCGCCAGGATCACGACAACCGAGGGTTCCAACGCGATCACGTCCTGGCGAAACCGCACCAACATTTGGGGCGTCGTCTGACCGCTGATTCCTCGGCCTATGTACGGCTTGCCAGGAAACATCTCGGCGAAGTGGGGCGCCCACGCGTCGGTGATGGAATTGCCGTAGAACACGACCCGGTCCTCACCCGGCGAGGGAAGACCAAGTTGCTCGTTTGCCTCGCGATACCGCGCCAGAGACGCCCAATCATCCGTCTGGCCAGCCAGTGGCACAGCAGGGTCGGCGGGGACCTGAGGCTCGGCGCAAGCTACACAGCCGAGAACACCCGCAACGATGCATAGCTTCGTCTTCATCCCTCCCCGTCCGTCAGCGATTCCCCGGCTCCCGTTCCGCTCGACTCCGGGCCAGCTCCACCACCTCGGTGACCGCCTCAATCACAGTACCCGGTTGGTCCTCGTGGATGTAGTGGGTCGCGTCCGGGACCACTCGATGAACACCCTCTATGCTGAGCTGCGCAAGCTCTTCATGGAGCTCGACCATCACGGTGTGGACTCGTTCGAAGAGTTCCTGCGATGCGTATGAGGGCTTCGCTCCGGCGGTCAGCACAACCAGCGGTACGTCACCGAAACCCGGGCTATCTCGGGCAGATGCCAACGACGGGGACGCGGCCTCGAACTCCGCCCAACTCCCGACGTTCGAAGAGGGTCGAAAGCGGGCGAGGATAGCGTCGACTGAGTCGGGCATTGCCGTCGCGGCGCCGAGGCTGACGAACCGGAATAAGCCGACCCCGTTGAGGAACTTCACCACTGCCCGGAGAGGGGCCGGAGGGCCGCCGACCACCTCGGCCGGCAGGCGCTTTAGTTGGTCCGGATGTGAAGAGTCCACGAATACGAGGCCCACCACGGCGGAACGATCGAGATCCGCGAAGTTACGGATGTGGATCCCACCCATCGAGTGGCCCACTAGGACATACGGGCCACTCTCTTCGGCCGCTTGGAGGAGCGTGCTCAGCTCTTTGGCGATGGTCGGGCTTGTTCGGGGATTTGGACCTCTCTCGCTCCACTGAATACCAGCCCGATCGTAGGCGCACACTCGAGTTAGTCGGGCGAGATCGCTCTTCACGGGGAACCATGACAGAGATCCGCGAACATCCTGACCTGCCTCGAGCAACACCGTGGGGGAGCCTGCGCCCTCACAGTCCAGATGCAGCCGATGCCCACCAACATCAACCAGCTCTCCAGGTGGTGGGAAGACACGTGGGGCCGCAGCACGCTGCACCCGCTCGTACCCGAAGCCGACCACGAGCGCCAAGAGGAGAAGGCCAACCGCCGCCATGAAGAGTCGGCAGGTCATTCGGAGTAGCTTCCGCAATGCGGCCTCTCGGTCCAAGCCAGAAGGTCGTCGAACCACCGACGCTCCACCTTGCGATACGTCGTGCGTTGGCAAGGCTTTCTAACCGGTGTGCTGTTAAGCTGCGCCCACAGCAACGCCTGCGTCTTGGACTGAACCTCCCCCTGCTGACTAAGGGCTGCGTCGTTCCGGTGACTTGCCCACCCCTTGGCGTATGCGTATTCTGTGTATACGCATACTGCGCATAGGAGCATGCATGTCGACTCGCAGAGCCGGTACGTTGAAGCGGAGCGAATTCTTGGTCCTCGCCGTCCTCGCCGATGGCCCACGGCACGGGTACGGTATCGCTCAGGAGATCAGTCGGCGGACCCAAGGTGAGGTGAGCATCCGCCCCGGATCGCTCTACCGCGTCATCGATCGCCTCGTCCGCATGGACTTCGTACAAGTCGCGGTCGAGGCACCGTCCGGGCACGACGATCGACGGACCGATTACGCCCTCACGGGGCACGGGAAGACGGCTCTCGTGAGCGAGGCGAGACTGCTCTTCTCCGTCTCCGGTGACGTTCTCTCCGACGACGCCTCCGCATGAGTCGCAAGGTGCCGGGGATCGTACGCCTGCTCCTTCGGCTCTTCCCTGAGGATTTCCGGAAACTCCATGAGAAGGGAATCGCGAGCGATTACCCCGGTCCCACCGGCAGTGGAAAGGCGGCCCAGGTGTGGTATTGGTTCCGCGCGTCGGCGGACCTTCTCGCCGCTCTTTGGGGGGTTTGGTGGGACCGGCTGAGCATACGGCCATCGGCGCGATCGGACCGCGTGAGCGCTTCACGTGCCGCGGGGGTGCTGGCTGACGCCCGGTACGCCTTCAGAGGCCTCCGAAGGACGCCCGGGTTCACCGTCGCGGCGGTCCTCACGCTGGCCCTCGGACTCGGGGCCAACGCAGCGATCTTCTCGGTCGTCAACGGCGTGCTGCTTCGTCCGCCGCCATACGAGAACCCCGAGGAGCTGGTGCGGGCCTGGAGTCGCTTCGTGCCGGAAGAGAGCGGCTTGGACTTTCCCTACTTCACCGTTGATCCCATGGAGTACCTCGACTTCCGAGATCAAAGCCGGTCGTTCGCGTCCCTCGCCGCGTACCACCCGAACAGCTTCACGCTGAGCGCGAACGACAGCGACGCGGAGATGACGAACGGCGTAGTCACGACGTGGAACCTGTTCGAACTGCTCGGCGCGGACGCACTTCTGGGCCGGACGCTGCTGCCCAGCGAAGACGTCGAAGGCGGACCGGATGTAGTCGTGCTCACGGCCGATATGTGGCGTTCGCGCTTCGGAGCGGACGCGGAGATCGTCGGCTCCACGATCATCCTGAACCGCCGGCCCTTCGTGGTTGCCGGTGTCCTCCGCGATGGTTTCAGCTTCCCGGACCCGTCGGTGGACCTGTACGTGCCGCTCCAACTAGGCCCGAATCCCTCAGCCCGGACGGGTCACTACCTGAGGGTCGTCGGTCGGCTCGCCGAAGGCGTTTCGTTCGAGATGGCCAGCGAGGAGGTCGACCGCCTGATGTCGAATTGGGCGGAGGACCTCCCCGAATTCCACACGGGGCACTTTCTGTTCATCGAGGGATTCCAAGAGCGCGATTTGGCCGATGTGCGGCCCGCCTTGCTGGTCCTCCTGGGCGCGGTAGGACTCCTGCTCCTCGTAGTCTGCGCCAATGTGGCGAACCTACTGCTGGTGCGCGGTCAGTCGCGCACGGCGGAGGCAGCTCTTCGGCGTGCGCTGGGGGCCGGTCGGTGGCGAGTTGTGCAGCTCGGCCTCGTCGAGAGCGCGATCCTGGCCGCCTTGGGGGCAGCGCTCGGCCTAGTCCTCACTCGCCTCGGCCTGCAGGCGCTGTTGGCTCTGGACGACGGCGCGTTGCCAACCGGTGCGGAGGTCAGCATAGATCGTCGAGTCCTCGGTTTCACCGCCCTCGTAGCGGTCGCGACGGCGCTCGTGAGTGGCGTTGCTCCGGTCCTGCAAACGCTGCGGAGCGACGCGGTGAGTCGGCTCCGCACCGGCGGGCGCGGCGGGTCGGGTACACGTCGAAGCATGCAAGGCCGGAACCTCCTGATCGCGAGTGAAGTCGCGTTGTCGTTCGTGCTCGTGGTCGGAGCGGGCTTGATGGCCAAGACCTTCGCGACCCTGGTCAGAGACGATCCCGGCTTCGATTCGAGTCAGGCCCTCGTGGCCGACTACAACCTCCCTGCTACGGCGTACTCCGATGTCGGTGACGGGCTCGCGTTCCTGGACGAGGTGACACAGGCCGTTGAAGCCCTGCCGGGGGTGATCGCGGTCACCCACGTCTCGCATCTGCCGATGGGCACCAGGCACTCGTTCAGCGACTTCGAGCTGGAAGGAGTCCCGGAGCCCGGTCCCGAAGCGCCGAGCTGGAATGGACGCGTTTCGGCCGTGGGGGCGAGCTACTTCGAAGCCATGGGGATCGATGTCGTAGAAGGCAGGGGGTTCGACCAGTTCCTCGATCGGGTCGACGGCGTCCCAGCGGTAGTGGTCAATCGTGCCCTGGCCGATCGATACCTCGGAGGCGAGAGAGCCCTTGGACAGCGGATGCGCGGCGGCTCCGGAGAAGAGCGACCCTGGTGGACCATCGTCGGGATCGTCGAGGATGTGCAGCACGAGCGTCTCGGTGGCGACCGCGGCCCGGCCTTCTACATCCTGACCCATCAAATCCCCCTCTACAACTACCTCCTCGGATCCGTGCGGGTCGGTACCTTCGTGATTCGGTCGGACGCCCCGGATCCGCTCGACTATGCGGCACCTCTCAGACGGATCGTCGCTCAAGTTGACAGCGACCTCGCGCTCACCCGGGTTACCTCCCTGGATTCACTGGTGGGAGAATCGGTAGCGCGATCCAGGTTCACCATGGTCTTGATGGGTCTCTTCTCGATGCTTGCCCTGCTCTTGGGCGGTGTGGGTATCTACGGCGTCACGTCCTTTGCCATCTCGCAGCGTCGTCGCGAGATCGGGATTCGCAAGGCAGTCGGCGCTGAGGACACGAGCATCGCCGCGCTCGTGATCCGAACAGGGATGGTTCCCGTCGCCGCCGGCATGGGGGTGGGTGTCGTAGGAGCGCTCGCGACCAGCGGCCTACTCGCCGGTCTGCTCTATGGCGTCTCGCCCGTGGATTGGCCGACGTACACGGCGGTGTTCTGCGTTCTCGGAGCGGCGGCGCTTACCGCTCTATGGTATCCCGCCCGGAAAGCGGCACGACTCGACCCGATGACGTCGATACGCGGTGACTAGCGAGGGGGGGACGGTGAGGCGCTGGGCGGCGCAGTTAGACCTCGGTGACGTCTAGGAACGTTCGAATCGCCAGTTGGCTCCCGCGCCGTGAGGCTGAGATCGCTTTCGGGGCTGACTCCAACGGAATGAAGACCGCGCGGCCCTCCTGGGACCCAGACGGCGCTTCACCCGAAGCCGTCGCCTCGAACATGAAGAGGACCTGCGGGCCGGGCCACTCCGACGAGGCGACGTACTCCCACCCCAGTGCGCGCACGATCTCGGTATGTACCCCGGTTTCTTCGAGCACCTCACGGGTCGCAGCCTGCTCCGGTGTTTCGCCATATTCCACCAGTCCGGCTGGCAACGCCACACCGTCTTCTCCAGGTGGCCGGATCACGAGAATACTGTTGCCACGGCGGACGACCGTGATCACACCGAGCGCGTTCCGTGGTCCGTGAATCCAGCCGCACCCTCCGCAGCGCGGTCGGCGGATTTCGTCATCGAACGGGACCGCCCAGCTCAATCCTTCACGACACATCGGGCAGTACCGGAATCGCAGCGACGGGATAGTCCCGTTTGGGTATTGGATTCCGTCCGGCATTCTCAGCCGCACCCTCCGGTGCTGGACTTGATCGCGCTCGAGTTCAGGGATCTGGCGGAGCTTGGAGCAGACGGTCGAGGAACGCTTGTGCGAAATCCGAGGCTTCGATCGTCGCCGCGTCCAGGGGATTGCCCCAGTTCACGCCTTCGCCGTTCGCGAGCACTGCGAACCCCGAGGCGCGATCAGGCAGCCAGACCAGCAGTGCGGACGCTCCGTTCTCCGGATCCCAGCCCCCGTGCCATGCGACGCGCTCACTCATGTAATCTTGGACGTACCAGCCGTAGGCGTAGGGAAGCGCTGTGCCGTCTCGTCCTTCGGGTGGCGTCAGCAGACGCTGCATCGTCGCCGCCGAGCCCAAGAACCCCGCCTCGAGTGCTGCGAGATAGTGCGCCAAGTCGAGAGCCGTCGACACGATGCCGGCCCCTGCCGTCAGCGCACGCTTGGGCGGTGGACGCAACACCCAGCGGCGCTTGTCGCCCTCCCCTTCGACACCGTAGCCGCGTGCCATGTCGTAGGTGACACGCATTTTCGAATCGTCCCATTGGCTTGCTACGGTCCGGTCCATGCCCGCCGGCGCGAGGATCCGTGCTTCGACCTGGCGTGCCAGCTCATTGGTCCCACCCTCGATGTCTGTGGACCCGTTGACGATCCACTCGATGTACCGAGCCAAGCGCGAGTAGAGGAGGGGGTTGTAGAGAAACTCGTGGCCCACGTCGCCGTTCGACGTGTGCGTCAGCAGCGTGCGTACGGTGATCGGGCCTCCACAATCGAGTCCACGGGCGAACGGACCCTCGGTTCCCGCGAGCCAGGAGCAGAACTCATCGAACTCGGGGAGATCAGCCATCGGCGCATCGAGGTCGACGATGTCGTCGGTGGCGAGCCCGAGGAACGTGAGGCCCACGAACGTCTTCGTGACCGACGCGATCCAGAACGGCGTGTCTGGTGTGACAGGGACTCCTTCGTCGACATCCGCGACCCCGAAGCCGTCCGCCCACACCGTGGACCCCTTGTGCATGACGGCCGCGGCGAGGCCGGGGATCGCGTGGGCCCGTCGCAGCGAATCCAGCTCAGCCGGCAATCCACTCAGGTCCAGTGACTGAGCACGTGCCCCTGGCGTCATGAGGAGCAGGAGCAGCACCGAACCATAGCAGGGGCGGAGCATGGTCCGCTTCGAGTCAAGAACGTCGCGCTCCTGTCAGCGCAGTCGATAACGGAACGCTCATTCGTCGCCGGTCTCACTCTTCGAATCGGCCAGGGACCTGCTGACGGCCTCCAGCAGAGAGGTCGTCCGCGCCTCGATCGCTCGTGTCGAGGATGCCCAAACCGCTCGTGCGATCGCCAGGCCTCCGGCCGATGCCATGAGCCACCCGAGTAGGTCACCGAACGATTCGATGTCCTCCGCGACGATCGCGAACCAGGCAATGATCGCCATGAGCACGAGTAACACGAACGGCAGAACCACCGAGGTTCGGTCGACGGCGACGCGCACCGTGGTACCGTCGTCCTCCGAGTGGGCGGTAACGGACACTCTGCCGGGACCGGGTTCGGAGTGCCAGGACATGCCGGCACCGTCGGCTTGGCCCTGCCCCTGCTTATCGATCTCGGCTCGCACTGCCGAGAGCAGGTGGGTTGCACTTTCCTGGGTCAGGGCCATCGGGAATCGAGCATCGACGCGATGGCGCAATGGTCCGCCAATGATACGCTCAAACGCGGACTCGGTTGGGCGCCGAGGCACAAGGCGTGCAGCTTGTTCGATGAGCGCCGGATCGATGCCGACCTCGGCACCAATCGCTTTGATCTCACCTAGCGATAGATCCGCGGCCGCGTGAGCGTCCACATCCGACCGCCCCGCCAACTCTGTGGCCTTGCGCAGGATGAGCGCCACGTCCTCATCGCTGTAACGGTCCGGGTCGTCCCTACCCAACGATGCACCTCCATTACCGGGCGCCCTGTCTTCCAAGCGTCCGTCATCGGCGTGCGACTGCAAGCTGGCTGCGCGCTCTAACGGTTAGGTATTCTGGCGCCGCGCCCGCCCGCTGACAATCCGCGAGCGAGCGAAGCGTACCACGGGCCCGCCCGCGACAGCAGCAGTTCCATGTTAGAAAGCCAAGACCGCCCCAGGCGGGCGAATCAGGTCACGACCACTAGATCGAAGACCTTCTGCGGCCGCAGGTGTTCGAAGTAGAACTCTTCGGCCACGCCCCAAACTGAGTACCATTCTGCGAAGTGCTCGGGACCGTCGCGCTGAGCGAGCCTCGCTTTCCTCGTCGCCGCAGAGGCGTCCACCAGCACCGACAAATCGACAAGGTCCGCGAGCTCCGCGCGGCTCGAATACGTCCCGTCAATCAGGACCACGGAGGCGGGCTGCACCACGGTCAGCTCGGCCTCGACACCATACGTCCCGTCGGGTCGCGGTCCGGCGTCCCAGTCGAATGCGTGCCAAGCTGCGCGCCTCCCGGCGAGGAGCGGTTCGACGGCTTCGTGGCGGAGTCGCCGCCAATCGATGCAATCACGTGCCCTCTCGGCAGGGGAGCGCGCCGCCCACTCCTCGTCCGTCACCGTTGCGGTAAAGAAGTCGTCCGACCAAACGACCGTTGCACCTAGTTCTTTCGCTGCGATCGCCGAAACGGTGGACTTGCCCGCCCCACTCGCTCCGTCAATCGCTACCACGTAGGGCGCGCTCTTCTCCGGCTGCTCAGCTACGGCTCGAACAACCACCGCAGCCGCGATGGACGCAGAATGTGCGAAGTGCTCCATCCACCATCCTTAAATGGTCGCCGGGTTTGGCTTTAAAGGGAATGAACTTCTAAACCGCAGGCGATCAGGTGACAAGCGAAGCGTACCGACCAGCCAGCCCTGATACGAGCCCGTCCCTTGCGGGTGACCCGCGTCAGTGGCAATCGCTTGTTAGAACGCGCCTGGGGTGAGCATTCTCTTCCGCCCATCGACACTAGCGACCGTCCCATTTCGGTGCACTGCAGCCGGGATGCACCGTTCTGGTGCACCCCACACCGGAGATCTCTCGGAAATGTCGGCAATCGCGGATAGAAGGCCGCGCGACTCGGCATCGAGTGGTCGATCTGACCCGAGGCATAGCCTTTGCTCGTTCGGGCACCGAGCTTCTCTTCCACACGATGCCAGATCGGGATTCGACTGAAATGCGATTCAGACATACTAGAAGGAGCACCCCACGCTTGATCGTCGCTCTCCTGATGGGCGTCGCTGCGTGCGGAGGCGGCAACCTGATCGGGCCCGACAACCAACTCGAGGTCACTAGCGCGACCGACCAGTTCCAGTTCCAGCTCACCGCTTTGGACGACGTGACCGACACGCGAAGCTATGACTGGGAGAACACTGGGACCCAGGCGACGATCGACATTAGCCAGGCGATCGCTAGCGGATCGGCGATGCTCATCATCCGAGATGCGTCCGGGAGCGTACTGTACGACTCCGATATCGCGGAGGACAGCGATACGACGACGCCGCAGGGTACGCCCGGCACCTGGCAGATCGAGATCGACCTCACCAGCGTCACGGGCGCCTTCAACTTCAGAGTTCAGAAGACTACCTGAGCCGCAGGCTACCGAGCCTGGTCTGGCTGCCCCAAGACACGCAACCGTTGGGTTGCATTTGGCGGCCGCCTCCTGTAGCCTACGTGCAACCCGGAGGTTGCATTATGGAGCGTGACCAGGACCGCATCGAGAAGGTGATCGAGCTGTCAGCCCCTGTTTCAAGGGTCTGGAATGCCCTGACCGACCACATCCAGTTTGGAGAGTGGTTCCGGGTCCGTCTCGACGGGCCCTTTGTGGTCGGTACAACCACGACGGGCAACATCACATACCCTGGCCATGAGGACATGAAGTGGGTGTCCGTGACAGAGGAGATCACCCCGGAGCGCCGCTTCGTTTTCTCGTGGCCGCCGGGTGCCGTCGACCCTGATACGGCCTACAGCGCCGACGCCAAGGTCACAGTCGAGTTTGTCCTCGAGCCGACGCCTCAGGGGACGCGCCTGACCATTTCAGAGTCCGGTTTCTCCCACTTTCCCGATCGGAAACGGTTGGACATTCTGCGTTCAAACAAGGAGGGGTGGGACGTTCAAGCCAAGAACATCGCCAGCTACGTAGCGTGATGGCTTCCGCAGCCGCTGACCCGGCGCGTGTGTTCGCCGCTCTCGGTGACGCAACACGCCTCGAGCTCATTGCACGTCTTGGCCACCTTGGGGACCGGTCCATTTCCCAATTGACGACCGGTCTTGGTGTGACGAGGCAGGCAGTCACCAAGCACCTGCGTGTGTTGGAGAACGCAGGGGTTGTAACGAGTAGGCGCGCCGGCAGGGAGAGTCGGTTCGCGATCCGACAACAAACGCTGATAGGTGCTCAGGACTATCTGGCTCAGGCATCGGCCCAGTGGGATGACGCGATTACTCGCCTGAGAGCTTCGATCGAAGAATAGCAGCAGATCAGGCTGGCCACGTGAAGGCTCTCGCCCGCGAGCGCTCTCGCCGCGAGAGCTGCATGACACTCAGTGCTCCGCGATCGCCGACTCGATGGCAGCACGCGCCGCTGTCGCCGCCGCAAGCACATCCCGCTTCCGATCCGTGTGGACCGAACGGTAACTGATGGCTTCGGCCTCGGTGAGCCGGACCATTCGATTCAGGTCCGCACTGCCTGCGGCTCGGGCGGCCACAAGCATCGGGGCAAGCCCGCCCGTCATCTCCAAGAACGCGCTCATGACGAGCTGCTCGTGGTCCATCTCCGCCTGTAGCACAGCCATCGCTTGGCGGACTCCCGGGCTTGTGAGAGTCGTGATGCCCCCCGAGGAAAGGAGATCTGCGTAGACGTCGAGGTTGGCTCGGAGTCGATAGGTGGAGCCGGCCCAGGCCCGTGATATGTCGTAGATCGAATCGGGAACACCAGCGATGGCTTCCAGCACCCGGATACGGGACCGCGCTTCGTCGTCGATCCGCTCGTTCGCGGTAATCGTCCGTTCCGCTTCAGCCGCAACGTCAGCGACATCCACCAACAGGGCTCGCAGGTAGCTCAACTCCGCTCGCCGATCCTGCCTCTGCTCCCACAACGCATCTATGGCAAACGCGAGCAAGATGGACACAACGATGACCGCCCCCTCGGCCAGAACACGGGACCAGGTGATCTTCGGCACTCTCATGCTTTCGTCCCTCGTTTCTTCCGCGTTCTAACGGTCAGGATTAAGCTGCGGATCTCGCACGGCTTGAGCAATCCTGGCGCGGACGGTTGAGCAACGCTCTCGGACTAGGGCAGCCTGAACAGCTGCCAGTCATCGAGCCAGCCTTGATCTGAGCCGATCACTCGCATCTGATTTGTGCCAACATCCTCAAAGCGGATGTGCCAGATCCACGCGGGCCATTCATCCAGCACGAATCGATCGAGCCCGCCCGGACGATAGGGACCCTCGTCCCGGTCCGGGTAGATCAGCACGAGTGCGTCGTCCCTGGCTTCGATCGTGACTTCGACTCCACCCTGGCTGAGGTATTCACCGACGAACCAGCTCACATCCGCCGGAGCCGTTGTCGGGAAGATCGATCTTCCCGCGTTCCAAGCAGATTGCGCGCGATCGCGGCTTAGCGAACCCGCCCGTGTGCCCGACCTTGTGATGTTCTTCGACGGACCCGAGACGCGTACCGAGCCCGTAGTGGACCCGTCGACCGTTGTTGAGGGTGGTGGGCGTCCTCATCAGACTCACCAACGAGTCCGAGATCACGAATCCCGATCCAAGACCCAGCTCGAATCGAACAAGGTCCGCGGCGGTGGCCCGGAGGAATCCAGCCGGTACTGCGTAGCCGTCATCTCCCGCGATGCTCTCTATCCCTGCACCAAGGCCAGGCACGCACCCACCGGATCCTGAACAGCCGCATAGGCGTAATCCCCATCCGTCCCCCGTGTCGCCTTGATGACCTTACCCCCTCCCTCACGTACGCGACGGAGACTTTCGGCGAGGTCGCCGACGGGAAGGTAGATCATCCAGGTAGAGGGAAGCCCCAGGTTTGCGCCGCGCGCATGACAGACTCCCGCCGCCGGGTTTCCATCATGACCCAACATGTGGTAGTCGGCGTAGCGCTCGCTTGCGTCCTTCATCTCGACATCCTGCACCGACCAGCCGATGACCTGGCGATAAAAGTCACGGGTTGCCGAGGCGTCGGAGACCGTCAGGTCGGTCCAGGAGATGCAACCCGCACGGGCCGCGGCGTCGCGCGATGCGACGCCCTCAGTTGGGGCAGCGGCCTCCGCAGAAACGACCGGGATGATCCCGAACGCAGCGCCATTCGGATCGAGCAGCACCGCCCATTGGCTCTTTCCATCGGCGTCCTTGCCATGCATCAGCTCGCTCCCGCTCAGAGCGAGCGCACGCTCCACACTCGCTGCGACATCGGCGACCTGAATGTGCGGCATCCATTGGAGCGGAAGGTCAGCATGCTCCGCGCCGCGCGCGCCCAAGCCGATGATCGGCGTGCCACGGTTGTTCATCAGGTCCTCGCGCCAAAGCGGATTCTCACCTGTGCTGAGTACACGTGAGTAGAAGCGTACTTCGCGTTCGTGCTCGGGAACGGCAATGTCGGCGCTGAGGATTCCGCCGATGCGGGGGACGAAGGGATCACTCATGGATTGCATCCTAGTCGAGAACACGTGGGCTGGCGCGTGAAGATTCTCCTTCCAGATATCCGATTTCAATGGGCTCGCAAGCGTGGCGATCCAGCGCTACCTAACGGTTACGCATTCAAGCTGCGAGCACGAACAACCTAGGTGCAACTGAGCGCTACCGAGGATGACTCGCTCCGGCAACTCCAATCCCATAGCACGTGGGATCCCCGAGCAAGGTCCTGCAACGCCTCGTTCCAGAACTGCTCGCGGATCACCCCTGCCAGGACACCGAACTCGGGACCCGTCGTCACTAGTGTTCCGTTTGAAAAGTAGAGTGAGCACAGAGGGGGCTGAGGCGCGCGGCGGACAAGGCGCGACGCCGAGGAATAGCAGGGCTATTTCGAGAAGGAGCAACGCCGTCCGACGTGATGCATCGGCCCTCGAATGCCACACTACTTTTCAAACGGGACACTAGGCGCCGACATCGATAGGTCGCGACGGATACTCGCCAGCGACAATGGGCTCTAAGAAGGCCGCCAGCCGTGAAGGCGAGAAGTCATCGGCCGACTCCTGGATCTCGCGAATCGTCCACCAACGATGTCCGATGACATATCCATCGGCTTGAGGGGCGCTCGGAGGGCGTCGCGGGACGTCACGAACGACGAAGAACTTCTCGAACTGATCGTGTTGCTTGCCAAACCACTCGAACCGGTGGCGCCGATACCAGACGCACGGGCCAAGTGGTGCGGCGAATCCCGTCTCTTCGAGTAGTTCGCGCACAGCGGCTTCGGCGAACGTCTCGCCGGTTTGCAGTCCGCCGCCCGGAGATACCCACCATCGATTCGGACGAAGTCTCGCGCCCTCCAAGAGGAGCAGACGGGAGTCCTCGCTCAGGACCAGAATGCGAGCAACAGGACGGGCGCCCTTCGGTACTTCGTCCACACACGACCTTTGATGTTCAGTTGGCTAACGGTTGGGAAGCCCGGAGTTCTAACTACCGCTCAGTCGGGCGGAGACCATCAGCCTCTTCCCCGACACGAGGCCGGGTTCCCGATCCTCATACTCGTTGAACGTGGACAGCTCCACGAATCCGAGCTCGGTGAGGTAGTGCTCGATCTCGGACAGCAGGACCATCGCCATCCGGTGTGTCTTCTCCACCTCGTGCGGCTTACCTCCTCGGTCGGTCCAGGTGAATCGATCGACGTGTGTGAACTGCACTGAGTGGTAGTCGATCTCGTGTCGGGCGGTCCGCAGCACCTTCATGCCCTGCACCTCGAGTTCCAGCTGCGGCGGGGGACGGTAGTTCCGTAGAATCCAGGGGAAGTTCGCCAGCTCCATGAACAGGACCCCGTTCGGACGAAGCGCTCGGCGACAGCGCTCCAGGGCCTCTCTTCTCTTCCCCGGGGTTAGAACGTAGGAAAGGGGTCCGTTGACCAGCGCGACCAGGTCGAAGGCTGCGACCTCATCCAACTCGAGGAGGCCAGCCTCTCGCACTCGCACCCCCGGGAGGGCATCCGCCTCGACCATGGCGGCGGCGGCGTAGTCGGGATCAGGCTCATAGCCGGTGACACCCCAGCCTGCCTCGGCCAGTGGCCGCAACAACCGGCCCGGTCCACAGCCCATGTCCAGGATCGTAGTCGGCGACGACAGGCCGTAGGACTCTCGGAGGTAGCTGAGAAAGGAGACAATCGGCATAGGATCCGACTCGTACAGTGCGTAAAGTTCGCTATGATCCATGGCCATCTAGCAGGGCTTCTTAACGGTTACGCAAACTAAGCTGACCTATAAAGCGCGGCTGGCCTCCCGGGCATGGCGCGGACCACCGCAACGGGTGTCGAAGACCGTCTGCGGCCCCGCCAAACCAGGAGGCCAACCCTGCGTAGGGTCGCAGGCTTAGACGCTCATTCAACGTACGTGGTGGTGGCGATCGTCAGCAACGACGGTCGGCGCGTGGCGGGACCGCAGCGGATCCGCAACGAGGACGCGGAGACAGCGCCAACACCTAGTAGATGAGCGCGACGATTGACTGGCCCAGGGAAGTGAACGGAAGCACGAGGCCGGCAATCAGAATCGATCCGAGAAGTGCAGGAGCTCCCCATGCCACCGTAGGGTGTGGTCGCCCGCGAACCAAGACGTCGTGGACGATCACGGCACAGAGTAGGAGAGCGAGGCCGCCGAGTCCGTACACCGCTTCGCTGACCTGAGCGGACGACCCAATCTGCAAGGGCGGGAAGGTTCCCATGCGACTGAGGGCCTGACCCATCATCGCGAGCGAAGCCAGGAGCATGAGTCGCTTGTGAGCCGGCGGCCGACGACGGTTGCGGACTCCCAATGCGACGAACACGGCAAAGGCAGCCAACAACGTGAGATTGCCCCACAGGAACTGACTGGCTCGTGCGACGTCGCCTCCAGAGTCCCGGAAGTCGAGGACCCCGAAGTAGAGGATGATCAACCCGGACACCACCATAAGCGCAGCCAGCACGGCACCAGCCGTCCCCAGTCTGCGATGCGCGCGTATCCGACGAGCCTCGACGAGGCCGGCCTGAACGAAGAAGAGGACAAACCACGCCGTGAACAGGACACCATGCACGATCGTGCGGGGTGCGAGAGCCGGACCATCGAAGACGCGTCGCAGGAAGAATGTTGGAGAGAAACCAACGACGTTCAGAACGAGAAGCAACAACGCCATCCAGAAGAAGAAGCGCTGGGCTGGCTTGGCGGTCTGGGTTGCCGCGGCCAAGTCCGACATCTCGGCCTCGCAAGCACGTTGGTTTTGGCGAACGGTTATGCAATTAAGCTGCGCCGGCAACCCAATCAGGTGCAAGCGCAGCTTGACCGGTCCATCCAGCGCAGGCTTTCCGCTGCTACAACCAGCGAGTATTCGGCAGCGCACGCGAAGGACGCCGCCGAGCACTCCCCGGCCCTCGGGCTGGAGGCTGCCCCAGGAACGCAAAACCTCGGGGGGACCGAGACTGCACCTCCGCGCGGAGCTATGACACTGTTGACATAGATAGCTATATCAGCTATGATGTACATCACATGTGATATAGCGGAAGCCGAGAGACATCCCCGGGGTGCCGCGAAGTCAGCAAGACATGGTTTGTGGCAGGGACCTGGAGAACAACATGGTCAGCTACGTGCTGAGTGCCCTACTCGGAATCCACATCGTGGCGGGGAGCATAGGCCTCCTGGCTTTCTGGGCTCCGGTCTTTAGCCGCAAAGGCGGCCGGCGTCACCGAAGATACGGGCGGGTATTCGCGTGGTCCGCCTATGCCGTCGTCGGCTCCGCGTTGATGGCGGTCTCCGTTCAAGTCCTCGTTGCTCGCATGGAGGGTGTTGAAGTCGCAAACGCGGCGGACGAGTATGCCTTCCTTTTCTTCCTCGGTTATCTCGCGCTGGTGACGGGCATCATTGTCCGGCACGGATTGGCGGTGCTCGCGGACAAGCGTGACCTACGCGCGATGAACCGGCCGCTTGACAAAGGACTTGCCGCATCTGCGATTGCGGCCAGCCTAGCCCTGATCGGTTTCGCTCTATACTACGATCCAGGCAACAGAATCGTCCTGTTGGCGCTGTCACCAGTGGGAATCACTAGCGGATACGGGATTCTGAGGGCGATAAGCGGACGGCGCACCGAGCGGACGCCGTGGATTCACGAACATCTAGAAGCCATGCTAGGAGCGGGTATCGCTTACCATACGGCCTTTGCGGTCTTCGGCTCCGGACGCCTGTTCGACGTGGCCCTGGATGGGCCGCTGGCGGTCGTGCCCTGGGTACTTCCCGCTGTGATCGGTGTTCCCGCCATCGCGATCTGGACTCGACGGTATCGACGCGGGCCCGCACCGAAGAAGCCAAGTTACACCGAGGTAGCAGCTTGAGCCTCTCCCACATACTGCTTGGCATGCTGTCCGAACCGGCTAGCGGCTACGACCTGAAGAAAAGCTTCGAGCGGACCATCAGTCATTTCTGGTCCGCCGGTCTCTCGCAGATCTACCCAACGCTCGCCGTGCTGGAGAAGCAACGACACGTAGAGTCGACGATCGCCCCATCCGACAAGGGCCCCCATCGCAAGATCTACGCGCGGACGGAATCAGGTTTCGCGGAGCTGGTTCGGTGGCTCGAAACCGATGTCGAGTTGAAGCAGGAGCGTGTGCATTTCCTTGGCCGAGTGTTCTTCCTGGATGCAGTCTCTCCGGACTCCCGCCTCAAGTTCATGGGAGAACTGCGGGATGCCTTCGCTGCACGACTGGACGCATTGCTAGCCGTCGAGGAAGAATGGCGCAGCCGAGATCCCGGCTATCCGGACCACCTCGCCGACCAGGGGTTCTACCGCCACCTCACGTTGCGGCTGGGGCTCATGAAGCAACGTACACTGGTGGAATGGGCAGACGAGTGTCTCGCGGAGATCCGAGCTCGCACGGAACGACGTCTCTGATGCATTTAGGCTGACCAGGAGCGCTTCATGGGTGCGGGCCAACGCAACTAGGTACAACCGCGAAGCGCTTCACTCCTTATAAATCTGATCCGCCCGCTTCATTTGCTTGTTGGGCAGAGCAGCTTAGTTGCCATTGATCGAGCTCAAAACCCTATGGAAGACATTGTGCGAACGCGTGTGTCCGTAGCTCTGGCCGTAGGCGCTCGACGTCGTGGCGACCACCAGTTCTAGACTCGGCACAACAAACAAGACATTCCCACCATTGCCCGACGCGAAGTAGAGGTCGTGAGTCTCACCCGCCGCTTCCACCACGCCCCGGTACCACATGAAGCCGTAGCCGGTTGAGAACGGGTTCGTGCCGGAGATGTCCGTGTGCTGCCGCGTTGACTCGCGTACCCAGTCCGAGCTGACGACGCGTTGTCCGTGCCAAACGCCCTCGTTCAGCATCAGCAGCCCGAGCTTCGCGAAGTCCAGGGTCGTGAGATAGAGGTTGCCCATGGCTCCGGTCTGGCCACCGGGGCCGGTATACCAGTAGACCTCTCTGATTCCGAGGGGATCAAACAGATGCGTACGCGCAAACGCGTGGAGACGCATGCCGGTAGACTGCTCCACGATGCCGCCAATGAGCACCGGAGATACGTCCGTGTAGACCCACTCACTGCCAGGGGCCGCGCGCATTGGCAACGAGAGGATGTAATCGAGCCAGTCCGTTCTCGTGAGCCACCGGCCGGTGCGACCGGGCGAGAGGTCATCGTCGTCGTTGGCGTCGAGGCCAGAAGACATTGTCAGGAGGTGTCGCAGCGTAATCTGGTCGAAGTCGTCCGCAGTGCCGGGCCGCAGGTCGGGATCCGCAAAGAACTCGACGAGTCTCTGGTCCGCACTCGCGACGTAGCCTTTGTCGATCGCGATGCCCAACAGGAGCGAGGTGATGCTCTTTCCAGCCGACCGCACGTCGTGGATTGTCTCGCGCCAAAACGTGTGAAAGTACGCTTCGTAGACCAGCAAGCCATCCTTGATCACGACCAGGCCGCGGAAGTCAGCCGGTGGCGTCGAGTCGATGATCTGAGTCAAAGCCGCCAGAGAGTCGAGAGACATCCCCACGTCCTGCGGGGCACCCGCAGGTAGTCCAGGGATCACCTGAGCTTCTGCGGACGAAGGCAGGGATAAGGCAACGAAAAGGAGGCACGCACCCAGCGCCGGGGGTGATCTACGCATCGGCTTGCACTCCGCTGAAATGCGATCCGTCAGCTTCGAATGCTTAGTTAGCGAGCGAGGTTGTACTCGAACGTGAGCGCCGTCGAATCGAGGCGGTTGAACTCAGCGGTCTCACCGTTCTCGGACATCACGCCGCGGATCGACTTGGTGATCTCCATAGAGTAGGGGATAAGTGACTCGGGCTGGGTAACCAGAACGATACGATTCTCCTGTTCGTACTCCTCAATTTCGAGTTCAACGCCTTGATCGGCGGCTCCAAGCTGATCCATGAACGTCGTCATGAACTCCTGGATAACTGCGGGATCCGGATACGACCGCAGCTCAAGTCGAACACATCCGTTGGACTCTTCCGCATCAGGGCAAGCTACCACTTCCAAGAACCCGAGCTCGTATCGCATAGGAATCATGAGGTTGGGCATCAACGGGCTTGGCTCCTCCGTCTCTACCTCGTAGACGATGCCGACCTCATACTCCTCCCACGCCCACGTCCACACGAGCGCGTTCCAGAACTCCGCCGCGGACGCGACCATTGCGTCAGGCGTCAGCATTGTCTCAAACGACTGTACGAGTCCCTGCATCTCAGGCACCATGCTGGCAGAATCCAACACCGGAGCCAAAGCGGCCCTGAACGCGGCAGCTGCTTGCTCTTTGCCCTCGACGTCCAGCAGTTCACCGTGAGGCGACAGCACGTAGCCCTGGTCGATCCCGCTGAGCCCGTCGTACATGAGGCGAAGCGGATTATCCGGTGCCAGAGGCACGTTGGAGTCCATCGAGATGAGAACGCCATCCGTACTTGAGACGACGAGTCCCGACGGGTGCTCGGCCACGGTCATGTTGTAGCGGGTCGAGATCCGAATATCCGTGTCGGTGCTCTGACCTTCACGGAGGATGCGCTGCTCCATCGAGACCGAGGCTTCGAGGCCGGGCGCCCAGCCGAACTCGAGAAGGACGACCTCCCCGTCGGTGGCCACGTCCTGTGCGCCAGCACCGGCTGGGGCGGAGACGAGCACCGCGGCGACAAGGGCGAGTGAGCGGAGCAGGGTGGCTGGCACTCGGATACCTCCAAGGGTCATGTGTTTAAGCTGCGGATCTTGAGCGGTTGGGGCAATCCTAACGTGTACGATCGAGCATCCCTCGTCGGTCGTCCGCACACCGCTTTACCTGGTGCGCGCGAGACTACAGCTTGGCCGTCAGCAGCAATCGCATGTTTAGGCGTTGCCCGCTGCCCAGGCGAGGATCTGACCAAGCGCGTCGTCCATCGCCGACAGGGCATCCTCGGGCTGACTGTCGCGGATCGATTGGAAGCCGGTTGGGGCTGAGAGCGGGGGTGTATGTCCCACGAGCAGGCTGAGTACACGCTCCTTGCCGTCCCAAACGCACCGAAGGACCGCGGGGCCAGCTGCGTCGAAGTCCTGACGGGACAGCGCGGCGTGGTACTCCGCGGTCTCAGGCCCACGGCTCACTTCCACCAGCCACGAGCCGAATGAGCCCCACGCGGCGTGCACTCGCTCCACCACGAGGTCCGACTCAGCGAGCCTGTCGACGAGCTCTCCGACGGCCTTGGACCCCCGGCATCGCGCGCTACTGAGATCCGAGCGGGTAGGAGACGAGGTCCCGGACCTTGCCGCCGTCGAGCTCGCCAACCGTGACACTGCCGACCCTCCCGAAGATGGAGACGCCCGCTCTGTTCAGTTCGTCGCAGAGACTTTTGGCCCGGGGGCGATCCAAAAGGGTGCCTATGGTAATGTGCGGAATGAAGGGAAACTCAAGTCGCAAGTGAGGCGAGAGGATACCTTCGTAAAGGCGATCATGCAGCAACGACAGACCGCTATAGCCTTCGTCGGGTACGAGAAACACATACGATGTATCGTCCACATCATCCACACCCAGCATCGCGTATCGGCACCGAAAGTCGATGGCCTGGCTCTGCTCTGCAACCGCTTCGACATGGCGGGAATAGACGTCCGTTTCAATTGAGCTGCAGCCGAACACCAGCGTGAAGTGGGGATCGACGACGTCGCGGTAGGGCAGGTCGTGTTGATGTCGGAACTGATCGATGAAGCTGCGGTCACCGTCAGCCAGTTCCGGATAGGCCAGCGTATACAGCGTTCCCATCCGAGGCCTCAGTCGCTTCTGGGTAAGTAGGTCGCGCGCCGTCCGGGAAGGGCCCAGGACGAGGGGATGATCGCCCGAATCTCAAGTACCTCTGTGACGCCGATCATAGCACCGTATCGCACCGCGAACCCGTCGGGCTCGTGCCCCGAATGTCGCAGATAGGCTTCCACCCCGGATGCCTTGGTATGGTTCCGACGTGAGACTGGCGTGTGCCGCGCGAGTCTACTTAGGATTCCTCCGACCCCAGCAGCCGGACTCCGGGCGTGGTTCCGCCGAGAGCGGCGGCGCGGCGTTGCGCGAATCACGCGAGAACACGGCTTCCGAAGCGCTCAGGGGCTTCAAGAGGCGACGCGGAGTTGGGGGTGGCCCGCCGTCGTTGCTTGAACCGAACCGGCTGAAACGCGAGTTCGCAGTCGAGAGCCCGAACCAGGCGTGGGTGACGGACATCACGTACGTGCGTACATGGGCAGGGCTGGCTGTATCTCGCGGTCGTGATGGATCTCTTCTCGCGACGGATAAATCGGCTGGTCCATGAAGCCGACACTAGCGCGGGGGCTGGTCCTGGATGCCATCCTGATGGCGGTCGCCCGGCGCTGTCCCAACCCCGGGGCGATCATCCACTCCGATCAGGGCTCTCAATACGGCAGCGACGACTTCCAGCGTTTCTGCCGAGCTCACCACCTTCAGCCGAGCATGAGTCGCCGGAGTAACTGCTGGAGACAACGCCGTAGCCGACTCCTTCTTTAGCAGCTTGAAAAAAGAACGAATCCGAAAACGGATCTACCGCACGCGAAGCGAAGCCCGAACCGATCTGTTTGATAGGACGTGTCCACTAAACCGGGTCAACTCCAGCTCGCTGTGGGGAATCTGCTTGGTCGAACTCCAGAAACGTCATCAGCTATACCTCTTAGTGGCCCGTGTCAGCGGCAAGCACTTGTTAAGTGACGCGATCCTGGACGCTTTCGCCAAACGCTAGCACCAGTCCGTTGCAATCCTCGACGACCAGTTCGCGCTGCCCATATCCCTGGTCTTCGGGCCCGAGAAGAATCTCCGCGCCTCGACTCCTGAATTCGTCCGCTAGGGCGTCGACTCCAGTGACGTGGAAGTAGACGTCGTAGGCTCCCTCGGCTCGACCCGTGCGAGGTGAGGCCCCGTCTGCCCTGTTGAAGTGGATTCGGACATCACCTCGCTCAACGATGCCAAACAACGCCGGAAGGGTGGGATCGCGATGGATTCGTTCGCCGTCCCAGAATCCGGTGATCTCAAAGCCCAGGATGTCCCTGAAGTATTCAGCGGTGCGGACAACACTGGGGACGGTAAACTGGGGAACGGCCGAGGACAGGTGGCCTCCTCTTGGTACAACCCCCTTCTTAATAGCGATCCTCCTGGGCAAGGGCCGTAGCGATGAGCTGGTTGATCGAAGTGCCCTCACGTCTGGCCACCTCACGCGCGCGCTCGTGAAGCGAGTCGGGGAGTCGCAGGCTCATCGTACTCATCAGTCGTCGTCCTTGAGCTCGATCAGGAACTCTCGCGGAGTCAGCGCGCGGATGGCGAACTGCTCTTCGACATCCACGAAGTCCCGAACGTTGCGGGTCACGATGGCCTCGGCCCGGGCTTCGACCGCGACCTCGAGGACCATTTCGTCAGCGGGATCGCGAAGGAACGGACGCCACAGGAAGTAGATCTCTCGTGCAATGCATGCCGTGCCCGGCCCCGCAGTGACCGCTCTGGAGAATCACGGCGCTCGAGCCACCACGCGGATTAGCGACTGATCTCTCAGAACAAGCCGTTGCGAGTTCAGTACTCGAACGGTGATGAGATGCTCGCCAACGGTCAGATCGGTGCGGACGAACGTTGGAACGTCTCCAAGCTCGCCATCTAGATCGCTGGTCCAGAGCCAAGCACCCTCCGTCGCAATTCCAATGGGCGAATTGCTGTTCACCCCCGCTTGAAACCAGATCGTATCGCCCCGTACATAAGTGCCGCCGTCCCTCGGAGAGCCGATCGTTGCATACGCGTCTGACCCACAAGCAGCTTGAACCGAGCTGAGCGCAATTCCAACGAGCAACAATCTGAGCCTTCGAACCATCCCGATCCATGCACAGCGCTTCATCACACTCTCCCAAACTGAAACGTCCGTTACACCACCATGCAATCACGAACCCTACCATGTCGATCAAAAGTCTGATCACAGGATTCACCGAAATGCTCGGAGCCGACTCTCACGCCTCCCTGAGGGAAGTCGACCGCCGTCCAACGGATTCGCATTTAAGCTGCGGAACCGCTCACGCTCGGGCAATTACAGCCTCCCGGATGAGTGACCTACTCGGTTGCAGGCCGCCACCAACTCGCGCTTCTACTTCGCCACGCCCTACCACTCCTGGGAACGCGGGACCTCTGAGAACACCAACGGCCTGATTCGTCAGTACTTCCCCAAGGGCCGGACCCTACGATCCGTCTCCCAAGCCGACTGCGACGCCGTCGCTCAACATCTCAACTCCAGACCCAGGAAACGCCTCGGATTCCTCACCCCGGAAGAGTGTTATGACAAAGGGTGAGTACTCTCCCCTTGACCGTTGCACTTCAAACTTGAACTCAGGCCGCTCCCGCGAGAGGCTCGACGAACATCCTCCAGAGCTATGGCTGATTCCGTGTATACAGGATCAAGTGTCAGTGCTCTTTCGAAGCACTCCGCCGCCGCCTGGTACCGCTCGTTCGCACGGAGCACCAAGCCCAAATTGTACCACGCCTCGTCCACCGCGCCCTCGGCACAATCAGTGCCCTGCCGAAACTTCTCCTCCGCTTCGCGTAGCTGTCCGCTACGCGCCAGTGTCGCACCCCAAGGCACCCACGGACCTGCGTTCTGCCGACTAGATTCCGCCGCTTGCTGGTGCCACTCCTCGGCATTCGCAAGGTCTCCTTGTTTCTCGTACACCTCCGCCATCCAACTCTTCAGTGCCGTTGAGCGATTCTCCATCGTGCTGAGGAGTTGTTCGAGGAGTCCCTGAGCTTCGTGCGAATCGGCTCAGGTCAAGAAGCGAACGTACCAGCCAGACCTGGGCACGGATGTCCTGCGGATCGACAGCCAGGTGGGCTCGCGCCACCTGCACCGCTGTCGCCAAGAATCCAGCGTCCCGAAGCTCCAGTAGGTCAGCGACGGAATCTGATCTCTCCTCGGACGTCACGACTCGGATCGCGGGCAGCTGGGGTGCCTAGAGGCAGTTATCCAACGCGCCAGAGGTAAGCCACCGCCTGGTAGACTTGGGAACCCAGAACAAGCACTGCTAGGGCCGCATGGTACGTACGCGAATTCGTTCGTAACCCCGCGAGGCAGAGAGCCGCGATGACGGCTGCCTGGACCGGGTAGTCAATTCCCAGACTTTGAAAGTGCTCCCAGCCCTTGAGAGCAGTATCAACCAGATCCAAGAGGTAGGCGCACGCAAGCAGCCCCAGGAACCATGACTTCTTCGACATGAAGTAGTCATGATACCCGTCGTAATCGTCCATGTCCGCTGGGAATAGCAGCGCGCAAAGGAGATAGAAGACGAGGGCGAACGCGCTCACGAACAGGTAGATGCCGAGGGTCCACTCGGGGCGGGTGTCGAGGCCGAACTGCCACCACCACCAGAGCACACTCGAGAACAACATGTACGCCACCCAGAGGAGGTGGGTACCGTAGGTCTCCTCTCGCCCAGGGTGCTGGATGAGGCCTGCCACCCCCTTCAGGAGGTGCGTAATTCCGAGCCCAAGAATGATGGACGTAAGGACCGAGACGTACTCGAAGATCTCCATCCACATACCTGAGTTGAGATGGCCCGCTCAGCTTCCGCACTGCATACGGTTGTGCATTTATCCTGCGGGCACTACCAAACGAGGTGCAAGCAAGGGCCACCTTGCTCGCACCTCGCTACCTCTGTCCCACCGCAGCTTGCACTCCGCTGACATGTGAGCCGCCAGCTTCAGATGCTTGTTGGACAGCGCCGCTCGGGTCATGGACTCCGAGCGCAGCAGACGCGCTGTAAACGCCAGCGCCTTCGGCGGTGTTATTCAGGTGACCGACGCGCAGTGTATACGACGACGAGAGCTCAGTGGCTGAATGACCGACGGAACCCTCGACGACCTGGCAAAGGCTGCCCGAGCAGGGGGAACGCACGAGATGAACCGGCTCTTGGACGTACTGCGTCCGAGGGTCGCACGGTGGGCCGTGGTTCTCACGGGCAGCCCCGACACAGCTGAAGACGTCACGCAGACGGTGCTCCTGCGCGTGCACGACTCCCTCGCGGACTATTCACCAAGAGGCAAGCTATCCGCTTGGGTCTACCGGATCCTTCGCAACGTTGTGGCTAATCTCAAGAGGAAGGACAGCCGAGACCGAGTACGCTTGGATCATCTCACCGCCGACGGCTTGGCTCCCTGGCTTCTCGAGCGCCCGGATGCCCTGGAGGTCCTCGGAGCGGTCGACCAGCTCAAGAGATTCATGACCTGCTTGTCACCACAACAGCGCGCGGTGCTGGATCTCATCGAGCTCCAGGGTTACAGCGCGACGGAGGTCGCCGAGATGCTGGAAATCTCACCCGCGACGGTTAGGGTGCACCTACATCGCGCCATGGCGGCAATGAGCGAGGCCGCAATGACGCAGGAGAGCGAACGAGCCCATGGTTGACCGAAGAGTAACCTCGGACCTCGAGCCGCTTGATCGGCTTCTCGAGGCACTTGGCCGAGGGGTTGGACACCGAGTACGTGAGCGCACGGGTGGGCCAACGCGTGCCCTGACGGTACCTGAGGCCATCCGCGCAGCGTGGCGGAAACCCGCCGTACCCGTCCAGGTCGCGACACTCCCGCGAGGTATTCCTCTCGACGTGGTGCTGCGAGGCGTATTCAGACACTTCCTGCCTGGCGCGGCTGCCGTCATCCTGCCGCTATTCACGTTCTTGCTGCTGTTCAACCCGTTCGATTGGATCACAAACGTCCCAATCCCGCTTGGCGTACTGGGATCGGCGACCGCGGGGTTTGGTATGGGACTCGGGGCGCTAAGCCGATGGCTGTTCCCTCATTCGAACCCAGACGGCCAGAGGAGCGACTTGGCTGGGCTCGTCTCACCTCTCGTGACGTTCGTAGCGGCTGTGGGGCTCTTCCTGATCATGGGTCCCCTCTCAACCGCAGGTGAGTTCGTTGCGATTTGGACGGTGGCCACCCTCTCGGGTCTGACGATGGCCGTCGTCGCTTATGTTCCATGGCTCAAACCAACGACTCGCATCGCGCCAGCTTCGCCAGTCAAACGCTGGGCGATGCTCCGAGCGACCGTGTCTATGGGAGTCATCGGAGCGGGCGTATTCGGCTTGGCCAATCTAGCTCTCTGGCTCGTCGTCGACGGACTTCAACTCGGGTGGGAGGGCGTCGCCATCATGCTCATGCAAGGAGCCCTTCGTGGTTTCCTAATTGGGGTTGTGTTCGCGCTCATCCTCTGGTGGGTCTATCGCCGGATGCCGGTCGATCGCTTGACTGCATGGCAAGTCGGGCTGTGGGGCGCAGGGGCGGCGTCAATTCCCGCGGTCACACTCGTCGCCTTGCGGTCTCTTGTCTGGGACGTTGCACTCTCACTCCCCCATCCGATAGTGGAGTTCCTGCTGGTCTTCTTCGGATCGAGCCTACCGGGCTATCTGCTCGCCTTCGTAGCCGTGAAGCTCGCTCAGAGACCTGAGGAAGGGACCGAGTGAACCTCCAGCCAAGTTGAAAACCGTCCAGACCGGTACGTCACACCCCGCGAGCTACCGTCTAGTTGGCAAAGCTGTCTACCGGATCTGCAAATAGGCAGCGGATCTCAATCGGTCGGGGCAATCCTGGCACGCCCGGATGGGCAACCTACGCCGGTTGTCCGCACACCCGCTTTACCTGGTTGGGTAACCCGCCCGGTCTGACGGGCGGTCCTCCCGGTCGGCCCGACAGCTTCGAATGCCTGTTAGAGAGCAGATTCAGTACGCCATTGACGCACGGGTGCCATTGGCGTAGCTTGTGCACCCCTCCGGACCCACAAGGGACGCTGCGGGTGCTGATCGTCGAGACCTCGGTCTTCTCAAGGCAGGTCCAGGATCTCATGGATCCTGAGTCCTACCGGCTCCTTCAGGTCGAGCTGATTCGCAACCAGGAGGCCGGTGCTCTCATTCCGGGGCACTGGTGGCCTCCGCAAGATCCGGTGGTCCGGATCGGGTAAGGGAAGCGCGGGGGCACGCGGGTCATCTAATTACTGGGCTCGAGGTCGGGCAATCCTCTTGTTGCTTCTGGCCTACCCCAAGAAGGTCCAGGACGACCTGACACCCACGCAGCGAAAGGCGCTCAAGTCACTGGTGGACGAGGAACTGAAATGAATGACGATCTCTTCGAGGAACTGACCAAGAGCGTTCGTGAAGGTGGCGCTATCCTGAAGGGCAAGCGCAAGGCGGCTCGCGCCTGGTCGGTGGACGACCCCGACGTGGTGGCCATCCGCGAGGCCTATGGGCTCTCGCAGGCCAAGTTCGCTGCGCTCCTCGGAATCAGTGAGCGGACCCTGCAGAACTGGGAACAGGGCCGCCGACATCCACGCGGTCCCGCGCGCGTGCTGCTCCAGGTCGCGGCCCGACACCCGGACGCCCTCCTCGACATCGTCAAGAAGGCAAGCTGAGCGCGCACCGTCAGCCGCTGCTCTCTAACGGTTTTGCATTCGAGCTGCAGCGGCACCCGCTGAAATGCTGCTGTCTGCATTCGAAACGCTTGTTAGACAGCAGGCCAGAGCGCTTGCGTCGTGCGTGCAGCCCCAGACACCTGTCCGACGATATCACCTAGTCGCGTGCGCCGTCCGTAGCCTGCGGCGCGCCTCACTAAGGTCGTACCAGGACCTTGATGTCCTGCGTGGCCGGCGGCGGTGCTTCCCGTGGGAAGGCGGCAACGCCGCGGTCGAACGTAGTAACCACCCGGAGCGTGTATTCGCCAGGCGCCGGCGTCCATAAGAAGTCATAGGTCTCGCCTACGTCGATCCGGAGATCTGCCGGTCCGTCCTGGACGAGGGCCGGGGGCAGGTCGGCTCCGTCCTTCGCGATGGCGCGCCAGGCCACCGGCTCGTCGCCGTCCAGCAGGCGAACTTGCTTGTCGTCGTCCGGGCTGATGTGCATGAACCGGAGGCGGTAGGTGCGACCCGCCCCGAGCTCGATTGGGAGTGGGTCTCGCCGGCCGTTGACCGCGGGGGGCGGGTCCTGGCCGGAGCCCAGCGAGCCAAGCAGGAAGAGCCGCTCTGTCTCTGGGTCCCAGGCCTCGCCCGGGTTCAGGACGATGAAAGCGCCATACAGCCCCTGTGCCAGTTGGTGGCCGGGCTCGCCGTGGGCGTGGTACATGAACGTGCCAGCCCGCGGCGGGGTCATGCGGACCACGAAGCTGTCTCCTGGGGCGACGGCGGAGCGGACCGCATCCGGATAGCCACTCCAGCCGGGCACGCCATCGGCCCAGCTCTCTAATTCGAGCCCGTGCCAATGGACTCCAAGTGGGACATCGGCCCGGTTGTGGACCGCGATCTCGGCCGGCTCGCCACGGGTCAACACGATTGGGCTGCCGGGGAAGTGGACGGAGTCGGCAGCGGGCGGGGCGTCGTCCTCGAGGACGAAAGCGTATCCGTCAGCGTTGCCGAAGACGCCGGAGCGGCTGGTGATATGGAGGTCGAGACGGCGCCGCACCAGGTTGTCGTCAGGTATGAAACCGGGGCGGGCTTCCACGTTGATGCCCATCACCAGGCCCCCCATGAGGTCCTCTCCGGCGGCACCGGTCGGCGGATGACCGCCCGGCGGGGCTTCGAGGTCGGCCGTCTGGAGCCAGGACATGTGGCGCATGAAGTGGCAGTGGAAGATCCAGTTCCCGGGCTCGCTGGGGACCCAACTGATGCGCATCGTCTCCCCGGCGGCCAGGGTCTCCGTCACCGCCATCTGCCGCTCAGATTCGTCGTAGACCACTTCGCCGCCCTGGTCCCCTCGGGCATCGACCGAGAAGTAGAAGCCGTGCAGGTGCATGGGGTGGACGCGCCCAGTGAAGTTGAGCACTCGCCACCGCACGGTGTCGCCCTGCGCGTACGCGAGGCGCTCGGTGGCCGGCCACGAGCGCCCGTTCATCATGAACCGGGAGGCCGGCGCGAACGAGCCCTCCAGCCGGGGGTCCGCCCAGTGGGAGATCAGGAACACCCGCTCGTCCGGCGGCGGGATCGCGCCCGGTGGGTCCACGACCAGCATTCCGACCATCGAGCGGTCGTTGCCCTCCCGCGGCAGCCCCGGCCCCGGCCCGTCGCTCCAACCGCCCTCAAGCACACGTCCCATCCAGGCGTACGTTCCCGGCGCGGTGGGCGTGAAGAGGACCTCCGTCGTGGATCCCGGCGCCACCACCGTCGGCCGACCCGCGAGCGCCCCCCCCGGGGCCGGCTCCTACCTCGCCGCTCCGGTCCCACAGTCCCCGCACTACGAGAGTGTCCGGGAAGGCGTTCCGGAGTGTGACCCGGACCGGGGTCCCCGCCGTAACGCGAATCATGGGACCCGGAACTCGAGGCGGCTCGCCGGCCTCGGACAGCACGTGGGCCCGCAGCCCACGGGACCCTCGGCCCCAGGGGTACCAGGCTGCAGCCCGAGCCTCGAGATCGACCGTCCATACCCCGTCCAACATCCGACCCGCGGGCGTCCGGTAGTCTTCGAATTCGGCCACCTCCAACCCCGTCACGTCCAGCGGATGACCGCCCGCCGTCCGGCCCTGGGCCGCCAGCGGTGGCGCGGAGCTGAGCGTGGCAAGGGCGAACAGGACGGGAAGGACCACCAAGGAGGGGGCGTGCCTGACCAGTCTCTTCTCAGCCATTCGACATGGTGTTGATGTTAAGTGCGTCTAGCACCGCGATGCGCCCCCCTCCCAGCCCAACTGCTTTCTAACGGTTACGCACTTAAGCTGCGGATCTCAAACGGCTGGAGCAATCCTGGCACGTACGTCTGAGCAACGCACGCCGGCCGACCGCACACGGCTTTACCTGGTTGGGCAATCTCAGACGATCTGACGGGCGTTCCTCGCGGCTGGCCCGTCAGCATCAAAATGCCTGTTAGAACGACGGACCCATCACGTCGTGGCTTTACCGCGACTGCCAAGACTACCTTGTGAGAGCGGACGCACTGCTCAACGAGAAGTCCTGCACCGACCCCTGGGTGGCGGGACAATAGTGAATCAGATCCCACCGCTGGGTGATCTCCGTCCTATGGCGTAAGTACTTCACGTAGACGCCTGAGAAACCGGCGCAACATGTACGTTAGGATGGGCTCCTGAACCCTAGGGCGTTGCTTTAGCACTGGAACAACCAACGATGTATACGGAATCGGAACCTCGTCGATGTACAGAGCGAAGCTCGAGGGGTCGGCCTTGGTAACCGTTGCGTAGTCTACGTTCGTGGACTTGCTGCCTTCGTAGACGATGCAGTCAGACCATGAGCGGGTAGCACTGGGGTGTGCAGGCATCTCAGCCAGCCGGTCGCACTCTATAAACTGGCATCCAATGAGCGATGCTCCGTTGGGTCCGACGAGCACGGCGCCAACCGCGTTGGGCCGCTCCTCGTTGTACTTCGCCGCTGGCCCCTGATCTTCAATCCGGGAGAAGATCTCCCCAGTACGAACCGGATGCGAATCGATCCAGCCACTGGTCGGCTCACCCTGAACTGCGTACTGGGCCTTTAGCATAATTGCCGCGTGGCATTGCGCGTAGACGTTTCGGTTCCAGATGGTATGGGTGCAGAACCGGTGAAGCGTATCCGCGTAGAGTGAAGATTCGTTCGGCCTCGAGCCCCAAGTGAGATTGTCTTCGATGGTGACTGGGCTTGTGCTCGTGCCGCCGGACTTCAGATCGATTCCAACCTGCTCCAAGCCAAGCGGAGAGCTCCCATCGGCGAGTGGCTCAACATCGGTGCCCAAATGGCAATGGCGCACCGATAGCCCCGGCGCCTCGCCCGGACCGACTTCATGTTCGACTTGGATTGAGTCCGTGTAGTTGAGAACCGTCGTATGCTCGATCGAGACGTTCGTGTTTGGTGCCGCACCGCCTTTCTGAACAACAATGCCAACCACGTCGTGGATCGCGTCGAAGGGGAATCTTCGATAGAGAAGACACTCCTTAACGAACGCTCCGGAAACACCATTTCGGAATCTCACCGCATGGCTCTGATGGTCGGTCTTGCACCGCGCCATTCCGCATCCGACCGCACCCCTTACGTCGAAAGTCGACGTCAGTGTGAGTCCGTAAATCTCGAAGTAGGCGACGTCAAACACCCCAGAGTCTTTCTGAAGTACGATCGAGCCGAATGTGGCGGGCTTCGCCTGATCGACGGAGTGGGGGACATCTTCGGTGTCGATATGCGTGCTTACGCCATCCCAGTAGACGGCCTTCAGTGGCTCGGCTGCGGTGCCGCCGCTCCTGGGTTGCCATGTGGGGACCTGTTGCGTGGGGTTCGGGTCGTCGTAGCCCGTATAGTTGCCAGCCGGCACGATGATGAGGCGGATACCGTACGCGGCTGGATCATTCGCAGCTCCACTCCACGATCCGCTCCCGTTCGGAGTGAGGAACAGGACAGTGGGGTCTGCTTGCAGGTCGGAGATTGCCTCTTGCATTGAACGTCGACCTCACTGTCATGGGGCTGGCAATTGTCGACTGCTGAGGGCCACTCAGGTGCCAGAAGAGGCTCCCCCCTAACCTGGTGTGACCTTGTCCAGGCGAAACGTGCTCGCAGGTGCGGCTCGTCATACTTCGAGGAATCACCTGGCGGTTATGGGGCTAAGCTAGGGATCACGCTCGGTTCCGGCAATTCTGGCACGTACGGTGGGCGACCCTCGCGGGTCGTCCGCGCACCGCTTTACCTTGCAGCCTAATCCCAAACGGTCTGACAGATGATCCTCGGTCGGCCGGTCAGTTTCAAATGCCTGTTAGGTGGATTCCCGGTACGTTCAAAGGCCGGGTTCACGATCGAGGAGATGATGCACGGTCGACAACCGATGAGGTGTCCAAGAGTCCAGCGGGCTTCGCCGCTGCCAACTCCTCACTGGAGACTGTTGCGCGAAGGAACTGATCGTCGAGTCGTGCTGAGTCTTCCAAATAGCCGGTGAAGCTGTCAAATAGGCTCGATGTTGGGACATAGAAGAAGCCACGTTCGTACATTGCGACGGCGGTAGCGGAATCCGGCAATGGCATGTCGGTCACCGCGTGAACCACACCCCCCGCACCAGCAGCCAAGACCGAGGCGATGCCCGAGGGTAGCACGCCAACGATGACCCCATCGTGCACGAAGATGTCCACGTCCTCGCGAAGCGCAGCACCGGTGCCGTCGATAAGGGCGCCTCCCGTGGCCACCAAGTCGGCCTCGGGAAGGACAGTACGGTTGGAGCATGCGCCGAGGCTGATCGCCGCTAGGAGCAGGGGCTTCAGTCTGTACATGTTGGACTACCTCCGGGAGCTTTGAAGCGGCCTAACGGTTCTGCATTTAAGCAGCGCCCTCATCAAGCACCGGTGCAACCGGCTACCAGTTCTCTTGGGCCCTATCTGCCAAGTGCACCTGCTGGGTGCACACCGCTCAAACGTGGGTGTCGGTCTTCAACGGCGTGTTAGGTGCCGTGCCGCGGACGAGCGCTCCAGGTGTATACTGGGGCCCACTTGAGCAGCGTCCGAGCAGGCCCCGAGTCGATGAGCGAGCGATACGGCTCCTTGTCGTACTCGGCCCCTCCACGCCACTCGACATCCGGGTGTACGAGCGATGCCAGCTCCCGGCTGGTGCGGCCCGAGGTCGTGATGTCTGACGCGGCCACTAGAAAGCTGTGCGAGCCGGTGGCGTCACATGTCAGGCCGCGTAGACACGCCGACGAGAGGTCTCTCACATCGATGAACGCGCCGTACTCCCAGTAGGGATCCCACTCGAATTCGGGGCGCTTCGCGCGCTCGGCCTCGATGTACGCATAGGTCGCGACGTTCCACACCCCCGGAGGGCGGAGGCTGATGACGCTGAGGTCGGCGACCTCTTGGATTCGACGGCAGGCCTCCTCGCCATCGAGCTTGGACCGACCATACGCGGTCTGAGGATAGCACGGATGAGAGTCGTCAAGCGGAAGGTAGTCGGGCGACCTCTCACCCTTAAAGACCCCGAGGACGTCGACGCTGCTGATGTTCACGACACGCGTGACGCCTACTTCCGCGGCTACGAGCAATACGTTCTCGGTACCAACTGAGTTGACCTCGATGGTTTCCGCTTCACGCTGGCCGTCGAGCCCAGGGAATGCTGCCGCGTGGACAATTCCGTCGCAACCCGAGGCGGCCCGGCGGAGCCCATGCAAGTCGAGAATGTCTTGGCCGTCCACGAGGTCGAATCCAACCACCTGGTGATCCGCAGCCTGCAGATCCCGGGTCACCCGAGTGCCGACGAATCCACGGCTACCGGTTACGAGGACTCTCACGCGCTCTCATCAGTGTACCTAGCCGTTATGCGTTTAAGCTGCGGAACCCGCCAGGGCTGGGCAATGTGGCGCCACCCGCTCAGACCGAAGGCTGCAGCCTGGAGTCGAGGGAGGCGCCGCTCCGCTACTTGAAGGTTTGCGTCTTTAGAAGCTCGCCCGCCTCATCGTAAACCTTCCAAGTGCCCCTTTTCTTGCCGTGTTCGAAGCGACCTTCGTCCCAGAGTTGGCCATTGGTGTGGTATCGTTTCCATACACCGTGCTTACGCTCCTCATCGTCGAAACCGCCCGTTGCCCGCGGTTCGCCAGTCTTGAAAAACCATTTCCATCGACCAACGATCTTTCCGTCCTTGAAGCTGCCGGAGGACTGCAGCTGGCCATTGTTGAGAAAGTACTTCCACGTTCCTGATTTCCTTCCGTTATCGAACTCACCCTGGCAAGAGACAAGGCCGTTCTTGAAGAACAGTTTAAAGGGACCATTTCTTGGGTTGCCGTCTTCATCGACACCAGGGATGTCTTTCATTCGATCTCGCTCCTGGTTGTGGTACATCTGTTGGGATCGAGAGGCTGGGGACGCCAGCCGAGGACAAAGCAAGTGGTAAGCAGCCTTCCGAGGACTACCGCCAGCTGGTGTGTCCGAACCTGGTGCGACCGGCGGACCCACATGTTCGGGGTTCTATCTGCCAAGTGCACCCACCGGGTGCACTCCGCCAAACCGTGGGTGACAGATTCAGCGGCAAGTTAGAACGCCGCTCCACCGAACACGGACCCCGCCCTTAGAAGCTGTGCGTCCTGCTGAGTGAACAAGATGACCGAACCGCGATCGGGATCCACCGCGAACGTTGTAGCACCACCTCCTCCGACCACCTCGACTCTACGATCCATCCGACCCTCGGGGCTGAACACCAGGATCACGGCCGGACCCGCAGACGACGTTTGGAGCAACACCCAGGCCTCCTCGTCCACGACCTCAACGTCCATGAAGTAGCGGAGTGGGAAGAAGCCCCCAGGTGTCGCCTCCTCCCTGTTGCGTCGGAAGAAGAGCTCCCGGCTTGCGAGCATCTCGGGTTCATCAACCACGGTACTCCATAGGAGCGATCCATCCGCCCCATAGCGCCGGACCTCACCCTCACCGGTCAGCGCCACCCAGACGTCCCCTGTGGCGACTCCTGCCAAAAGGCCTTCATTGCGGAGTTGGCCCGGTATGTCCCCAGCTTGGATCATCTCTAGCATCGGTCCAGGTCCCTCGAGGGGTACTACAGGCGAACCGATCCTTCGCAGGAGTTGAGCCTCCGAGTCAAACTCTACGGCGAGCGCTGAGTCCTCCCCCCCCGTGCTCACCAACATGCCTCCGTCGGCCATGATGTACGGAGGCGCACGGGTGGCTTGTGAGGCAGTGCGGGTCATGCTCTCGACGGTTCCCGCCTGGCTCATCCGCTTCAGTCGACCGTTCCCTCGATCATGGACAAATAGAACCTGGCCCTCAACACGAAGAGCAAAGGGACCGGAGAACTCGTTCGGCCCCTCACCGCGTCGCCCGAACGACGTCACCGTTCCTACCGAGTCAACTGCGAGTACCGCGTTACCCATAAGGTCGGCGGCGAACACAACCCCGGAGGAGGCGACGTCGAGGTCGATCGCGTATCCAATCGCCGCGGTCTCTGAGGACACCAGTGTATCGACCGTCGTGACTCGGTGGACCTGCACCTCCTCCACTTCGTCTGCCTGCTCACACGCCGTGCTCATCAGCACGACGATCGACACTACGGAGATTCGTCGCATTATTCGTCGCCGAGGCGCTCTAACGGTTGGTGGTTCTGCTGCGCGGCAATACTGGTCGCCCGTGAGCGCGAGCCGCAAGGCGAGTGCTCCTTACCGACCCACTCAAACCGCGTCAGCAGCAACCGCATGTTAGAGGGCCCGCTCGAGGCCACACAACGCAAGCGCCCCGCACCGATCCTTGGCAAACCGGACGTTACTCGATTATGCTCCCTTCCCTTCCCAACAACTCCAGGTCCGAGCGAGAACATGTCCTTCTTCCTGACGGTGCGTCGTGTCCGAGCGACGCAAACGATCTCGGCGGCGCCCAGAGCTCTCACAGCATTTCCTTCGGAGCCCGGCACTAGCCGCTAACCTCGCCCAACAGGCTCCAATCTCTCCCACCGATCTCGTTGTTGAGATTGGCCCCGGAGATGGCATCCTCACGGCCGCCTTGGCGGACCGCGTCGGTGAGTTGCGTGCGGTTGAGATCGATCCCGAGCTCTGCCACTGCCTCCGCCAGCGGTTCCACGCGCACCCCGGCGTGTCGGTGGCACACGCAGACTTCCTCACCTATTCCCTACCGAAGGACCGGGCCTTCAAGGTCATCGGAAACATCCCCTACAGCCGGACCTCAGCCATCGTGGGACGAATCGCCGAGGCGACCCCCCCTCCGCAGGATGCGCTCCTCATTCTGCAAAAGGAGGCTGCCGAGCGTTTCGCCGGACGGCCATTTGCACCCGAAACCCAGGCCTCCCTCACGTTGAAGCCTTGGTGGCACCTCGAGATCGTCCGGCGGCTCCGGCGCACCGACTTCCAGCCCCCTCCGCGGGTTGATTCGGTTGTGCTTCATATGGCGAGACGAACAAGGCCCCTCTTGGAGGCCGACCGGGCTCAACGCTATCGGGAGTTCATCGCTACGACCTTTGGCCGCCGTGGGAACACGGTGGGCCAGTGCCTGCGCGGCACCTTCACTCGCAAGCAGGTCCAGCGACTGAGTCGAGACCTCAACTTCGACCCGTCCGTGCCCCCAGGTTGGTTGTGGTTCGAACAGTGGCTCGGGCTGTATCGATTCCTCACCCTACCGTAGACAGGGCCCTCCAACGGTTGGCTCTTCGGCACCTCGCCCGAGTTCTGGCTCAACGGCCAGTTGATCTGGGATCTCTGGCACGCCATGCGTGCACCTGAGGCCTCAACCCACCGCCGCATCAAGCCGCTCACGGTGACGGCACCGTCCAAACGGATCCGGAAAACCAAGAACTAATCTGTCTAACGGATGTGCTGTTAAGCTGCGCCCACATCAAACACTGGTGCAACCGGCGGACCGGCCAAGCTGACACCAATCAACCCTGTGCATCCTCTGGGTGCACACCGCTCAAACGTGGGTGTCAGACTTCAACGGCGTGTCAGCCAGCACGGCCGCGAAGGACGGGCTGATAGAACTCGGCGTCTTCGACGCGGGCCGCCTTGAGTCCGGCTTCTCCCATAAGTTCGAGGAGTCGCGATATCGGGATGGCGTAGTACGCGGCCGCGGTGCGGACGACCTCCTCCCAGCCTGCGCGTCGTGATTCCTCAACGATCATCATGGTGCGGTAGTGGGATTCGTCGTACCACTCCCATTCCTGGCGCATTCGAAAGCGACGATCACCGCGGACGCGCTCCCCGTACGAGTGGATTGAGGTCGGAGATCGGTCCACCGCGTCGTAGTCGCGGACGGAGATCAGAATTATTCCTTCCGGAGCCATGAGCCCCGACATGCCCCGGAACGCGGAGACGATTTCGGCGTCCGTCAGTAGATGAGGAACTGAGTTGTCGAGCGAGATGACGGCGTCGAACGATCCCTCGGTCGACCGACTCACGTCGCGCATGTCTGAGACCGCTACGTCCATCCGGAGGCCGCGCCGCTCTGCCTCCCGCCGGAGCCGGCCAGTGGCTCCGGGACTGAGGTCGCGCGCGACGACCTCGTAGCCTATCGAGGCAAGGGGCAGCGCCTGGGTTCCGATTCCGGCTGACACATCGAGGATACGGGTCTCGGCGGGATCGCGGTCGAGAATCCGCGAGATCGCGTCCCCCTGACGCTTCATGCTCTCATCCCAGTCCGGGAAGATCAGGTCGTAGTACTCCGCGATGTCGTCGTAGAACGACCCTTGGTCCACGGACCCATCCCTAGGCTGAGTGCTGGCTAACGGTTAGGCATTTAAGCTGCGGATCTCAAACGGTCGGGGCAATCCTGACATGTACGATCGAGCAATCCTCGCCGGCCGTCCGCACACCGCTTCACCTGGTTGGGCAATCTCAGACGCTCTGACGGGCGTTCGGCCCGTCAGCTTGGTCCCGTCCATCCAGCGGATGTGCTGTTAAGCTGCGCCCACATCAAACACTGGTGCAGCCGGCGGACCGACCAAGCTGACACCAATCAACCCTGTGCACCCGCTGGGAGCACTCCGCTCAAACGTGGGTGTCCGTCTTCCACGGCGTGTTAGGTGGCGCCCCCGTTTGGGTGGAACTGTCGTCCTCCTCTTCGCTGCTTGAGCTGACGAAGAAGCTGACGACCAAGAGAATTACTACAAGAGCGCCTAAGATACCCGCCGCAGGGGTCAGCGCGTTCACGATCGCGACCAACGGAGCCCACTGGGTCAAGCTGGTAAGACCCAGGAGACTGAGCACCATACCAAGAGGGACACCAGCGAACGCAGCCGCGCGTACCCATGGCGTCAGGAGACGGGTACCGCGAACGACGGCGGTCGAAGCGACAAGGGTGCCCACTCCGCTTACGAACACTCCAGCACCCATCAAGGCCATTGCGGCTGCGAGTGAGATGGGCGCGCCAAGAGTGAATGCGGTCATCACTCCCACTCCACCCGCCAGTCCCCACACGCCAAGACGGGACCCGGTCCTTATCCGCGACGCGGATTTGCTTTCGGGATGCGCCACAGCACCGGGTGGCTTCCTGATGGGAAGGGTGGGGCCAGTCGTCTCGTCGGACATCACTGTTCCTCGACTCGTCGATACTGGGAGACCTGTCTACCCTGCACTGTGCCGCCAAGCCACCTAACGGCTCGGAATTCTGCAGCGGCACCCTCTCGTCCGCCAGCGAGCGCTAGCGAGCTGCCCTCCAAGGTCCCGCCGACCGCAGCAATCCCTTGCTAGGTGGTACCCGGTGGTAGGCGTCACAGCCACTCGAATGTTCGGCCATGGAATCCGGTGAACGCGATCGGCTCCCCATCGAGGCTGAGAACAAACCTGTCGGGGCGGGCGCGCCTTCCAGCACGAGCCGCGATGTCCGGAAACACGGATGGACCCTCATTAGCCAACCACGTCGCTCCCAGCTCGTCCACCGCCCTCCGGAACTGGGCCCGATCCTCACGCCCCAGGTAGTTCAACACGGCGCTGTGAAACACAACCAGGTGAGCGTCGGACGGCGCGGTCGCAGCGATAGCGGGCAGGTCCGCGCGAAGATCACCCTGCAAGACCACCGGCGGGTCAGGGAGTGCGACCTCTCGCGCCGCACGGAGCGTGGCTCGGCGCACCTCATGCTCGGGCCATATGAGGTTCTCCAGCCATAACATCTGGTCATCACTTCCCACGTCGATTGGATTCAGGTCCAGGCCTCGGCGCCAAGCGATCTCCGGTACCGCCTCCGGGAGTTCGCCTCCACCTGTCACCTGACACGACAGCGTGGGCGAGCCCGCCATGCTCGGCGGAATCAACCTCTCACCGAAATCGTATCCATACCGGTCAGGAAGCAGACAAAGACCAGCTGATGCCCCAACCTCCAAGAGGGCCAACGGTTGAGGAAGGCTCGCAAGCACCGGAAGCAACGTCGCACAACGATGGGGCTCGTTCGTCTGTGTCCGACGCGTTTCTGCCGTGGCCCGGATCCGGTCGCCGTGTTCGCGCACATGTAGAGCCAGCATCGCCCCGTCGTCCGCGAGCCCACACTCCCACCGCACCGAAGCAAGAAACAGGTTCGGCTGCTGAGCCCGTGGAGAGAGGGATCGCACAAACTCGAGCAACTCATCCGAGTCTGCTACGGCTCGTGCGAGCGATTCGTACCGCGCCGAACTTCCGCGTGCCTGATGTTCAGCGAAACCGAGGTACCGCTCTCTAAGTGCCGCCAGCCTCAACGGCTTGTTAGATTGTGGGCGCCGGTGGGTCAGAGGAAGCGACTCACGGGCCCGTCCGACCACAGCTGGACCTCGACGTATCGCTCTACCTCCTCGTTCCAGAACTTGTCGTCCTCGGCACCGGGCATCCCGTACTCTCGGATCACCGACTCCAGGTCTTCCATCCGATACACCCGGTCGTGGTACGGCTGCACCTCACTCCTCGGGAGACCAAAGCGTTCACCGAAGCCCATAGCCTCAAAGCTGTCCGAATAGGTGAAGCTGGTCACTGATGAAGGGAGCTCATCCAGGCTCAGAACAACTTCTTGTGTCCCGGGCGCGAGCCGCCTGAACCACTCGCACCGCCCGAGAACGAAGTAGTGAGGAGCCTGCCGGGCGGGTTTGCCGCCAGCTTTAGCGAACAGGTCGCGGAGCCGCCCTTCAGTCAGCTTCCGGAACTCGACGTACTTGCGTCCGAAGGGACGCTTGTGACCATGCCCACGAAGCGCTTGAAGCTCGCCCCGCACGCGTTCCAGCTCGGGCCCACCTAAGTCTGACAGGTTCAGGAACGGACGTCGGTCAGCCAGATGGTAGTGTGTGACGAATCCTGGGATTTCCATCGCCCTCTCCCCCACCATCTAACGGATCTGCATTTAAGCTGCAGCGGCAACCAAACTAGGTGCAACCGCGCCGCTGCGATTCGGGTCTCAGAGCAACCGCTCTCGGCGCGGTTGCACACCGCTTTTCCGCTTGGACAACCTCGAACGGTCTGACGGGTGATCCGCACGGTCGGCCCGTCAGCTTCAAATGCCTGTTAGGTAGCGGCTGGTGGTCGATCCAGGGAAAGCTGCTGAGCGATCTCGTCAACGCAGTCCGCTACATCCCGCCCGTCCGTGGACACGGTGATGCAATGGGGACGATCCAGTGGTACGCAGTTCCACCGAGCCAAGAACCCCTCGAGCCCCTCCGTTGTGTGGAGCTTCCGCATAGCCGCCCTGGACGGCTCGACCACCCTGCGCCGCAACTCCTGCTCACTGCATTCGAGATAGACCGGTAGGAACTCGCCGCCACGGCCGACCACCTCCTCTTCCAGCGCGAGCACGGTCGCATCGTCGTGTGGCCTCGAGTAGCAGTTCGTGAACACGACGTTCGCTTCGGCGTCGGACGCCTTTACGCCAAGGGCGAGCCGCCGCAGACGATGTGTCAGGTCCCAAAACTCGGCCGTTCCGAACTCGTACAGGGCTTTCGCCACGTCGAGCGTGAGGTGATTGTGGAAGTTGAGAACGCCCCAGGACTCATGGAGTCCCTGAGCAATCGAGTACTTCCCCGAGGCCGGTGGCCCATGGAGAAAAATCAGCCTCACACCCTCTCCGTGCCGCTTCCTAACGGTTATGCATCTAAGCTGCGGAGCTCGCACGATCGGAGCAATCCCGGCACGCCCGATTGGGCAACCCTCGCCGGTCGTCCGCACACCGCCTTACCTGGCAACGCAACCCCAAACGGTCTGGCGGGCGATCCTCACGGCCGGCCCGTCAGCTTCAAATGCCTGTTAGGCCGCTCCCGCGAGAGGCTCGACGAACATCCTCCAGAGCTATGGCGGACTCCGTGTATCCAGGATCAAGTGTCAGTGCTCTTTCGAAGCACTCCGCCGCCGCCTGGTACCGCTCGTTCGCACGGAGCACCAAGCCCAAATTGTACCACGCCTCGTCCACCGCGCCCTCGGCACAATCAGTGCCCTGCCGAAACTTCTCCTCCGCTTCGCGTAGCTGTCCGGCACGCGCCAGTGTCGCACCCCAAAGCACCCACGGACCTGCGTTCTGCCGACTAGATTCCACCGCTTGCTGGTGCCACTCCTCGGCATTCGCAAGGTCTCCTTGTTTCTCGTACAGCTCCGCCATCCAACTCTTCAGTGCCGTTGAGCGATTCTCCATCGTGCTGAGGAGTTGTTCGAGGAGTCCCTGAGCTTCGGCGAATCGGCTCAGGTCAAGAAGCGAACGTACCAGCCAGACCTGGGCACGGATGTCCTGCGGATCGACAGCCAGGCGGGCTCGCGCCACCTGCACCGCTGTCGCCAAGAAACCAGCGTCCCGAAGCTCCAGTAGGTCAGTGACGGAATCTGATCTCTCCTCGGACATGGCTCTGCTTCGCAGTACGGAGCGGCCTAACGGTTATGATCTAAGCTGCGCCAACAACCCAACGAGGTGCAACCACGTGACACCTCAGTTCGGGTTGTGCGGCAGCGCCCAACGCGAGGTTGCACACCGCTAGAATGTTTGGTGTCTGCTTCAATTGGTTGTTAGACAGCAGCTCTGGCGTACAGGGATCGAGACTAGAAGCGGTCGAGGCCCTCGGAGATTTCGATGCGCGCGCCGGAGGGATCGACGAAGAAGCCCACCCAGATGTCGAGGCTCTCTACGTGGAACGGCTCCACTTGAAACTCGACGCCTTTGCTACGCAGCATCGCCGCAAACGCCTGAATGTCCTCGACCTCGAAGCCCACGTGATCAACAGCGGTCCCTTGCGTCTCCGCGACCGGACCGTCTGAGTCCGAGAAACTGAGGTTAGTGCCCGGCACATCCATCGTGGTCTCGATCGTTCCACGTGATCGCGCGGTTCCACCGAGGATGTCGAGGTACCAATCCAATTGCTTGCGGTATTCCGGCGAATAGAAGTGAACGTGGTGCATCTCGGTGCTTCCCGACAGTGTAGGGTCTCCCACGAGTTCGACGCGAGCTCCGTTGGGCATGGTGATATACGCTTGAGGCAGCCCCTCACCCCCCATGAACTCGTTGTCCACTTCGTAGCCTAGGGCTCGCCACTTCGCGAGAACTGCTTCTATGTCGCGGACCTTGAAGCCGAAATGGTTGACTGCGGTACCGGCGGAAGGAGCAGTAGGTTCGCGCTCCGTGAAGAAGATGAGCGCACCGGGGACGCTGACGGCCGCGTATCCTGACTTCTCGATCAACTCACCATCGAAGAGGTCCGCCCAGAGCCCTTTGTGGAGCTCGATGTCGGCAACACTCAAATGCACGTGAGCGAACCTGACGCCGGACGCGCTCGCCGTGGCGAGTTGGGCTTGAGCTGGCGTCGCGACCAGAAGGGCAGCGACGGCCAATAGAGTTCTCATTCAGCTACTCCTTGGTTCGAGCTGTACGGATTGCGCTCAGGGCGTACCCCAGGGTCGCCAGCGTCCAGCACGTCTTGTCTGCCCGCGACGCAGCGGCTGCGGTCTAACGATTTGGAATTCTGCTGCGCGGCCCGCCCGCACACCAGCGTAGCGCACCCAGCAGCCTAGCCGCGACTGCAGTAATTCCTTGTTATCTAGTGCACCACACGGCATACCAAGCCCCGCTAGAAGCAGGCCCCGGCCTGGGCGGACTCATACATGTTCGCTGCCGGGAAGACGTAGTCGAGCAGTAGTCGCTCCGACATCCATTCGCCATCCTGATTGTAGAGGCCGGCTAGATGGACTACCACCACGTTCTGGGAGGGCACAACGTAGATTCGCTGCTCCCCATTCCCCACTGCCGTATGCACTTCAACGTCCCCCTGGGGGGTCCGGAAGAGATTGTGCCACCAAGAATACCCATAGCCGAACTCTCCGTATTGGTCGCTATCCTCGCTCCGTACTGAGTAGCGCTTCTGGGTGGACTCGGCGACCCATCCGACAGGGAGCACCTGCTCCCCCTGCCAGCGACCGTCGGTGAGGTAGAGCGAACCAAACTTCGCAAAGTCCCGAGGGCGCATCCACAGTGCGCCGAACGGGGCCACAGAACGGGCCCAGGGTTCTCCGCCCTTCCACTGCAGCTCTGGGATTCCCGACCACGCCGGGGGACCACCCCACTCCACGGGGTCGATCCCGAGGGGATTGAAGAGCTCCTCGCGCGCGTAATCGCCGAAGGGACGCCCAGTAGCACGACTCACCACGACCCCGAGCAGTGTGGTGAGGCCGCCGTTGTACGCCCACGTCGCGCCCGGCTCCGCTACAGCCGATCGGTTCAAGACCACGGCCACCGGGTCATCACTACTTCCCATGATGGTCTCGTGGTTCGACGCATCCGTGTAGGGGATGTCGTTCTCGTTCCAGTCGAGGCCCGCGCTCATCGTGAGGGCGTGCCGAAGAGTGATGCGGTGCAGCTCCGGCCGTGAAAGCGCCGCCTGTTCCGGGAAGTACTCTGCGATGGGGACGTCCAGCGATGAGATCGCACCCGCCCCCAACGCAATGCCAACGAGGGCGGACGTAACGCTCTTCGCGACGGAACGAGAATCATGCAGTGTGTCGGGGTGAAAGGTGACCGTGACCCAGTCCGGCTCCCCCTCTCTGTAGCGACGGTCCCGGCCGGTGAAGTACTGCTCGTACACGAGCTGATTATCCTTGGCGATGATCAACGCGTGGACATTCGGATAGTCCTCACCTCGATCAATCGCCGCCGTCATTGAGTCGAGCACGCAGCCGTTCAGGTCAAGCTCCTCCGCACGTGCGAGGGGCCAACCATCGGCGAGGTCCTTGGGATGCCACGAACGCTCAGCCGATCCGTCGGGCGCCCTCGCCTCTGGTGAGCCGTCCCCGCCACATCCCGCCAACGTCGACCCAACCAGGACAAACGCCAGCAGCTGTATGGTAAGTTCGCGAACGGAGCGAAGGGTCAAGAATCGGCCTCCGGGGATCGCACTAGATAACGGTTCTGCATTTAAGCTGCAGCGGCAACCAAACTAGGTGCAACCGCGCCGCTACGATGTGGGTCTCAGAGCAACCGTTCTCGGCGCGGTTGCACACCGCTGAAAATGCCGCTGTCTGCTTCAAACGCTTGTTAGAAAACGCGTCCTGGAGAAAGCGTCTCTTCGAGCCAGTCGGCAATCAGACCGAGCACATCACGCGCTATCTGATCGGAGCGATTGGCTCGAGCCTCGTCGGAGGGCGCGGTTCGCAAGAACATGTGATCGGTTCCAGGGAGCATGTGAAGCGTGACCTGTTCGTTCCCACCTTCCCGGAACGCCGCTGCGAGTGTGTCAGACTGATCGGCCGTTACTTGCTGATCGTCCTCGCCATGTAGAAGGAGCACTGGAATGCGTACGGATCGCGCTGTCGGAAGAGGATCGTAGTCCCAAACGGCTCCTCGCCACGGATCTCGTAGCGCGGTGAGTTCAGCGCTCCGTTCGGTCCTCTCAACCTCTGCCTCGATCTCGTGTGGGCTCATGTCGCTGAGGCGCCTGAGTCGGGTTGCGCGCTGAAAGCGGTTCACGCGAGCCAACGTGTAGGCGGGAGGAGCCAGAAGTACCATCGCAGCTACCAGCGAGTCTGATTGGGCGACGTACGGGGCGACTACGCTGCCTTCGCTGTGGCCCAGGACAGCGAGCCGATGTGGATCGACCTCGGGGCGACTCCGAAGGAAGTCTAGTGCGGTGCGGATGTCGTCCCCGTACGTGAACGGTGTCGCATCAGGCGGGAAGGGATCTGAGCCGCCTACTCCAGGATCGTCGAGTCGCAGCGTGATGATTCCGATGCGCGTGAGCGTGTCGGCGATCTGTCGGAACGGGCGGTACGAGCGTCCGACGCTAGGTATGTGTTCGTCGCGGTCCTGAAGGCCCGAGCCGGTGATCATCACCACGGCGGGCGCGGGGCCTGCACGAGCGGGCAGCGTGAGTGACCCGGCGAGCGTGCGCCCATCGTTGCTCGGTAGAGTCACATCCTCCGCCGCGTAGTCGGCATTGGGAGGTGCAGCGTACGGGGAGGCGGATCCGCTCTGCTCGCCCGTTTCACAACCGAAGACCGTCGGGAGCAGGAGTGATGTCAGAGCCGTCATGCGCAGCACTGCGCGTCGGCAACAGGACGCCTGTCGGATGTCAGCTCCTTGGCCGCCGGAGGTTGCGCGGATCAGTGTCATGGGTCACGGAGCCCCTCCATCGGGCTGGTGCCCAAGGCACTCCAAGTGAGACTGCAAAGTGCAATGAGCGAAGCAGCGACCAGGAGTGCGGGCCCCAGGAGAGATTCGCGCAGGTGACCCTGGGCCGGTACGAGCAGCTGTGCGCCCCACACGCCCGGAACCGTTCCGAGGATTACACCTGCCAAGATCGGCCGCGAGCCCCGTCGGACACTGTCCCAGGCAATCGCGCGTGCCTGAGCCCCCAGGGCCCGCTTCAATCCGAATTCGTGAACCTGGTTCGCCAGGGTGAAGGAGTGCAGGCCGTACAGACCCACCAGGACGACGAGCAGTGTCGATCCACCCATCAGGACGAAGACCGTCATGAACAGAGTAGCGGACCCGCGGCCACGCTGAAGAGCCTGGTCGAGAGAGAGGACCCCACCCAGGGGAAGATACGGATCAATGGACGAAACGGCGTCTCGCCACACGTCCTGAAACGGAGTGTCGGCCTGAGTCCTCACCAGAAGGTACCCGTGTGTTGTCGGCTCCTGCCTCAGGGGCAAATAGACCCCCGGGACCGGTTGTCCTCTCCAGTGAGGGGTGATTCCCTGGTCCGCGACGATTCCGACGATCGCCGCGGCATCGACTCCGGATCCGTTGAGTCTGGGCAGCTTCAACGTCTGGCCCGAGACATCTCCATGGATGCCGTGGCGTCGTGCGAACTCCTCGTTCACGACGGCGACTGGATCACCGAGTTTGTCATCGGATCTCAAGAGCCGGCCGGAAACCACCTTCAACGGGAACAGTGAGAAGAAGTCCGTATCGATGCTGCGCACCGAAGCCGGGGGCAGATCGAACGCCTCGTCGTCGAGACCCGCCAACCCGACGGGGCGCACCGATGCAGCTTTTCCTGGGAGCTCACTGGTCCAGGTCGCTGCAAGGACCGAGGGCTCTGCACGGACGGATTCGAGGAGCGCAGAAAGGAAGGCGGATCGCGCGCCCCCGTGCGGGTAGTCGGGCGCCTCGAGCGAAACCTGTCCCGTGAGAATATCGTCGACCGGGAAGCTGACACCATCTGCGAGATCAGATAGGGCCTCGGCCACAACCGTGCCCGCAATAACGAGTAGCAGGCAAGAAAGCGTGGCTTCTAGGCCAACGAGGAGGGTCATCGCCCGCCGCATGCGAATCCGGCCGCCACCTAGGTTCGCTCGGAGCGCGCCGTCTACGTTGATTCGGGAGCCGTAGATGCCCGGGAGAACGCCAGAAACGACGAGCGCCGACAGGACCAGGAAGCCGGTAAGCACCAGAGATGATACCCCAAGGCTAAAGTCCATCCAGTAGGGGAGGACTGTCGCCTGGTTCGTGAGGTGGCGCACGATGGTGGCGAGGGCCAACCGCCCCAGCAACAGGCCAAGCACGCCCCCTGTCATGCAAATCAGAAGGCTCTCGGCTACGGTGAGGGCGACCACCTGTCGCCGGCTCGCGCCTAGGGCGAGTCGGATCGTCGTTTCGCGACCCCGGGCGACGCCTCGCGCCATCATAACCGCCGCCACATTTAGGGCGGTCAGGATGAGGAGGATCAACGACACCCCGCCGGCGTCCCGGCTGAGTTCGTCCCCCCGGTCGTACGTGAAGTGGGCTCGGGTGAACTTCTCGACGTGAATCGCTCTTGCCGCGCCGCCACTTCGCTTGAGCGAGTCCGCCGGGCGCGCCGCGAGCACAGCCCACAACTGCTCTTCAGCCACCTCGTTTTCGCCAGACGGGCCCAACCGCCCCACCACCGACCAGTCCGCTTCCTCGCTCCCCCTCGGTTGCATCCAGACCATGTGATCGACTGGGAATCCGAAGGCGCGAGGCAGCACCCCTACCACCACGTGATCCTGTCCGTCAATCTGGAGCACCTTCCCTATGGCATCCGGATCGCGCTCGAAGCGCTCGATCCAGAGATCCTCTCGGATGAGGGCGGCAGGGAGGCCTGCGCTGGTTTCGGGCACGAAGAGGCGCCCCAGGCGTGGGGAGACACCAAGTAGCGGGAAGAGTCCGGGAGTCGCGTAAGCGCCCAAGTAGCGACCTGCGGGCTCCGCCCCATCCCTCACCGCGACAGGTCCCTCGGAGCGGTATGCCGCGATCGACGCGAGAGCGAGGCCATCGCCAACAGCATGCCTACGCCACGCCTCGAAAGCCGGCCACCCTACGCCAAGTTCCACGCGCCCGGCCTGGCCGACTTGACTGAGACGGACCACCCTGTCCGTAGGATCGCCGGGCAGGCTGTGGGTGACACCGTCGGCGAGGGCGAACATTGCGACGGGAGCTGCAATACCCACGGCGAGAATGGCGCAGGACGCGATCGACGTACCCGGTGAGCGCACCAGGGAACGGGTGGCCACTCCAAGGGCACCGGGTATTACGAGATGCCTGTGGATCGCAAGCACTCGACGGGGGCCCAGAACCAACACGATCCGGATCGCCTGAGCCCAATACCACCGGGTGGCCGACCGAAGGCCGTCCCGACGCTCCCTCCGAACGAACTGCTCTTCGAGATCCCCTACCAACAACTCGCGATCGGCAGCGGGGACGGAGATGGCGATCAACCCGGCAGCGATCCTCCTGACGCCGAGGGGAGCTCTCATCCGCCCAGCTCGGGTGCCAGTCCTTCCCACATGCTCGCGAGCTCGTCTCGAGATCGCTGCAGACGCATGCGTCCCTCGTCGGTCAACTCGAAGCAACGCCGTTCACGGTTGCCCCGCACTTCATTTCCGGGTTCTTGCCGACCCGAAAGCCAACCCTTCGCCTCAAGTCTCTTCAGGGTCAGGTAGGCCGCGGCCTGAGACACGTCTCGGTGTGTGCAGCGCTCGATCTCTTCGATGATCGAGGTGCCGTAGGCCTCTCTGCCAAGGCGAAGTGCTGCCAGCATGACGAGGTGTTCGAACTCGCCCATGGAGTGTCTTCCCATTTGACAACCTTGCGGCTGGACCACAAACTCCGTCAAAGAATACTCTACAAACTTGAGTATACAAAGATAGGAAGCGATCCGCGATTCGTATGACGGAGTCGACTCAATGGTACCATCGATAACCCCTTCTCTCTCTGGGTTTCACTGCTGGATGGCCTGCGGCTTCATCGTCGCCGGAACGGGCCTCTCAACGACGGCGTGCGCTCCTGCCGGGCCACACGGCAGCGCGATGGCCGGACCCGCCGAGTCACTTGAGGTGGCCCAGGTGCACGTAGTCGGCTCGTCTGAGGCGATTGCCGAAGTCAGAGACCTGGAGGTCCTGCCCGATGGGACGGTCTGGGTCTTGAATTCTAGTCTGCCTCTGTTCGTCGGGTTCGGATCCGACGGCACTCCGCTGGACGCGTACGGACAACTCGGCGGAGGACCGGATGAGTTTTCCCTTCCCTCTGCCTTCCTCACGGGCACACGAGCCGAACACGCGTGGGTCCTGGACCTGGGGCGTCACACGTTCATTCGCGCCTCGGCGCCCGACTTCGACCGGGAGGAGATGCCGCTTCCGCGAGCAGCCATACCTCCGGGCAGTGTCGTCGGCGGTCACAGCCTACTGACCACGACCGTGCGCACCGAACAGTTGGGAGGCGAGCTCCTGGTCCCCCGAACGGGCGCCTCCATGAGGGAAGGGGTCTTCACGTTTCGAATGGCGGCTCTACAGGCCGATCTCGTCGGGTTCAACCCTACAAGCGGGACAGCCCGTGAGGTGCTTTCTCTCCGAACCGCAATCGAAGATCCGAGCGAGGGATTCGAACCGAGCTTCCGGGGATTCCCGCTCTGGTACCGCCTTTGGACGGTCTGTGACGGCAGTACGATCCGAGTCTACGATCGAATCCGACATACGGTGCGCGGGTTCGACACCGACGGGACTGAAGTCGCCGCGTTGGAGCTTCCATCCAAGCGCGTGGTCAACGTCACTCCACGGCAGTTTGCGCGCGCCATCTTCGGGCTACGGGCGGCTGAGGTCGCCGGCCGAGTCGGGGGTACGCTGAACCGCGAAGACAGCCTGAGGGTGGTAAATGAGATTCTCCAGGGGGTGGAGGGAAGCGAAGACCAACTGGCTAACTACCTTCCAGAGTACGTCGATCTTCGCTGCGACGAGCAAGGCGGAGTCTGGCTGTATCCTATCGACCTCGAAAGGGCCGGAACGCAGGGCGGTCGGACGTGGCTGCGGGTCGGCGCGTCGGGGGTCACCCAAGAAGTGACGTTACCGGAACGCTTTGATGTCTTCCGTTTCCGGGGTGGAAGGATCTGGGGTGTGCAGCGAGATGAACTCGATGTGGCGTCGGTCGCTTGGGTTGCGAATCCGGCGGTGCACTGAAGCAGTCGAGCCGCCGCGCCTACCGCTTGTGGGTCGGGACGACGCAACGCGGCCTTGATCCACCGCACCCGGTCGTCCCGCCAGCTTCAAATGCTTGTTATACGGCGCTACCCGGCCACTTCAACCTTCAGACGAGACTTCCGTCTACTTCTTGGTTTTCGCTTTACGACGATCTCGACGTCTCGGTCCAGGGCATTCAGGTACCTGGCCAGTCGCTCAAGTGAGAGACCCGCGAGCCGCCCGTTCATGAGGTTCGAGACGTTGGGTTGGGTCGTACCTAGTACTTCCGCAGCTTGCTTCTGAGTTAGCCGACGACCCCGCAGAATCTCAGAGATCCGACGAACCAACTCCGCCTTCACCACCAGCTCGTCGGAGTCCGGGAGTTCGAGGTCACGGAAGACGTTCCCGCTACTCTCTTGGACCTTCTTCTTTCTAGCCATAGCCCTGCCCTCGTGACCGGTAGTCTGCCTCGGCGGTGCGATAACGGTCGCGGATCACGTCGATGTCATGCTTCGGAGTCTTGATGCCTGCCATGCAAGGAGTATACTAGATCTGATATACTGAGGCCACAGCGGGCAGTGGTGGGGTGGGGAAGTCGGAGCGTCGAATAACATTATGCACTTAAGCTGCGCGCCCGGGCACTAGACCGAGCACACGCAGTGTGCGAGCCACGAACTCACCGCGCCAGCAGCAAATGCTTGTTATGCCGCCGGTCCGGACGAACGCCGGCACCAGGACTCCGCACCCCAGTGCTCTACCGCGACGCCGTCCGCGACCCGGATCATCTCGATGGTTTCTCGCTCCGTGGACTCGCCGCCATCCGGGGAGGCGAAGAGCCATCTAACGCGAGCAACAGCTCGAGTCTCAGTCGCTATTAGATCCTCGACGGTCAAAGTCGGAGCGACGGTGCGATGTGCCGCTTGTACCACGTGTTTGAAGCCTTCCAAGCCGTGGAGAGCCTCTCCTCCACGTCCTTGGTGATCGACGTAGGATTCAGACATGAACTCGTGGCAATTCTCCGTGGAACCCGTCGCGAAAGCTTCGAGCATTCTCCGGAGGACCTGCGCGGCGATGGAGGATTCCGTCATCACAACTGGGGATGAAGGCGGCATAACGGATGTGCCGTTAAGGTGCGCCCACATCAAACACCGGTGCAACCGGCGGACCCGCCAGGCTGACACCTATCAACCCTGTGCACCCGCTGGGTGCACTCCGCTCAAACGTGGGTGTCAGATTTCAGCGGCCTGTTATATCGCGCCCTTGTCGAGTACAAGACGCAGCGGTGGCACTGCCACCGTTTCACGGAGTTGGCTCGCTCCGGTGAGTCGCTCGGCAGGGTCTGAAGCGAATCGATGCTAGGGCAGCCCGCAGCTGTCGCTACGCGGAAGTTTCGCAGACCCATCGGGAGCCGGGAGACCAGTCAACGGGGTCTCAACGCTGGCTATTCTGCGCGTCGTAGGTGATGGTGCCGGACTCTGGAACGAGGAGGCAGACGATCTCGCGATCATCCATCTCCACCCAACTCTCCTCGGTCGGCTCGAGCGTCGTAATATACAGCTCTGACTGCTCATATGAAGTGCCGACGAAGCTTTGAAAACGTTCGTGGCAGCCTTCCGTGGCCTGCTCCTCGAAGGCCGCTGAGCCTGGAAACACGTCGCCAAAGCCGGTGAGGTCGAAGAGGGCGAACGCCTGAGCGCTGTGTGCTTGGGTGCAAGGCACACCCTCAACCGACTGCACCTGGTTCAGCTCGGATGGGAGGTTGAGGCAATCCCCAATCTCAATGGCGAAGGCTCCTAGGCCACCAGCTTCGATGATTTCGTTGTGGTCGTTGCGGGTGGTGTCATCTCCGAAGGCATTCACGCCTCCAAAGACCGCAACCCCGGCAACCGCGCTCCAACCCACAACCTTCTTGACGACGTCCACCACTACAACTTCCTCCTCTCGCAGCGTGCCCAACGTGGCGCTCCGCATGTCAGCTAGCGCCCGGTGACCGGCTACCGACACACAACCTCGGATATCCCGCTCGCACCGGCCCTTCGCCTCGCTCCGGGATCCAGCCACTCAACGAATCTTCGACTTGACCTGCAAGATCCGTTCTAGCTCTCACGCCACAGTCATGATACCTCCGCACGATCGTGGCGCGGTCTAACGGTTCTGCATTTGAGCTGCAGGCATAACCAACACAGGTGCAACCGGCGGTCACGTCTCGTGGGCCCTATCTCCATGTGCACCCGCTGGGTGCACTCCGCCCAAGGATGCCTGTCAGACTTCAACGGCGTGTTAGGCCGAACTCCTGTGGTGTTGGTATGTGATGTAAAGTATCGTTATCATGATGTAGGCGATGTACTTCCCCGCGAATCTTCGACCCTCCTTCGTTCAGCAAGAGGTCCATCTGATGGCTCATGCACTGATTCCTTCAGAGCGTCACTACCTGTTTCATCTAAGGCGGATGGGACTCGGCCTAGCGTTCAGTGTGGCCATGGGTCTTGCAACGGTTATTGCTCTCGTCAGGCCTGGCCTGCAGATCAGCTATTTGATGGCTCCCGCACTTGTCTTTGTGCTGGCAGTGGTGGGGCTCAACGTTGCGCTGAGGGGGCGTGAATGGAGCCGGACCGATATGGAGGATCGCCGTATCGCGTCAGATGAACGGGTCCGAGCCAACGCAGACCGTTCGCGGAAGGCTGCTTTGCAGGCCATCTACTTCGCTCAACTGCCATTGATGCCGCTCGCCGCATACCTGCAGCCCGACCCTGCATCCGTTGAGGTAGCCGTTGTCGGGATGGCTCTACTAACGATGTCGGCCGGAGCCACCACCTTCTTCCTGAGTTACCTCTGGCGCAGTCGATGCGACGCCAGTGGTTGAGCCAGGTGTGGAGAATTCCATCAAGGTTCAGAGGGCACTACGGAACCTGACCCAGGCCGAGCTGGCCGGGCTCGCCGGGATCACAAGAGTCTCTGTCAACGCGATCGAGGGTGGGAGAATGACCCCCTCCATCCTCCTTGCCTTGAAGTTGGCGAGGGCGCTTGACGTGCCCGTCGACGAGCTCTTCAGGTTGCGCGAAACCGGATCCGACGAGCAATCCGCAAATCGAGTGGAGCCACGTGTCTGGCGGTAGCCCAACCGTCCGTGACGCACTGTAGCGGTCAGTTGGAGACCCATGGTCGGTTCGGCCTAACGGATCTCCAAATAAGCTGCGCAGGCAAACCAATCAGGTGCAAGCGGCGCAGCCGACTGCACGCCGTAAAAGTGCCTGTGTCAGCTTCAGTGACTGGTTATGCTGCGCCCTGCGACCGCGCCAGAGCGGTGAGCGAGAACCTACGTGGGCCACCGCGGGGAGGAGCCCTCAGGCTGCCGTCGCCCGCGAGCGGGTGCTTTGGTCTCAACCGGAGCCCGTCAACGGGTAGTGAAGATCTCCAAGAACCTGAGAGCTAGTGGGCTTCTCTCCAGTTCAGCGACCTGTACGCGGTTGCCCCAGTACAGGCCGTCGGTGTTCCCGAGCGCAACCAGGGTGAGCCCCGCCTCCGGCACCTTCAGCAAGAACCCTGCATAGGCGTCCGGCCACCAACCGCCATGCCAGACAAGCTTGTGCCCGCGCCACTTCTGAACCCACCAACCGTAGGCGTAGGAGGCCAGGGTCCCGTCGGCCTCCCTCGGCGGAGTCCACATCTCTTCCCTCAGCACGGGGTCCAGAATCTTGCCCTCGTCCAGCGCGATCGAGTAGCTAGCGAGCGCAACGGCACTGGCGATGATGCCGCTGCTCGCGTTCATCTCCGGGTTCGGGAGGACTGAAGATGCGAGCCCGCTTTCCCGTTCGGGAGCGTGGCGGAATGGCGGGGCCAGCAGCCGAAGCGCGTCGCCGCCATGGGGATCGCGCCAGCCCGCGGCGATGTTCTCGAGGCCCGCCTTGTCGATCACGTATCGCCGGACCCAATGGTCGAAGGGCCTACCCGTGTTCTCTTCGACCCAGTTGGCCAACCGTCCGAACACGATGGGGTTGTACAGGAAGTTGGTGCCGGGCTGGCCCAGCACCCGCATTCTCAGCACGTCGCGCAGCGAGATTGGCGTATCGCAGCGGATGCGCGGCGGCGTATACCCATCGTCGAGCGGCCTGCCACCGCCGAAAATGTTACCGCTGTTTGAGAGCCACTCGCAGCGCTCATCCCAGTCGCTCAGCGTGGTAAAGTCATCGTTGAGATCGAGGAGCCCGTCCGCATCCATCGCCAGCAGAGTTGCGGCAGTGAAGGTCTTTGTGATCGAGGCGACCAGATAGCTGGTGTTTGGCGTCGTCGGTTCCTCCGCGTCGTGGTCCTGCCACCCGATTCCCTCAGCGGCAACTATACTGCCGTCCTGCACGATCGCATACGAGAAGCTCAGGACCTTGTTGTCGCGACGGTACTCTTCGGCAAAGCTCTTGAAAGCCGCCAGCTTCGCTCCTCGCTCCTGAGCAGCGGCGCGATTCGACTCCGAATTCAATAGCACGACTAGGATAGCGAAAGGAACCAGCGCCTTCGTCCGAGCTTTCATACGTACTTCCCACAGTCCGAGGATGGTCTCGCTCAAGGGGCGACCTTGCTCACCTTGAAGTACTACGCCGAGCACTGCGACTCAGCACACGGCGAGTTCTCGGCCCTCCACAGCCCTGAGGGACTCGATCTCGCTGTCGCACGATCGCGAGCGTACTCATATAGGCACGGTTGGTTCGGCGGACCATGTGGCCAAGCCACGGGGCGGCCTAACGGTTATGCATTTAAGCTGCGGATCACGCACGGTCGGGGCAATCCTGGCGCGTCCGGATGGGCAACCTCCGCCGGTTGCTCGCACACCGCATTACCTGGGTGAGCAACCTCGGGCGGTCTGACGGGTGTTCCTCGCGGCCGGCCCGACAGCTTCAATTGCTTGTTAGGTGGCGCGGCCACGATTGAGAAACTGAGATGCCCACCTCCGGAAACCTGCCCATACCGAGCGAAACGGTGGGCTGCGATGCGCCCGACCGTCCGACTCCCGCACAATCCAAGACACCTTGCCACTCCGATGCCGATCGACGTACAGATGGTGGTTCCTTTCCTCAATTGCTGCGACCGCGAAACGAGCGTCTTCCGCCGTGCGTGTGTCGGGATGCTTGAAGAGCGCCCTCAAGTCCGGCAAGACGTCGTCTCGCTGCGAGTATGCCAGAAGGCCGCAGGCGCGCCACCGTACCACGAACGAACGGTCCTGAAGGGCAGCACGACCGAGTCTAACCGCCGCCTCGGAGTCGCGCGCAAACCCGATCGAGTGGAACACCAGGGACACGCGACCCTGCCACTTTGAGGTGTGGGGATACGCACGCTCAAGGTACGGCACGACCTTCTCGCCGAGTGCTTGAAGTTCCGCCCATGCCTCGACCTCAGCACTGGCACGCGTAGTGTCTAGGCGAGCCACCGCCGCTTCGATCTCAGGATCGGTCAAGTCCCCCCGTCCCAGTTGTGACGCCACCTAACGGTTATGCATTTAAGCTGCGGACCTCGCTCGGTCGGGGCAATCCTGCCCACGTGGCTGCATGACCCGCACGGATGCAACGTACCTAGTTTGGTCGGGACGCCACACATGCAGCCTTGATCCGCCACATCCGGCCGTCCCGCCAGCTTCAGATGCTTGTTAGGCAGATTTCACGCATGCGTAAGTATTTTCGCCCGGTTGAGCGACCTACCAGAACTTCCACCACGGCGTGGGAGGCACGGACTCTCTTGCCATATCCGGCGACCAGGTCGCAGTCCCTACCCATACGGTGTCGCTTGAGCAAGAGAACTCGTCGATCTGCGTTGGGTCCACGCTCCACTCGGCAGCTAGGCGCATGACATGATCTTCTGACGGAAACTCGAGATCCGGGTCGTCCCAATACCCGGGATCCTTTGACTCTTCGCTCCCTGGATCGAAGAACGAGAATCCTAGAAGATCCTCCTCTTCGGAGGGATCGCCGATATCCACCTTCACTTCCCCGGATTCTCCGATGTAGGAGTAGGCACGCTCCAAGCTGCCCTGCGTTGTGCGAGCCCAGAAATGCGCTTCAACGACGCGGTGGGTGGCGAACGCTTGGACTTCCGTCTTGAGTTCCGCCGACAATTTCACCATCAGAGGACGAAGAACATTGTCGAAGTGATCGGACAGAAACGCGAGTGACTGCCCCGATACAAGGACCCAGCCGTCGATCGGTGGCGTTATCAAGGCTGAGTCGATGCTAGGCTCTCCGTATGCAGCCCGAACCCCGTTCGCCCAGCTCTCTCGTCGTAGGTCCTCGATGCGCAGGGCGCGTGCAACTTGTTCCGCGTTGTCCGTGCGGACAGCAAGCCAACCGGTCTTGTATCCGAAGCCCTGGGGTGCCAACTAAGCTTCCTCCGCCCGTCCTCTAACCTGCCTAACGGCTGCGCATTTAAGCTGCGGAACCACTCACGCTCGGGCAATCACAGCCTCCCGGATGAGTGACCTACTCGGTTGCAGCGTGCCGCGTCTGGGTAGATCCACCGCAAACGTGGCCGTGATCCTCCACATCTGGCCGTCCCGCCAGCTTCAAATGCTTGTTAGGCAGAGTCCTGCGCAATCAGAGTGGGTCCGGCTACACGCTCATCAACCGCTCCCAGATCAGAAGTGACCAACGCCTGCTGCGTTGCCATGGGACCGTCACCTGGAACTCAAAACTCGTTGAGTCCGGGCGGATGAGGCTTCCCGTCACCCGATGCGTCTCCTCGGCAAGGTCTCGCTGATCCAGCACCACGATTCCGTACTCGTTGAAGTACATCGTCGAATCCGCTGCAGCTACCGTGAGGCCCGATTCACTCTCAAGCCTCAATTGCTCAACTCCAGCGACCGGGTTGCCGGATGCTTGGATACGCACCCAGTACGGACCCACTTGGGAATGCCGGAACGGTTCGTCAGACCAATCGCCCATTGCCTCCAACGTTAAGAACGTTCCGGCCTCCACCTCTATCGGGCTTTCATCAAACCCCGAGTACTCGATGACGACCGGACCACCGGCGAGGAATAGCGCGAGGAGGAGTAAAACAGCCCCAATTCCCGCGTCGCGCAGCAGCAAGTTCTTCCGGTCACTACCCGGAAACCCGGCGCGCTTACGCGCGAGATCGATGGTGAATAGGGGCACTGCCAGTAGGAGGGCTGGCACGGCAACGATCCACCCGAGACCGATAAACAGCGGGACCAGGAGCGCCTGGATGCTACATCCGACGAGGCAACCGTCTCGCACCGGAGTCCCCGCACGGTCGGGCGTGGGCTGCTGATCTGGGCCTTCGGGGCCCCGCCGCTCACTCACGTCAAGGTGCTCTCTCGTTCGACTTTGCCTAACGGATCTGCGGTTCTGCTGCGCGGCAACCTGGTCCCCCGTGGGTGCGAGCCGCAAGGCGAGTGCCCTCTTGCCAACCCTCTCGGACCCGCGTCAGTAGCAACCGCTTGTTAGGCGTCCTTCGCCCTGCCCCACACGACTGAGGCGCCCGTAGGGATGTGGAGCACTCCACGCCTAAGGTGAGGGCAAACCAGTTCTCCCACACGTCGGTCGAATTCGTCAGCGGACTCCTTCGACATCCGGTCTCGGGAGAAGCCGTTCTGGGAGTGGATCGATTCAACAAAGTCGGAAGCGGACTGTCGGAGTTGGTGACCGACGAACTCGCGACGCCCGGCCGTTTGGAAGAGGCCGCGGTCCTCTAATTCGTAGACCAGGTCGTAGGGCTCATAATCTTGGTTCGTCGAGTAGAGTGGGATCAGAGCACGGAGCCCGCGGTCCAGTTGCTCAGGCAGTTGGCGAGACCGGTCAACAATGGCGAGGTGTCCCTGGGGGGCAGTTGATGACGCGATGTGGGGTAGTACGACCTCCCAGTCCATCCAATGCAGGCTTCCCGCTGCAACCACTAGAGAGTACGGGCCTGTGTAGTGAAACGCCTCCGCGGAAACCGCGTGCCACGTGATCCGCGAAAAAGGGTCGTCGTACCGCTGACGACCCACCGCCACCATCGCCTCCGAGGGGTCGACCGCGTCGAGACTTCGGGTGTGAGGCGCCAGCCCGCCCGTGAGGTCACCACTGCCACAGCCCAGTTCAAGCACCCAGCCAGGTCCGTCGGGTTGTAGTGACCCGAGGAACTCGAACACCTCCGACGGATAGGGCGCTCGGTGTGCGTATGCGCGTGCGACCGACTCGTCCCGGAACTGGGCTCCATATTCAGGCTCAAGGCCAGACGGTTTCGGTTTCATTCTGGATGGAAAGGGACGCCTAACGGCTATGCATTTAAGCTGCGGACCACGCTCGGTCGGGGCAATCCTAGCACGAACGGCTGGGCAACCTACGCCGGTCGTCCGCACACCGCTTTACCTGGCTGGGCAACCTTAGACGATCTGACGGGTGATCCTCACGCCTGGCCCGTCAGCTTCAAATGCCTGTTAGGAGGCGTCCGGATCGGGGGACGGACCCTCGGCTAACGTCACGATCTGCCCTTCCGAGAATCGCGAGCCATCCGCATCGTACCGCAGGTGAAACGCGATCAGATCCAACCTAGGCTTCCCGTCCGCATCCAGTGCTCGCGGAATCTGTGTTTCTTGCCAAACTAGAGGTACGCCGTCTAACGTCGACCCTTCGGTAACTCGCCATTGGGCGTCCGAGACTGACCTGCAAAAAACACAGTATCCTCGGCCCCGGATCTTGAAGATGGATTCAACCTCAAACTTGGCTGTGCTTGCGAACGGTCCAGGCGAATCTTGAGGTGAACGCTGGAGCGCCTCGCCTACAACCGCCTCAAGCCATTGCCTTGCCAAACCCCACCAGCGCACGTCGCTCAGTCCTCCTAACGGTTATGCATTTAAGCTGCGGGCGCAACTCAATCAGGTGCAAGCGTCGGAGCTGCCTGGCCTCGGCAGATCACCCTTGTTCTACCGGCGATTGCACTCCTTAGAAACGCGAGCCGACAGCTTCAACGGCTTGTTAGGTCTCAGCCGGTGGGATGGTCCTGCTGGTCGCTTCCTGGGCAACGTCACGAACTCTCTTGAAGGAACCGTCCGGTTCAAGCGAGTCAACGTATGCACGAAACTGCCGAGAAAACGACAAGCGACGCTTGGCCCAGTACTCTTGCACCCCCGGTGCTGTCGCGTACTGCGCTATCTGGTAGTGCCAACCCGCCCACAGGTCTTGGTCCATCAATCCGTGCGTAGCCTGGTAGTGAATCTCCTCAAGAGCCTTCAAGAAGTTGAACATGATTAGGGTGAACCGGACCCGTTCAGCTTCGGTGAGACCCGCCGTACCCTCTACTCCTGTCGCGAAGATCCTCGACATCTCCGGATCTGGTATGATCATTGAGAACCAGTCACGCATCGTAGATGCCGTGTCTTTCGCAGCGGTTGCCTTGATCGCGCGCGTACTCTGTCGGATCTGCACGGCGACGTATACCAAGGACGCGACGACCGCCGCTGCCCCTACCAACTCGGAAACTGCTCCAATAGCGTCCCAGTTCATGGGCCTCCAAAGCTGCGACCTAACGGTTATGCATTTAAGCTGCGGATCACGCACGGTCGGGGCAATCCTGGCACGTACGATCGGGCAACCTGCGTCGGTCGTCCGCACACCGCTTTACCTGGTTGGGCGACCTCAGACGGTCTGACGGACGTTCCTCACGGCTGACCCGTCAGCTTCAAATGCCTGTTAGGTGGATTCCAGCTTCGTTTTGGGCCTCCGCTTCTGGTCCAGGCCGTGGTTCCACCGTATAGCACCTTTGTCAAGCTCACAGATCAGCAGCGATCCGGTGTGGTAGTCCCAGATCAACTGAAACTTCTTGGGAAGCCCCCGCACAGCGTCCGCAAACTGACGGGAGCTTCCGCGGAGCCACTTCTCCCTCGCGACGGCTGTATCAAGGTCGGCGCGGGCGCGCTCCTCGGTCATCAACTGCAGCTCCCAGGAGGAAGCAACCTCCACAACCAACGACGCTGCTTCGATCCGGAAGGCAACACCACCACAGACGAAACCGTCGCCAGAACGCAGCCGGTCCATTGCCAAGTCAAAACGCTCACCGTGTGTCCGGTCTGCGTGGAGGCGATCGCGGAATACGGACATGCGTAGCGAGGCTGTCCTGGAGGGCTAGAAGTTGAACACCAAGTGAGCCATAGGCGGGCGCAGAGGAACCCGATCAAGGTTGCTGCAGCGACCTGCGCTCACAATCCATCTAACGGTTATGCATTTAAGCTGCGGATCACGCACGGTCGGGGCAATCTTAGCACCAACGGCCGAGCAACCCGCGCCGGTCGTCCGCACACCGCTTTACCTGGTTGGCCAACCCGCCCGGTCTGACGGGTGAACCTCACGGCCGGTCCCGACAGCTTCAAATGCTTGTTAGGACGCACGTCACAACGGCTATCTGACGCACAGAATGGCCATCAACACACAGAAGATGGCAACCAAAGAGCGCCAGAACGCCTGGCTTCGAAGCTCAAGTGCCTCGGTGCGATACTTGAGCCCCTCCTCCGTGTAACGGGAGGTATCCGTAAACGAGCTGTTGGTGAGCACGCCCCCAAGGCCTTCCCGGCCCGGTTTAATGTGCGACAGCATCTGCACGGTCTTGTCCCGACCTTTGCGGCCAATTCGAAACGCGGCAATCGCAAAACCCAGACCGGCTGCGGCGAAAGCCGCTGCTCCAATGAGTCTGACGATCTGCTCGGGCTGCATGATCAACCTCGGTTCACATCAACGCGGCAATGAAGAGCGCCTTATTCGGACAACGGGATCTCGTGCCGAGCAGAGCCCCACCTACGCGTCCCAGACAGACGCATCGTTCGGGTAACGAGCACAGCTTCGCGGCACGACGAAAGATAGTCGAGGGTAGATTGAGAGGGTTGCAGCGCGATCGAGGACGCGGCAAGGAGAGCCTGCTCTGAACAGCCTTGGCTGGACTCCACCCAAGCCGTTGCCCTGACCCTCGTGACTGGGATTGGTGCGTCCTAACGGTCACGCATTTAAGCTGCGGATCTCGAACGGCTGGAGCAATCCTGGCGCGTCCGGTTGGGCTACCCTCGCCGATCGCTCGCACACCGCTTTACCTGGTCGGGCAACCTCGAACGGTCTGACGGGTGATCCTCGCGGCCGGCCCGTCAGCTTCAAATGCCTGTTATGTTGCCGGTCCTTCCGGGCACCTAATTCACAACTCCGCCACCGTTCTCTTGTTGAACTCTTGTCGCCCGTGTCGAATCAACAGGATCACGACCCGGTCCACATCGACCCGATAGATCAAGCGGTACGGCGAGTGGTGTATGACCCGTAGGTCTGGCCGACCGTGCTCCGTAAGGTTGGGACCGCTCTCCGGAAACGCGGTCAGCTGCTGCACCCGCTCCAAGAGGGTTGAGAGCCAGTCGGACGCTGCTTGAGGACGGTCTTGCGCGATGTAGTCGACCGCGCGATTGGCTTCTGCCAGCGCCGTCGGTGACCATTCAACCCTCAACCGTCAAGGCGCTTCGCAAGCCGTGAACGCAGCGACTCCACTACCTCGGAGTGGGGGATGCCTTTCCCATCGGCGATCTCCTGCTCCGCCTCACGGATGTCCCTGAGCAACTCGAGCTCGTCGATCAAAGCCTCATAATCTGCGGCCCCAATCAGGACCGCGGCGCTCCGCCCGTGTTGTGTGAGGATCAGGGGTCGCCGCGTCGCTTGTACCTGCTCAACGAACGACGCCGCGTTCGCGCGGAACACGGTCAGAGGTTGGATATCAACGGTGGGGCGAACTTTGACCATGACGCTCTCCGGTGCGCACAGACGTACGTAACAATGTACGTGTTACCGCCCGGAGGGGTGTAGGGTTCCGGTGTTCGCGGCTACATAACGGTTATGCATTTAAGCTGCGGATCACGCACGGTCGGGGCAATCCTCGCACGTACGGCCGAGCAAACCACGCCGGTCGTCCGCACACCGCTTCACCTGGTCGGGCAACCTCAGACGATCTGACGGGCGATCCTCACGGCCGGCCCGTCAGCTTCAAATGCCTGTTAGAACGCACCCTCTCCGCACTACCGCACAGCCCTCTGGGGATACTCCTTCAGTTGAACCCGGAGCGACGCCGCAGCGCTACCCAACTCGGGCCCTAGAATGTGGAAATCCATCCAGAACGGCTGGTCACCAACGAAGTCGGAGGGAGCCCAGGGCGGCCGCGCCTCTAGTTCAAAGTTAACACGAAGAACCACTCCTCTTGGCAACTTGACCGACCGAAAGGAGATGTTCGGCTCGATGAAGCCGATCTCCTCAGCTGTAGCCGTGCCGCGTCCCAGGAGGTCGAGCCAGTCGGCGAGCCGAGACGCCTCGTAAGTGAGCAGACATGGATCTCGAACCTCCAGTTACCCTTTGGGTGAGCAACAATGCCTTCGACGTGAAGCCAGTTCGAGTCGTATTCCTCGGTTTCCAGATCGGGGAACTGGTATCCCAGAATACGGAGCTCAATCGAGTGGTCATCTGCCGTCTGGAGGACCATCAGCGTCACGACTCGCGGTGCGTTCTAACGGTTATGCATTTAAGCTGCGCCGGCAACCCAACCAGGTGCAAGCGCAGCTTGCACTCCATAGAAATGCCGGTGTCTGCTTCAAATGCTTGTTAGACAGGCTCCGTTGGCCCATCTTACTGGTAAGATTACACCGGATGAGGCACATGGTTAAACCTGCCACCACCAAGCTCTCGTCGAAGGGGCAAGTCGTTATCCCTGAGGAGATTCGCAAACGCCTCGGGCTTGAGCCCGGAGCTCAGTTTGTTGTCGTCGGGGAGGGCGACGTCGTCGTGCTCAAGGCCCTCAAGCCTCCTCAAATGACGGATTTCAAAGCTCTGCTGGACAAAGCCGCCAAGTCTGCGGAAGAGGCTGGAATGACTCCTGAAGACGTCGAGGTAGCTATTCGCGAGGTCCGAAGCGGGAAGTGAGAGCGGTCGTCGACACCAGTGTGTTGGTGTCGGGAGTGTTCTTTGGGGGCGTGCCCCGCGAGGTTCTGGAGGCATGGGGAGAGTCTCACTTCGAGCTGGTGATCACCCCGGCCATCTTCGACGAGTACCTGCGCACCTGTGCCAGACTGGGCAGCGAGCATCCGGATCTTGAGTATGCTGAGGTGCTGGCGACCGTCGCGGGACACGGGACGTTGATCCCCGATCCCGCGCTGGAGGAGCCGATCACAGTAGACCCGGATGACGACAAGTTCATGGCCTGTGCCCACGCCGTGGGGGCGGTTGTCATCTCGGGAGACTCCGACCTACTGGCAGCCTCAGGTTGGAACGATGTCGTCGTCGTGACGCCTCGCGCCTTCTTGGATCTCCTGCACCAGTCCTGAGGCTGTCTAACGGTTACGCATTTAAGCTGCGGATCTCACGCGGTTGGGGCAATCCTAGCACGTACGGCTGGGCAACCTCGCCGGTCGTCCGCACACCGCTTTACCTGGTTGGGCTACCTTCGAACGGTCTGATGGGCGTTCCTCACGGCCGGCCCGTCAGCTTCAAATGCCTGTTAGGGAGCGCAGCCGGTCGTGGCCAGCTCAGCGACCCTCGGATCTATGCCAACCGCAAACCGCACAGAACCGCGCCCGTGGTGTGCGAAGTGGCTTCCCGCACTCACCGCACGGTGGACCATAAAGTGAAGTTCGGTGGTGCCAGATGGCGCTTGGGTTCGTCTCTCGGAATCCCGTGATGCGCTCATACGCCTGGAGCATCGGTCCGTAGCGACGCTTCCTTTGGTCGGTCTTCGAGGTTCCCCAACCTCGGAGGTCTGGAGAAGTGCTCGCTCGACCGTCTTCGAAGGCACCCATCACCTCATCCCACTCGTGCTCATCGAGCATCGGGATCTCAAGCTTGCACCGCCAACACCACAGGATCTTCACTGGCTCTCAGGTCCCGCCTCACGAAGCGCTGTTAGATCAAAGCGCTCTCTAACGGTTGCATTTAAGCTGCGGACCTCACGCGGTCGGGGCAATCCTGACACGAAGGGCTGGGCAACCCTCGCCAGTCGACCGCACACCGCTTTACCGGGTTGGGCAATCACAGGCGGTCTGACGGGTGATCCTCATGGTCGGCCCGGCAGCTTCAAATGCCTGTTATACGGTGCTATCCAGCTACTTCCACCTTCAGGCGCGATTTACGTCTGCTACTCGGCTTTCGCTTCACCACGATCTCGACATCTCGACCCAACGCGTTCAGGTACCGCGCCAGCCGCTCAAGCACTCCTGCTCCCGGCGCGATGCCTTTCAGAGGTTTGACGCGTGGTGCCTTGCCACCGTTCGGGACAAGCCAGATAGCGTAACCCACCGCGGTCGAGTCACGGAAACTCGATTCGGGCGTTTCCGAGTTGCGGGACTCGTGCTCGGGCTTGGGCCTCGGCGTCATCTGCCGACTCCGTCCAAGAGGCGGCGCGTGATCCAACCTGAAGATAGCACTGGTGTTCCGACGACCACCTAAGGGGCGTGAAGCCGTACGTACCGTCAGGTCGACGGAAAACCTCGGCCTTCCACCGACCGTCTCGACTCACAAGGACCCGCTCTATGACGTGCATCAGGCTCGGTGCTAGAATGGACGTATCGAAGCGGTGACGCACTTAAATCGCGACGACCGGTGGGCTCGGGAAGGAATTTGCGTCCGTATAACGGTTATGCATTTAAGCTGCGGATCTCAAGCGATTGGAGCAATCCTGGCACGTACGGCTGGGCCACCCGCGCCGGTCGTCCGCACACCGCTTAACCTGGCAACGCTCCCCAAACGGTCTGACGGGCGATCCTCACGGCCGGTCCCGTCAGCTTCAAATGCCTGTTAGCGTGCGCGTCGTGATCGTCGCGCCCGCTCCACAGTCTCCGATCCTTCGGCTTCTGATGGCACTTCCCAGCCGCCGCTCGTATCGATACGCCTGACGCGGAAACGCCCTGTGAGGTATTGGCCGAAGAGCGCGAAGATCGCAGGTACGATGAACGAGGTGGACGTGCCCACAACGGCCGCGGGCCAACCGAACCCCACCATCCCGATGAGGGCCACGGCCACTCCCGCCGGCAGTACGGTGATTGCCGCGATTCCGAAACCGCGCACGGCATCTCCGGGGTGTATCCGCTTACGCCATCCTCGTTCCTCGGGAGTATCTTGCCCCGGTGAGGGAACTAAGGTTACGAGATCTGCGGTCTCTCGATATTTGGGAGCAGCCCTTGCCACCAAGATCGACGGATCAGGCACTGCCCACGGGGCTACTCGATGGATCGAATGGATCGCGCCGGCCCAACCGGGCGCCAGAGTATCGAGTCTAAGCGTGTCTCCACCCTCGGTGAAGAACCGAAAGCGGAAGACGTCAGTACCCAACATGCTCCACGCTATGCTTACATCTTCCACGAATCCGCGAATGACGTGTAGCGGCACTCGTTGGCGCCTCCAAGGCCAAGAGCGGACATCGAGGTAGTCCCACCCCACCTCGAATCGGTAGGCCAGAAGGCGTAGCACTTCCGGAAATCCGGTTGTCCAGAACACGACGGAGCACGCCACCAGTACCCAGCCCGAGAAGGCCGACTCTGCGAATGCCCCTTCAACTAGCCACAAGCACGCAGTGAAGACGGCGGTCATGCCGAGCGCACTGATCCGAAACCCAAGTGGATACTTGAGCACAACGGGTTTAAAGTCCGATTCAGGCATTCCTCTTTGGGCCAAGTCGCGCTAACGGTTTTGCATTTAAGCTGCGGATCACGCACGGTCGGGGCAATCCTAGCACGAACGGCCGAGCAACCCGCGCCGGTCGTCCGCACACCGCTTTACCTGGTTGGTGCAACCTCCGCGGTCTGACGGGTGATCCTCACGGCCGGCCCGACAGCTTCAAATGCCTGTTAGAGAGCGCTCCTAGGCTTCGAGATGCCTAGGTTGGATCAAGCTCCTTTACCGGAGCTCGTAGAATCCGGAATTCAACATCTGAAAGGGCGTCAAGGGTTGAGATATCCAAGGTCGCGTCCAAACGTCCGCGCCACGCAGCGTTGATATGGCCCAATGCCTCGCTTAGGTGTGCTGCGATATCCTGGTCGCGGTGGGTATCAAGGGTACCCGTCGAGACGCGATCCCTAAGACTCGCCAGGACCTTGCCAGCCTCTTCTAGGTGGAAGATCAACCAATCCTCGTTTAGCTCTTCCATCGCAGCTCGCCTGGAGCACGGCTTGGGACGACTGATAACTATGCGCTCGCTAACGGTTATGCATTTAAGCTGCGGACCACGCTCGGTTGGGGCAATCCTGGCGCGTCCGGATGGGCAACCCTCGCCGGTCGTTCGCACACCCGCTTTACCTGGTTGCGCAACCGTAGGCGGTGTGACGGGTGTTCCTCACGGCCGGTCCGTCAGCTTCAAATGCTTGTTAGACGGCACTGCCTTTGTGAGGTTGGTGGCTGCGACCGGAAAGGACGTCCTGTATGCGGATTCGTATGAAATGGAGAGTGCGTCGGTTGTACGGACTTGTGTACGTGCGACCGGACACCGGAGAGGAGTTCGGTCTGATCCGCAAGATATGCGGCGCCGTACCAGAGTTCAGTCCAGACGGCACGCCATTCGCGATCGATGAATGCGGGAACTTCTTCATCTTACTTGCGAGCGGCGAGATCGCCTTCTGGGATCACGAAACGAACCAGGTGACGATACTCGCGGCCGATTGGGATCGATTCGCTGCCAACTGTACGAAACCCCGGCCTGCTGAGCTCGATCCTGAGCGAGTACGTTCTGCCTGGATCGACCCAGACTTGGCCAGAAGTCTGGGACGCGACGTACCAGAGGACGGTTGGATCAAACGGCCCCAAGAGGAACCGAATGATGGCAGCTGACTAGGATCCCTACACCTGGTGCTGTCTAACGGATCGGCCGTTAAGCTGCGCCCACATCACATACAGGTGCAACCGGTGGACCCATCTGTTCGGGGTTCTATCTGCCAGGTGCACCCACCGGGTGCACACCGCTAAACCGTGGGTGCCAGGTTCAACGGCTTGTTAGGAGGCAGACCCCTCGTACGAAATGTTACGGTACTTCCGAGCCATTGCCTTCGAGATCTCGGTCCTGAGACTCCGAGATAGCTTCTCTCCCCGGCGGTGAAGATCCGGCCATCAGCACATCGATGGGTGCGCCGGCTCCGATCGCTTCAACGAACTCGTCACTGAATACCGCCTGGGCCCGCTCAGCGTCCCACCATGCGCGCAGAACTGGGAGGTCCAGTGCTCCTCTAGACCAGTTCCGCCGCTTGATCCAGAGATCGGGCTCCATGTATCCGTGCTTGTAGAGGTAGTACTGGCCCTCAAGCTTTTGGAACAGGGCTCTCGCGGCGAGGCCGATGATCTGGCGCTCCCGGGCATCGAAGTCCTCCAGCCGTGCCCCGGGGTCGAATGCTCGTCTCGTAGCATCCAAGAGCGCGGGATTCTGAAGGGCCAACTCGTTGTATGTAGCCCAGGAATGGGTAGCGTCGAAGCTCGCCGTCGCCTTCATCGCGCGGGTGTTGGATCGGATCTGTATTGAGACGTAGATCAGAGATATGACCACGCCGGCGGCACCCACCACTTCGCCGACTGCTGCGATCGCCCCCCAGTTAACGTCCATTCAGTTCTGAGTCGCCAAGGGTCTGATTGCTCTGCCTCCTAACGGTTATGCATTTAAGCTGCGGATCTCACGCGGTTGGGGCAATCCTGGCACGTACGGCTGGGCCACCCGCGCCGGTCGTCCGCACACCGCTTCACCTGGTTGGGCAATCTCAGACGATCTGACGGGCGTTCCTCACGGTCGGCCCGTCAGCTTCAAATGCCTGTTAGATGGTACGGTCGGCTCTGACTGAACCGTCGAGATTGCGATCAGGAGATCAACAGTCCCACTTCGTGTAGAAGCCGCCATCTGCTCTCCTCGTGGATGAGGACAAATGCGCTGCTGTGCCAACACAGCATCGGTCCGCAAGCGTAGGACGCGTTGACGGCCACGACGGACGAGTCAGAGCTAAACCCAGGTCGACTAAGCGTGACGAGCGGACGCTCGTAGGTGGGGACAAAACCCTCGATGGCGCTGTGCCGCTCGATGGGCAACTCGAAGTTCAGCGTCTCGACCTCGATACGCGTGTCGACTGCCCCTTTGCGGTTGCAGTCGCGATGTGCTTCCCGAATCACCTCATTCGCGGACAACCAGTAGTCGTTGAACGGGGCGTGTCGATGTTCGAAATCGTAACATATCTGCGTAACATCTTCGATCACCAGCAGCCGTGCGTCCGGACCAACCAAGGCGCGCAGTACCTCCTCGTAGATCCCCTGAGGTACGTCAGCGGTCTTCAGGATAGCGATTCGAGTCGGGAGCGGCTGTCGTGGAGTGGCGCACTCGGTGAGAGATGAGACGATGACCAAGCCGGCGCCGAGACCCGTTAGGATACCTTTCTTACCCACGGTCGGCCCTCCATCGTCCATCTAACGGTTTCGCCGTTAAGCTGCGGGCGGCCCCAATACAGGTGCAAGCGCGAAGCGTTTGCACTCCGCTCAATGTCGCCGAGCCGACTGCTTCAACGGCTTGTTAGAGCGCACGCCTGAGTACGCTTGGATGAGAGTTCTCCTGCGGCTCCGTACGGGTCCCGTTTCAGTTCTACCTTTCCGTCTTGCACTCAGGACGAGGGAAGCGTCCGTCCGCCTTCAGCGTCCGGTGACTCTTGGTAGGCATCGAGTACTGCGGCGCCGGCTTTGACGATCATTCCGTCGATCTCTGCCTGCATCGTCGGTGCGAACCAGTGCTTGCGGTCGGCCCAGTACTCACGGATGCCGGGCATCGCGAGAAGGTCTTGGAAGGTGTGGTCGAATGCTTGCTTTCCCCATTCGTGCACACCCCCCTCTGCAGCGTATTGCGACATTCGTTCGTACGCCCTGAACAGGGTGAGCATGCTTGCGTAGAATCGGAATCGCTCCTCCGGGGTCAGCGCAGCCGCGCCTCGGACCCAACCGCGGAACGTTATGTCCGCAAGCTCGCCCTCCACCGCAACACTCTGGCCCCAGACGGTGGAGGCCTCTAGCGCCTGGTCGTAGCGGGCGCGCTGGCTCTCAAGCGTGGAAGAGCGGATCTGACTAGCCAGGTAGAGCAAGGACAGAATGACGCCGACCGCTCCGACGACCTCCCCAACTGCGGCAATCATCTCCCAGTTCAACTGAGCCTCCGCACGCTTGTCGGTAGATGTCGTGCGCTCTAACGGTTATGCATTTAAGCTGCGGATCTCACACGGTCTGGGCAATCCTGGCACGTACGATCGGGCAACCTGCGCCGGTCGTCCGCACACCGCTTTTCCCTGGCAGCGCGACCCCAAACTGTCTGACGGGCAATCCTCACGGCTGGCCCCGTCAGCTTCAAATGCCTGTTATGCGTCCCGTTTCACGGCCAACGGTCGGGGCTTCGCCGCTCGTGGATGCAGCTAAGTACGACGATCTCCTCTGCCTTGACTTCATAGAACACGGCGTACGGAAGCCCCGGATCAACGCTCTGCGGACCGGAGGATCCACCTCCCGAAACATCGAAGGGTTATCTGAGATCAAGGTCGCAATCCGAAGAAACCCGCTCAGGAACCGCTCCTCTAGGCCGGGCACTCGCTCCGCATACCAGTCCATGATCCGACGCACGTCCGATTCCAGCTCGGGCCGAAATCGGATTGGCTTGGAGCTATCGAGTGAGACGGGCCTTCAACTCCTCAAGGGTGATTGCGGAATCAGGATCCGCCTCATGCTCCGCCTTCCGTCGATCCATGATTGCCTTCTGCTCCGCCGTCAACGGAAGCGTCTCGGCGCTCGGGCTGAGCGAGTCCCAAATCTCGTGCATCAACCGCACTCGCTCTGGAACCGTTAGCCGCCGAATTGCGTCCATGTCGATCTTCACCATGTAGGCAATCTCGCCTCCGACAACCTGTGTCGACAACCCTGCTTCAGACCCATTGCTTTCCAGCGCCTAGGCTCGCATAACGGTTATGCATTTAAGCTGCGGATCTCAGTCGGTTGGAGCAATCCTGGCACGTACGGCTGGACTACCCTCACCGGGCGTTCGCACACCGCTTTACCTGGTTGGGCAATCTCAGACGATCTGACGGGCGATCCTCACGGCCGGTCCCGTCAGCTTCAAATGCCTGTTAGAGAGCAGATTCGGTACGCCATTGACGCATAGGCGCCATTGGCGTAGCTTGTGCATCCCTCCGACCCACAAGGGACGCTGCAGGTGCTGATCGTCGAGACCTCGGTCTTCTCAAGGCAGGTCCAGGATCTCATGGATCCTGAATCCTACCGGCTCCTTCAGGTCGAGCTGATTCGTAACCCGGAGGCCGGTGCTTTCATCCGGGGCACTGGTGGCCTCCGCAAGATCCGGTGGTCCGGATTGGGTAGAGGGAAGCGCGGGGGCACGCGGATCATCTATTACTGGGCTCGGGGTCGGGCAATCCTCTTGATGCTTCTGGCCTACCCCAAGAACGTCCAGGACGACCTGACGCCCACGCAGCGAAAGGCGCTCAAGTCACTGGTGAACGAGGAACTCAAATGAATGACGATCTCTTCGAGGAACTGACCAAGAGCGTTCGTGAAGGTGGCGCTATCCTGAAGGGCAAGCGCAAGGCGGCTCGCGCCTGGTCGGTGGACGACCCCGACGTGGTGGCCATCCGCGAGGCCTATGGGCTCTCACAGGCCAAGTTCGCTGCGCTCCTCGGAATCAGTGAGCGGACCCTGCAGAACTGGGAACAGGGCCGCCGACATCCACGCGGACCTGCGCGCGTGCTGCTCCAGGTCGCGGCCCGACACCCGGCCGCCCTCCTCGACATCGTCAAGAAGGCAAGCTGAGCGCACACCGCCGGCCGCTGCTCTCTAACGGTTTTGCATTTAAGCTGCGCCGGCAACCCAACCAGGTGCAAGCGCAGCTTGCACTCCATAGAAATGCCGGTGTCTGCTTCAAATGCTTGTTAGACAGGCTCCGTTGGCCCATCTTACTGGTAAGATTACACCGGATGAGGCACATGGTTAAACCTGCCACCACCAAGCTCTCGTCGAAGGGGCAAGTCGTTATCCCTGAGGAGATTCGCAAACGCCTCGGGCTTGAGCCCGGAGCTCAGTTTGTTGTCGTCGGGGAGGGCGACGTCGTCGTGCTCAAGGCCCTCAAGCCTCCTCAAATGACGGATTTCAAAGCTCTGCTGGACAAAGCCGCCAAGTCTGCGGAAGAGGCTGGAATGACTCCTGAAGACGTCGAGGTAGCTATTCGCGAGGTCCGAAGCGGGAAGTGAGAGCGGTCGTCGACACCAGTGTGTTGGTGTCGGGAGTGTTCTTTGGGGGCGTGCCCCGCGAGGTTCTGGAGGCATGGGGAGAGTCTCACTTCGAGCTGGTGATCACCCCGGCCATCTTCGACGAGTACCTGCGCACCTGTGCCAGACTGGGCAGCGAGCATCCGGATCTTGAGTATGCTGAGGTGCTGGCGACCGTCGCGGGACACGGGACGTTGATCCCCGATCCCGCGCTGGAGGAGCCGATCACAGTAGACCCGGATGACGACAAGTTCATGGCCTGTGCCCACGCCGTGGGGGCGGTTGTCATCTCGGGAGACTCCGACCTACTGGCAGCCTCAGGTTGGAACGATGTCGTCGTCGTGACGCCTCGCGCCTTCTTGGATCTCCTGCACCAGTCCTGAGGCTGTCTAACGGTTACGCATTTAAGCTGCGGATCTCACGCGGTTGGGGCAATCCTAGCACGTACGGCTGGGCAACCTCGCCGGTCGTCCGCACACCGCTTTACCTGGTTGGGCTACCTTCGAACGGTCTGATGGGCGTTCCTCACGGCCGGCCCGTCAGCTTCAAATGCCTGTTAGGGAGCGCAGCCGGTCGTGGCCAGCTCAGCGACCCTCGGATCTATGCCAACCGCAAACCGCACAGAACCGCGCCCGTGGTGTGCGAAGTGGCTTCCCGCACTCACCGCACGGTGGACCATAAAGTGAAGTTCGGTGGTGCCAGATGGCGCTTGGGTTCGTCTCTCGGAATCCCGTGATGCGCTCATACGCCTGGAGCATCGGTCCGTAGCGACGCTTCCTTTGGTCGGTCTTCGAGGTTCCCCAACCTCGGAGGTCTGGAGAAGTGCTCGCTCGACCGTCTTCGAAGGCACCCATCACCTCATCCCACTCGTGCTCATCGAGCATCGGGATCTCAAGCTTGCACCGCCAACACCACAGGATCTTCACTGGCTCTCAGGTCCCGCCTCATGAAGCGCTGTTAGATCAAAGCGCTCTCTAACGGTTTTGCATTTAAGCTGCGGATCTCGAACGGTCGGGGCAATCCTGACATGTACGATCGAGCAATCCTCGCCGGCCGTCCGCACACCGCTTCACCTGGTTGGGCAATCTCAGACGATCTGACGGGCGTTCCTCACGGTCGGCCCGTCAGCTTCAAATGCCTGTTATGTGTCGCGGCGACGACGTAACGCGGCGTCTACTCCTGGAAGTCGGAACGGATCGCCTGCTGCCTTTGCCAAAACTTCCGATGGAGCATCCCGCCAAACCCCCGCCCATACCTCTTCCAGCATCGGCTGAAGCATCGCGTCGTTAATCTGTACCAGGTTGATCGTACCTCGCACGCCATTCCGGTAGATCGCTGCCTCACCGGTCTCGAAGTACTTCAGAATCTCCGCTCGGAATTCGGCGCGTATCGCGCCCATAAGCCGCTCAAGAGCATCGATGTCGAATCCAGGTCGGAGTCGCTTCCGCTCCTCCCGTGAGAAGGTGTAGTCAACCTCTGGAGGATCAAGTCTGATTTCGGATGCCATGGCTTCTACTAAGTGCACACATAACGGTTTTGCATTTAAGCTGCGGATCTCGCACGGTCGGGGCAATCCTGGCACGTACGGCCGCGCAACCTGCGCCGGCTGTCCGCACACCGCTTTACCTGGTTGGGCTACCTCAGACGGTCTGATGGACGATCCTCACGGCCGGCCCGTCAGCTTCAAATGCCTGTTATGCGTCCCTGTTCGTTTCACGGCCAACGGTCGGGGCTTCGCCGCTCGTGGATGCAGCTAAGTACGACGATCTCCTCTGCCTTGACTTCATAGAACACGGCGTACGGAAAGCCCCGGATCAACGCTCTGCGGACCGGAGGATCCACCTCCCGAAACATCGAAGGGTTGTCTGAGATCAAGGTCGCAATCCGAAGAAACCCGCTCAGGAACCGCTCCTCTAGGCCGGGCACTCGCTCCGCATACCAGTCCATGATCCGACGCACGTCCGATTCCAGCTCGGGCCGAAATCGGATTGGCTTGGAGCTATCGAGTGAGACGGGCCTTCAACTCCTCAAGAGTGATTGCGGAATCAGGATCCGCCTCATGCTCCGCCTTCCGTCGATCAATGATTGCCTTCTGCTCCGCCGTCAACGGAAGCGTCTCGGCGCTCGGGCTGAGCGAGTCCCAAATCTCGTGCATCAACCGCACTCGCTCTGGAACCGTTAGCCGCCGAATTGCGTCCATGTCGATCTTCACCATGTAGGCAATCTCGCCTCCGACAACCTGTGTCGACAACCCTGCTTCAGACCCATTGCTTTCCAGCGCCTAGGCTCGCATAACGGTTACGCATTTAAGCTGCGGAGCCGCACGCGCTCGGGCAATCGCTGCCACCCTGGATGGCATGACCCACGCGGGATGCAACGTACCGCTTTTGGGTCGAAGCGCCGCAAACGCGCCCTTGATCCGCCGCACAACCCCGTCCCGACAGCTTCAAATGCTTGTTAGCTGGTCGGCGGAGTTACGTAAACCAGTGGTGATACGGCTCTGACACGAACTCCTCGATTCCTTTGCTGGCTACGATCGCAACGCTTCGTGTAACCTCTTCCATAGCAGCCAGCTCAAGCCCCTCTGCGCTTGCCTTGAACTCCAGGTCATGGCCTACGTCCTGGGTCCGATTGTGGTTGAACCACAGCCAATCGACCTCCTGGACGGCTAGGTCGTTCTCGAAGCGGCCGGTCTCGACACTCGCCGAAGTCATGTGTGTCTCGGTCACGAGCAGGCGAGCAGTCGTGAAGACCACCGGCAAAAGGAAAATGGGCCTTTCACCAGCCGCAAGTGCGGGACGCTGCTCAAGGTATTGGATGAAGCCCGAAGTGGCGCGGAGCACTTGGGTAACCGCCGCGAGAATGGGGTTGCGATCAGATACCCGTCCGTCACCCTTTGCACCGGTCTTCAAAGGTACCGCGATCTGGAATGGGTACGGTTCGGTGGTCTCGATCGAAACCCTCGTGACCGCACGGTTGGGGAGGTCATGAGAGAAGCGTTCGATCAACAAGCGTGGGTACGCCTCTTTCCGATGCGTGAAACCGGATCTCGCGAACAGCCAATTCTCACGCGAGGGATCGGCACGCTTACACTCTGCAATGAGATAGCCTGAATCCCCTGGGGCTGATGCGATCAGGTCTACGTGCGTCGGCTTACCGTTCTGGAAGACTGGGAGCTCCGCGAAGCGAAGAAGCCACGGGATCCGCTTCGATGCACGTAGCTCCGAAAGATGACGTCCGACCGCAAACTGGAATCCCCATCCGTGACGCTCGATGACTTTACGGGCGCCAGAGGTGGGGTCGGCCATGAGTGCTCGGATGGAGTTTATTAGATCCAGCTAACGGTTACGCATTTAAGCTGCGGAACCTGTTAGGCTCGGGCAATCACTGCCACCCCGGATGCGGGATCCGCATGGTTGCAACGTACCGCTTCTGGGTCGGGACACCGCAAATGCGGCCGTGATTCTCCACATCCGGCCGTCCCGCCAGCTTCAAATGCTTGTTAGACAGAGTCTTAGGGCGGGATGCCACACAAATGGGATATCGTCTACGCACGAAAGTCGTGGCTTCCTACCTGCACGTCCCGGGTATCAGTCCACTCCCTCTCGCACTGCGAGCACTGCCTACTCGTCTCAACGGTCTCGTAGTAGTGAACACTCTGCATTGGGCGTCCGCTGTCATTCGTCCAATACGACACGCGCTCGTGGCGATCAATCGGTATCCGCCCTATCGTTCGGACGCCGAGACGACCGCAGTAGTCACAGCCAAACTCATACGCTAGCACCAAAGCAGTAACGACGGCGGCCGCGACACCGCCGAAGGTTGCCATGGCGGCCGGCGCCCTATCAGCGGGGTTTCCGAACGCCATATGCGTGATGCCGAACATTAAGGGAGACAGCGCGAGAGTAACCGCGCACACCGCGACGGCTGCTGCGATCCCAGGCAACGACCTGGGTCTGGCCCGACAGATCAGATTGCCGCCGATCAAACCTACGGCACTCCATACACCCGCCGTGAACAAGATAAATCCTGCCCAGAACCACTCCTCCCCCAAGGCGCTAACCAAGACCGCGCGCTTGGACGCAACAGCCATGAGGGCCGGCAGACTTCCGATACCCGTGACCCACGCGAACACGGTTAGACCGTTCGCTGCGTTTGCGAGCCACGGGATTTGATCTCTTGATCTCATATCATGCCATCAAGCCCTAGCGTCACCAACTCAAACCGGCTGTCCAGGCCGGGCCTGAATGGCGCAGGGCGGCTCGGTCGGAGGCGGTTAGAGTTCAAGACTCTGTCTAACGTCCATGGGTTTAAGCTGCGGGTGCTACCAGGGTCGGGCAATCTTGGTCCACTCGATCGAGCGATCGTCCCGGCGGCACCCTTCCCTGTTCGGTCGGGCTGACACACTGCAGCCTTGATCTACCACACCGACCGTCCCGACAGCTTCAAACCTGTGTTGGGCTGCGGGGCCTGGCCCGACTTTGAACCACGTCTGAGAGAGTGTGATGGTGTCGTATCACGCGCCGCCGTGCGTTGCTCCCGCTTTGCACAGCCTCGAGGGCGGACGGCGGGGGGTTCGCGTCTCCTGACATTCGCTACGCTTCACCGCTCCGATGCACACAGCTCGCCCGCGGCCTGCGCGGCTGCGGACCCAATGCCGCTCGCGGTCTCGCCCTGAGTTCAGGGCGCAGTCCCCGTGGCGTCGTCGTCGGCATTCCACAGGTCCGCAGACGTGCGGAGGGGAAGCCGACACATCACCTCGTTCTGACACCCTGCTACTGGGGGCGGGGCGGCCGACGTTCGCCCCGCTCGCGACGTCAGCCCCAGTCAGCCCAACGGTTACGCATTTAAGCTGCGGAACCCGCCAGGCTCGGGCAATCACTGCCAGCCCGGATGAGCGCTCGGCCCGGATGCAATGCACCGCTTCTGGGTTGAGTCGTCGCAAACCCGGCCTTGATCCGCCACCCTCGGCTGTCCCGACAGCTTCAAATGCTTGTTATGATGCGCCCCGCGGGGTGTAGTAGTAGATCCGAGGCCATCGGTAATTCCGCCCTCGGGAAGAGCACCATGTAGGGAAATCATCTTTGGGAGCTCGCTCGTACTCCTCCCAGTCGGCAAGCACTCTCCCGTGATGTTCAGCCTCCTGCACGAGGTCCTCCAGTCCATCCGGTTCCGGTGCATCATGAATCAGACGATTCGCCTGGACCAGCGCATCGTTTGCATCAGCCAGTTCGCCTAAAAAGAGACTCTCACGCAGGTGATGCGTCTGATGCTCCACCTGACCCAGGGCCATGTTGATCAACTTCCGGCGGACAGGAAGATCTTTGGGAGCGCGTCGCAGTACGTCTTGCAAAAGATCGATTCGATAGTCCAGCAAACCCAGCCAGCGCGTTGGCGCTAGCTCACCCGTCTCCCGATGCCAATCCTCCAGCACCGGCATGACGAACCGCTCACTCAAGGGATGGCTCAGGAGGGTGTGAAGCTTGGGGAGTCTCGCATGAGTCTCAAGAACGATGAGGCAAACCTCCCGTCGTCGCTCGATCGACCAATCGGCAGTCGAGTCCAGCCACTCGCGGAGCGCGCCAAAAGCCGCCTTGCGCAATCCGCGCTCCCGCAGCCGACAGTATTCGCCAAGCCCCTCACAACCTGGGATTCGGTCGAAGTGACTTGCAGCATCGACTAAGCCTGCGAAGTTTGCGCTGTTCCAGTAGTGCATTCGGTTTAGAAGGCGTTGCGCATCATAACGGTTTTGCATTTAAGCTGCGGACCTCGAACGGTCGGGGCAATCCTGACATGTACGATCGAGCAATCCTCGCCGGTCGCTCGCACACCGCTTCACCTGGTTGGGCAACCTGGAAGGGTCTGACGGGCGATCCTCACGGCCGGCCCGTCAGCTTCAAATGCCTGTTAGAGAGACAGTCCTCACAGCGTTAGGCTGATCCTCTCGCCTTCGTCCGTTTCGATTTGGACAGGAGCGAATCGAACGATCCGGTTGTGGCGCGGCGGCTCCTGGCTCAATCGCCACCCCGCGTCGGTCAAACGGAGCATCCACGTTACCGGGAAGTGGTCTACTGGGTACTCCGCATCGAGCCGTCGGTCCACCGGGTGTTCAACCACGCATGCAACTTCGCCCTCGATGATCTCCGTGAGCTCCCGTAGACGTCGAGGCTGGAAACGTTCTCGAGTCGTCGCCTCGATGCGATCGGCGTGCTCCGGGTACTTCTGGCAGAGAGCGACAACCCACCGCTGACCCCTCACCGCGAGGTCTGCATCCTCAAGGCAGTGGCTGACGATCTCAAGCGAACCCAGCGTTGGATCGGCAACGTAGTACGATTCATCGATCTGGGCCTCGCGAGCCCGTGCTGCCTTTGACGCATGGTATTCTGCCACAGCCAGCGGCATCGCTGGATCGGCCTCTTGGAGTCGAGCAGCCGTCGGTGGGATCGGCGGGTCTTCACCGCGCACGCGCCGTGCAAAGCGTTCGATGATCGCCGGAGTGTACAGCTTCGCCGCTCCAGTCCAGTCGCCGGTTGCAAGGCGCTCGTGGTACTCGCGCACGATATCGGACGGGCTCAATTCGACCACGGCACAGACTGCTCGGTGTCTCTCTAACGGTTATGCATTTAAGCTGCGGATCTCAGACGGTCGGGGCAATCCTAGCGCTTACGGCTGGACAACCTACGCCGGTCGCTCGCACACCGCTTTACCTGGGTGGGCGACCTCAGACGGTCTGACGGGCGTTCCTCACGGTTGGCCCGTCAGCTTCAAATGCCTGTTAGGTTGCATCTCCCGATGACAGGATGGACCGATCCCAGCGCTCTAAATCTTGGCGTTGGTGAAGAATGCCGAGGATCTCTATGCGATGCTCGTGAACTCGGTAGACGAGGCGAAGCGGCGACGGAAGAAGCTCGCGGATCGCAGGATCCCCGATCTCGGGTACCATCCTACCCCGCTCTCCAAACTCCCGTAGTGACACCGCTGCCTCGAGGATGCGGTCGATGGTTCTACGCGCTGCGCTTAACGACTCTTCTGCGACACTCGCCGCAATGTGGTTCAGGTCGCTGCGCGCGACCTCGGTCCAGACTACTTCGCGGTGCCTAGCTGCCACCGGCGGCGTAGTTCGGTGGCAACTTCTTCATGGCTGATGGTCCGACCTGCGGCAGCATCCGCCACGCCGCGCTCCACCTTTTGCAGCACGTACAGGTGGTACAGGACCTCCTCCAGTGTGCAGTCGTCCGGAAGGCGCTCAAGCAGCTCTCGCACGGTTTCTTTGACCTTCATCGCCCGCTTGTCCTCTGCGCTACCTGGGTGGTGGGTGCAAATGACCGATGCAACCTAACGGTTTTGCATTTAAGCTGCGGATCTCGCACGGTCGGGGCAATCCTGGCACGTACGGCCGCGCAACCTGCGCCGGCTGTCCGCACACCGCTTTACCTGGTTGGGCTACCTCAGACGGTCTGATGGACGATCCTCACGGCCGGCCCGTCAGCTTCAAATGCCTGTTATGCGTCCCTGTTCGTTTCACGGCCAACGGTCGGGGCTTCGCCGCTCGTGGATGCAGCTAAGTACGACGATCTCCTCTGCCTTGACTTCATAGAACACGGCGTACGGAAAGCCCCGGATCAACGCTCTGCGGACCGGAGGATCCACCTCCCGAAACATCGAAGGGTTGTCTGAGATCAAGGTCGCAATCCGAAGAAACCCGCTCAGGAACCGCTCCTCTAGGCCGGGCACTCGCTCCGCATACCAGTCCATGATCCGACGCACGTCCGATTCCAGCTCGGGCCGAAATCGGATTGGCTTGGAGCTATCGAGTGAGACGGGCCTTCAACTCCTCAAGAGTGATTGCGGAATCAGGATCCGCCTCATGCTCCGCCTTCCGTCGATCAATGATTGCCTTCTGCTCCGCCGTCAACGGAAGCGTCTCGGCGCTCGGGCTGAGCGAGTCCCAAATCTCGTGCATCAACCGCACTCGCTCTGGAACCGTTAGCCGCCGAATTGCGTCCATGTCGATCTTCACCATGTAGGCAATCTCGCCTCCGACAACCTGTGTCGACAACCCTGCTTCAGACCTATTGCTTTCCAGCGCCTAGGCTCGCATAACGGTTATGCATTTAAGCTGCGGATCTCAAACGATTGGAGCAATCCTGACATGTACGATCGAGCAATCCTCGCCGGTCGCTCGCACACCGCTTTACCTGGTTGGCTAACCCACCCGGTCTGACGGGCGATCCTCACGGCCGGCCCGTCAGCTTCAAATGCCTGTTAGAGAGACAGTCCTCACAGCGTTAAGCTGATCCTCTCGCCTTCGTCCGTTTCGATTTGGACAGGAGCGAATCGAACGATCCGGTTGTGGCGCGGCGGCTCCTGGCTCAATCGCCACCCCGCGTCGGTCAAACGGAGCATCCACGTTACCGGGGAGTGGTCTACTGGGTACTCCGCATCGAGCCGTCGGTCCACCGGGTGTTCAACCACGCATGCAACTTCGCCCTCGATGATCTCCGTGAGCTCCCGTAGACGTCGAGGCTGGAAACGTTCTCGAGTCGTCGCCTCGATGCGATCGGCGTGCTCCGGGTACTTCTGGCAGAGAGCGACAACCCACCGCTGACCCCTCACCGCGAGGTCTGCATCCTCAAGGCAGTGGCCGACGATCTCAAGCGAACCCAGCGTTGGATCGGCGACGTAGTACGATTCATCGATCTGGGCCTCGCGAGCCCGTGCTGCCTTTGACGCATGGTATTCTGCCACAGCCAGCGGCATCGCTGGATCGGCCTCTTGGAGTCGAGCAGCCGTCGGTGGGATCGGCGGGTCTTCACCGCGCACGCGCCGGGCAAAGCGTTCGATGATCGCCGGAGCGTACAGCTTCGCCGCTCCAGTCCAGTCGCGGGTTGCAAGGCGCTCGTGGTACTCGCGCACGATATCGGACGGGCTCAAGTCGACCACGGCACAGACTGCTCGGTGTCTCTCTAACGGTTATGCATTTAAGCTGCGGACCTCACACGGTCGGTGCAATCCTGGCGCGCCCGGATGGGCAACCTACGCCGGTCGTCCGCACACCGCTTTACCTGGCAGCGCGACCCGCCCGGTCTGACGGGCGTTCTTCACGACCGGCCCGTCAGCTTCAAATGCCTGTTGGGCGGCGGCAGCGTTAGGTCGAAGGGCCTGGTGCTCCTCCCCTCGCACCGCATAGCGGTGCAGCGCTCGACCTCACCGCGTGCCCTTTCGGGAGAGCAGCTTCAGATACCGGTCACCCTCAATCCAAGGTGACCCACGGTCACCACCCCTCAAGGGATTGGGGGGGGAGGGCGAGCTTCACATGTCCCATCGGTGGTCCCGTCCGTCTAACGGTTATGCATTTAAGCTGCGGATCTCGCATGGTTGGGGCAATCCTGGCACGAAGGGCCTGGCAACCTACGCCGGTCGTCCGCACACCGCTTTACCTGGTTGGACAAACCTCAGGCAGTCTGATGGACAATCCTCACGGCCGGCCCGTCAGCTTCAAATGCCTGTTATGCGTCCCGTTTCACGGCCAACGGTCGGGGCTTCGCCGCTCGTGGATGCAGCTAAGTACGACGATCTCCTCTGCCTTGACTTCATAGAACACGGCGTACGGAAAGCCCCGGATCAACGCTCTGCGGACCGGAGGATCCACCTCCCGAAACATCGAAGGGTTATCTGAGATCAAGGTCGCAATCCGAAGAAACCCACTCAGGAACCGCTCCTCTAGGCCGGGCACTCGCTCCGCATACCAGTCCATGATCCGACGCACGTCCGATTCCAGCTCGGGCCGAAATCGGATTGGCTTGGAGCTATCGAGTGAGACGGGCCTTCAACTCCTCAAGGGTGATTGCGGAATCAGGATCCGCCTCATGCTCCGCCTTCCGTCGATCAATGATTGCCTTCTGCTCCGCCGTCAACGGAAGCGTCTCGGCGCTCGGGCTGAGCGAGTCCCAAATCTCGTGCATCAACCGCACTCGCTCTGGAACCGTTAGCCGCCGAATTGCGTCCATGTCGATCTTCACCATGTAGGCAATCTCGCCTCCGACAACCTGTGTCGACAACCCTGCTTCAGACCCGTTAGGCTCGCATAACGGTTATGCATTTAAGCTGCGGAACCTGCCAAGCTTGGGCAAACGCTGTCACCCCGGATGAAGTAATCCGGTGGGTCGCAACGTACCGCTTCTGGGTTGGGTCGGCGCAAACGCAGCCTTGATCTACCAGAGCTGGCCGTCCCGACAGCTTCAAATGCTTGTTATGTCGCAGACACGCAGGGGATACCTACGGTATGCGGAAGTCCAGAGCGTTGATAAGTCCTACCGTGTTGAGACATTGCACTCCGAGGTCTTGGCAGACATCTGGGATATGACGCCTGCCGCGCCTTTTGGACGGTTTTGAGACCTCCGTCGTCACGACACAACGCTCCACTGAATCCTCGTAAGCGTAACCGATTAGAAACGGGTCGCGGCCCAACTCGATGACTTCTGCATCGGTGAGGTCGGGGGCATATCCATTGCTAACAACTGCTGCTACCACTGCCGGGTTGGGCTCGGCCTCAAGAAGCAGGTGTTGCTTAACCGGATCGCTGCGTGCCCACTTGGCAAGCAGATCCTTCCCGTCCTTGTACTCCTCCCAGATCTCCCGTGGTATCGCGATTCGTCCGGCCTCGCCTTCGGCTTCGAGCCACGACCAGAATTGTGGAACGCGTTCGAGTTGGAAGAAGCCGTGTGCGGCATCAATGAGGACATTGGCGTCAAGTAGATGGAGCATCGCCTTCAGCCGGCGGATCCGGCGGCGGCACCGCCTATTAGTTCAGAGACGTTCTTCGCCTTGACCCCGAGGACTTGGCCGGCCCGGCTCGTCGTGAAGGCACCGCTACCGAGGAGATATCTGACCGTACTCAGCAGTCCGTTCCCCAATCGGTGTCTCCGGACGATGTAATAGGTGGGACCTCCTTCGCTCTCGCGCGAGAGTGCTCTCGCCCGGTCTCGTCGCTGCTGCCACTGTTCACGGAACTGCCGGCGCAATTCCAAGAAGACGTCGCGAGTGAAAGCTCCTAGCTTGAACGCTCGATACGACACAAGCGTTTGACTGACGTTGTGCCGCCCCGCGAAAGCAGCAATGAGATCCGCTCGCGGTGCGCCTGCAGGAGCAAGAGACGCCACGAGCCCTTGGAGTTCGGCATCATCAACTAGCAGGCTGCTGGCTACATCATTGCAGAACCTCTCGACACCGGTCGATCCGTAAACGTCGCTTATACCAGAATAGCCGAGCAGCAGGTGGCAGAACTCATGAAGAAGCGTGAAGGACCAAGCTGCTCGAGCGTCTCTATCATTGATAACGATGAAGGGAGCGATGTGATCTGCAATAGCATAGCCTCGGAACGTCTCAGGCGAGATTTCAGTGTGGTAACTCCCGAGATCGCCGATAAGCAATACGAAAACGCCAGCAGCCTCCGCTCGCTCCCGGAGGAGAGCGAATGCAGCCTCGAGCGTGCGAGCCTGCCGAAAAGCGCCCCGATCAAAGGAAAGAATACGAGCCAACTCTCTCGCGACAACTTCTGTCCCCTGGTCCATTCGCGAGGCGCCGATGAAGTCGAGATGCTCCACGTCGTCCTCTATCTCAAGAGCTGCTCGTATGAGGCTCTGACGTGCAAGCACACTTCTGATGAGGGCATCGAGTAGCGCTTCTTGATCAGCCGGATCTTCAGACGTCGTCGTGCGGAAGTCCTGCCCCCGATCAGTCGGCCTCGGTGGGGCGTCTAGGTAGAAGGCCACGAGCGGTCGCCGGTACTGCTTGGCCATGCGCGCCAAGAGAGCGCGAGACGGAGTTTCGGCACCGCGCTCTAGCGCCTCTAGGCGAGTCTCTGGGTCTACGCCTCGTGCCGCTCGGAGGCCCACCTTTTCCGCCGCCTCGGCTTGACCGAGCCCGGCGGTTTCGCGAGCCCACCTGAGGATTTCTGGCTTTACAGCGGGCATTAGAGTTCTCTCGGTTCGGGCGTTTCGCGGTGATGCCACAACCACGAAGCGCTAAGAATCCGGGCGTGAGTATGTCCTCGCGGGTCGACCTGCGACATAACGGTTTTGCATTTAAGCTGCGGATCTCGAACGGTTGGGGCAATCCTGACATGTACGATCGAGCAATCCTCGCCGGCCGTCCGCACACCGCTTCACCTGGTTGGGCAATCTCAGACGATCTGACGGGCGTTCCTCACGGTCGGCCCGTCAGCTTCAAATGCCTGTTATGTGTCGCGGCGACGACGTAACGCGGCGTCTACTCCTGGAAGTCGGAACGGATCGCCTGCTGCCTTTGCCAAAACTTCCGATGGAGCATCCCGCCAAACCCCCGCCCATACCTCTTCCAGCATCGGCTGAAGCATCGCGTCGTTAATCTGTACCAGGTTGATCGTACCTCGCACGCCATTCCGGTAGATCGCTGCCTCACCGGTCTCGAAGTACTTCAGAATCTCCGCTCGGAATTCGGCGCGTATCGCGCCCATAAGCCGCTCAAGAGCATCGATGTCGAATCCAGGTCGGAGTCGCTTCCGCTCCTCCCGTGAGAAGGTGTAGTCAACCTCTGGAGGATCAAGTCTGATTTCGGATGCCATGGCTTCTACTAAGTGCACACATAACGGTTATGCATTTAAGCTGCGGACCAGGCGCGGTTGGAGCAATCCTGGCGCGTCCGGATGGGCAAGCTACGTCGGTCGCTCGCACACCGCTTCACCTGGTTGGGCAACCTGGAAGGGTCTGACGGGCGATCCTCGCCGCCGGCCCGTCAGCTTCAAATGCCTGTTATACAGCCGGTAGAAACCTCAACGAGAGCTGAAGCGGATGACATCCGGAACCAAGGAGACCATTCCAGCTAGAAGCAATCCCCCGATGCCCCATGCGATGCCTCTCGCCACCAGGCCACTCAGCGTGATCTCTGGCATCGACGAGTGGGCTCGCTGCGTCCCGACTCCGACTCCCAACACCGGAAGCATGCTCCAAGACCCCAAGATCCACACCCATCCGCTAGTACTGAGATTGGTGATTTCGCTAGGGCGAACGAGCCAGAAAGCCAGGCTGAATAGAATTACGATCACCCCACCGAGCGCCCACCACATGGCATAGACCCCTCGATTCTTCATCAGCCACGCTGCCAAGATCGTCGTGAATCCGAATACGAGTGCGCCGACAACCATCATCCGCACTAAGCCGACAAGCAGTACTGATATGTCCATCGGCTCCCATCAGGCAAAGGCTGTATAACGGTTTCGCCGTTAAGCTGCGAGCGGCACCAATACAGGTGCAAGCCGCCAGGCTTGCACTCCGCTCAATGTCGCCGAGCCGACTGCTTCAACGGCTTGTTAGACCGCCGGCCGGCCACTGGAGGTACCCAAACGCCCACCTGCGAGGACCCGATGTTGATCTGTATACACGATTGTATACGCGTGGTTGACACACCCCTCCTGTCGGCGTATCTTCGGGTTCGTAGCGGAAAAATTGGAGGAGGCGAAGGGACCGAGATGGACGAAGAAACCTTCAAAATAACGCTCTATGGACCGGGCATCCAAGTCGACCGGAACATCTCAGAGGATGTAGTATACCGTGTACTACAGATTCTCCTGCAAGCCGGCACTGAAGTCAAGAAGCGTCGAAGCAGCCAGCGTGCAGAGTCCGAGTTGGTGAGCTCGCTGAACCGGTTCTTTCGACGTCATCGGCCCGGCAACAACGCCGAGAGGATTGCGGCAGTCGTTGCGTTCATCGAGCGGCTCGATGAACGGGCAACGCGACGGGAGGAGATTCCCGACTGGCTGGTCATGGCAGGCGAATCCGTCCCGTCGAATCTCTCCAGAGACGTGAGCATGGCGATCGACCGAAGCTGGATCGCTCTGCAGGACGGCGAAGGCGACGAACTCATTCTCGGTCCGAGAGGACAGGAACGGTTCGCGGGATCCCTCACGGAAGCGAAGAGAGAGGCACTTGCGCTTCGGCACCGGCGCCAGTCTCAGTTGCGGTCGGCGAGGGCGCGAAGAGGTGGGACGGATGGTCCGCCCACCTAGGTAAAAGAACACGGCCCGGCACCACGGACATGGTACCGAGCCGCCAAAACTCCCAGGGGCAACGCAGACCGCCAACCGGGAGGCCGGGACTGACGTCCCGACGCTTGAAAGCTCTTTAGGATGCGATGAGACGTCGCCGGCTGCAAGAGGTTTGCTCAACAAGGAGACACACGATGTCTTATCGAGTGTACCGTGACCGCAGTGGTGAATGGCGGTGGCGCCTGCTTGCGGCGAACAACCGCGTCATCGCGGATTCGGGTGAGGGATATGCCCGGAAGAGCGATTGCCTAGCAGGCATCCGGCTCGTGAAAGGGTCCGGAAACGCTCCTACTTACGAGTAGGCCGTCCAAGGGGCTCCGGCTACGGCCGGGGCCCCAGCCTCTCGTCTCGGCGGTCTAACGGTTATGCATTTAAGCTGCGGATCACGCACGGTCGGGGCAATCCTGGCACGTACGATCGGGCAACCTGCGTCGGTCGTCCGCACACCGCTTTACCTGGTTGGGCGACCTCAGACGGTCTGACGGACGTTCCTCACGGCTGACCCGTCAGCTTCAAATGCCTGTTAGGTGGATTCCAGCTTCGTTTTGGGCCTCCGCTTCTGGTCCAGGCCGTGGTTCCACCGTATAGCACCTTTGTCAAGCTCACAGATCAGCAGCGATCCGGTGTGGTAGTCCCAGATCAACTGAAACTTCTTGGGAAGCCCCCGCACAGCGTCCGCAAACTGACGGGAGCTTCCGCGGAGCCACTTCTCCCTCGCGACGGCTGTATCAAGGTCGGCGCGGGCGCGCTCCTCGGTCATCAACTGCAGCTCCCAGGAGGAAGCAACCTCCACAACCAACGACGCTGCTTCGATCCGGAAGGCAACACCACCACAGACGAAACCGTCGCCAGAACGCAGCCGGTCCATTGCCAAGTCAAAACGCTCACCGTGTGTCCGGTCTGCGTGGAGGCGATCGCGGAATACGGACATGCGTAGCGAGGCTGTCCTGGAGGGCTAGAAGTTGAACACCAAGTGAGCCATAGGCGGGCGCAGAGGAACCCGATCAAGGTTGCTGCAGCGACCTGCGCTCACAATCCATCTAACGGTTACGCATTTAAGCTGCGGATCTCACGCGGTTGGGGCAATCCTGGCACGTACGGCTGGGCCACCCGCGCCGGTCGTCCGCACACCGCTTTACCTGGTTGGGCAACCGTAAACGGTCTGAGGGTGATCCTCACGGACGGCCCGTCAGCTTCAAATGCCTGTTATGCGTCCCGTTTCACGGCCAGCGGTCGGGGCTTCGCCGCTCGTGGATGCAGCTAAGTACGACGATCTCCTCTGCCTTGACTTCATAGAATACGGCATACGGAAAGCCCCGGATCAACGCTCTGCGGACCGGAGGGTCCACCTCCCGAAACATCGAAGGGTTATCTGAGATCAAGGTCGCAATCCGAAGAAACCCGCTTAGGAACCGCTCCTCTAGGCCGGGCACTCGCTCCGCATATCAGTCCATGATCAGACGCACGTCCGATTCCAGCTCGGGCCGAAATCGGATTGGCTTGGAGCTATCGAGTGAGACGGGCCTTCAACTCCTCAAGAGTGATTGCGGAATCAGGATCCGCCTCATGCTCCGCCTTCCGTCGATCATTGACTGCCTTTTGCTCCGCCGTCAACGGAAGCGTCTCGGCGCTCGGGCTGAGCGAGTCCCAAATCTCGTGCATCAACCGCACTCGCTCCGGAACCGTTAGCCGCCGAATTGCGTCCATGTCGATCTTCACCATGTAGGCAATCTCGCCTCCGACAACCTGTGTCGACAACCCTGCTTCAGACCCATTGCTTTCCAGCGCCTAGGCTCGCATAACGGTTATGCATTTAAGCTGCGGACCTCGCACGGTCGGGGCAATCCTGACACGAAGGGCTGGGCACCCTACGCCGGTCACTCGCACACTGCTTTACCTGGCTGGGCAACCTCGGGCGGTCTGACGGGTGTTCCTCACGGTTGGCCCGTCAGCTTCAAATGCCTGTTAGACGGAACTCCCCGAACTTCACGCCTTCGTATCAGAAAACGGTTCCGCAACCACTTGGACCTCGTCCTCGTAGACGACGTAGCCCGGCCGTTTCGTCGTTAGTACCTCCACCTCAACCGACGCTTCCCTCAGCAGCGCCCGTACCTCGTATGCCTTACGCACGTGGGCGGCTGCCGAATCTTTGAACCATGAGACTCCCCTTGTACCACCGCTCGACGCTGGACCCCGCGCAAACCGGTGAGGCTCGATCAGGTTAACCTCGAACCAGTCCATTAGGCTCCGCAGTCGCTTCCACGACTCACCGCCAACTCCGTTCTCCCGAAGAACTCGATAAGCGACCTGGAAGACGCCTTCCCGAACTCCCGACGACTCGTGACGGTCGGCGATTACGAACCGAATGAATCCCGCCAACCGACTTCTCCAAAAAGCTCGAAAGTTCCGTCTAACGGTTATGCATTTAAGCTGCGGATCTCGCACGGTCGGGGCAATCCTGGCACGTACGATCGGGCAACCTGCGCCGGTCGTCCGCACACTGCTTTACCTGGTTGGTGCAACCTCCGCGGTCTGACGGGCGGTCCTCACGGCCGGCCCGTCAGCTTCAAATGCCTGTTAGGCTGCTGGTCCCTAGCGAATCGCCTATCCCGCGATGGGCTGCCATGGAGCACCAAGGAGCTCTTTTGTGTATGCGCTCACCCAGCCGTCATGAGAAATCTGAAGCCGCGCCTGAACCAGATCGTCCCCCGCGAGGGCATGGGCATCCCAACCATGCCTTAGGATGATCCCCAAGAGCTCCTCCAACAGCCACGACTCCGTGGTGCCCAGTAAATGCCCTGGCGCATTGGCTAGTGAACGGCGCTCGCCGTGTTTGCCACGCCAGCTGTAGTAGGCAGGCCAATCTTCGGAACTTGCCCAGATGCCCCAGCCCGTAATCCAGACGAGGCAGTCTGAAAAACTACCTAGCGCCGTGGAACATGCCGCGATAGTCGTCGTCGGATCCGAGCTGCCGCGGGGATCCCAGACCAGTCTTGCGGCATGTGGGGCAGCGTTGGGTTCCAGCTTCCATGAATCACGAATCGCAAGACCACGGAACTGGCACCACTCGCGGATCTCGTTCAGCTCGAGACATTCCATGGTACCTGGTGGGAGCGGCTCCCCAGTCAGCCTAACGGTTACGCATTTAAGCTGCGGATCTCACGCGGTTGGGGCAATCCTAGCACGTACGGCTGGGCAACCTCGCCGGTCGTCCGCACACCGCTTTACCTGGTTGGGCTACCTTCGAACGGTCTGATGGGCGTTCCTCACGGCCGGCCCGTCAGCTTCAAATGCCTGTTAGGGAGCGCAGCCGGTCGTGGCCAGCTCAGCGACCCTCGGATCTATGCCAACCGCAAACCGCACAGAACCGCGCCCGTGGTGTGCGAAGTGGCTTCCCGCACTCACCGCACGGTGGACCATAAAGTGAAGTTCGGTGGTGCCAGATGGCGCTTGGGTTCGTCTCTCGGAATCCCGTGATGCGCTCATACGCCTGGAGCATCGGTCCGTAGCGACGCTTCCTTTGGTCGGTCTTCGAGGTTCCCCAACCTCGGAGGTCTGGAGAAGTGCTCGCTCGACCGTCTTCGAAGGCACCCATCACCTCATCCCACTCGTGCTCATCGAGCATCGGGATCTCAAGCTTGCACCGCCAACACCACAGGATCTTCACTGGCTCTCAGGTCCCGCCTCATGAAGCGCTGTTAGATCAAAGCGCTCTCTAACGGTTTTGCATTTAAGCTGCGGATCACGCACGGTCGGGGCAATCCTAGCACGAACGGCCGAGCAACCCGCGCCGGTCGTCCGCACACCGCTTTACCTGGTTGGTGCAACCTCCGCGGTCTGACGGGTGATCCTCACGGCCGGCCCGACAGCTTCAAATGCCTGTTAGAGAGCGCTCCTAGGCTTCGAGATGCCTAGGTTGGATCAAGCTCCTTTACCGGAGCTCGTAGAATCCGGAATTCAACATCTGAAAGGGCGTCAAGGGTTGAGATATCCAAGGTCGCGTCCAAACGTCCGCGCCACGCAGCGTTGATATGGCCCAACGCCTCGCTTAGGTGTGCTGCGATATCCTGGTCGCGGTGGGTATCAAGGGTACCCGTCGAGACGCGATCCCTAAGACTCGCCAGGACCTTGCCAGCCTCTTCTAGGTGGAAGATCAACCAATCCTCGTTTAGCTCTTCCATCGCAGCTCGCCTGGAGCACGGCTTGGGACGACTGATAACTATGCGCTCGCTAACGGTTACGCATTTAAGCTGCGGATCTCGCACGGTCGGGGCAATCCTCGCACGAACGGCCGAGCAACCCACGCCGGTCGTCCGCACACCGCTTCACCTGGTTGGGCAACCTCAGACGATCTGACGGGCGATCCTCACGGCCGGCCCGTCAGCTTCAAATGCCTGTTAGAACGCACCCTCTCCGCACTACCGCACAGCCCTCTGGGGATACTCCTTCAGTTGATCCCGGAGCGACGCCGCAGCGCTACCCAACTCGGGCCCTAGAATGTGGAAATCCATCCAGAACGGCTGGTCACCAACGAAGTCGGAGGGAGCCCAGGGCGGCCGCGCCTCTAGTTCAAAGTTAACACGAAGAACCACTCCTCTTGGCAACTTGACCGACCGAAAGGAGATGTTCGGCTCGATGAAGCCGATCTCCTCAGCTGTAGCCGTGCCGCGTCCCAAGAGGTCGAGCCAGTCGGCGAGCCGAGACGCCTCGTAAGTGAGCAGACATGGATCTCGAAACCTCCAGTTACCCTTTGGGTGAGCAACAATGCCTTCGACGTGAAGCCAGTTCGAGTCGTATTCCTCGGTTTCCAGATCGGGGAACTGGTATCCCAGAATACGGAGCTCAATCGAGTGGTCATCTGCCGTCTGGAGGACCATCAGCTTCACGACTCGCGGTGCGTTCTAACGGTTATGCATTTAAGCTGCGGACCTCACACGGTCGGTGCAATCCTGGCGCGCCCGGATGGGCAACCTACGCCGGTCGTCCGCACACCGCTTTACCTGGCAGCGCGACCCGCCCGGTCTGACGGGCGTTCTTCACGACCGGCCCGTCAGCTTCAAATGCCTGTTGGGCGGCGGCAGCGTTAGGTCGAAGGGCCTGGTGCTCCTCCCCTCGCACCGCATAGCGGTGCAGCGCTCGACCTCACCGCGTGCCCTTTCGGGAGAGCAGCTTCAGATACCGGTCACCCTCAATCCAAGGTGACCCACGGTCACCACCCCTCAAGGGATTGGGGGGGAGGGCGAGCTTCACATGTCCCATCGGTGGTCCCGTCCGTCCAACGGATTCGCATTTAAGCTGCGGAACCACACCGGTGCGGGCAATCACTGCCCACATGGATGGGTGATCCGGCCGGATGCAATGCACCTAGTTCTGTCGGAACGCCGCATTTGCAGCCTTGATCCGCCACACGCGGTGGTCCCGCCAGCTTCAAATGCTTGTTAGATGGCGAATCGCGATGTCGGCATACCCCCTCACTTCTCCGCGTCAGGGCAGACGGCCGCTACTCCCATACGCGCGATTATGATCGATAGGATCGCCAGCGGCACGACGCCCAGTGTCACGCCAACAACCTGAACGGTCGCGCCGGCTGCGGAGGCGATGGCGCCGGTCGGTATTGCGACGGCGATGAGCTGCTTAAGAACATCTCTTGCCATGTCTGCGCCTGCACCAAGGGCGGCACACAGCCTGGCCCGTCTCTTGGAGTCGTTGAGCACTACCGCTGCTTGACCGAGGGCGGCGTCGTCATCGCGCTGGAGCGGGGGTCCACGGCGTCTCGCGATATCCTCGGAAATCCAAACGAGTTCCCCTTCGGGCTTCTCCGCGAGTTCCCACTTGTTATTGTGCCATCTGTACCATTGCTCGGTGGCGGGCGTTGGCAAGGAGGTGTGTGGGACGTAGTTCCAGATGCCGCCGCCCCCATAGTGAGTGCCACCCGGGTGCCCTGGGATGCGGCGGACCTTGAAGAGCTCAGATTCGTCAGCGCGCTGACCTAATAGGACTCCGATCTTCAGATTGGGTATCAGAACGCCAGCAGCCTCACCCCGATTAATGGTTCGCACCATCAACTTGAGTCTGCCGCTATCCGTAGGAGACGGAGGTAATGAGAGCATATCCGTACCAAGGATCTCGCGGAGTTCCTCCCGATCTCGGGGCGAAAGGAGATGGACCAATGAGTCTAAGCGGTCGATCTCCTGTTCAACGGCCTGCACAAAGGCGTCAAGCTGCTCGTCGTCGCGATTGTCGACCATCGGCCTCTCCCGCCATCTAACGGTTATGCATTTAAGCTGCGGATCACGCACGGTCGGGGCAATCCTAGCACGAACGGCCGAGCAACCCGCGCCGGTCGTCCGCACACCGCTTCACCTGGTTGGGCGACCTCGAAGGGTCTGACGGGTGAACCTCACGGCCGGTCCCGTCAGCTTCAAATGCCTGTTAGCTAGAAAGTCCTACCTCACTCGTTCAACCAGTCCGCAATCGCAGATGCTGGAAACTGGCGAGCCAGCCGGGGGTGGCTCCGAGCCCATTTGTCGAACTGCTTGCGCAACGCTGAGAGATCATCGTTGGCTGGATAAGGAGGCAGTTCGTCGAGCATCTCCAGAACGTCTCGCGGTGACATCCACTCATCGCCGGATCGGGAAGTCGATGCCGCGAAGCGCGCAAGGTCCGCTCCAGGGTACGGATGGTGCCAGCCCAGCACGTGGAACACCGAACCGTCGACCGGATCACGGTACCGCTCGCCCAGGCTGACGAACAGTACTGTGTCGCCAGGTGGGACCCAGACCGCGCTTGCTTCCCACGGAATTGTTACACAGTCGGGGCCGTACCCCCACGGAACGACGACAAGGTGTCTGCCCAGCGAGCGGCCGGGCGGGCGCCTTTTGTCTGAAACCGCCAACACGTCGAACGCCTGGCCGAAAACAGAGCTGCCCGGGATCTCAGGTACTCCGTGCCGAATCACCGCCGCTGGGAGGCGGCCTGCTGGGATGAAAAGTGAATCTGGCATGGCTACAGCGAGGACGGCGACCGTCTCGGGTCGCTGAGGTGCGTAGCTCACACGCATCGAGCACGTCTTCCCACCGACGCTCCTCGGTTCACCCGGAACGACGAATGCCAGCCCGCTCAGCGCGATCACGACCGCCATCCCTTTCATGCTCGTCCTCTAGCTAACGGTTATGCATTTAAGCTGCGGATCTCACACGGTCGGGGCAATCCTGGCACGTACGGCCGGGCAAGCTACGCCGGTCGTCCGCACACCGCTTTACCTGGTTGGACAAACCTCAGACAGTCTGACGGACAATCCTCACGGCCGGCCCGTCAGCTTCAAATGCCTGTTATGTGGCTTCGCTACACTCCTCAAGGACTCGTTCTAGGATTCCCCGAGGATTGCCTAAACTCTCGGCCTCGTACGCTTCGTCTAGAGTCATTCGAAGCGTTTGCTCATCGTCGTCCTCTGGACGGTTCGTTGCAAACGCATGACCCAGACGAAGGTTCAGAAAAATCCTCGTTTGATCTCCGTCATAATCATCCGAAGAGATCAGATCTCCTCGGATGTCGGAGTAGTTAATCGGCTCGCCCTCTACGTCCAGCGTGATCGTGACACGCTGGACCACGGGTTCGCCGAACGCCATCGTCGCGGACGACGTGCCGACCGGCAGAGGGGCGTCGGGATGGCTCTCACAACGTCCCGGTGCTTCAGACACAGGGACAATCGCTACGAATTCAGCCGGCGACCCTACGCTGTAGGACCTTGAATCGCTCACGCGAACCCGGTACATCGGCTCGGGGTCTCCTCCGCAACCATCGATCGTGAATAAGACCGGAGCCATGAGAAGGATGCGCCTCAAGTTGTCTCCGGTTCAAAGCCACATAACGGTTCTGCATTTAAGCTGCGGATCACGCACGGTCGGGGCAATCCTAGCACGAACGGCCGAGCAACCCTCGCCAGTCGTCCGCACACCGCCTTACCTGGTTGGTGTGACCTCCACGGTCTGAAGGGCGATCCTCACGATCGGCCCGTCAGCTTCAAATGCCTGTTATGTGTCGCGGCGACGACGTAACGCGGCGTCTACTCCTGGAAGTCGGAACGGATCGCCTGCTGCCTTTGCCAAAACTTCCGATGGAGCATCCCGCCAAACCCCCGCCCATACCTCTTCCAGCATCGGCTGAAGCATCGCGTCGTTAATCTGTACCAGGTTGATCGTACCTCGCACGCCATTCCGGTAGATCCCTGCCTCACCGGTCTCGAAGTACTTCAGAATCTCCGCTCGGAATTCGGCGCGTATCGCGCCCATAAGCCGCTCAAGAGCATCGATGTCGAGTCCAGGTCGGAGTCGCTTCCGCTCCTCCCGTGAGAAGGTGTAGTCAACCTCTGGAGGATCAAGTCTGATTTCGGATGCCATGGCTTCTACTAAGTGCACACATAACGGATCTGCCGATAACTTGCGCGGCCAAACAACACAGGTGCAAGCGGCGAAGCCGGTTGCACGCCGCTAAAACGGCCGTGCCAAGTTCATTGGCTTGTTAGACGGCACGGCCCGAGAGGCTGTGGTTCGACGGGCTAATCGGCCGGTCGCGCGGTGGCTCAAACCGGGGTCCGCCTGCGCCTGGAACCGTGAACCGTACCCCCGGGGCCAGCGGGACCAAATTCCTTGGCGTCTCAGAGCCCTGCCTTTGTGCGGAGCCGTTCCAGGGCATCAGCTAGCTTCTGCTCGTAATCCTTGTGAAAGGGCACTACCAGGGTGCGCTCAAGCGCGGCCTCCAACTGCCACAACGCTGCCAATTCGCCCGGGTGCCTGATCTCTATAGGGTCATCTTCGACGCGACTCGCAAGCGACAGCAGTACCGTAGCTGAGTCAGCAGAGAGGCGCACGGTGACCGTGGCCGGATCTTCCTTCATGGCGATCGCCGAGCGAATGGAGTTGCCAGAGTCACACGGCGTGAATCTCGAGTGACGCCCCTGGAGTGAGCGTAGCCTTCCACCTTTCTGCCTCCTCGGGGCTCGAGTACGAGAAGACCAACGCAGGATGCGAAGTCCCTTCCGCAGTCCGGTCCACGAACTCAATGCTGTGGATCTTGTGTTCAAAGGCCTCCGGCGAGTCGGCAAGCCGTGCGATGAGCCCCGAGCGGACGGTACCGTCCAGAATCTCGCCCGCCGCAACGATGAAGTGTCGCGACTCAAGCGCGAAGACATGGATGATCGAGAAGGTGGCGATCTTCACAGCGTCACCTGGTGCCGTCTAACGGATCTCCAATTAAGCTGCAGCGGCAACTCAATCAGGTGCAAGCCGGAGGCTTGCACTCCCTAGGAATGCCGCTGTCTGCTTCAATTGGTTGTTAGGTGTCAAGCATTGGAGTTGATCTCCCTCGCGCGATACCCCTCGCGACCAACACGTCGACGACACCCGAGTGCACCGGCCGCCAGAGGCTCGGCGGCTACGCCCTATCTTGACTCTCTCGCCGCGTGATACACTCGGTCGCTTGAACCACCAACGAAGAGACCAACCAGAGCACCGAGCGGAGGGAAGACGATGGCGCCAAGCTCGTCCCAACCCTCTGTACTGGCTGCATAGCCCACGGCTACGGCCAGTCCGGCGAGCGTGCCTAGCAACGCACCCTTTCCTGGACCGACGATCCCCGCGCCGTCGAAGCGGATCTCGTCGATTTCGGAGAGCCCAGGGGCGGGTAGCACCCCACCGGTTGTGGGATCAAGCCAGTCAACGGTGCCGGGGCGGAACTTGATTGACTTCACGTGAATCGCGTCGCCTGAGACGAGCGTGACATCGGCGGTCTTCTCTTCCGACAAGCTCGCGATCTCATCTGCAACCTCAGGCGCAATCGCGCTGAACCGTACCGCATGAGTCTCGGCGCAACCGGCCGTGACCAACAGGCAGGCAAAGACTGCAATCCGAATCATTTGCCACCTCCTATTCCCACTTAGAGCGTGGCAAAGGCAAGGTGGCTTGTCTGTCGGGGTTTGCCTGCGAGCTCGATCCGTCGGCCGCTAGGTCTGGTGCGCGTTAGTTCCCGGAGCCCGCCTGCTACACGGGCAGACGACGCAGGTATCCGATGACACCTAACGGTTTTGCATTTAAGCTGCGGATCACGCACGGTCGGGGCAATCCTAGCACGAACGGCCGAGCAACCCGCGCCGGTCGTCCGCACACCGCTTTACCTGGTTGGTGCAACCTCCGCGGTCTGACGGGTGATCCTCACGGCCGGCCCGACAGCTTCAAATGCCTGTTAGAGAGCGCTCCTAGGCTTCGAGATGCCTAGGTTGGATCAAGCTCCTTTACCGGAGCTCGTAGAATCCGGAATTCAACATCTGAAAGGGCGTCAAGGGTTGAGATATCCAAGGTCGCGTCCAAACGTCCGCGCCACGCAGCGTTGATATGGCCCAATGCCTCGCTTAGGTGTGCTGCGATATCCTGGTCGCGGTGGGTATCAAGGGTACCCGTCGAGACGCGATCCCTAAGACTCGCCAGGACCTTGCCAGCCTCTTCTAGGTGGAAGATCAACCAATCCTCGTTTAGCTCTTCCATCGCAGCTCGCCTGGAGCACGGCTTGGGACGACTGATAACTATGCGCTCGCTAACGGTTATGCATTTAAGCTGCGGATCACGCACGGTCGGGGCAATCCTGGCACGTACGATCGGGCAACCTGCGTCGGTCGTCCGCACACCGCTTTACCTGGTTGGGCGACCTCAGACGGTCTGACGGACGTTCCTCACGGCTGACCCGTCAGCTTCAAATGCCTGTTAGGTGGATTCCAGCTTCGTTTTGGGCCTCCGCTTCTGGTCCAGGCCGTGGTTCCACCGTATAGCACCTTTGTCAAGCTCACAGATCAGCAGCGATCCGGTGTGGTAGTCCCAGATCAACTGAAACTTCTTGGGAAGCCCCCGCACAGCGTCCGCAAACTGACGGGAGCTTCCGCGGAGCCACTTCTCCCTCGCGACGGCTGTATCAAGGTCGGCGCGGGCGCGCTCCTCGGTCATCAACTGCAGCTCCCAGGAGGAAGCAACCTCCACAACCAACGACGCTGCTTCGATCCGGAAGGCAACACCACCACAGACGAAACCGTCGCCAGAACGCAGCCGGTCCATTGCCAAGTCAAAACGCTCACCGTGTGTCCGGTCTGCGTGGAGGCGATCGCGGAATACGGACATGCGTAGCGAGGCTGTCCTGGAGGGCTAGAAGTTGAACACCAAGTGAGCCATAGGCGGGCGCAGAGGAACCCGATCAAGGTTGCTGCAGCGACCTGCGCTCACAATCCATCTAACGGTTATGCATTTAAGCTGCGGACCAGGCGCGGTTGGAGCAATCCTGGCGCGTCCGGATGGGCAAGCTACGTCGGTCGCTCGCACACCGCTTCACCTGGTTGGGCAACCTGGAAGGGTCTGACGGGCGATCCTCGCCGCCGGCCCGTCAGCTTCAAATGCCTGTTATACAGCCGGTAGAAACCTCAACGAGAGCTGAAGCGGATGACATCCGGAACCAAGGAGACCATTCCAGCTAGAAGCAATCCCCCGATGCCCCATGCGATGCCTCTCGCCACCAGGCCACTCAGCGTGATCTCTGGCATCGACGAGTGGGCTCGCTGCGTCCCGACTCCGACTCCCAACACCGGAAGCATGCTCCAAGACCCCAAGATCCACACCCATCCGCTAGTACTGAGATTGGTGATTTCGCTAGGGCGAACGAGCCAGAAAGCCAGGCTGAATAGTATTACGATCACCCCACCGAGCGCCCACCACATGGCATAGACCCCTCGATTCTTCATCAGCCACGCTGCCAAGATCGTCGTGAATCCGAATACGAGTGCGCCGACAACCATCATCCGCACTAAGCCGACAAGCAGTACTGATATGTCCATCGGCTCCCATCAGGCAAAGGCTGTATAACGGTTATGCATTTAAGCTGCGGACCTCGAACGGTCGGGGCAATCCTGGCACGAACGACCGGGCGACCCTCGCCGGCCGTCCGCACACCGCTTCACCTGGTTGGGCAATCTCAGACGATCTGACGGGCGTCCCTCACGGTCAGCCCGTCAGCTTCAAATGCCTGTTATGTGTCGCGGCGACGACGTAACGCGGCGTCTACTCCTGGAAGTCGGAACGGATCGCCTGCTGCCTTTGCCAAAACTTCCGATGGAGCATCCCGCCAAACCCCCGCCCATACCTCTTCCAGCATCGGCTGAAGCATCGCGTCGTTAATCTGTACCAGGTTGATCGTACCTCGCACGCCATTCCGGTAGATCCCTGCCTCACCGGTCTCGAAGTACTTCAGAATTTCCGCTCGGAATTCGGCGCGTATCGCGCCCATAAGCCGCTCAAGAGCATCGATGTCGAGTCCAGGTCGGAGTCGCTTCCGCTCCTCCCGGGAGAAGGTGTAGTCAACCTCTGGAGGATCAAGTCTGATTTCGGATGCCATGGCTTCTACTAAGTGCACACATAACGGTTTTGCATTTAAGCTGCGCCGGCAACCCAACCAGGTGCAAGCGCAGCTTGCACTCCATAGAAATGCCGGTGTCTGCTTCAAATGCTTGTTAGACAGGCTCCGTTGGCCCATCTTACTGGTAAGATTACACCGGATGAGGCACATGGTTAAACCTGCCACCACCAAGCTCTCGTCGAAGGGGCAAGTCGTTATCCCTGAGGAGATTCGCAAACGCCTCGGGCTTGAGCCCGGAGCTCAGTTTGTTGTCGTCGGGGAGGGCGACGTCGTCGTGCTCAAGGCACTCAAGCCTCCACAAATGACGGATTTCAAAGCTCTGCTGGACAAAGCCGCCAAGTCTGCGGAAGAGGCTGGAATGACTCCTGAAGACGTCGAGGTAGCTATTCGCGAGGTCCGAAGCGGGAAGTGAGAGCGGTCGTCGACACCAGTGTGTTGGTGTCGGGAGTGTTCTTTGGGGGCGTGCCCCGCGAGGTGCTGGAGGCATGGGGAGAGTCTCACTTCGAGCTGGTGATCACCCCGGCCATCTTCGACGAGTACCTGCGCACCTGTGCCAGACTGGGCAGCGAGCATCCGGATCTTGAGTTTGCTGAGGTGCTGGCGACCGTCGCGGGACACGGGACGTTGATCCCCGATCCCGCGCTGGAGGAGCCGATCACAGTAGACCCGGATGACGACAAGTTCATGGCCTGTGCCCACGCCGTGGGGGCGGTTGTCATCTCGGGAGACTCCGACCTACTGGCAGCCTCAGGTTGGAACGATGTCGTCGTCGTGACGCCTCGCGCCTTCTTGGATCTCCTGCACCAGTCCTGAGGCCGTCTAACGGTTCTGCATTTAAGCTGCGGATCACGCACGGTCGGGGCAATCCTGGTACGTACGATCGGGCTACCCGCGCCGGTCGCTCGCACACCGCTTTACCTGGTTGGTCGACCTCGAACGGTTCTGACGGGCCATCCTTACGGCTGGCCCGTCAGCTTCAAATGCCTGTTAGACCTCACCTCGTCGGCCATCCGCGAGGATTTCGCCGAATATGGCGACAGGAGAGCACGACAACTTCATCTTCCTCCAGAAGGTAGAAGATGGGCGTAGGGAAATCCGCGAATCAGCACTCGCCGTACTTCCCCACGAACCCGCGGATACATTTCCGGCATCTCCGAGAGACTCATCATCGCTCGGTCGACAGAGGTCAGGAAGCTTCGCTCAAATCCTGGGACACGCGCCGCATACCAGGCCATCGCGTCTCGAATCTCGACTTCACAATCCGGATCGAGCCGGACTGAATAACGACTCAACTACTCTGTCTCGAGACGCCGCTTGGCCTCCGACCAGTTCACCGCCGCACCCGGGTCCCGCCGGTGTCGCTCCAGGCGTTCACCGATGATCGCCTCATCCTCAGCCGTCAACGGAAGGTCGGCGGCGGTCGGAGGGATCGTATCCCAAATCTCTTGCGCCAAACGCGCGCGCTCCGCTGTACTCAGCCGCCGGATCGCATCCATGTCGATTTTGACCATGCCTTCAATCTCGCGCCTTCGCCAAGCACGGCAAGCTGGGACGCAGATCCATCGTTCCCTTCGCCTTCTCTGCAGGTCTAACGGTTACGCATTTAAGCTGCGGACCTCAAACGGTCGGGGCAATCCTGACACGGACGGCTGGCAACCTGCGCCGGTCGTCCGCACACCGCTTTACCCGGTTGGGCAACCCGCCCGGTCTGACGGGAGATCCTCGCGGCTGGCCCGTCAGCTTCAAATGCCTGTTAGCTAGAAAGTCCTACCTCACTCGTTCAACCAGTCCGCAATCGCAGATGCTGGAAACTGGCGAGCCAGCCGGGGGTGGCTCCGAGCCCATTTGTCGAACTGCTTGCGCAACGCTGAGAGATCATCGTTGGCTGGATAAGGAGGCAGTTCGTCGAGCATCTCCAGAACGTCTCGCGGTGACATCCACTCATCGCCGGATCGGGAACGCGATGCCGCGAAGCGCGCAAGGTCCGCTCCAGGGTACGGATGGTGCCAGCCCAGCACGTGGAACACCGAACCGTCGACCGGATCACGGTACCGCTCGCCCAGGCTGACGAACAGTACCGTGTCGCCAGGTGGGACCCAGACCGCGCTTGCTTCCCACGGAATTGTTACACAGTCGGGGCCGTACCCCCACGGAACGACGACAAGGTGTCTGCCCAGCGAGCGGCCGGGCGGGCGCCTTTTGTCTGAAACCGCCAACACGTCGAACGCCTGGCCGAAAACAGAGCTGCCCGGGATCTCAGGTACTCCGTGCCGAATCACCGCCGCTGGGAGGCGGCCTGCTGGGATGAAAAGTGAATCTGGCATGGCTACAGCGAGGACGGCGACCGTCTCGGGTCGCTGAGGTGCGTAGCTCACACGCATCGAGCACGTCTTCCCACCGACGCTCCTCGGTTCACCCGGAACGACGAATGCCAGCCCGCTCAGCGCGATCACGACCGCCATCCCTTTCATGCTCGTCCTCTAGCTAACTCCCTTTAGTCTAATCCACCCCCCCTCGCCGATCCACCAACCGTGTGTGCCCGTGCGACCGGATAGGCTGCTTCCAGACGGCTTCACCCCCAACCATCGTCGGGTACAGCTTCGCTGTGGGTCAGCCTAATCGGCAGCGGAACAACGCGTGAATAGCGGCGCGGTGATGCCCAGGCGGAGACGCCCTCGCGCATCGTCCATCCGGGCTGGCACCTCACAGACCGTCCAGGGGGCTGCGGACTCCCATTCCTCCGCGGTTCAGGACGTGGGTGTAGATCATGGTCGTCCGGACGCTGGTGTGGCCGAGGAGCTCTTGGATGGTGCGGATGTCGTATCCGTCTTGGAGGAGGTGGGTGGCGAAGGAGTGTCGGAAGGTATGGCAGGTGATGCGTTTGGGAACTCCGGCATCTTTGACGGCGCGGCGAACGGCTCGCTGGACGGCGCTGGGATGCCGGTGGTGCCTGTACAGGAGGCCGTCGTCGGCATCGCGGTGGCGCCGGCTGCTTGGGAACACCCATTGCCAGGCCAGGTCGGTCGGGGCGTGCCGGATCTTGCGCTTGATGGATGTTGGGACCTTCACTCGTCCGTGTCCGGCTGCTTTGTCTCTTTCGTGAAGGGACCGGATCGTCCCCACGTGTTCTGCGAGCGTTGTACGAAGGCGCCTCGGGAGCATGGTTACTCGATCTCGTCGTCCCTTTCCTTGTCGTACTACGACTTCTCCGAGGTCGAAGTCCAGGTCCTTTACGCGGAGCTTCAGTGCTTCCATCAGCCGGAGGCCGCATCCGTAGAGCAGGCAGGCCACGAGTCGGTTCTGACCGTGGAGTTCTTTGAGCACGACGGTCACTTCCTTCCGACTCATCACGACAGGAAGGCGGTGGGTGGGACGGGCTCTGACGATCCGGAGACCTCGAGTGCGTCGCTTGAGCACATAGCGGAAGAAGAACGTGAGTGCGCTGGCGGCCTGATTCTGGGTCGATGGGCTCAGGCTTCGGTCGTTGGCGAGGCGGGTCAGGTAGTCGTTCAGGTCCGGGGCATCGATGCTGGTCGGATTGACGATGGGCAGGGTCCTGAGGAAACGCTCGACCCATCCTTCATAGGCCTGAATGGTCTTCGGCGCATAGTGTCGGGCGACGAGGTGCTGGCGTAGCGACTGGAGTAGTGCACGTATCTGATGCTCGGCCATCCCCTAGACATGGCGTGCATCCAGGGCAACGCCATGTTCGCGTGGGACGGCTGGTGGCGTCTTCCTTGTTACCAGTTGGGCCGGGCCGTTCCGTCCTCGACGACCCAGAATCCGAGGTCTTTTCGGGTTCGCGCCTTGGTGATCCAGATGATCTGACCGGCGTGGTGGGAGAAGTGCTCGACGACGTGATAGAGCGCCTCCAGCACGGTCGTCGATATGCCCTGAATCACGCGGTCGGTCAGGAGGCTGGCGGGGTTGGCGGCGACCTCATCTTGGAGATCCCCGAGCGTGCGGTCGACAGCCTCGATGGTGTCTTCGAGGTGTGTTCTAAGCTCTGCCGGGGTCCAACCGTCGGTGGTGGAGAACTCGCTGGGCCTCTCTCGAACGTCGGGTTGGCCCCCGATTCCATGCACGACCCACTGCCTGACGTTTCCGCAGAGGTGGAGCACGAGATTTCCGACGGAATTGGCGTGGGGCGTGGGACGCCACCAGACGTCCGCTTCGTCGAGCTCTTCGAGGCACCGGACGATTTTCGGCAAATACTCGTCCGCCAAGTGTTTACGCGACGCCCCTATGAAAGCGACGGCGAGCCGGGGTGCTACGGCGGACGGCGATTCCGATTCGGATCTCAACGAAGTCGAGACCCGGTCCGCGATCTCGTGGTCGTGGCGTCCTCCTCTTGTTGCTCAGCGGTCCGGGCTTCTTGCAGGCCCTCGACGCCGGGATCGGCGTGGATCCAGATCTCCGCAAGCTGGGCGTACGTCTCGGACGCGACGATTTGATCGCCGGCGGCCGCGGACGCACGGGCCAGACCCAGTAGTGACGCGGTCCGGAGCGGGGTGCGGGCCAACTGGGCCTGGAACGCTCCGGCGGCTTCCTCGGGGCGCTCGGCTGCAAGTAGCATCTCGCCGAGCAGCTCGAACGTCGGCTTGACGATCGCGGGAGGCCCGAACTCGTATGGCAGCGCCCTCTCCATCTCGGCAGCTTCTCCTGCAATCGTCACCGCGTCACCGTAGCGGCCCTCGAAGTGGGCCAACGCGGATTGGATCACTTTGGCCAGAACAGGAGTCTGTCCGTTGCCTGCACCCGTGCCCTCCGCCGCCTTGGCTTGCCGCTCGAGATCAGCATGAATGGCCCGTACGGTCGTGAGGTCTCCGTCGGCTCCTGCAGCCAGCGCATCGATGACCTGGGCGTTTGCGTGGGGAGTGGGAAAGTGCGCGGCGTATCGCAAAGCCACATCGAAGTCGCCGGTGTCCAACACGTATCTCGCGCGCATGGACGCGAAGTAGCCGAGCTCGCTCGATGACGGCGTGCCCTGAATCCGCTCGTAACAGGTGTCGAGCACCTGCTTGGCGTCTCCGTAGCGTCCCTGTTGGAGATATCCGTACTCGAGCCAGTAGGTGTAGTGGCCACACACGTTCGGCAGGCGCCCCAGTCGGACCAGACGGGCGTTCTGGACGTCCCTGGCGGCTTCGTTCGCCGAGACCACGTCCTCCCACATCCCCATGGCCACGAAGATGTGCGAAGTCATGTGCTGTGCGTGCCCGGCCGCCGGGGCGATCTTCGCGTACGCTCTGGCCATGGGGAGGCCCAACGGAGCGTGCACGGGATCGTCGTAGGAGTGGATCAGGTAGTGGGCAGCACCGGGGTGGTTCGGGTTCTCGTCGAACACGTGATCGACCACCGCTGCGGCCCGCATGTACGTCGCGAAGTCCCTGCCCTCGTGTGCGGTGCCCAGGATGGCCAGTGCATAGTTGGCAGCGGCTTCGTGATCCGGAAACCGCTCGTACAGGCGCCGCATCGCGTCCCCGTACAGATCATCGCGGGCGTGCTTGTCCTTCCCCAGCGCCGGAGGCACGGTGCCGTAGAGCACCTCCGCTGCGTGGAGCCAGGCCCGTTCCCGCTCGGTGCCGGCCTTCGCGGCTCGGGCCTCCGGGGTGGGCGCCAAGCGATCCAGGATGGCCACGGCGGCGGCGCGATCCTGCTGCATCCATATCGGATGGTTGTGGCTCATCGCCTCGCCCCAGTAGGCGAGGGCGAAGTCGGGGTCGGCTTCCTGGGCCATGCGGAAGTGGGTGGCCGCGTCCTCGTACTCGAAGCTGTGCATGAGGAGGACGCCTTTGACGAAATGTGACTGAGCTGCGGCAGTGGCGGAGGTTGGGAAGTCCACGTATCCCAAGGCGGCGTCCTGCGCCTGGATGGGAGCCGCTGACAGCCCGCAGAGCACGGTGAGTGCGACGAGCCATGCGACGCCAGAGGGCATCAGGCTCGCTCGGGGCCGAGGCGCTGGGGTTCGAGGGGTGTCGACCCGTCTGGCCTGTTGTGCGCGTGCTGCCGCGCGGACCGAGGTGGTGAAAGGGTTGGGCGACGGGCTCGGCATGGCGGCCTCCGGGACGTGTCGGATGGGCAGGACAAAATGGGACCTACGGGGCCGACAACGCCAATGGTCGCCGGAGGAGGGGCGGTTTGTTGGTGGTATGTGCCGCTGCCCCGGGGTGTTGCCCGATCGGGTGGCTACATGCGCCGATACGCGGGTCCGCTGCCACCCTCCCGGGGGGCCCACCGAGGTCCGATCACATCCGTGGCTTTGCAGTCGACACAGTTGGGCGCGTTGATGCGGAGCTCGTCACCGGCCCGCTCGTAGACGCCGGCGGGGCACATGTACACGTACATCTCGGCCACCTCGGGTGGGACGTCCTCGGCGGCCTCCAAGTGGGAGGGGATGTCGTCCCGGGTCTGGTTTCCGGATTTGTAGACGGCGTCGACCTTGGAGAACGTGAGGGTCCCGTCCGCGGTGGCGTCGGAGCCGGGGCCCTGCCCGTCGCCGGTGAGGTGCTTGGGCTCGGCGGCATCTTCCTCCGCCGAGATGTGGCCGCCGAACAGCGCACCGCCGCTGATGGTCATCAGGCCGGCCTTCACGCCTCCGGAGTAGAAGCCGCCCTTGAACGCCAGACGCATGTTTCTGGTACGCTTGAGGTCGGCCATGATGTAAGACCTGTCCACGGCCTCGGTGTACGGCCGAAGTCCGGCTTCCGACGTGTCGTCGTCTTTGAGGGCCCGGAAAATGGTGCGGGCGGCCAGAATCCCGGAGTGCACGGCATAGTGGATCCCCTTGAGGCTGGGAACATCCACGTAGCCGGCCGCATCGCCGACGATCACGATGCCGTCTCCATGACGGCGCTCGGCCACGGAGTAGTACCCGCCTTCGGGGATGGTTTTGGCGCCCCACTCCACCATCTCGCCTCCCTCCAGGTGTGGCCGGAGGAGCGGATGACCCTTGAGCTGCTGGACCATGCCGTGCACGTCGAGCCGAGCGTTGTGGTAGTCCAGGCCCACGACCAGGCCGAGAGCGATCAGGTCGTCGGCCAGTGGATAGATGAAGCTGCCGCCGAATGCGTCCTTGGGCAGGGGCCATCCCAAGGTGTGGATGATGCGGTCCAGCGGACGCTGGACTTGCCACAGCTCCTTCACGCCGAGCGCGTAGATCTGCGGATTGCGCGCGCCGATGCCCTGCCAGGCGTTATAGGCCTGCGCGAGCGCGCTCCGGGTCCCATCGGCGAGGACGGTGACCTTGCCGAGAATGTCGCCCGCCGGCTCGTATCCGCTTCCGGGGTTTCCCTCCCTGTCCAGCCCCGACGGTGTGGTCCGGACACCCTGTACCCGGTCGCCCTCGACCAGTAACGCATCTGCGGGGAAACCGGGGAACACGTTCACTCCGAGTTCCTCGGCCCGGTCGCCCATCCACCGGACAACCTCACAAATGGAGGCAATCCAGTTCCCGTGGTTCTTCATGGTGGGCGGCGTCGGCAGACGCTGCGAACCCGATTGGCTGAGCATGTACACGCTCTCTTCCGTGACGGGCCGACGGAACGGCAGCTCCTGGGTCGGGACGTCCGGAAAGAGCTCCTTGAAGGCGCGGGGGTTCACGACGGCCCCGGACAAGTTGTGCTCTCCGAGGCCTCCGGCCTTCTCCAGCACGCCGATCTCGAGCTGCCCGAGGTCTCCGCCGTTCTCGGCGTCACGCTTGGCGAGGCGAGCCAGCTCGATGGCAGTCGCCAACCCGGCGGGGCCCGCGCCCACGATGGCTACGTCCAGAGGAATGGCTTCCTCTTCGGGTGCTTCCCTGAGTACCAGGCGGTCCAAGGGGAGGGGGGGCTGGGTGTCCAGCGGGCGAATGCTGCCCGTCAGGATGGGGCGTTCGGACATCTGGGCTCCGATCCGTCGGCGTGTGTGACGCGTCTCGAAACGCGTCCGGAGTTGTGAGGCGCAAAGTTGAGAGTCACGAAAAAGCGGGGCTGCGGCGGAAACCTACTGCTGGGAGGATGAATTGCGTAGGCTAGGGGCTCGATTTCGGCTTTCGTTTTGGATCGAGTGTTCTCGGGGATTCGACGTTCATGGCGCAACCACGACCAACCACGCTGGGTGAGCTCCGCGCTTCGGGGTATCGGCCCCGATCCGTTCGTGAAGAGATGCGAGCCAACCTGCTGTCCAAGCTCCGGTCGGGAGAGGAGCTGTTCCCGGGAATCCGTGGGTACGAGGACACGGTGGTGCCGCAGATCGTCAACGCGATCCTCTCGAAGCACGACTTCATCCTGCTGGGGCTCAGGGGCCAGGCCAAGAGCCGCATCCTCCGTCAGCTGACCGACCTTTTGGACCACGCTCTCCCGATCTTGGCGGGCAGCGAGGTGAACGACGATCCGCTTCGACCGATCTCGAAATACGGACGGCAATTGGTGGACGAGTACGGCGACGCCGCGCCAATCGCCTGGATTCCCCGTGATGCCCGGTACGTGGAAAAATTGGCCACGCCGGACGTGACGATCGCGGACATGATCGGAGACGTCGATCCGATCAAGGCGGCCCGGGGCGGCCACATCTTGGCGGATGAGCTCACGATTCATTTCGGGCTGCTTCCGAGGGCCAACCGCGGCATCTTCGCCATCAATGAGCTCCCGGACCTCTCGGGGAAGATCCAGGTGGGTCTGTTCAACGTGCTTCAGGAAGGCGACGTCCAGGTCAAGGGATATCCGGTGCGCCTGGTGCTCGACGTCATGATGGTCTTCACGGCCAATCCTGAAGATTACACGGCACGCGGAAAGATCATCACACCGCTCAAGGACCGGATCGGGGCCGAGATCCATACCCACTACCCGCTACGCCTGGAGACCGGCGTCGAGGTGACGCTGCAGGAAGCCTGGACGGATCGGGATCAGTTCGAGGTGCGGGTTCCGGATTTCGTGTCGGAAGTGATCGAGCGAGTGGCCCACCACGCGCGGCAGGACAAGCGCATCGATCAGCGTTCGGGCGTGAGTCAGCGGATGCCGATCAGCACGCTGGAGAGCGTCGTCTCCAACGCGGAACAACGAGCCGTCCGTCTGGACGAGCCGGTCGTGGTGCCTCGCATAGCCGACATCTACGCCTCCCTTCCGACGATCACGGGCAAGCTTGAGCTCGAATATGAGGGCGAGTTGCAGGGCTCGCCTCGAATCGCGAAGGAGCTGATCCAGGCCGCCGCAGCGACCACCTTCAACGCCCGTGCGGGCGGAGCCGATGTGGAAGACATCGTCGAGTACTTCGAGACGGGAGGGGCGCTGCAGGTATCGGAGAACGCTGCCGCGGACGCGTGCGTGCGTGGCTTCGGCACGGTTCCGGGCTTGTTGGAGGTGGTGGACCGGGTGGGGTTGGCCGGGAATGGAGCCGTGGCAGGCGTGCGGGCGGCCGCCTGCGAGCTGGTGCTGGAGGCGCTGGTGCACGCCAAACGCATTTCCCGATCGGACGGCGGCGGGTACCGGCGAGTGCCACACGACCCGGGATCGGGTCCGTCGCTGACGGGTCTCGGGCCGCTCGACCCCGATGGGGCCTAAAGGGCGGCCTAGGGGCACTGCGGCACCGTTAGGCCTGCGGGAACCGTTGGTTAGGCCTCTCCGCCGAGGCGCTTGGCCTGCTCGATCCAAGCTTCCCACTCTTCGGGACGAACCGGGTCGTCGATTCCGTTCAATTGCGTGGCGATTTCCGCCGCTCTTTCCGTCGTGAGCGACGCGAGGTCCTCGAAGGTCCGGAGCCCCAGCTCGTTCAACCGCCGCTCGAGCAGCTTTCCGATGCCGGGGATCCGGGTGAGGTCGTCCTTCTCGGTGGAGCGGAATACCGACCGGGAGCGCGGCGGCGCGGCTGGCGGTAACCCTGCCGATGCCTGGAGGGCATCATAGTCCGCACGCAGTCGTTGGTGTTCTTCCCGCAGGGCCTCGTGCACGGCCGACAGTTGTTGTATCTCGCCCAGGCGTTTCCGAAGCCGGCGACCTTCACCGGCGAGCTCGGTCGCCCTGGCCTCTGACTGTTGGAGCTGTTGGGCCACTACTTCGAGCCTGCGCTGCCGCTCCGACAGGGCTCGCTCAGTGTCGCTCTTGGCGTCGAGCGCAGCCGACACCTGGGACTTGAGCCGCTCCATCTCGAACTCCTGACCTTCGAAACGGACTCTGGTGTGCTCCAGCTCACGCTGACCGGCTTCGAAGCGGGCGCGGAGCTGAAGGAACGCGCCTTCTTTGTCCTCCAAGGCAGCTCGGCTCTCCGAAAGTGCCGCGACCTGCTGCTCTCTCTTGCGCCGCTCCTGGTCTCGATCGCGCTCGACCTCATCCAGCCGAGCGCGCCAACGCCGGTCTGCCGCACCGACCCGGCCCCGAGACAGCGTAGCCCCCACGAACCAGCCGGCGGCCGCGGCCAACAGCGCCACCGCAATCAGCGTCAGGCTGATCTGCGTGATCAGGTATGCCATACCGTGAGTCGGACCGGTTGGTTATGCGGAATCGACCGAGATAGCGAGGCCGCCCGCGGGGCGGGCATGAATCCGTGGGCCTCCGGTCTACGCAGGTGCGCTGGGAACCGGAGCAACGTGCTGATCGGTTCGGGCTTCCGCAAGGACGACGATCCTGGCTTGAGAACTGAGGGACGGAACGTTCCTATTAGCCTGTTAGAGTGGGCGGACGGGCGCTGAGTCACAGTTTGTTGGAGGAAGCAAATGCTCCGAGCGAATGGGTTGCGTTCCCTCGCGTGTCGCGGTCCGCTCTTGTTGGCAGCGGGTTGGACGGTGCTGGCCTGTGCGGAACCGGCGCCCCCGCTGGATCCGGTGGAGCACGCGGTGAGCGTCCAGGAATGGGCCCAAATCCGACACACCAAGTTGATGGAGCCGGATGGGTGGCTCTCGCTGGTGGCTCTATACTGGCTCCAGGAAGGCCCAAACACGTTCGGCAGTGCCGACGGAAGCGATCTCCGGTACGCGGGATCGCCGGACTCTCCGACGCCACCCCACATCGGGACGTTCACGCTCGACGGCTCCACGGTGCGGTTCGACGCCGCGGAGGGCGTGCCGGTCACGAGCGACGGAGAGCCGGTCGGCTTCGCGGTGCTCACGGTCGAGCCGGGCCAGGACCCGGTCGAGCTGCAACTGGGATCCCTGCTCTGGTTCCTGATCCGTCGCGGTGACCGCTTCGCCATCCGGGCCAAAGACTCCCGGAGCCCGGTGCGCACGGAGTTCGAGGGAATCGAGACGTTTCCCATCGTGACCGGCTGGAGCCTGCCGGCCCGCTTCGAATGGCACGATCCACCCGACACGATCCAGGTGCCGAACATCCTGGGCACGCTGAACGACACACCCATCCCGGGAACGGTTCACTTCGAGGTCGACGGCCGGGACTACTCCATGGCGATGTGGAAGGACTCGGACGATCCCGCGAACTTCTTCACCGCGTTTGCCGACGAGACCAATGGTACCGACACGTACGGGGGAGGACGCTTCCTCTGGGTGGACGCGCCGGATGAGGACGGAAACACGCGCGTCGACTTCAATCGGTCATACAACCCACCGTGCGTGTTCACCGAGTTCGCGACTTGCCCGTTGCCCCCTCGCGAAAACCGTCTGGCGCTGAGGGTTCAGGCCGGCGAGAAGATGTGGGCCGGTCACAAGTAGCGAGATCCTCCAGAGCTGTGCAGCGCTGCCCCTGGTTGTCCTGGACCCTAGCTGCCGCCTCCACGAGATCTGCGCCGTCGGCGGTCACGGTCGTCGGACTCTCTCCGGGCACGCCGACGGGCGTCGTCCGACCGCAGGCGCTGCATTTGCCTGAGCAGATCCCGGTATCGGCTGGGCACTTGGGCCGTCGAGAGACGACGGCGATCGGCGTTCAGATCGCGGATGTACCGCCGGTAGCGATCGTTCCCGCGCCACCTGGCGCGAGCGGCTCTTCGTAGCTCCCAGGTCCAGGTGCCCGGCGCCACGCCGTAGTCCAGCTCGGCGGCGGCGGTCGAGCCTCCGTCCAATCGGTGGGGGGTCGGCGTCCGATCTCGCACGATCCGGGACAGCTCCTCGGGTACGCGGCCCGGATGCCGGCGCTCGTAGGCCCGCCACTCGGCCCGCCAGCGCGCGCGCTCGGCTTCCCACTCCGCCCAGTAATCCGAGTCCCACCAGGAGATGTTCGGCTGCTCGGTCTGCCCGGCAACGGGCAGTGCGAGTACCGACATCAGTAGGATGGAGCAGGCGAAACGGATGTTCATGCTGAGCACTACACTCCCCTGGGACCCGTGGTCCCCGTGTGCAACTTGAGACGGGCGCGGGCTCGCTCGGGTTGCACCGCACCGCACGGGCCAGGCCAAGGGCCCCGGTGCGACGGGGGGACGGTTCGGCTTTCGGAGACAGGCGGTACGCAGCTACCAGGACACGTACTTGTACATGAGGCGGATCATCCGGTATGCCTGGTCCATGGACGCGCCGTCGAATTCCACGGTGAACCCATCCACCCGACGCACTCCGGGTATGGCCATGAGGATGTCCGCTCGTGTGGTGGTGGCGAACCGCATGCGGACGATGTGGGGCGGCCGAGGATTCAGCGGCTGGGCCGAATCCAGGTCTTGAAGAGCCTCCCTGACGGCCTCCGCCAGTCGCTCGCGGACCACGTCGGGATGGACGAGCCGGGCGACCTGCGCGCCGATGGCGACCTTGGTCGTGACGGTTCGCGTCTGCACGAGCGCTCCGAACTGAACGGCGAAGGCGGAGTCGCCGGCGGCCACGATGACGGGGACTCCGTGCGACCCGGCGAAGTATGCGTTCATTCCGCCCTCACCGACCTCCACACCATCGATCCACACGCCTTTGACCGATCCGGATCCGGTGTGGGCCAAGAACCCATCAGGGGTCCCCGCACGGGAGTGATAGCCGAGAAAGATCGCGGCGTCGAATCGGCCGTCGAGGCCCTGAACCATCCCCAGCGGCTTGGTGTTGCCCTGGATGTACTGAACGCGGGGATCCAGCCGCGTGTGCAGCAAGTTCTGCATGTCTCCGTGGGAGTCGTTGACCAGGACTTCCGCCGGGCCGGCCGCGAAGATCTCCCGGACGACCGTGTTGACCTCTTCGGTCATGAGGTCGCGGCCGGTCGCGTAGTCCTTCCCGCTGGCGTTGGTCATGCGGCCCGTGCCGATGCCGCCGATGCCCTCCATGTCCACGGAGATGAACACTCGCAGCACGTCGTCCTGTGCACTGGCCGGCTCCGGCGACACGACCACGGCGGCGGCCAGCGCGGCAACCGACAGCATGCCTGAGACGGAGACCGGACGTAGACCGGCGACCGGGCGTATAACTGGGAGCGTTCTGGACGGGCAAGCGAACACGGGGCCTTCCCGGCTGCGGATGGTGGACTGCGCGAGCTGCCGAAGCTGGCACGCCCCTGCCGGGACCGGCAAGCGCCGTGTGCTGATTCGGGCGGTCGCCGGCTACGATTGGGAGACAGCTCGGTGGCGCGGAGCCCCCCGGTTGCCGCGGATCGGCCGGATCGCCCACGTTCGTCGCATGTCGATTGCGGGACGTTTGTTGGGCAATGCCGCCCGGGCCGTCGGTGCGTGGTCCGCGAGCCTGCTGTTCATGGCGCTCTCCGCATGCGACTCGGGTGTCGACCCGCCACAGGTCCGAGGCACGGTGATGATCGCGGCGGGCCAGCCCATCCAGGCTACGGTGGACCAACATCCTCCCGGAACGACGTTCGTGTTGGGCCGCGGCGTCCACACCGGACAGACGGTGCTGCTCCGAGGAGGAGACGTGCTGCGCGGCCAGCCGGGCGCCGTGCTGGACGGCGATTCGGTCACCGAGTTCGCGGTGAGAGGCTCGTTCAAGGCGTCGGACGTGGTGATCGAGGACCTCGAGATTCGCAACTACGTGCCTCCACCCCAGTGGGCTGCCATCAGCGGCGTGAATACGCGGGGGTGGACGGTGCGCCGGAACATCATCCACCACAACACGGGCGGGGTGCGGCTGGGTCATGGGATGCAGGTGTTGGACAACCACATCCATAGCAACGCCCAGACCGGGGTTCTGGGCCAAGGTGACAGCGCCTTGATCGCCGGCAACGCCGTATACGCGCAGAATCCGGACTCGGCGTTCGACCGGTTCGTCGAGGCGGGAGGGATGAAGATCACGCACAGTCGCAACGTGACGGTGCGCGACAATCACGTGTACGAGAACGTCGGCGTGGGGATTTGGCTCGACCTCGACAACGTCGACGCGCTGATCGAAGACAACCTGGTGGAGAACAATCGTAACCAGGGCATCTACTTCGAGATCGGGTACGGCGTGGTCATCCGAAACAACGAGACGGCGGGGAACGGCTTTGGTGGTGCGTGGTTCCACCGGGGCGGGATCGTGGTCACGTCTTCACCGGACGCGGAGATCTATGGGAATGTGGTCCGCGGAAACGCCATGGGAATCATGGCGTCACAGCAGAATCGAGGAGCCGGCACGCTCGGGCCGTACCTGCTGCGAAATCTCTGGGTCCACGACAACACCATCACCATGGACACCGGCCCGACCGGAATAGCGGTATTGGACGTGCCGCCTGACTCGGTGTTCGTGGGACGGAACAACCGGTTCTCCGGGAACACGTACTTTCTGGGACCGGAAACCCGGTACTTCCGGTGGATGGGCACGTCCCGAACCGAAGCCGAGTGGCAGGCGTTCGGGAACGACGTGGACGGCGTGTTCAACCGCTAGCGTCCCGTTTAGAGCGCCACGGCTCCGCCTGGAGCCGGTCGATGCAGCCCGCTGCGATCTTTTGCTGGGCCACGGGCATGGCCAGGTCGGAGAGCCCCTGCCAGCGCGGAGTGCGGACCGTCTCTCCCCCCACGTCACATACCCATCCCTTCCACCGTAGCCGCCGGTCACGAGGTGGGGCGGAAACCAGCACGGGGTGATAGGTAGCCCTCAGGTGGCTGAAGACGTGTGGGACGGGCGGCAGCTCACTCCCGACGGCGGGAACGCGGGATGCATCGATCTCGACCGCGGGGAACTCCCACATGCCGCCCAGCAGGCCCTCGGTCGGCCGTCTGCGCACGAGCGTGCGCCCGCCGTCCAGACGCGCCACGAACGTGAGGTAGTGAACCTCCGGCACCGGCCGACGTCGCTTGGCCGCCGGCCGGTCGTGCACGGTCCCACGGGCCTGCGCGACACAGTGCTCGACGACGGGACACACCTCGCACCCGGGCGTTCGCGACGTACAGATCCGGGCGCCCAGCTCCATGAGGGCCTGATTGAAATCGCCGGGCCGGTCGGGATCCAACAGCGACACGGCCAGATTCCGTAGCCGAGTCGGTGTGGGACGCTCGAGGTCGAAGAGTCGGGCGAGCACCCGCCGGGCGTTGGCGTCCACTGCGGGCTCGGCTCGGCCGAAGGCGATGCTGGCGACGGCCCCGGCGGTGTAGTCGCCCACGCCGGGCAGGGCGCGTAGCGCGTCGGGGTCGGAGGGCACCTGCCCACCGAGCTTCTCCTGCACGGTCCGCGCGGCGCGATGGAGGTTCCGGGCGCGGGCATAGTAGCCGAGGCCGGCCCAGGTGTGTAGCACATCGTCCAGGTCGGCCGCTGCGAGCGAGGCCAAGTCGGGAAAGCGGTCGAGCCAGCGCTCGTAGTAGCTTCGGACGGTGTCGACGCGAGTCTGTTGCAGCATGACCTCGCTGACCCACACGCTGTACGGGTCCGCGGCGCCGCGCCACGGCAGCTCGCGCGCGTGCCGATCGTAGAAGTCGAGCAACGCTTGCGTGATCCGCCCCAGCGCCTCGGGCGAGTGACCGTCCGGGGGCCGTGCCGCGCGTTTAGACACCGGTGTGCCGCCCGCGGGATTGGGTTGCGACCCACATGGCCCCGAACCTATCCACACGGTTACCCTTCGTCATGCGCTTCACACGGTATTCGCAGTACCGCGGACAGCTCCTCGACGCACTCAACCTCGAGTCGCTGCTGGAGTACATGTCCGATTTTCTCCTGGACGCGGGATTCGCCGGTGGCCCACACTACCATCCGTATTGGGGATGGACGGGCACGGACGATACGCACTCCCTGGACGGGCTCAAGCGCGCCCTGCTGGAAGCCCTGATCCAGAGCGGACAGCTCGACCAGAAGATGCTGGAGGAGCTTCGGGGCGAGGGAGAAGGGGACGCCGAGGTACGGGCACGGATCGCCGAGCTGCTGGACGATTTGATCCGGAAGCTGGTCGAAGAGGGATTCCTGAGCGTCGACGGAGGTCCCACGATGCCGGGGGCAACGTACGACGTGACCGGTCAGGGAGAGATCCTGGACGAGGCCCGCCGTGCGGCGCAGCAGGTCCAGTTCAACCTGACCGACAAGGGTCTGGACTTCCTGGGCTACCGTTCGCTCAAGCACCTACTGGGCGCGTTGGGCTCTGCCGACGTGGGTTCGCACGAGACCCGGGAGCTGTCCACCGGAGTGGAGGCGGATGCCGCGAGCCGTCCCTACGCGTTCGGGGACACGATGAACCTCGACATTCCCGCAACGCTCAAGAGCGCGATCGAGCGCGAAGGGCTGGGAGTGCCCCTCCGGCTGGACTACTCGGACCTGCACGTACACCAGACCGAGCGGCGCTCGTCCTGTGCGACGGTGCTCATGTTGGACGTGTCCCACTCGATGGTCCTTTATGGAGAAGACAGGTTCACACCCGCGAAGCGCGTGGCCCTGGCCCTGTCCCACTTGATTCGCACCCAGTTCCCAGGTGACAGCCTCAAGGTGCTTACGTTCGGAGACCGGGCGGAGGAAATCCCGCTCTCCCAGCTCGGCAAGGCGCAGGTGGGCCCCTTTCACACCAACACCGCGGAAGGCCTCGAATTGGCGCGGCGGCTGCTCAGACAGCAGAAGAAGGACATGCGCCAGATCGTGATGATCACCGACGGAAAGCCCAGCGCGATAACCCTCCCGGATGGGCGTGTCTATACCAATTCGGGCGGCTTCGACCCGCGTATCCTGAAGAAGACGTTCCGAGAGGTGGCCGCGTGCCGGAAGGCGGGCATCCTGATCAACACGTTCATGCTGGCCCGAGACCCCTACCTGGTCGGCTTCGTGAACGAGGTGTCCCGCATCGCCCGAGGCAAAGCGTACTTCACGACCACGATGACGCTGGGGCAGTACATCATGATGGACTTCCTGAAGGGAAAGCGCCGCCGCGCGTAGGGAACGACTCGGCTAGGGCGCGAGCGCTTCCTCCGGCAGGTGGGCCGGCGCCTGCAGGCGCGGAAGCGCGCTCCGGTAGGACAGCGCTTCCAGGAAGAGGTCCTCTATCAGAAGCCCGGCCACCGCAAGTCCGACCCCGAGCAGCACCCCGTGGTGGCAGAGGGGGTGGAACGTCACCACGGCGAGCGTGCTCAGCGATACCACCCGCAGCAGCGCTCCGGCTCCCACGATCCCCGGGCGGTCCGCCCGGATGAACAGCCCCTGGTAGTACTGACGGTGCGCGTAGAGCAGCGGGTAGAGCGCCGCGAGCGGAAGGGCGCCGGCCGCAGCCGCGAGCAGCCTGGGCTCCAGGTCGAAGACCAGCCGCAGCAGCGGCTCGCGGACGCCCGGAAGGGCCATGAGTCCGAGCACGGCCGCTGAGAGGATCGCGACGACGAGGCCGCACCTTCTCACCGACCGATGACTGTCCCGGCAGTTGACCAGCGCCAGGCTCGCATGTTGGAGCTGGCCGGTCGGCGCGGCCACGAACCAGGCGATGGCCTCGATCACCGCGAACGCCGCCAGCGCGATGGCCGGCTCCGGCGTCCGTGCGAGCACGGCGTTGATGATGAGCGGGGTGGTCCACCAGAGGAGCACGTTCACGACCAGCGGCGCCGAAAACCGCAGGAGCTCCCTGTCCAACGCCCGCATCTCCTGCGGAGTGTGATAGGGCGCTTCGGGCTTCTCGGCACGGGCTATCCAGACGATGGCAGTCTCGAAGACGAGGCCGGCTACGAATGCCACGGCACCCGCCGCCGCCCCGCCGCCCGCGCCGATCAGCACGAACGCGATGACCGCCAAGATGCCGGTCCGGACGGCCGTCGCCCGGGCGATGGGCCGGGTGCGATGGCCGGCCACCAGCCGCCCTTGGTGAGCCGCCCGGACCGCGGTCAGGAGCGGCACGGGCCACAGCACCCGCATGGCTTGGACGGCCTGATCGTACACGCCGTTGGTGACGCCGATGAGGTCGCCGAACACCCACTCCGCCATCGGAGTGAACGCGATGACGGCGGCCAGGGCCGTGAACACGGTTCCCATGATGACCGCGAATCGACGGAACGGCGGAAAGTCGCCCCCCTCCAACATGTGCTTGGCCGTCACCTGTTGGACCACGAGCAGCGGACTGTACAGGACCCCGCAGAGCGCGAAGGCCACGGAGTAGCCTGCCAGGGCGGTGGCGGGGTCGACGGAGCGAGCCAGGGCCGCCGCCAGGATGGGATTGGTGGCGGTGAGAAGCAGGCTGGTGGCAGCGAGCGGAGCGTAGAAGTGCGTGAAGCGCTCGGCGGAAACCGGTCCCGTCTTGCCGGGGTGCGTCTCGGCGCTCAGGCGGAGAGACCCTCGCCGATCACGATCGCCTCGTCGATCAGCATGATCGGCAGCTCGTCGCGAATGGGATACAGGACGCGGCCGTCTTCGCGGACCAGTCCTCCGTCCACCGGCTCTTCGATGGCGCGGCCCTCTCCGTTTCGGGCCGTTCCCGCCGCGATGTTCTCGTTGACCCGCCGCACCAGTGCCTCGTCAGCCAACGCGACGGGCTGATGGGTCTGGGGACAGACCAGGATATTCAACAACTCCGGATCGATAAGCATGGCGCGGGACGCGGATCAATCGGTAAGGCGCAAAGGGCCCGCCAAGGTAAGGGAACACCGTTCCGCGGTCGAGTTACCACATCCATGAACGGTTCGGTTCATCCCTTCGCTCGGGCTTTCGTCAGAGCCTCCTTCCTCGTCGTGGGCTTGACGATTCCGTTGGCGTGCAGCTCGGGGCCTGTCCGTGCTCCTTCCGTTGCCGCCGGCGAACCGGCACCTCCAGCCCCTGTCGCCGTGAGCGAGACCGAAGTTGGCTCCGACGCCGACCCCGCGACCACGATGGTCTCCCGGGAGGCGGCCGATCCCGAAGACCGGCCTATGGCGCAGGCCCTCGTGATTTTCGGGGCGGACACGGTTTGGGCCGACGTGGCCGCGACCTCCGCGGAGCGGGCGCGCGGCCTCATGGACCGGACGGATCTTCCGCCGGACGGAGGCATGCTCTTCGTTTTCGAGCAGGTCGAAGAACGCACGTTCTGGATGAAGGACACTCCGCTGGACCTGGACGTGGCGTTCCTGGACGAGGACTACCGCGTCTTTCGCATCGCGACAATGCGGGCCAACTCCACCACGCTGCACGATTCCGGGGCTCCGGTGTTCGCGGCCCTCGAGGTGCACGGTGGGTGGCTCGCCGCGCACGGCGTCGAAGTGGGAGACCGGGCTCGGGTGGTCTTCCTCGACTAGGGACACCGACCATTGGGCTGTTCGAAGTCGATCCGGGATCAGCGGTCGGTCAGCACCTCCACGAGTGCTCCGATGTCTGCGTCGTCGTTGTAGACGTGCGGCGAGATGCGGAGCGCCCGACCTCTTCGGGACACGTATACACCCCGCTCCAGTAGCGCCGACTGTAGCTCCTCGGCACTCCGCTGTTCCGGAACGGTGAGCCCGAACATGTGAGCGCCACGCCAGCCCTCGTCTTCCACACCGTACCCGTGATCGCGGACCGCGGGGAAAACGTCGCGGGTGAGGTCCCGGCAATACGCTTGGATGCGTTCCGGCCGCCATTCCAACACCGACCGCAGGGCCTCGATCAACATGGGAACCAGGATGAAGTTGCTGCGCTGGCCCACGTCGTAGCGGATGGCTCCGGGGTGGTACTCGTCGACGTAGTCCACGAGGCCGGCGAAGTTCTCGCTCCCCCGCCGCGCGATCCAGGTCTCCTCCAACGGGATCCCGCCGGCAAAGCGGGGCCCGTAGTAGCCCAACGCGATGGAATAGGGGCCCATGAGCCATTTGTAGCCCGCCACGATCACGGCGTCCGGCCGGTAGCGTTCCACGTCGAAGGGTAGGGCGCCCACGGTCTGGGTGCCGTCGACGATGAACGCGGCCCCGACCTCCCGCGCCCTGGCGGACACGGCGTCCAAGTCGATGAGCGTGCCGTCGGTCCAGTGCACCTGCCCCAACGCGACGGCCGCCGTGTCGGGCGTGATGGCTTCCTGAATCCGTGCGCTGAATTCCGGTCCCTGGCCCACCCCCTCGGGCGGACGGACCACGGTCAACCGAGCGCCCGCTCGCCGGGCCAGCTCCCTCCACACGTACACGTTGCCGGGAAACTGCTCATGTAAGGTCACCACGTTCTGGCCCGGCCGGAGCTCGATGTTGCGGGCGCACACGGCCAACCCGTACGACACGGACGGGAGGATGGCGACGCTCTCCGGGGCCGCAACGTTGATGAGGCGGGCGAACAGGGCCCTGAGGGTGTCCGAATCGTCGAAGAAGTCGGACGGACCGATCGCGGTGGGCACGGCCTTTTTGCGAATGCCGGCCACGCCGGCCGCCTCGACGGCTCGGGAAAGCGGGCTCAGATATGCACAGTTCAGCCAGTGCACGTCGTCGGGGAGCGAAAACCTGTCGCGCTGGCAGCGTAGCGCCGGATCCGTTTCGGGAACGGTGGGGGCTTCGAGTGGGCTCATGCCGCAATCCTGGCTTCCGTCGGCCCGGGAATCAACCGGATCGCGGACGACCCAGAAACATCAGCGAGCTGCCCATCGGAAAGGGAAGGGCGCGGGCCAGCCTGTGCTCCACCGACGACACGCCGCGGAACAGCCCGTTCAGCGGACCCGGCGGAACCCGGGGCGGCGCCGGGTCGGGAACGTCCGGTGTGAGTGCCTCCAACACGCGCACGCCCAGCTTGACCGGCACGAGCCACTGATAGAGATAGCGGCACCTGACCTCCTGAAGTCCGGCGTGTGCCGTTTGGGCGCGCAGCGTGCGCTTCGAGTACCGGGTGAAGTGATGGTTGACGTCGTCGTGGCGCGTCCACAGTGCCTGGAGGGCCGGCACGGTGAGCAGGATGTGGCCTTCGGGCTCGAGTAGCTCGGCGGCGTGACGGAGCGCCCCTTCGGGATCGGGCAGGTGCTCGAGCACGTCGAGCATGACGATGAGCCCGTAGCGATGACCGGGCTGAAAGCTCGAGTCGAAGGGACGCACGTGAATGCATCCCCGTTGGTGATCGGGCTCGCTCACCAAGCGCTCGTCCGGCTCGATTCCCTCGATGCTCCCGGCCAGCTCGGCAAGCGCGGGAAAGAACAGACCGTTACCGCACCCGATGTCCAACGCCCGCGACCATCCACCGGGCGGCACCACGCGTCGCAGCTCTGCGAGCACGGTGGCCTCCCTCGCACGCCACCACCAGTGCTCTCGGTACAGCCGCTCGTAGTGCTGCCCGTAGGCGTACTCCACGAGTCGCTACAACGTCTCGGTTGGCGACATCGGAACGCCGGGCTCACCCAGGTTGAGGCGGCGTCCCACCACGTAGATCGGACGGCCCTTGACCTCTTCGTAGATGCGTCCGATGTACTCGCCGATCACGCCCAGGAAAAACAGGTTCACCCCGGACACGAAGGTGATGACGAGGATCGTGGCGGTGAATCCCTGAGGGCTGCGGTCCTGCGTGAAGCGGACCCAGAGCGCATAGAGCGCAAACACCACGGACGCCATCACCGCGGCCAGGCCCACGAGCGCGGCGGCCCGCAGCGGCACGATGGAGAATGCGAAGATCCCGTTGAATGCCAGCTTGACGAGCTTCCAGACACTGTACTTGCTCTTGCCGGCGGTACGCGCGGCGCGCTCCACCGGAACTCCGATCTGGCGAAAGCCCGCCCAGGCCCTGAGGCCGCGCAGATAGCGGTGGCGCTCGGTGGACGCCCGGAGCTGGTCCACGACGCGGCGGGACATCAGCCCGAAATCGCCCGAGTCCAGCGGGAGGTTCACGTTCGACATGCGCGACAGCATGCGGTAGAAGGCCCAGTAGCAGGCCCTCAACCAGAAGGGCTCCTTCCGGCGGGTACGCTTGGCGTAGACGACGTCGTACCCCTGCGCATGGTGCTCCAGGAACGTGGCGATGGCCTCCGGCTCGTCCTGGAGATCGCCGTCCATGAGCACGACGACATCCCCCGAGACGTGGTCGAGCGCGGCGGTGAGCGCCGCCTGGTGTCCGAAGTTCCGGGACAGCCCGATCACCTTGAGCCTGGGCTCTTCGACGGCCGCGGAGTGCAACCCGGCAGCAGTGGAGTCCGTGCTGCCGTCGTCTACGATCAGCAGCTCATGGGGGCCTCCGGGCACGGCGTCCAAGACGGCGAACACGCGCCTGAGCAGCTCGGGGAGGACTTCTTCTTCGTTGTAAAGCGGGATAGCGACGGAAACCCGAGGCGGCACGTTTCCGCGGCGTCGAGACGGTGTGTCCGGCAGGGAGCCCGAGTCGGCCCGGACACCGGTCTCCTCGACGGTGGATGCCGGCCTGGGTCGGGATCCCTGGTCCGTGGCCTGCGAGCTCATCGGGGCGCCCCCTTGAAGTAGACCATGCTCCACAACGTCACGCCGGCAACTCCCAGCCCGTACGGCTCGAACACCACGGGCTCGAAGTGGCGCGCGAACATCTCTTCCCAGCGGTCCAACGGGCGAGCGTGGTCACCGCGGTCGAGGCGGGCCAACGCCCTGGCCGGAGACATGCGCGACGGGAGCACCAGATCGAGGATGTGCACGTGGCCGTCCGGGCTGACCAGGCTACCCAGATGGTGCAGTATGCGGTCCGTGCTCGGGTCGTCGATGTGATGAAAGAAGCTGTTGGCGAGGATGAAGTCGAACCCCTGGTCCTGTACCTCGTATTGGGTCACGTCCGCGACCACGAAGTCCCGGCCGGTCCGTTCCTTCGCCGACTGGATGTAGCGCGGGTTGAAGTCGATGCCCAGGTAGTCCGCGTGCGCGAAGTGGTGAGTATTGGTGCCGGGTCCACAGCCGACGTCCAGCACCCGCCGCACCGAGGACACGTCGTTGTGCCTGAAGATCGGTGCGAACTTCTGCTCCGCGAACGGAGCCTGGAGGAGACGGTAGGACGCCGTCCTCGCCATGAGCGCGTCACGAACGGCCTTCATTCCCGCCACCTCACCTGAAAGTGTTGTACCTGCTCGTGGTTCGGATAGCGCTCTTCCAAAGCCGTCCTCAGGTCTTGGTGCATGGGGCCGGAAAACGAGGGCCCCTCGTTGATCGCAACCGCGTCGACGCCGGCCCGGTCCAACGCGGCGAGAACAAGAGCGGTGCGCCCCTCGGGCTCGTCGAGGAAATCGAAAAGCGACCGGGTGGGGTTGGGCCGGCCTGTCAGGAAATAGAACTCGGGTGCGTCTGGCCCGGCGTAGACGGGTCCGGTAGGGGCGTGTTCGCGGAGCAGGGCCGTAACACGTTCCCACGTGGCCTTGTGCCCGGGGTGTACCCTGAGCCGGGCCCTGTCCAGCTCGAGCCGAGCGGTCTCCATGTCCCGTGCGGGCCGGAGCATCATGTCGAGGCTGGAGCCGCCATTGACCTGGAGGCCCAGGAAGACGATGACCAGCCCACCGACTACGGCCAGCACCGGGCGGGGGCCGGTAGTGGACTGCGCGACCACCGCCACGGCTGCGAGCAGGACCAGTGGCGCGAAGTAGAAGAAGTACACCGGGATGGCGAACGGAAACTGGATCAGCCCCGCCAACCCGAGCGGAGCGAGCAACACCAGGGCGGCCCGACGTCGGAAGGCGGAGCTCTCGGAGTCGGAGTCGCGGGCGACGGGTCTGGCGAATAGCACGAGGCCGGTCAATGCCAGCACCGGGCCCAGGCCCTGAAGAGAAAACAGAACGGCGAAGTAGTGCGGCACGCCGGGGGTGAGCAACACGGCCAAGCCTGCGGCGCCCAGCAGCCCCGCCAAACCCCAGCGCCAACGCCGTCCCAGGAACCGGCCGACGAGCAGGAGGCCCAAAACCCCGCAGGCGTAGGGAACCATCGTGATCGGTGGCGGACGCACAGCAGCCGACACCAGCCTCCGGCGCGGGGCTACGAAGACGCCCACGAGCAGGTCTTCCAGTCCTCCGGCCCAGACGTAGATCAGGAGGTAGCCGAGCACGGGCACGGAGAACCCGGCCAACAGGGGCAGGAACGAGCCGACCAGCCGCCTGGTCCGCTCCGCCCATGGCTCAGGCGGACGCAGCCATTCCCGCGCGATCACCAAGGCCACCACGGATGCTGCCGGCAGCACGTAGTGGTACATCTCCCGCAGTCCCGCCCCGGTGCCGACCAGGTTCATGACGAGAAGGAGTAGCAGAGCCGCCGCGCCTGTGATCACGAGCGCCCACGTGCGGTCACCCGACGACGATCGACCTTCCGCGGCGCTGGTGTGTTCTTGATCGACCAGCGTGAGGCCCACTAACACGCCGGCAAGCAGATAGAGGCCCACGATCTTCACGAGGACCGACACGCCGACTGCGGCGCCCGCAAACACCAACCACCGCGAGCGGCCCGTCTCCAACCATCGGACCAGCCCGAACAGGGCAAACCCTGCCAGGAAGAGGTTGTACCAGGAAGGCATCGCAGCGGGATAGTTCGGGAGCGTGGACATCACGGCTATCGCGGTCACGATGGCGGCGCCCCAGACTCCGACGAACTTCCGAGCCACGTACCAGGTGGCCGGAATCCACGCGAGGAAAACCAGGAACAGCGCGTACCGGAGGCTCATGAGGCGCGCGCCCAGGACGCGCATGGCGACGGCATTGTAGTACGAGAGCCCCCCCGTGTACGCGTCCGCAAAATCTCGGTGGGGCACCTCTCCCCCCAACACCCGCTCGGCCGGATGGGCCAACGCACCCTCGTCGTGTGGGATCCAGCCGTGATCCAGGTGCGGCCACACGTACAAGGCCGCGGCGACCAAGACCGCCGGCAGTGCCCACGCGCCGACCTTCGATCGTGCCGTCACCGCCAACGCACCTCGAATCCGGGAAGCGGCCGAGTCTCGGGAAACCGGTCCCGAAGCCCTTCGACGACCGCTTCGGGGAGCGGCGGCGAGAAGGGAGGCGAGAGCTTGATGGCCACGGCCTCCACGCCCTCGCGCTCGATGCGCGCGAGAAGCGCTTCGCTGTCTTGGCTTTCGGGACTGAAGAAGTCGTACATGGCCCCCGTCGGATTCCGGAATCCCCCCAGGAAGTAGACCTCCGGTGCGTCCGGTGCAGCAAACACCCGGCCGTTCGGCGCCCGCTCACGCAGTAAGGGGATCAGCGCACCGTAAGAACGCTGGTCTCCGGGCGGCACACGTATGCTCGACCGTTCCAGTCCCAGTGAGGTCCACTCGACCGGCTGGCGGGGACGCCACCCGATATCGGCCGGGGCGCCGTTCACGTAGAAGACCATGAACGCCAGAAGCGCGCAGAGAAACGCCGTGCCTCGTCGAAAAGTACGTCCCGCATCTTCTATAGCCGCCAGCGTAACCAATACAAACAAAGGACTTACGTACAGGAAATAGACCCCGGCCGAGAATGGGAATTGAGTGAGCACCGCGATCGCTGCGACCGGCAACACCACGAGCGCCGCGGGCTCACTGGCGTTGTCGAGGGCGATGCGGGCTGCCAAGGCAAGGGCCAGGAGGGGCGGCAGCGCACGCAGTCCGTTCCAGAGGAGGCGGTAGAACCCCGGATCCCAATGAGCGGCGGCGACGCAGGCAGCCAAGCCGATGCCGAGGACGGTCAGGTGCACGGTTCTGGCGGATGCGCTCCCCGCGTGTCGCTCCGCGTAGACCACCAAAATCGGCAGCGCCGCCACCATAGCCCATATAGGCGAGGGCGCCGGGACGGCCGCGAATTCCAGACGGCTTCGGGGCGCAACGAACAGCGCGTGGAGCAACGGCTCCAGGCCTCCCCGGGCGAGGTAGAGCACCATCCAGACGCTCGTAACGGCCAGGAAACCCAGGAGTAGCGTACCCGCGCGGACCAGGGACCAGCTCCACCGTTCGCCCGCTGACCCCCTGCCCTTCCCGACCTCGCCCACCGAGAGCAACGCCAGGGGCGCGGCGATGGGCAGCAGGTACTGATAGGCCGAGGAGACGGACAGCGTCGGTCCGATGGTCCTGACCACGAGAAGTGCCAAAAGCGCGACGCCCGTGAGCAGAGCCGCGGTATAGGACCAACTCCGAGGGAGTCTCGGTGCAGCATCCGGGTCGTTCGCCGCTGCACGGGCCCTTCGTTGCTCCGCCAAGGCTACGCCCAAAAGAAGGCCGGCGAGCAGATAGAGGCCGGTGACCTTCATCAGGACCGCGAGGCCTGCGACGCCGCCGGCAGCCAGGAGCCAGGCCCGCCGGTCGCGCTCCAGGCCGATCACCGCGAGGTGGATCGCGAAAACACTCGCGAACAGGGTGTACCACGAAGGAATGGCCGCGGCGTAGTTGGGCAACGTAAGGCTGGCGGCCACAGCCGTCGCCAGCGCGGCCACCGCAGATCCGGCAAAGCGGCGCGATACCAGATAGAAGCTGGGAAGCCACGCCAAGAAGCACAGAAACAGGGGAAAGCGGAGGTGGAAGGCGTCGGTTCCCAGGACCCGGAAGGTCAGGGCGTTGAGGACCCCGAGTCCACCGGTGTAGACGTGTTCGAAGTCCAGGTGGGGCAGCTCACCCGCCAGGAGTCGGTCCGCAGTGTATCCGAGTGTGCCTTCGTCGTGTGGGTACCAGCCTCGATCCAGAAACGACCACACGTAGGCCGCCACCGCCAACCAGCCCAGGAGCAGGACCACGGGTAATGCCCACCGCTGGATGGGACGCATGCGCAGGATCCGGGCTTATGGCCGTGAGGCGCCGCACGAGGCGGAATCGAAGGTGGTTCGCTGTTTTGCCCCCGGGAAGCCCCGATATCGTCTATCTGTTTCAGTCCACCTGGTCGGAAACCCAGGGAGTCGAGCCCTGCGGAGACGAAAACCGAGGTGGTGCAGGACGTGGGCCAACCAGCGCGAAACCGGCCGCGGTGACCAGGCCCAGGGCATCGGTGGGCGCTCCCGGAAGGATCAGCAGGACCGCGCCCACCGTGATGCCCAGCCGGGCCCATACCGGCAGTGGTCCGAACGCGTGGCCCATGGTAGCCGCCGCCAGACCGATCAGTCCCAACCCGGTCGAGACGGTTGCCACCACGATTCCGAGGGCCGAGGCCTCGAGCAGGAGGCCGGGCGAGTACACGAAGACGAACGGCACCAGGAAGCCGCCGGTCGCGAGCACCGCAGCGGAGAACGCCGTCTTCACCGGAGGCGACTCCGCCACTCCGGCGGCGGCGAAGGCCGCGAGTGAAACCGGCGGGGTCACGTTGGAGATGCAGCCGAAGTAGAAGATGAAGAGGTGCGCGGCCAAGAGCGGCACGCCCAACTCCGTGAGGGCGGGTGCTCCCAAGGCGGCCAGGACCACATACGCGGCGGTGGTGGGAAGGCCCATCCCGAGGACGATCGAGCCCAGCGCGGTGAGCACCAGCGCGATCGGCAGGCTTCCTCCGGATACCGACACGATCAGCTCCGACATCCGAAGCCCGATCCCGGTCAGCGAGGCCACTCCGACCACGATCCCGGCAGCCGCGCAGGCAGCGGCGACTTGTACTGCGGAGCGGCCCGCCCGTAGCAGGAGCTGCCCCACCCGACGGCGACTCAGCCGGGTCGCAGGCCTGAGCATGGTCGACAACGCGGCCGTCGCGACACCCCAAAACGCCGCCCGCATGGGCGAACGGCCGATGGCCAATAGCGCAACGATGGCCACCAGGGGAAGCAGGAGGTGCAGGCGCGGCAGCAAGGGGTCGCCCTTGACGTCTCGGGTGGGCTCGAGGCCCACGCGCACCGCCCGGAAGTGGATGACCGCGAGCAGCGCGAGGTAGTAGAGCGTGGCGGGAATCAAGGCCGCGAGGGCCACCCTTCCGTAGGGGATGTTCGTCCAGGTGGCGAGGATGAACGCGCCGGCGCCCATCACGGGGGGCATGAGCTGCCCGCCGGTCGACGCGGCCGCCTCGATGGCGCCCGCGAAGTACGGTCGGAACCCGGCGCGGCGCATGAGGGGGATGGTGAACGCACCGGTGGTCACCACGTTGGCGACGGCGCTGCCCGACAGCGAGCCCATAAGCGCGCTGGCGACCGCGGCCGTCTTGGCCGGACCGCCGCGGGTGCCCCCGGCCACACGGTTGGCCAACCCGATGAGGAGCGCACCACCCCCCGCCACCTCGAGGATGACGCCGAATAGGATGAACAGGTAGACGAAATCGGCGGACACCCCCAGTGGAATCCCCCACAGCCCCTCCGTGGAGAGATAGAGGTGCTCTACCAGCCGCACGGGTCCGTAGCCGCGGTGGGCCAGCACACCCGGCAGGTGGGGACCCGCGAGGGCATACGCCAACGCGAGCAGAGCCACGACAACCAACCCCCAGCCCGTGGTGCGCCGTGCCAGCTCCAACACCACCACCAGCGCTACCACACCGGCAACGACGTCCAACGAGGTCGGGTTGCCCGTCCGGTCCACCAGGCTTTGGTGCTGGGTGATGAGGTAGATGCAGCTCAAGACCCCGGAGACCGCGAACCCCCAGGACAGCGCCCGCTTCCACCAGCCCGGCGGCGCGGGCTCCCGTTTGGGCTCGTCCCCATCGGACTCGTCCCCACCGGGCTCGTGGGAGCCCGTGTCGTCCCGCCTGGTCGTAACCAGGGCTCCGCCCAGGAACCCCAGGACGATCATGAACGCCAGGTGGGCGGGACGTTGGATCAGCGCGGTGAACGGCGAAACACCCGCGCCGAACAGGTGGAAGAGCGCCGCAGCGCCGGCTACTCCGACCAGCGCCGGGCCTGCCCATCTCGGTGGGCCGGCCCGCCCTGCCCTCGACTCAGATGAAGGTGGCAACGACTGCGGCGACGATCAGTTGCAGAGCGAACAAGGCGCCGAACGCCACCGGAAAACTGCGGTTCTTGTCGATCCTGGTAACCAGGATGGCCAACACTGCCGTGCCCCAGACCGCGAAAACGTCGATACGGGAGAGAAAGGCTTGCAGGTATCCGTCTCCTACCAGGTCTCCGAGCACACTCCCCGGACTCAGCACCAGCGCCGGGTCCCTGGACCGGATGCGAAGGGGCGTAATCACCAGAGCTCCGAGCGCAGGGATGATGATCGAATGGGTGGCTGCGGACAGGTACTGACGATACGTGCCCTTGTCGCCCAGGAGGAACGAGAAGATGAACATGGTGATGCCGGACAGAATCAACGCCCAAACCAGCATCACGACGCCGGTCCCCACCACACCGACCCAGCGCACGGGGCCGGCGAGGCTCTCGAGGTCGTCCGGAACCTCACCGCCCCGTTCGATGATGGCATTCCGCATGGCCGCAACCTGAATGTCGAGCGGCAGAAGCGCCTGCGCGACCACCCCGAACACCACGGAAAGGAGCAGCGCGTCGACCCACACGGGTCTCTCGGCCAACCAGTCGCCCAGCTCACCGGGCGACACAAAGACGTTTAGCGCCCGCTTGATCAAGCTCATCGGTCACTGGCCCGTCGTACGAGGCCCCTGGCGGACAGCACCATGGTGAACTCCTGGCCGCCCGCTGCGTCCACGCTCATCACCCCGGTCATGTCGGTCGCGGTCGCCGCCGAATGGAGCAGCGACACGGCGGGATCCCACAGAAACGTGCCGTTGAGCGTGCCGGTCATGTCCTGGCTGACCTCGAATCCGGACTGCTGCCCGTTGCCGGAGACCTCGGTCGTGCCCTGACCCGAGATGACCAGCAGGTGTGCGCCATCCACCACGGTGTCGCCCTGAAGCGTGTAGTTCCAGATCGTTTCACTGACGCTCGTGGTGGACTCGGTGGAGTCGGTCACCTGGATGGTGTCGATCCAGGTGTCGCCGGGATTCACCGCTCTTGCCGGAAGCCCGGGAAACAGGTCGTTCATCACGCTGCTGCTTCCGAGCAGTTGGGCCGCTTCCGCCGCCTTGATGTCGAACGGCTCCTCTACGGATATCCTCCCGTCGGGAGCTACCGAAAAGACCATCTCTCCCGATACGGCAGCTTCGTCCAGCTCGGTATCTCCCACCATTGGCACCTTGATCGTTGCCGAGAAGCTCTCGACGGCGGCGACCGCTCTCACGTTCCCGGAGCCGGGAAGAAACCGGAGGTTGAAGGTGGCGTTCATGGTCATGGGCATGTCGACCGAGCCCATCATGCCCATGTCGAGGTTGACGTCCACGGAGTCGGATCGGATGAACGTGGCCTCGGTGACGGTCGGGGCGCGCATGGCCAGGGCTGCCTCCGGAGCAACCGACCCGCCGCCGCCCGGTCCTCCACAATTGACCGAAGCGAGCGCACATCCCAGGGCAAGGGCGGAAGCCAATCGATTGCTATGCATACGTTCTCCTGTGAGCGAGGAGCGAAACCGTGGTGAGTCTAAGCTACGCGGGCCGTCTGCGGAATCTTCGCACGTAGCCCGCTTTCGCAGGCGCTGTTATCGTCAATGCCAGCGAACGGATCGGAATCCAGAGGTCGTAATGAGCTTCAGAACCAACCCGGACAGAATCCTCGCCGGAATCGATCGCGCCCGTGACCGAGCGGCCGAAGCGCAACGTGACTTCGTGCGACAGGCCATGGCGCGAGAGCTCGACTCGGAAGTGCCGAGCGTGGAAGCTACGAGCACCGAGCGCATGCGTCGGCTGTTCAAGCTCATCGAGCGGGCCTACATGTCGGCCGCCGGTTCTCCGGAGCTCAAGCGGCTGGCCGCCAGGTTTCAAACCATTGGCGATATTGCGCACCACCACGCGCGCGGCGACGTGACCGTGTCCATCCACTACATGGACTCCGATCGCATGGATGAGGTGGGGCTGACTCCGTTCGAGATTTTCCCCGAGACGTTGGTCGAGGCCCGGAAGGCCAGCCGCACTACGCGCGCGGACGTCAACGCGCTCAAGGTCCTGCGGCACCACCTGCGCGAAGGGGTCATGGCGGCCTACGAGAAGATCGAGCCTCGCCTGCGCGATGCGATCCGTGATCGGGCCGACATGGGCCACGTGACGGCACAGGTCACCATCGACCTACGCCCGGGCAGCTGACGAACACCGCTCCGGCGCGCCGCGCCCGGCGGAACTGGCGGTGCCCGACACATCCTGGATTCGGTCCGTCGCAGACGGCGTAGAGCTTCGGCTGCGGATCCAGCCCCGCGCCAAGGCTAGCGAAGTGGTGGGTCCTCATGGGGACGAGCTCAAGATCCGCGTGCAGGCGCCTCCCGTCGACGGGAAGGCCAATCTGGCGCTCGTGCGTTTCCTGGCCGACCTGCTCCAGGTGCCGCGCGCCGACGTCACCCTGACGGGCGGCTCGGGTTCTCGGTCCAAGCGCTTGAGGGTCCGAGGAATAGGAATTGAGACGGCCTTGCGCCGTCTTCAGGTTTCGCCGCCACAGCCGGATTGACGCATGACGCCGGCCGCCTTGGTGTTTCTGTTCGTGGACGGGGTGGGCATCGGCCCTCCCGATAGGGACCGCAATCCGTTCATGAGCGCGGCGCTGGACGGGTTGGACGCGTGCCTGGGTGGCGCCAGACCCACGACGGCTACGCCCCGGGTGCAGGGTCGGGGCGGCTTCACATTCCCGCTCGACGCCAATCTCGAAACGGCCGGACGGCCGCAGAGCGGCACCGGGCAGACGTCTCTACTCACGGGAATCAATGCCGCAGAGCGGTTCGGCCGTCACTTCGGCCCGTGGACGCCGGTGCGACTGCGGCCGCTGCTGGGCGAGCGCAACCTGTTGCGCTTGTCCAGGGATGCGGGTCTGCGGGTGGCGTTCGCGAACGCCTATCCGGACGGCTACCTCGAGCGGGTGCCTTCCCGGAGGGTCGCCGCTCCGCCGCTGGCGGCGGACTCCGCGGGTCTCCTGGTGCGGAACCACCTGGACCTCCGGCGGGGGGAGGCAGTGGCCAGCGGAATCCTCAACCACGGCTGGCAAAACGACCTCGGGTTCGACGTGCCTTCTGTGAACGCGGAGGCGGCGGGCGCCAACCTGGCCAGGATCGCCGCGGCCAACGACCTGACACTCTTCGCCCATTACGACACCGACCGGGCCGGCCACGAGGGCACGCTGGAAGCGGGAGTACGTGCCCTCGATAGGGTGGACGGCCTGATCCGAGGGCTGATCGGCGCGCTTCCGAAGCACGGCGTGGTGCTGGTCGCGAGCGATCACGGCAACATCGAGGAAGCCGACGGCAAGCACACCCGCAATCCGGTGCTGGGCGCGCTGTTGGGGCCGGACGGGAGCGACCGACCCGCCGCGTTCGCTGAAGGACGGCGGCTCGCGAGCATCGTGGACGTGGCGCCGGCGGTGTCCGGGTACCTGGAGGATTGGCGGCGGGGTTGAGGTGGCCCCGTTGAGAGTAGCGTGAGCACAGAGGAAGTCGGGGCGCGCGGCTGACAAGGCGCGACGCCGAGGAGTCGCCTTGTATGAGGCTATCCTGAACCAGCCCGCGTCGTTAGTCTAGGTTACGTGACAACCTAGACTTCATGCAAGGCCGGATTCAGGATGCGGGGTCAGCTGCTGGAACGTACGTGGGAGTGGAACCCACATCTGGACGCACCCAAGCGGTATCGCCGCGCCTGCAAGTACGAGGCATTCGTCCCCGATCCGCTCGAAGCATCTTCCCTCAGCCTTGTGGGAACGGTGGCAGGGACCGTGTCGGAAGCGGAGCAGGCGATCTTGGCTCTCAACTCGGGTGCCGAACCCGCGCTGGCTCCTCTCGCGCGACTCCTGCTACGAACCGAGTCCATCGCGTCGTCGAAGGTCGAAGGTCTTCAGGTTGGGGTGCGTCAGCTCGCTTGGGCTGAGGCCAGGACAGAAACCGGCCGCAAGGTTTCCTCGACGGCACTCGAGGTGCTGGGCAACATCGACGCCATGCAGCTGGCGATCGAACAGGCCGCCTCAACGCAGGAGTTCTGCGAGGATCACATCGCAGAGATCCATCGCAAGCTGATGGCGAACGCCCCGAACTCCCACGTTGCGGGTCAGATCCGCTCCGACCAGAACTGGATCGGCGGGAACGACTACAATCCCTGCGCGGCCGACTTCGTGCCACCGCCGCCGGAGTTCGTGGCAGATCTTCTCCAGGATCTCTGTGCCGCGATTGCGGACGAGTCGCTACCCCCACTTGTGCAGGCGGCTCTCGTTCACGCTCAGTTCGAGACGATCCATCCGTTCGCTGACGGCAACGGGCGAACGGGTCGCGCCTTGATTCACGTCGTCCTGCGCCGTCGTGGGCTGGCGGCCGCCTACGTGCCCCCGATCAGCGTCCGTTTGGCAACGAACAAAGATGGCTACATCGGAGGCCTTACCGCGTTTCGGGAAGATCACCTCGATGAATGGATCGAGTACTTCGCCCATGCCGCCGGTCAGGCTGCGGAACTCGCGGCACGCTACCTGGCGGCCGTCTCAGAGCTAGCGGCTGATTGGCGTCGCAGGCTGACGAACGGACCGGCACCTCGGTCCGATGCTGCGGCGTGGGCCGTGCTCGAAGTGCTCCCGGCCTACCCTATCATCTCCGCACCCGTCGCCGCAGCAGCTACCGGAAGATCCAAGGCCGCCATTCACCTCGCCGTAGAGCAGCTGGCTGAGGCCGGTGTGCTTGAAGCCGTCTCCGTATCGGCTCGGAACCGCTCGTGGGAGGTCGCGGGGCTGCTCGATCTGCTCGAGGCGTTGGAAGTCGGCCAGGCGTTGCCAGCCGATTGATCACCGACGCACGCGCGTCCGCACCCTCCGGCAGATTCGACCTAAGCCGTTGAAACTGACAGCAACATTCAAGCGGTGTGCAAGCTGCGGTGGAACAGCGGTGCGAGGTGAGAGCGAGATGGCCCTTGCTTGCACCTTGTGGACCTTTGGCCACTAGCGAAGACCTAGACCGCTTCTCTACGCAACAGGCGCTTCGTCAGCTGGTCCGCCAACCCGTCCCGGCCCACGATCTCCTCCGGACTCAGACCCTCCAACAGCTGGTCCAAGAGTCGATTGATCTCCTGCTCGTCTGCCATGTCGCCCTCCTCCTATCGCAAGCATCCGTCTCCGGCCCTCGCCGACATTCTCCCGCCCGTCCCGTCGCGCCACCATCAGGAGTGAACGAAACAGCCTGTCTTCTCGGCGGCGGTAGAGCCGCGCGCGGTCGCGTCGCGTCCATCTCGCCGGCCGTACCGTCGCGCTGAAGTGGGCTCGCACCAACCGTTGGGCGAACTGCTGGTCGTCGCGGGTGTGCTCAGCCAGTCACTGCTGGAACGGGCGATCGAGGAACAGGCGGAGACGGGCCAGCGACTGGGCGACGTCCTCCTGCTCCGCGGCTGGGTCGACCCCGAGTCACTCGCCAAGGCCGTCGCGGAACAGGCACGGGTGCCCTACGTGTCGCCGGAAGACCTGGAACCCGGAGCCGACGTGGCCGAGCTCGTCCAGCCGGGCCTGGCGCGGAGACGGCGAGTTCTGCCCCTTCGGTCCACCGCGCGTGAGCTGGTGATGGCCACCGCCGAACCGGCGGATCTCACGGCGGTCGACGAGGTTCGCTTCCAGACGGGCCGTCGGATCAAGCTGGTCGTGGCCTCAGAAGCTGCGCTCTCGCGGGCGGTGGACCGAGCGTATGGTACCGAGCTGTCCTCACTGGTGCGGGAGCTTCCCGACCTGCCGGAGACGGACTCGGTAGCCGTCCGACATCTGGAACGCGAGGCGAGCGCGCGGCCGGTGGTCCGGGTGGTGGACCAGGTGCTCCGTCAGGCGATCGAACGGAACGCCAGCGACATCCACCTCGAGGAGGACGGAGGCCGCGTCCGGGTTCGGATTCGTGTCGACGGAGTGTTGAGCACGCTGGTCAAGCTCCCACCTACGAGCCAGTCGGCGGCGATTTCCCGCGTGAAAGTGCTGGCCGGCATGGACATCGCGGAGCGCCGAAGACCTCAGGACGGGGGATTCGCGCTACGGCACGGCAACTCGGATCTGACGCTGAGGGTGTCGACTGTGCCGGTGGGAACCGGAGAGAAGGCCGTGCTCAGGGTGCTCGACGCCTCGGCGGCGCCGGCGAGCTTGGCACACCTGGGCATGGCTCCCTCCGACCTGGATCGGCTTCGGCGGGTGCTCGCTTCCCGCCAGGGGCTGATCCTGGTGTCCGGGCCCACGGGCAGCGGGAAGAGCACGACGCTGTTCGCTGCGCTGGCGGAGGCCGACCGCAGTCGGCTCAACGTGGTCACGCTGGAAGATCCGGTGGAGTACCGCGTGCCCGGCGTCACCCAAGTGCACGTCCGGCGCGCGGCGGGTCTCACCTTTCCCACGCTACTCCGTTCGGTCCTTCGGCAAGATCCCGACGTCATCATGATCGGCGAGATCCGCGACCGGGAGACCGCGGAAATTGCGATGGCGGCGGCCGTCACCGGACACCTGGTGCTGTCCACCATTCACACGACCGACGCCCCGGGGGCCGTCACCCGCCTCATGCACATGGGTGTGCCCGACTACCTGGTGGCGGGCGGGCTGGCCGCGGTGGTGGCCCAGCGGCTGGTTCGCCGTGTGTGCCACACGTGCCGGGGCCGCGACCGTGATTGTGATCGCTGCTCCGACGGTCTGCGTGGACGCACCGGGGTGTTTCAACTGCTGGTCCTCAACGACGCGATCCGAGAGGAGATCGTGGGAGACGGGCGGCTGCAGATCATCCGCCGGCTGGCACGGCAGAATGGCATGCGGACGTTGATGGATGACGCTCGCCGGAAGGTCGCGGAAGGAGATGTCCTGCCACACGAAGCCCAGCAGGTCCTTCAGGGCGACGCCGGCTCGACGGTGCCCTGCGCAGGCTGCGAGGCGGAGGTGCCGTCGGGAGCGCTCGGCTGCCCGGGCTGCGGGCGGCCTCGGATCCGTCGGTGCCGCTGCGGAACGGAGCTACGGAGATGGTGGCGGTACTGTCCTGGTTGCCTCCGGCGAACCGCGTAGCGCGGACCTAGTGTCCCAGACCTTCCCTACTGCGTGTGACCGGTCGGGGACGGGGTCCGGGCCGGATCGGCAGGCAGCGCCGCGGGCAGCAAGTACGCCACGTAGCTGAGAACCGTCAGCACGAGGAAGAAGCAGATGAACGCGCGCTGGATGGGACCCAGGCGTGCGGAAGCGCCGACGGGCATGGGGCTCTGGATGGCCGCAGTACGCCGCATCCCGCCCGATTCCTGGAGCAACGTCCGCATGTCTGCGCCACAGCGGGCACACAGGCGGAACGGCCCGGGATTGACCATCCAGCAGTGCGGACAGATGGAGTGGCTACCCTCCGGGTTGGGAGCCGCGGCCGAAAACAGAAATCCTCTCGGGGTCATCGGAGCCCCATCCGTCGAAGCCACACTCGTCGAAGCCCCATCCGTCGCCCCGTCCAGCGAAGCTCGATCACGGCAGCCCCTGCTCTACTTCCCGGAGCAGCCTGGATACCGGGTCTCCGGCCTTGGGCCACAGGACCCGATCGGATATGCGATTCAGCGCCACGCGTACCCCTCGAAAGTGGTTTCCCACGGACTGAAAGATCTCATCGAGTCCGAAGCTGTTCGCCTCTTGGTGGTCGGCCGCCTGAAGGAATCCGCCCGCACCCATTTGCTCGTAGTACCCCACCGACGGCGCTCCTCGACGTCGCTCGCGTTCCTCCAGATAGTGCGGAAACATGCCGGCGATCCACAAGGCGTAGTTGCCCAGGTGTGAGGCCAAAAGAAACCGCTGGCGGCCCTCGGCCTCGTCGATCTGAACGAGGATATCCACCAGATAGTGATACTCGTCCTCGGCTCCGCCGGCGGCCCGATACGCCTGGCGTCCCCGCCCGAACCGCAAAACGAGGGTGGCCACGTAGTCTGCGATGGCACGGTTGTCCAATCCGCCCTCGAGAAGGGCTTGGCGGACGAGCACATAGAAGATCAAGGCCGGCGGCGCAGACGCGCGGGGATCGGTGAGGAGCGCGTTTTTGACCCTGGGATCGTCGAGGAGAACGTCCAATCCCTCGGACTCGAGCCTATCTTGCGCAGCCTCGGCCATTTCGGCGTCGTCCCCGCCGATCAGGCGCACGAGGTGCAAGGCGTCGCGACGCCCGAACGATGCTCTCAGTGTGGGCAGGATCATGATGCAACTCCCATCCGCCGGTCCCTCTCAACGGTCCTACACGGTGGTTCGAGTCTCTGGTCCCGGTAGCCCGTTGCACCTGAAGTCGAGCAAGTTCCGTGCGAACGGCCGAACCTCCGCTTGCGGAGGTGCCGGGGCTCGACTCAAGCCCGGAATTGCCGGACCCGAACGGTCAACGCGTCGATGCGCTCCGTATCGGGCGCGATGCCGATGCCTACGCCATTCGGAACCGCCATGTATCCGTCCTCGATCTCGAACTCGGGAAAGACGATGTCCCTTTCCCAGTAACGGCGGCTGGCGGAAATGTCTCCGGGCATGACGAATCCGGGAAGGGACGCGAGCGCCAGATTGTGGGCTCGCCCGATCCCGGTCTCCAGCATTCCCCCGCACCATACCGGCATACCGGCGGCCTTCGACACGTCGTGGATGGCCCGAGCCGATGCGAGGCCTCCCACCCGGCCCGGCTTGATGTTGATCACACGTCCGCTCCCAAGCTGCAGGGCCAACCGCGCATCATCTGCGGAGCGGATGGACTCGTCCAGGCAGATCGGCGTGGACAGGCGTTGCTGCAGACGGGCGTGGTCCTTCAGATCGTCGTACCGGAGCGGCTGCTCGACCATCATCAGATCCAGCGGATCCAGCCGCGCGAGATGGTCGGCATCGTCCGGGGAATAGGCGGAGTTGGCATCCGCCATGATCGGAGTGTCCGGAAACCGCTCCCTAACGCCCTCGAGCATCGCCACGTCACGGCCGGGCTTGATCTTGATCTTGATCTTTCGGTATCCCTCGGCCACGTGCGCGTCAACCTTGTCGTACAGCGCATCGTCGGATGGTTGGATGCCGATGCTGACGCCGACCGGCACCCGGTCTGCGGTTCCGCCCACCAGGTCGCGCAGTGAGCAGTCCCGTCGTCGCGCCTCCAGGTCCCACGCCGCCATTTCCAGCGCCGCCTTGGCCATCCGGTGTCCGCGAATCCACGACACCGACTCCAGCAGGCGACGCGGGTCTTCCGGCTCGGTCCCCAGCACTCCGGGCACCAGGAAGTCCTCGATGACGTGCCACGCCGTGTCGGTGGTCTCGTAGGAGTATCCAGGAGACGCCGAGGCCACGCATTCTCCCCAGCCCGTGTGGCCGTCGCCGCCAAGCTCGATGAGGATAATACGACGCAATTGCATGGCCCCGGAGCTGATCTCGAAGCGCTCCCTGAGGTCCATGCGGATTTCGCGCATGCGAATCGATTGGATTTTCACGCCGGGCGAACCTCTCCGTTGCTGAACGTCCCCGTTGCCGAACGTGCTACAGCCGACTCAGCCCGTCGAACACCTCGCTGACCTGGCCGTAGCCGATGCGCAGGAGAAACGTGCTGTTACTGCCGTAGGACTTGGACCCGAGAATATAGAAGTTCGGCTCCGGGCTACGGAGGGTGTCCAGCCCGTGCGTGGTCTGGTCCAGACAGTCGGCGGACGTTTCGCCGAGCAGCGCGGCGGAGAGGTTCATGAGACCCGAGGTCGCGTAGCACTCGTGTACCTGTAGCGCGCTGTAGATGCTCCGGTCACCGGTGGATCCGGTGAGAGCCAGAACCCGGTCGGCATACACGACCCGCTCCGGATCGTCGCCGACGCGGAGCGACACGTCGAAGCCCGGCCCGGATGGCCGAAGGCCCTGCACGCACGAGTCGGTGATAAGCTCGACCGCCGCGTCCCCGTTCGGAGTGGTTAGCTCGAGCGCTTGGGCGGAAAGCGCGGCGCGGGCCGGAAGTGAGTCGTTGGGAATGGGCGCAATCTCGCTACGATCGCCGCGAATGGCCCACCGCACACTCGTGCCGCCATCCGCACGGGCGAGGGTGCCCAAGGTGCCGGCCGCCGTCTGAGCGGAATAGCCGGCTCCAACGATCAGCACGGACTTCCCCTCCCAATCCGCCCGTTCGGTGGCCAGATCGGGCATGGAACGGTCCAAGCGGTCCTCCAGCGATCGCTCGCCCGGCGCGGGAATGCCTCCGTCACCCAACGAGTTGGGCACGGCGCGCGATCCGGTGCAGTCGAGGACCACGTCCGCGCCGGCCACGAACTCGTGACCCGCGGCGTCGCGGAGCAGAATCCGGAACGGATGATCCGCCCTGGCGCCGGTGCCGATCTCCTCGCCTTTGAGTAGGCCGTCGCGGCTTACCGCCACCACCCGCAGCCCGGTGCGGATGTGGTCACGTAGCTCGGGAAGCGTAGCCAGAGGATGGAGCGCCTCGCGCGCAAACTCTTCTCCGGTGGGGCAAACCGTGGGGTCCTTGGGCGGCCCCAGACGCGCGATCATCCGATCGGACAAGTTGAGGGACCAGGGAGAAAACATCTGCACGTGGCCCCAGTCGAGCACGTCTGCGCCGACGTGCCCTTCGGCTTCGTACACGGTGAACGGCAGTCCGGCCTGGGCCGCGGCGAGAGCCGCATCCAGGCCGATCGGCCCACCTCCGAGAATGGCCACTCGCGGGAGCGATCGCGTCATTTCGAACCCCGGTGTGTCAGTCGTCCTTGTCCAGCGCATGGAGTACGTAACGAGAAACCGCACCTCCTCTGAGCAGTTCCCGAGCTTCGTATCTCCGGGCGAGATAGGCCGTGATCACCCGACGGGTCGCCGACCTCCATTGGACGGCCAGCGCCATGTCATCGGCCTTGAGCGCATCGATGTCCGCCGGGAGGCTGACGGCTACCCGCCGACCGGTCAGGTCCAGCCATTCCGCTCCGGGGGACGGCCAGGGCCCGGCCACCGACTCCGCCGCCAGGGCTTCGGGAAGCTTCAGGTCGGACGGGTCGGGCGCGAGCCGCCGACCGGCCAGCCGGTCCTGAACCCGCTCCGACCCGAGCTCCCACCGGACCACGAATCGGTCGGTGCCGATGCCGGCGTGGAGGGGAGAATCGCTCCGCCCGTACATGTCGCTGATGTACTCGGAGCTGACCGCGCCCAAGCGGCCGAAGTTGAGCCAGGCGTTCTTGGACTGTAGGGGATCGAACGTCCAGTACATGCGCTGGATCCCGAGGCTCAGCATGCGGTCCCGCTGGTAGGCTTTGAGCGCCAGGCCGAGCCCCGCGTTCCGGTACGCGGGACGCACGGCGAGCATGTCGGACCAGTGTACCGGACTGCCCTCCTCCAATCCGGTGAGCCCGAACACGAACGCGACCAGATTCCCGGCCTCGTCGAACGCGCCGGCCGTGACGCCGCCCAATCGCTGGGAGACCATCAGGATGGCCAACGGCACGTTTTCCGAGAAGTTCGCTCCCCAGGTGTCGTGCTGAAGCTCCACGCACGCCCGGTACTCGTCCGGTCCGGCCAGCGGCCGAATTCGGACGATGCGTCCGTCCGGTGTGGTGTGCTCCACCTCGGTCAAAGCACCTCCATCAACCGGGTGATCAGCGCGAGGCGGGTAGGCAGCGCCGGCATGAGCACGTATTCGTCGGCACTGTGCGCGCCGGCGCCGTCGGGTCCCAGTCCGTCCAGCGTGGCACAACCCACGGCGGATACGAAGTTTCCGTCGCTGGCCCCTCCGGTGCGCGCGCCCTCCAGCTTGAAGCCGAGGTCCGCGGCCTCGGCACTGGCGCGCTCGAAGAGGGCTTGGCTTTCCGGGGTCTCCTCCAGTGCGAGACGGTTGATCCCACCGCGCAGCCTAAGGGTGCACCGGGTGTCGGCGACCTCGAGGTCGCGCATGGCCTGGTCGACGCGGGTGGCCTCGTCTCCGGTCCAGAAACGCACGTCCACCTCGGCCGACGCCCGGTCGGCGACGACGTTGCTGACGGTTCCGCCCTCGAAGCGACCGACGTTTACGGTCGTGCCGGACGCACCGTTGCCGAAGGCTTGGACCCGGCCGAGCAGCGTCACCAGCTCATGGATGGCGTTGGCCCCCACTTCGGGTTCGATGCCCGCGTGGGCCGCCTTTCCGGAGACCTGAAGGGAGTAGCCCGCCACGCCCTTCCGCGCGGTCTTTGCCTTGCCACCCGGCACACAGGGCTCCAGCACGAGCGCCGCTCGAGCATCCCGGGCCGCGTCTTCGATGAGCGGCCGTGACGAGGGCGAGCCGATCTCTTCGTCGCAGGTCACCAGGAGACGCACCGGCCCCGCGGGAGAAGCTCCACGCTCGCTGATCCTGGACACGGCCTCGAAGGCGGCGGCCACGCCGGCTTTCATGTCGTACACGCCGGGGCCGGTGATGCGCTCGGTGCTCACCGAGAACGGGTGGTTCTCCAGCGTGCCCACCGGATGGACGGTATCGATGTGCCCGATCACGAGCAGCGGCGCTCCGTCGCCCGCCTTGGCGAAGAACTCGATGGAGAGGTGGTCCCCGAGGTCTCCGGCGGGCACTCGCTCGGCCCGGCCGCCCCGGGCGTGGGCCTCCTCGACGAGTAGATCGGCCAGCGCCCGCAGGCGGGCCGAGTCCCGCGACGGAGACTCCATCTGTACGAGGCGTCCCAACAGCTCCAGGTATCGGTCCATCATGATCGATAAAGTCCCGCTCTTCGGTAGCTTTCGTCCAAGATCTCCACCGGATGTACGACTCCGACGGAGCTGTCCCGCAGGAGCAGGCCGGCGCCGATCTGCATCATGCAGCCGGGATTGGCGGTCGTGAGGAGCGGCGCCCCGGCGGCGACCACGTCGTCGACCTTTTCGTTTCCGATCCGCCCACCCAGATCGGGATGAGTGATGCCGTAGATCCCGGCCCCGCCGCAGCATTGGTCCGACGTGGCCAGCGCCCGGACGCGGAGTCCCGGGACGGCGCGCAGCATGGTGAGCGGATCCTCGACGACGCCCTGTGCGTGTTGGAGGTGGCAGGGCGCGTCGTATGCGACGTCCACCTCCACCGTTCCGCCGGATCGCGGCCCGAGGTCCGCCAGCACCTCGGACACGTCCCGCACCCGTGCCGCAAACGCCTGCGCCCGAGCGTGTAGCTCCGGGTCCTGCTCCAGCAGGTGGGGATACTCTTTCATCGCCGCACCGCATCCTGCGGCGTTGACCACGACGTGCTCCACTCCCGACCGCTCGAACGCCTCGATGTTTCGTCGGGCGAGGACCCGCGCGGACGCAAGGTCGCCCGAATGGGAGTGCAGCGCTCCGCAGCAGGACTGACCCCGCACTGGCACGACCCGTACCCGGTTGGCCTCCAGCACCCTCTGCGTGGCGTGATTGACGCGGGCGAACAGTCCCGCTTGTACGCAACCTCGCAGGATGCCGGCGTACGCATGAGGCTCCCCGCCGCGGTCGGGGGGCTTCGGCAGTTCCACCGCGCGTGTCGTCGGCCGAGCCGGGTCGGACTCCGCCCACGTGATTGGTCGGACGGCCTGCCCACCGCCGATAGGCGCGAGCTCTGATCGCTCGAACCGCTGCTCGGCCAGGCGCACCGGCGCGCTCCCGGCCAGCATCGCCAGCCCCAGGCGCACCTTTCCGTGGGGCAGCGCGCGCGCCACCTGGCGAGGTAGGCCGGTAGCTCGGAAAAGCCGGCCGGCCGCGAGGGCGGCCCGGGTCAGGGCGCCGTGCCGGAACACGGACAACAACAGACGCGTGGTCCACGGCGGCGGGGCCGCCGTACGGGCGGCCTCCCGTGCGCCTTCCAACAAGGCGCCATACTCGACTCCCGACGGACAAGCGGTTTCACAGGCGCGGCAACCGAGGCAGCGATCGATGTGTCGCTGAAAAGCCTCGGCACCGGGATCGAGTCGACCCTCGACGACTGCTCTCATGATGTGCAGCCGCCCGCGGGGCGAGTCCGCCTCGTCGCCCAGGCGGAGATACGTCGGACACGCCGGAAGACAGAACCCGCAGTGAACGCATGCGTCGAGCTTGGCGCTCCTGGCCAATAGCGTGGAGGCGCGTCCCTGCCCGCGAGGGCCTTCGAGCGTGAGGGGGACGCCGGCGACCGGAGGCGACGTCATGAGCTCGGGACCGTGGGATCGGTCGGCCGGAGCACACCGGCCGGATCGAAAAGCGCGCGCAGATCACCGAGGAGACGCGCGGTGACGGGATCCGGCGGTGGCCGATCGAAGCGGTCCGCCTCGGCGGGTCCGTCCAATACGTTCACGGACACGCCGTTGTCAGCGCTCAGGTCGGCCAGCCGGCCCAGCTCGGTCAGCGCCGTCGCAGCGGGAAACGCGACCCTCAGGACCCCGGTGGTCACGTGTAGCCCCGCCGCGTGACCACCGAGCTGTTTGGGTAGGACCCGGACGAGCTCCGCCACGCGGGTTGGGAGTCCCTTCACGCGAACCGTGATCGCGCCCGCCGAACCGGCCGCCCGGGTCCGCTCGGCCAGGGAGGCGGAGGCGGGCCCCTCCACGCGCTGATGGGCCTTCTGACCCGCGGCGGCCTCCAAAAGCTCCGCGGCCGCCGCAACCGTCCGCGCGGAGCCGAGCACCCTCGCACAAACCAGGGCGGTTGGGTCCGCGCGGCCGGAGGCATCCGGACTCGACGCGTCGTAGATGAGGTCGAGCGCGGCGGGAATCAGGGCCGCCTCCGCCAGACGGCGGGCGAGGTCCAATGCCGAGTCCAGGTCGGTCCGATAAACCAGGCTGACGTCCGCTTCGGGAAGCGGATGGAGCCTCACCGTCACGGACGTGACGAGCCCGTAAGCCCCCCAGCCGCCCACCACCGCCTTGAGCAGGTCGAACCCGGCGACGTTCTTGACGACCTGCCCTCCGAGGTCGAGCACGCGGCCGTCGCCGGTGATCAGCGTGGCCCCCAACACGTGCTCGCGCGGGGTGCCGTAGCCGGCCTGCAGGGGTCCTGCGGAGGCGGTGGCCACGAGGCCGCCGAGCGTGCCCCGGCCTGGGGGATCGAGCGCCAGCCACTGGCGATGTCGAGCCGTACGGCTCGCCAGAGCGGCGAGCTCGATGCCCGCACCCGCCGTGAGCGTCAGGTCTGCGGGCTCGTATCGGCTGACGTGATCCATGCGCGCGGTGCTCACGATCAGGTCTGCCGGCAGCCGCCCGCGTGCCGCGATCCATGTCCCCGCGCCGGCGGGCGCCACCCGTATCCCCGCTTCCGCCGACCTCTCGATGACGGTGGCCGCCTGTTCGACGGTCTCGGGGAAGGCAACCGCCTTGGGCGACGCTCCCCGGACGGCCCACTCGGCGCACGGGTCGCCGCTGAGGACCGGCACTCCGGGCGGCACCAGCCGCCTCAGGTCGGGCGCCCCGGCCGCCGTGTGGACCGGCTTCACGAAGCCCTCGCGGCCGGAGCATCGTCGTCCGTCGGATCGGGAATCACCTTCCCCGGATTGAAGAGCCCGGCCGGGTCGAACACGGCCTTGACGCGCCGCATGGTGTCCAGAACACCGGGACCGTGTACGAGCGTCATGTACCGCCGTTTGTCGACTCCCACGCCGTGCTCACCCGTGATCGTGCCGCCGGCATCCACACAGAGCTGCATGATCTTTTTGGACGCCGCCTCCACACGGGCCAACTCCTCGGGATCGCGTCGATCGAACAGAATGTTGGGATGGAGGTTGCCGTCACCGGCGTGGAAGACGTTGGCGATCTTCAGATCGTATTCCTCCGCGATCCGCGAGATGGCGGCCAGCACCTCCGGCAGCCGTGTCCGGGGAACGGTCGCGTCCTGTACCAGCAGATCGGGAGCGATACGGCCCATCGCTCCGAACGCTTTCTTCCTTCCCCTCCAGAGCTGTTCCCGCTCCCGCTCGTCGCGCGCGCGTCGCACTTCGCGCGCGCCGTGTTCCACGCAGCACTGGGCGGCCCGCTCGGCCTCGTCGTCCAATCCGGCTTCGAGGCCGTCGAACTCGACCACGAGCGCGGCGCCGGCGTCCCGCGGGTATCCGGCCGCGAACACGGAATCCTCGACCGCCTGGATGGTCGCCTGATCCATGATCTCCAGAGCTGCGGGTAAAAGGCCCGAAGCCATGATCGCGGTGACCGCCTCGCCGGCATCCTCCACGCGGGGAAAGATGGCCAGGAGCGTGCGAACGCCCTGGGGAAGCGGGAGCAGACGAACGGTCACCTCGGTTGCGATTCCGAAGCAGCCCTCGGAGCCCACGAACAGCCCGACCAGGTCGGGACCGTCCCAATTGTGTCCGCCCAACCGCACCACCTCGCCGTCGGACAGCACCACGGTCAGCGCCTCGACGTAGCGCGCGGTCACGCCGTACTTGAGGCAGTGGGGCCCGCCGGAGTTCTCGGCAACGTTCCCACCGATCGAGCACGCGCTTTGGGACGAGGGATCGGGCGCGTAGTACAACCCGAACGGCTCCACCGCGCTGGTGAGGTGGGCGTTCACGACGCCGGGCTGCACGCGGGCGATGCGGTTCGGGGCGTCGATCTCCAGAATCCGATTCATGCGCGTGGTCGCGATGGTAACGGCGCCGTCCAGCGCGAGCGCACCGCCCGAGAGCCCGGTGCCGGACCCTCGGGGCACCATTCTATGGCCGGCATCCGCCAAGATCCCGACGACGTCCCGGGTCTGGTTCGTGTCCGACGGGAGCACGACAGCGGAGGGCGGGTGCCGGTAGGCGGTGAGCCCGTCGGACTCGTAGACGAGGAGCCGGTCCGGATCCGTGATAACGGCGTCGGCCCCGACTACGCGGGCCAAGTCTCGTATGAGCGCGTCCGTGATACGGGGCATGTGCGTCGGCAACGAGAAGGGGGGGGTCCGACTCCGGCGTCCTCTGGTGTCCAACCGGCCCAATGGTACCACATCGCCTGTGTGGCCGCGACGAGCGAGACTCCGTGACACGGCGCATTTGAACGCGGACTCCGAGTGGCTCAGGCGTCGCCGCCCGCTCCTGTGGGAAGGCCACCCGAGGTCCGAACGTGGTGGGCCATCACCTCGACGCTCCGTGCCGCGGCTGCCGTCAGGCGCGGGGGCAGAGCCCTGCCGTACACGGTCTCGACCAGTTGCTCGGCCGGCACGTCCCCGAGCGCGGCGATGGCCGCCGCAACCTGCGCGATCCGCTCGTGACGGTGCCGGCGGAATCGAGCGACGGCGTCGAGCGGATCGGTGACCGGAGGCCCATGGCCGGGATAGACGACCGCCGGGTCGAGTGACTCGATCACGTCCAGCGAGGAGAGGTAGTCTGCGACGCAGCCGGGATACTCTCCCAGCCAGGTGGTGTCGCCTTCTCCCAAGAGGACGTCCCCGGCGAAGACCGCGTGCCTTTCGGGCCAGTGAAAAACGACGTGGTCACGGGTATGGCCGGGCGTCGACACGGCGACCAGCCTGCCCGCGTCGGTGTCCCACACGGTCCCGGGACGCGGGGCCGTATCCGCCGGAGTATCGGTCTCGGGCACGCGCGTCGTGTACCGCTCACCCAGCAGGCGGGCGAGCTCTCCGGCCGCTTCGGCATGATCGCCGTGGCCGTGGGTGACGACGATCTGCACGGACTCGCTGGACGCCAAGGCCTCGACCAGTTCGCGCAGATGGGACGGATCGGAGGGGCCGGGGTCCACCACCGCCACCCGGCGATGTCCCACCAGGTAGGTACGCGTGCCGTCGAGCGTGAACGCTCCCGGATTGGGAGCGACGACGGTGCGGAGGTCCGGGGGTGCCGTCCTACCGCCGCTCTTCTGCGATCTGCTCGGCCAGCTTGTCCGCGACCAGTTGGATGGACGTCTCGTCTTCGGTGGAGAACGCGCCGGGTTCGTAACTGTCGATGTCGATCTGACCGTAGATGTCTTCGCCGGCCCGAATCAACACGACCATTTCGGACGACACCAAGGTGTTACAGGCCAAGTAGTTTTCTACCGTGGAGACGTCATCCACGATCTGATTGGCGCGCTCGGCCACGGCGGTGCCGCACACGCCGGTCCCGACGGGGATCTTGGCGTGCTCCGTTCCGCTCCCGATGTAGTTGTGGAGCCAGAGCTCGTTTCCTTCGTCGTTGAGCAGGTAGACGCCTACCCAATCGTAGCGGTCGCTTCCTTGCTTGATCCGGCGCACGGCCGCCCGCAGCAGCGCATCAGAAAGGAATCCGTCGTCGCGCATGTCCTGAAGCTCGGTGACGACCTGTCCGGCATTTTCCATAAGGACTCAGAATCCAAAAGACGTGGGTGGGTTGATGTCCGCCCGCTCACCCGAGCGGCCAAGTAAGCTGGACCGGGTCTCGGGGGGAGTCAACGGCACACTACTGCGGCACGAAATCGGCTCCGGAGTCCAGGTCGCGCACGAACGCCGCCATGAGCCGGGCCGTGATGTGCACGTCTTCGAGGCTGACGATCTCGTTGGGCGAGTGCATATACCGGTTGGGAACGGACAGGAGTCCGGTTGGCACGCCCATGCGAACCAAGTGGATGGCGTCGGCGTCCGTTCGCGTGGCCCGAGGCGCGGCCTGAATGGAGTGCGGGATCTCCTCCCGCTCCGCAACCTCCGCCAGACGCTCGAACACCATGGGATGCACGGCCGAGCCGCGGCTCAGCACGGGCCCACCACCGAGCTTGTGATCGCCCAGCTCCTTCTTTTCCACATCCGGCACGTCGGTCGAGAACGTGACGTCCACAACGAGCGCCAGGTCTGGATCCAACCCGTAGGCGCCGGCCCGCGCGCCGCCGCCGTTGTATCCGATCTCCTCCTGGGTGGTGGCCACCGCGATGGCGCACGCGCCGGCGGGATCGTTCGCCAGCAGCCTGGCGGTCTCGAGAACCACGTACGCACCGATCCGGTTGTCGACCGCTCGGCTGGCGATGCAGCCGTCTGCCAAGTGGATCAGATCCGCGTCGATCACCATCGGATCGCCGACGCGAATCCCCAGTTCCTCAACGCCGTCGCGGTCCCTGGCTCCGACGTCGACCCAGAGCTGCTGAGTCCGCACCGCCTTCTCCCGCTCGCGGGGACGGATGAGGTGGATGGGGCGCTTCCCGACCACACCCGAGACATCACCGGACTTGGTGAGGATACGCACCCGCTGGGCCACGAGTACCTGGGGATCCCAGCCGCCGATCTCGGCCACGTAGAGATACCCGTCCTTGTCGATGTGCGTGATCTGCAGCCCGATCTCGTCGATGTGGCCGGCCAGCATGACGCGTGGGCTGCCATCCGGATTGACGACCGCGAACGAGTTGCCGTTGACGTCGACCTGCACTTCGTCCGCGAAGGTAGCGGCCTCGTCCCGCCACACACGGGCGGCGCGGGTTTCGAATCCGGACGGTCCGGGCGCATCGAGCAGGCGCTCGAGAAAACCGGGAGGAGGCATGGACAGTCGGTCCTTGCGTTGTACGGAGGAATCCGAGAATGCGCGACGTGGAGTGGTATGCCACTCGGGAGGGGCGCTGGCAAGCTGCCGCACACCCGATACGGGACGTCAGTCCGGCGGGGCGAATCAGTCTGCGCCGGAGGCGCCGGACCCAGAGCCGGGAGTTTCAGGTGGTTGTGGACCCTGAGGCTGAGTATCGGGCCGGGTCGGGGCGCTCACGCTGACGATGGTGGCTTGTACCACTCCCTCGTCCAGCCGTCGCCGAGCCGCCGCACGCATCCGCTTCTGGATCCACTTACGCGTGGGAGGCGCGATGAGCCCCAGGCCCCACAGGTCCGTCACGATTCCGGGCGTCAGCAGAAGCGCGCCACCGATGAGGATGCAGACGCCGTCCAGCGCGGCGGCCTCCGGAACCCGGCCGGTCGCCAGTTGATCGCGAAAGCGAACGAAAGCTCGCGCACCCTCCCGGCGGGCCAGCCAGGCTCCGAAGATTCCTGTCGCCGCCACCAGGCCCAGCGTGGGCCACAGGCCCGCCCACTGGCCAACCCGCAGGAGGAGCGCCAGCTCTACCAGAGGAACCAGGATGAAGAGGAGGGCCAGACGTGTTAGCGAAGACATGAAACCGGCTGTTGGGGGGTCGGGTACCCTACCCCCTGCGCTTGGAGCAGATCCAGGATTCGACGGGCGCGAGACGCGAATCTCTCCCATTTCGGGTGATCCCCGAGAGGTCGTTGGCCGTGGAGCAAACGTACTACCGTAAAGGTTTTGGTCTCAGAAAGACGGTGCGTCCGGTCATCGACGCCGAGTACCACTCGGCGCTGGTGGAGCGGATCCGGGCTCGAGGCTACCGCGATGAGCTCGGTGACGTGACCGTCCGCCTGGCCGAGGAGTTCGGCTTCTGCTACGGGGTCGATCGGGCGGTGGACTACGCCTACGAGACGCGGCACAAGTTCCCGGGCAAGCGCATCTTCCTGGTGGGCGAGATCATCCACAATCCCCACGTGAACCAGCGCATGAAGGACATGGGGATCCGGTTTTTGTACCCGGACGACGAAGGCCACTTCGACTTCGGGGACGTGACGCCCGAGGACGTGGTGCTGATTCCCGCGTTCGGGGTGACCCTCCAGGACTTCGGCCGGCTGCAGGAGATCGGCTGTGTTTTGGTGGACACCACGTGCGGGTCGGTACTCAACGTGTGGCGGCGCGTCGAGGGCTACGCGAAGGACGGCTTCACGGCTCTGATTCACGGGAAGTACCAGCACGAAGAGTCGCGGGCCACGGCCTCGCAGGTCAACCGGCACCCGGACGGACGCTATCTGATTGTTCGCGACATGCGCGAGGCGATGGTGGTGTGCGACTACATCGCCGGCAGGCCGGGGGCGGTGGATCGGGAGCAGTTCCTCGAACGGTTCCGCGACAGGGCGTCGGAGGGATTCGACCCCGACCAGCACCTGCGCCAGATCGGTGTGGCCAATCAGACCACGATGCTCGCGTCGGAGTCGATGGCCATTGGAGCGAAGGTGCGCGAGGCGATCGTGGAGCGAGAGGGAGAAGCGGGGGCAGCGGAGAACTTCCGATCGTTCGGCACCATTTGTTCCGCCACACAGGAGCGCCAGGACGCGGTTGCCCAGATGATGGAGTCGCCGCCGGATTTGATGATCGTGATCGGTGGCTACAACTCGTCGAACACCAATCACTTGGCGCACATGTGTCGGAGCCACACGCGGACGTATCACATCGAAGACGCCGCCTGCATCGATCCGGAGGCGGGCACCATTCGGCACAAGCCGGAGCTCGCCGCGGACACCCCGGAAGTCACGGTTTCCGAGTGGGCGCCCCAGGGCCCCTTCGAGTTGGGCATCACCGCGGGAGCGTCCACGCCCAACAACAAGATCGGCGAGGCGGTGCTCCGGGTGTTGGCTACACGCGGGATCGAGTTCGAGCTCTAACGACTCCGCGGACCCGGGCCCGCGGTTGCGCCCAGCCGCCTACCGTCCCCAGCCGTGAAGCGGCTAGATGTGAATCGGCCTGCCCAGAGCGGCTAGCGCCCCTTCCGCGACCGCCTCGGAAAGCGTCGGGTGGGGGTGCATGGCCTTTTCCATCTCTTCGACGGTGGATTCGAGGTGCCGGCCGATTACGAACTCGCCGATGAGCTCGGTGGCGCTCGGACCCACGATGTGCGCGCCGACGATCTCCGAGTACACCCGGTCGCGGATGACCTTCACGAACCCCTCAGCGTGACCCTGGGCCAGCGCCCGGCCGTTCCCCACCCAGGGGAACTTGCCGACCTCGATGTCGAGCCCGGCCTCTCTGGCCTGCGCCTCGGTGAGGCCGACGGACGCGACCTCGGGGTGCGTGTACGTGCAGTTGGGCACGTTGGCGTAGTCGACGGTGCCGTGACCGTTACCGGTAATGTGCTCCACGCAGACGATGCCCTCGTGGGATGCCTTGTGGGCCAGCAGTTGATGGCCGGCGCAGTCGCCGATGGCGTAGATGCCGGGGACGTTGGTGCGGAGGTGCTCGTCCACCTCGATGAAGCCTCCGGGCCCCAGGCCGACGCCGGCACGGTCCAGCCCGACGTCTTCGGTGTTGGGCACTCGGCCCACGGCCGACAACACGTGGTCCACTTCGATCTGCATGTTCTGGCCGTCTGACGCGGTGACGTGGAGCGTGGCGCCGTGGTCGGTCACGTCCGTGGCGTCGAGGCGGGCGCCGGTCAGGATCTCGATGCCCCGCTTCCGGTAGCTGCGGGCCATGAAGTCCGAACACTCCTCGTCCTCGAGCGGAAGGACGCGGTCGAGGGCCTCGATCACGATGACGTGGCTGCCGAACGACTGATAGATGTCGGCGAACTCCATCCCCACTGCGCCCGCGCCTACGACTGCCAAGCGCTCGGGAGCCCGCTTTTGAAAGAGGGCGTGCGTGGATGACCAGATCCGATCCCCGTCGATTGGCAGGAAGGGCAAGCTGCGTGGCCGCGAGCCGGTAGCCAGGATGACGTGTTTCGCCTCGAGGGTGTGCGTCTCCCCGTTCTTCTCCTCGACCTCGACCTTCCCGTCACCGGCGAGACGGCCGTAGCCGTGGAAGTGCTTGACGCCGTTTTTCTTGAACAGGAACGCCACCCCACGACTTAGCTGAGCGGCCACCGCACGGCTCCGCTCCTGCGCCGGCCCGATGTCGACCTCGAGTCCCTCGAAGGTCACGCCGTGGCTGGCCGCGTGCTCCATCTCCTGGGCCAGCGCCGCGGAAGTCAGCAGAGCCTTGGTGGGAATACACCCGATGTTGAGACAGACCCCGCCGAGCTGATCGGCTTCCACGCACCCGACCGTCAGCCCCAGTTGCGCCCCGCGAATCGCCGCCACGTACCCGCCCGGGCCACTGCCAATCACGAGAAGATCGAAGCTGTTCTCCGACACGTCCTACCCCTGTGGAGATGGAAGCCCCGGATGCGGGGCCGAGGACGCCGCGTTCGGTTCGCGGCGCAGGCGCACTGAAGTTAGAAGGGCCCCGAGGGGGGGTAAAGAGCCTTGCCGCACTGCATGGCGAGTCCCACCGAATCTACACCCTGTCAAAGGTCCGAGCGCGGCATCCAGCCGATCCGAAAAGACGTGGACGTACGATTGATACTGTACGATTCGAATATACGGATCGTCTGTGTGCTCCGGCTCGGTGCGCCTTCCGTGGTGCAGGGAGCGAGGTGCGCTCAGAAGAAGTTCGGCCCGGGCTCCGTATCTTTTGCGAGTCCCGGTGTGGATCTCCTATTCTTGGGTGGGGACGAACCCGTCCCGGGGCAGTGTGCCGTTTTCCCCTTTGGACAGGGAGTCGAGAGATGTGGCCTGCCATCCTCCTCGCCGTGCTGGTCATCGGTTCCGTCGTGATCTACAACGGGCTGGTCCGTTTGCGTGAGCGAGCAGACGGCGCCTGGGCGGACATCGATGTACAGCTCAAGCGGCGCCATGATCTGATCCCCAACCTGGTGGAGACGGTCAAGGGATACGCCACCCATGAGCAGGAGACGCTGGACTCGGTCGTTCAGGCGCGGTCCGCCGCAATGTCCGCTCAGGGGCCGGCGGATTCCGCCCGCGCCGAGGGCATGCTCGCGGGAGCCCTCAAGTCCCTCTTCGCGTTGGCGGAAAACTACCCGCAACTCCAGGCCGCCGGGGGCTTTCGCGACCTCCAGGGCCAGCTCGGCGAGATCGAGGAGAAGGTGAGCCAGGCACGGCGGTACTACAACGCGGTGATCCGGGACTACAACACCAAGGTCGGCACGGTGCCGTCCAACGTGGTGGCGCGGACGTTCGGGTTCCGGGACCGGGAGTTCTTCGAGATCGCCGAGGGTGAGAAGGCGGTGCCGAAAGTCGATTTCGGCTCCTGATACGGAAGGACTCGTGAACCTGGCCGTGGCAGGCCGCCCGATCGCCACCTGGCTCGGCATCTGCGCGCTGTTGCTCGCCTCCGGGATGCCACGGGAGGCCAGCGCCCAGCGATCCTTGGAGATCCCGTCGTTCGACGTGGTGATCGAGGTCAACGAGGACGGAAGCATTGCGGTGCGGGAGAGCATCCAGGTCACCTTCATCGGCACCTGGAACGGCATCTACCGCCGTATTCCGGTCGAGTACAGCACCTCGAGCGGATTTCGCTACCGGCTGCGAATGGACGTCAACAGCGTGACGGGCGAGTCGGGCGAGGAGCTGGAGCGGTGGGTCACGCAGGATCACGGATACCGCCAGATCAAGATTCGGGTGCCCGGCGCCAGCGACGCTACGCGGACGGTGACGATCCGCTACACGGTCGCCAACGGTCTTCGCTTTTTCGAAGAGCATGACGAGCTCTATTGGAACGTGACCGGAACGGAGTGGGATTTTCCCATCGCGAGGGCCACCGCCCGCATCGTGCTGCCGGACGGCGTCACGGGTGTCCGGTCGACGGCCTACACCGGACACTTCGGCGCCACCGACGAAGGCTACCGTATCCGGGACCTGGAGAGCGGCCTCTTCATCGAGACCACGGATCCACTGGACTATCGGGAAGGACTCACGGCGGTGGTCGGATGGAATCCGGGAGTGGTGGCCCGCCCGGGACCGGTGTCGCGGACGTTCGATTTTCTAAGATCCAATTGGCTTTTGCTGGTTCCTCTCCTGTCCCTGGGCTTTTTCCACCGGCTCTGGCGACGTCGTGGCAAGGACCCCGCGCTCGGGCCGATCACCACGTTGTACGAGCCTCCGGAGGGGCTGGGTGCGGCCGAGGTGGGCACGCTGCTGGACAATGACGTGGACAGCCGCGACATCACCGCCGTGGTGGTGGACCTGGCGGTGCGCGGCTACCTGCGGATCGAGGAGCGCGAGCGGGATGGGCTTCTGCAGTGGGGCGCCGAGCACGTGTTCGTACGTACGCGGCCGACGAGCGAGTGGGCGGAGCTCACCAGCTACGAGCGCAAGGTCCTGCACGGGCTCTTCTCCGCCTCGCACCCTGACGAGGCGACCGCAGACGATTTGGAAAACGAGTTCTACGTCCAGATCCCGGAGATCAAGGATGGGGTCTATGCCGCTCTTTTAAAACGCGGATTCTATGAAGATCGGCCGGACAAGGTGCGGGCCAAATACGTCGGGTTGGCGGTGGCGTTGGGCATCGGCCTGTCGGTGCTGCTCGCGTGGGTTGCGGGGCGCATGTTCATGCCCGCGGGACTGGGAATTCTGGCTGGCGTGGCCGCGGCCATCCCGGCGCTCCTGTTCGGCTTGGTCATGCCCGCTCGCACAGTGGAGGGCGCCGCGTTTTGACCCAGATCAAGGGCTTCGAGGAGTTCCTCAGCCGGGTGGACGCCGATCGGCTGTCCCGGATGGACATCACGCCGGAGACGTTCGAGTCGCTTCTCCCGTATGCCATGGCGCTGGGAGTGGAGAAGCGCTGGGCCAAGGCCTGGGACGGACTCTACCGCGAACCGCCGCAGTGGTACTCATCCACCCAGGGAGGCCCGTTCCGGCCCTCCACGTTCGTGGGCGACCTGAGCAGCTTCGCGTCGCGCACGGGTTCGGCAATGCGGAGCCAGCCGCGATCTTCGTCCGGCTCGTCCGGCTTCGGGGGCGGCGGCGGATCCAGCGGAGGCGGCTTCGGCGGCGGCGGGGGCGGCGGCTGGTAGGATCTCACGCCCGGTTCCCTCGGGGCTCCGCAGGAACCTCATCACCGGAGACTCCATACACACGGGTGTGTCCATTCAGCCACAATCCCAGGCGATGACTGCGCGGCGGCCCCCTCGGACGGGGCCGTCGGCGTCGAGGGTCTCCGTGCCGGCGCTGGTAATCCTGGGACCGTTGGCTCTCGGAATGTTCGGCTGCAGCGGGGGTTCGAGGGCCGGGACTCCGGCGCCGGTCGCCGACTGCGTCGTGCCGACGGTCGGGGTCTCGCCCGAAGGGGTCTCGCAGCAGGCGCCCTCGCGGCCGGACGGGGCCATCCGGGTCGCGTGGGAGAGCGAGCCGAGCTGGTTGGACGGGGCGGAAGCAACTTCCGTAGGAGGCCCCTTCGCGCCCGCGGCCGAGCGCTTTCTGGCTGGACGGCGCCACCCACCCCTGGTCCGCGTGGACTGTGGCGGGGCGCTCCTGCCGGCCGGTGCCCAAAGCTGGTCCCGAGCGGAGGACGACCGCACTTGGACGTTCGTGCTCTCCGACGCGGGTGGGGCGGTCACCTGGCTCGACAACCTGGAACGGTCCGCTCGCTCCGGGAGCGCGGTGTGGTCGGCCTGGACCCCGGTTTCGCTGAGCCGGCCCGCGGATGACCGGGTCGAGGTGGGCCTGGGACGGCCGCACGCGTCAGGGCACATGTTCGGAGACGCCCGATTGGGGTCGGAGGGCGGCGGGGATGCCGACGGGACGGGATCCGCTCGTGTGCTGGAGCTCTACCTGGACCGGCGATCCACGCCGCGAGTGGGTCCGGGCTGGCGGAGTACCAGGGACGCGGTGGACGACGGCGTCGAGGTGCTGGTCACGCGTGACCCGGCGGTGGAGGCCTACGCCGAGGACCGCGGGGACTACCGCGCCGTGCCGCTCGCTTGGGACCGGACGTACGTGCTGGTCTACGGGGCGGGGCAGGGTGGGGGCGCTCTAGAGAGCGGCGCCTCGGTTCCCGTCACCGAGGCAGAGGCGTTGGCCGACGGGGTGCGCGGGCACGCCCGACCGGCGGCGCGGCTGGCATGGTGGGTTGAGCCCTGCGCGCCCTCGGGCACGACCCGATCGGGCGAGGGGAGCGGGGCGGGTGGTGCGGTCGGCGCCGGTGTGGCGGGCGTTGCCATCGCGGACGCGGCCATCCCGGACGGCGTCGGCTCACTCGCGGTCCTCGAGGGAGACGCGATCGCAGGAGACAT